>NZ_JAKJKD010000001.1:0-670833 GCF_021845525.1 Nitrospina gracilis Nb-211 | reverse complement strand
CCGGACAACGCACTGACGTGGTTCAATGTCCCCGTCTTCGCGCGGATTTTCTGCGCATCGCGGATGCCGTTCATGCGATCGATCACGCTGCCGTCGATGCCCATCACGCCCAGGGCGGCGATGAACTCCGGAAAGATGGCGAGGTCGCGGTACGCGTCCTCCAGCACCGCCACGATCTGATCCGGCGAGACCATGTTCTGCCGCGACAGGCCCGATCCGTCCACCACGTTGTAGCGGTCGTCATCGAACCCCAGGCGATGCATGTAGGCCTTCAATAGTTTCACGCCGTTTTCCGTGGTGCCCGGCGCGCCGTACACATCCGCCGCCAGGGTGCGCAAAATCTGCTCGGCGATGAAGTTGTTGCTGAACTTGTTGAGCCCGCGCAGGATGTCGGCCAAAGGCGGCGACTCGTGTTCATGCAGCAGTCGGGCATCGACTGGAACGCGGCCGCGTTCCAAGCCGCCTTCCACCGACACACCCGCCTGCTCAAGATACTTGCGGAACACATGCAGGGTGTACCATTGCGGATCGGTGACGTTCAGGAAATATTTTTTGCGCGCCATGGTTTTGGGCAACGTGCCGGTGACGATGATCTCATCATGCCCGCGGCGCGGAAGACGGTTGACGATCAACCGCTCATGATCGCGCCAGTTCTCCACCGTGCGCGCCGTGTTGTTCACCTCGATGTACGCGGTCGCCGGGTCCACCACCACAACCGGCGGCTCGCCCGCGTTGGGCGCGGGTTCCACGTAAACGGTGACGGTGTTGAAGTTGAACGACAACGCCCCCATCGGCGCGAGGTACGCCTCCGGACCACTGTAGTTCGCCCATGTCGCCACGCGTTCCTGGTCTTCAAAGAAATGGTTGTCGGCAATCAGGTTGCCCTCGATCTTCGTGATCGGCAGGTTGCGCAGTCCGTTCACCAGCACCCACATCTGCTCCGTCACCAGCCACGGATCGCCGAAGCCTTTGATGTACAGATCGCCTTTCAGCGTATCGCCTTCGATCCGGCCGTTGGTGTACAGCCGCGTGAAGAAACGGTAATCCGGCCCGACGCGCTTGAGCGCCATGGCAGAGGTGATCATCTTCATGTTCGAAGCAGGCGTGAACAGCACGGTGCTGTTTTTGGCAAGCAGGGTCGTTTTGCGCTCCAGCGAATAGACTTTCATCCCGATGCGCGTCGTGCCGTTGCAGTCGCGTTGCAGGACGGATTTGACGTCCGACCACAACTGCTCTGCCGCGGGATCGTCATCCAAAGGTTGCGCGACGGCCACCGCCGCCCACGCCAGCGCCGCAAAGATGACCAACAATTGATTGATTTTAATCATTTTATTCAGCATGACCTTCAGATTTTACAAAGGACCCGCGGGCATTGCAATCTTTCATTGGCACCACCGCAATACGGCGCGCCCGGACAACGCGTTTTCCGCCGCCCGGTTGACCTCTGCCGCCGCATGCGGTAGTTTTAAACCCTCACCCGGAATACAATGCATCCCATAACAACGTTAGGAGGAACATGAGCTACGATCTGGTTGGCATCGGCAACGCGCTGGTGGACATTGAAGTGCGCGTCAGGGACGAATTCATCCAACAGCACGCGTTCACCAAGGGCGGCATGACCCTGACCTCGCTGGAGGACCAGAACAAGCTGTTGAAGGAGTTCGACGGGGCGGCGCACAAAATCTCTTCCGGCGGATCGGCCGCCAACACAGTGCACGGCATGCGCGTGCTCGGCGCGAATACGTATTACCTCGGACGCGTCGCCGACGACCGCTACGGCAAACACTACACGGAAGACATGCAGTCCTGCGGTGTGGGATTTCCGGGCCCGGATGCGGCGGACACGGGCACCGGCACCTGCCTCATCCTCGTCACGCCGGACAGCGAACGCACCATGCTCACCCACCTCGGCATCTCCAGCGAACTGCACCCGGATAACGTGGACGAAACCATTGTCAAGTCCGCCAAAACCGTTTACATCGAAGGCTACCTGTGGACCGGCGAGGAAACCCGCGCGGCGGCGATCAAGATGGCCGACATCGCGCGCAGGAACCGCATCCCCGTCGCCTTCACCTTAAGCGATGCGTTCGTCGCCAACGCCTTCAAGGAAGACCTGCTCGATTTCATCCGGTGGAAAACCGACATCCTGTTCTGCAACAACGTCGAAGCCAGGGCCATGGCCGATCTGAACGACGATGAAAAAGCGTTCGACAAGTTGAAACACCTTGCCGGGACCGTCTTCATGACGCGCGGCAAGGAGGGCTCGTGGGTCGGCAAGGACGGCGACGACACTCTTGCCGTCGAGGCGTTCCCGGTGAGGGCGGTGGACACCACCGGCGCGGGCGATCTCTACGCCGCGGGCGCACTGTACGGCCTCAACCAGGGGCTCGGCCTCAAGGAGTCCGCCATCATCGGTTCCTACTGTGCGGCGCAGGTGGTCACGCATTTCGGCGCGCGTATGCCCGCGCACTCGCACACGGACATCGAAAAAATTCTGGATATCTATTCGGAATGACCGGCGGCGGCTCGAGGGTGCGCCGTCAGGGCTGTGCCCCCGCCTCCGGTACGGTACCGGATTCGGGTTTGGCGGGTTCGGGCATGTGTTTATCGACCCAGGCATGGCAGTGGGCGGGTGCGAGTTCGTGGAATCCTTTCAACCGCCCGCCCCAGTGCATGGCCAGCAAACGGTAGCATTCGCGCGCCAGTATGGTCTGCTTTGCGCGGAGCCGCTCCGGCTCGACGCGAAGCGACGTACCCAGCCAGGCGTCTTCGCCAAACACGCGCAGGACGGCGAAACGGAACGCGCGGTAACCGTCCTCATAAAATTTCAACGTCCGTTTCAGGTCCTCCGGCGAACCGGGCCGGTCGCCGTGCCCCGGCACGTAGGCGAGGAAGTCCATCTGGTTCAACCGCTCGAGAACCAGCACCCGGCGCTCAATGTGCTCGCCCTTCTCCAGATGCGGCACCCAGTTCGGGATGGCCCGGTCCGGCAACAACCCCACCTTGCGGTCGGGCACCAGCACCAGCGTGTCGCCGTTGTCCTCGCCGCCGATATGGTGCAATTCCAGCGTGATCGATTCCGTCGTCAGCTTGTAATCGGTGCCGAAACTCATGTGCGGCAGAGGCACCTGTGCGGGGTTGTGTTTTTTCAGGCGGGCGGCGATGATCTCATGCGCGATGACCGTCGCCTTTGTGCCAAAGCGGGCGGCGTCGCCGATGTGCCGCGGGCTGTCGGTGGAATAGACGATCGCCGTCACCGGAAGCGTGGTCACCTCACGCATGGCTTTTTTTATGAGCTCCGCCGAGCCGAACAGTGGATCGATCAGCACCACCCCATCCGACGACACGACAAACAGCGTGCAGTCGGTGCCGTTCGAAAAAAAATAAACGTCCTGCGCCATCGATTTCAGCAGGTAACCTTTTTCCGGAAGCGTGGTCAGCGTTCCTTCTTTTTGCCGGGACGCGACAACCGATTCAATCAAGGCGTGCAGAGGGTGATTTTCTTCAAGGCCGCTTTTTTCAACGGCGGGTTGCGAGGCGCATCCCCACCCGAACCCCATAAAGGCCAGAAACAACAGAAGGATTGCTCGCTTGCGGGAACCCGCGCGGCGGGGATTATACATTTTCGTGGGAATTTGATACACTGCTCGTGACTTTCTCCAAATACGAGGCGACCGTTTACAAAGTATTGCAGGCATTTCGCCGCCTGGCAACCCATTTTGAGGAGGCCCCGATGGATCGACGACGCATTTCTCTTTTAGCTGTACTTGTGATGCTGGTTGGACTGACCGCCTGCGGCACCGTGGGCCGCGACTTCGACACCGCCAACGTTGAAAACATCCACAACAACGTCACCACCAAAGCCATGATCCAGGACTGGTTCGGTGAACCTCATTCCACCGGCCTGCAAAATGGGCTGATGATGTGGACGTATCAATACGACCGGTACAGCGCGTTCGGCAAGGATTGCTCGAAAGAACTGGTTGTGCTGTTCGACAGCGGCGAACGCGTCAAAGCCTACCGCTACAGCAGTAACATCGAAAAAGAAAAGAAAGAATGACGCCCCCTCCCCCCGCCTTTTGGCGGGGTGGAATGCCCCCTCCCTCATGACCCCATTTTCACTTTACGCGTTCGATTTCGACGGCACGCTCGTTGACACCAAACTCGACATCGCGCACTCGGTCAACCTCGTCCTGCAGGAAATGGGACGCGACCCCCTGCCGCAGGAGACCATCTTCGGCTACGTCGGCCGCGGCGTGCGCCACCTCATGACGCAGGCGCTCAACGGCGCGGGCGACGGCGATCTCGAACGCGCCGTCTCGCTGTTCATGAAACATTACGAACAGCACCTGATGGACCACACCGATTTCTTTCCCCACTGCCGCGACATCATAAACCACTACTCCGACAAAAAACTCGCCGTAGTGTCTAACAAACCCGCACGGTTCATCGAGAAGATCCTGGAAGCGCTGAACAGCCGCGAGCGTTTCGAGAGCATTGTCGGGGGGGATTCGTTCGAGAACAAGAAGCCGGACCCGATGGGCCTGCGTCACGTGATGCAGGTGGCGGGATTGAAGCCGGAAGACGTGCTGATGGTGGGTGACAGCGAGGTGGATGTCACCACCGCCCGGTCTGCGGGAGTGAAAGTGTGCGGCGTCACCTACGGCCACGCCACGAGAGAAGAGATGGAAGCCTTAAACCCCGACTGGCTCATCGACGACATCAGCGAGATGAAGGAGTTGTTTGGGTGAAGGGCATCACCGCACAATCGCACAATGGCTAACCCATCTCCGGCCATTCGTTGATAATCTTTCCAATTTCTCCAAATCTTGCCATCTTAGGTTTTAATTTCTTCAAGCTATTAAGGGCTATCCACCTTTGATCAGGAACTTTCTCATTCAAAATTCTGGTGGGCAAAACATAAAAAATCCATTGCTCTAAATTCAAAGGGTCCACAGTCGTTTTGTCCTTATGGGCCAAAAGGCAAAAAACATAAAAATCCGAAGCCCGCTCTTTAATTTTTGAAGTGTCATTCTTTGTTGAATCCCACCCATGAGCCTTTCCTATCCCAAACTTAATGGGAGATAATTTATTTTGATTCCAGCTTTGTAAATACGCCGCGGATTTGACTTCGATTTTAATTCCTTCGCCAGTTATCAAATCATACGCTTCCCATTCCACCCTCACCTTATCCCTGCAATCCAAGTCCATCGCAACAATATACTCTGCAAGAACTCCCCGCATTCTGTTATCCACCAAATTGGAACTCGACCATTGCCAAAAAGATAAAAGATCAGCAGGTAGCATCTTGCCATTTGAATGGAATTTTTCTTTTCCTGTTTTCAGATCAACTTCAAGTTTTGGCAGGTTCATATTTAATCTCATGGGTAACGGAGGGAGGGAACATACACGGCGTAGCCACCTTCTTCTTGAGGCTCCAAGACAATGGTGAGTTTCATGGTTTGATCCATCAAACAGGAAAAAGACATTATTCCCCCTCATCCTAGCCTTCTCCCACCAGGGGAGAAGGAACCTTTAATACTCCCTCTCCCTTGATGGGAGAGGGCGGGGTGAGGGTGCTCCATATCCCTACCTATTCATCATTCGCCCTCTCTCAAAACCAAGAAAGGGCGAGTCATAGGAAGAACCCCCTGGCCCCCCTTACAAGGGGGAATGGTGATTTGCCTGTCAAATTATAGTCCTGTTTTCGCTATAGGAAAATCGGGTTGCCACCATCCGGCTAGCGGCTCACACCTCCCCCCTGTGGCTCCAGCCTTTAACCGTTTGTATTCAAACCCCTTCCAATACAGTCGTTCTTGACTTTACGGTGGGTTGGGCCTAGAATTTCTGCTTCCATGAAATCCGAATCCGACGCCCGCCAATCCATCTACCTCATCGCCGTCTGCGGCACCGGCATGGCTTCGCTCGCGGGCCTGCTCAAAAAAGCGGGCCACCGCGTTTTAGGCTCCGACGCCAACATCTACCCGCCGATGAGCACGCTCCTGCAACAGATGGGCATCGAAATCCGCCCCGGCTACAAGGCGGACAACATCACAAACGATATCGACCTCGTCGTCATAGGCAACGCGGTCTCGAAGGACAACGCGGAAGTGCTCGCCGTGCAGAAGGCGGGCATCCCGTACATCTCCTTCCCGCAGGCCTTGGCGCGGTTTTTCCTGGAAGGGCGCACGTCGCTGGTGGTCACGGGCACGCACGGCAAAACGACGACCACCGCGCTCCTCGCGTGGGTGTTCGAGGCGGCGGGACGCAAGCCCGGCTTCATGGTCGGCGGCTGGCACAAGAATTTCGACAGCAATCACCAGGTGCCGGAGGGCGGCTTCTTCATCACCGAAGGCGACGAATACGACACGGCGTTCTTCGACAAGGGACCGAAGTTCCTGCACTACCGCCCGCACGGCGCAATATTGACCGGCATCGAGTTCGACCACGCGGACATCTACCGCGACCTCGACCACATCAAGGACGCCTTCCGCCGTTTCGTGGAAACCGTTGACCCGGAGGGCTTCCTTCTGGTGGAATGTTCCGACGGCAACATCCCGGACGTGCTGAAGGGCGCGCGGTGCCGGGTGGAGACCTATGGCTTCTGCAAGGACGCGGACTGGCACATCGCCTCGTTCCAATGCAATGACGGCATCAGCGAATTCGACCTGCACCACCGGGGGCGCTACGTCGCGCGTTTCTCCCTGCCGATGATCGGCCGGCACAACGTGCTGAACGGCGCGGCGGTGGTGGCGGTGGCGCACAACTCCGGCATTTCGGTGGAAGAGATCGCCTCCGCCCTGCCCTTCTTCAAAGGCATCAAGCGGCGGCAGGAGGTGGTGGGCGAGGCAAACGGCGTGGTGGTGATCGACGATTTCGCGCACCACCCGACGGCGATCGACCTCACCATCGAGGCGGTGAAAGAGGCGTGGCCGAGGCGCACGCTGTGGGCGGTGTTCGAGCCGCGCTCGGCCACTTCCAAACGCAACGTGTTTCAGTCGCGCTTTCCCGACAGCTTCCTGAAAGCGGACAGGACGGTGATCGCGGCGGTGCCTGCGCCCGAAAAAATAAAAAATGAGGAACGCCTGAACCCCGCCGCCGTTGCCGAGGCCCTGAAAGCACGCGGTAAAGAGGCCTGGCATATTGAAACGGTGGCAGGTATCGTGGACCATATCGCACAACACCACACGTCGAACGACGTGGTGCTGGTGATGTCGTCGGGCGGTTTCGACGGCATCCACCAGAAACTGCTCGACCGGCTGGGAGCATCATGAACACGCTTGGAAAACTGAAACTCGATTTGATGGGGCGCGGCGTCGTTCTGCCCGAAGCGGTGCGCAAGGACGAACTCGTCGCCGCCTCGATGTACAAAGACCGCGGCCGCGACGAGCTGGCGTTCCTGTTGTCGGAGGATTTCTTCGTGCGCGCGGCGGTGCAGGCGGAAGGGGCGGACAGCCCGACACTTCATATCGAGAAGGACCGCTTCGTGCTCAGCCACGGGCCGAACGAAGCCGGCGTGCGTCTCATCCCGCCGCCGCAGTTTCTGCAGGTGGCCGACCCGGCAAAAAAACCGGTGGCGGCGAACATTCAAATGGACGGCTACTGCCTGAACCTGTTCCTGCGCGCCGACCCGCAAACCGAAAAGCTGAACATGCCGGAGCGCGACATCATCGCCCTCATCCGCTCGGCGTTCGAGGAAGGCGTGGCCGACCTCGTGCAGTTGAACCTGGAGTTCTGCGAGAAGGAAGACCGTTGTCTGCACGCCATGACGCCGGTGATGAAAAGCATCAAGAAAAACTTCCGCACCTTCGTCGCCCTGCGCGGGTTTCTGCCGGACGACCTGGCAACCATCGACCACATGTACGCCGCCGGAGTGGACATCATGGTGTTCGCGTTCACCGGCGGCAGTCAATCGCGCGAAAAAGAACAACGCGCGCTGGAATACTCGACGGGCGTGTTCACGCCGGGCTCGGTGTTCATCGAGGTCGGCTTCGGTCATGGCGACCTGTCGGCGGTGCGCGATCAACTCACCCACCTGACCAAAATGGGCGTGATCCCTCTGCTCAAACTGCCGGAAGACGGCGTGCGCGACCAGGCGGAGTTCGAACGCATCCACACGCTGGTGGAACATCTTGCAAAGAATGCGCAACGGCAGAAGCTCAACCTCAAGTGGCTGTACCCGTCCGGCAGAATGGTGACGCCGCTCGACGCGCCGTTTTTCATGGAACCGCCGGAAACCGCCCGGCTGGCGCTCCGCCCCGTGTACAAATCGCGCCTCGGCCGCACCGCGCTGGAAGGCTTCGCCGCACTCCGCCGCAAACTGCGCGTCAAAAACATCAGCGACTCGTACGAGTCCGCCGGTCTGTAAGCCTTTGTAAGGTTTTTCCTACCGCTTCGACTCACCCCATATGCCGTGAACACGGCCCTAATGAGGTTGATCCCAAAATTTCGTTTCTGTTAGGATGGCATTATGGAACTCGCACCGAAAGTCCCCATCCCGGAACAGGCGCCGGTGATCGAAAAGGTCCCGGAAGTGCCGATGACGGGGCTCGAAACCCTGTGGCTCCAGATCGGCGGCACGTTATGCAACCTTGCCTGCACGCACTGTTTCATCAGTTGCCATCCCAAAAACGACACCATCCCGTTCATGACGCTGAAGCAGACGCGCCAGCGGCTGGAGGAATCCAAACAACTCAACGTGCGGGATTACTACATCACCGGCGGCGAGGTGTTTCTGAACCCGGAGATCTTCGAAATCCTGTCAGCGATCCTCGAGTACGGGCCGTGCACCATCCTGACCAACGGCCTGCTATTGACGCCGAAACGCGTCGAACGGCTGGTGGAAATCCGCAACCACGCCGCGCACGAAATGCATTTTCGCGTGAGCCTCGACAGTCTGGACGAAAAGGAAAACGACGCCGTCCGCGGAGAAAACTGTTTCCGTCTCGCGCTCCAGGGCATCGCGAATCTTTCCAAAGCGGGATTCTCGACACACCTGACGATGGTCCGAAGCTGGGACGACGAGGAAGACGCCATCTGGGAAAAAAAGGCGCTCGCCTTCATGAAAGAGCACCACGTGCCCGATCCACACGTTAAGTTTCTGCCCGGTTTCCTGATGGGCGAGCTGGCGCGCACGGAACGCGGTTATCACGAAAACGAACGCGTCACCGAAAAATGTTTCGAGAACTACCCCATCACCAGCCTGCAATGCGCGTCCTCGCGCATGGCGACGGCGCAGGGCGTTTACGTATGCCCCATCCTCGTCGAAGAACCCTCCGCCAAAATGGGCGACACGCTGGAAGAAACCCTGCGTCCGTTTCCCTTAAGCCATCCCGCCTGCTACACCTGCCGAATCTCCGGCATGACCTGCAAAAGCTGATCCCACCTTTTTCGGCCTGTTTCGTATTTCCATTTCCGGTTGAGTCCCCCCGGGCCGCGTGCTAGCATGGGTTCATTCCAGATTGCCACGCCCCAACGGGCGTCCGGCTCGCATTCACACCGGCACACCACCCGTCACAAGGAACGCATCATGGCATTGACTCATTCCACAATGGTTCCACTGGGAACCCGGGCTCCGGCTTTTTCCCTGCCCGGTACCGACGGCAAAGTCTATTCGCTGGACAGCTTCCAGGATACGGAAGTGCTGGTGATCATTTTCATGTGCAACCACTGCCCATACGTGAAGGCGGTTCTGCAACGGCTGATCGACCTGCAAAACAAATTCGCCGACCGGAGTGTGCAGCTCGTCGGCATCAACGCCAACGACGCGGTGAAGTACCCGGACGACTCCATGGAGAGCATGAAGAAGGTCGCGAAGGAAAAAGGCATTCCGTTCCCGTACCTGTTCGACGAAACGCAGGAGATCGCGAAAGCATACGATGCCGTGTGCACGCCGGACATCTATGTGTTCGGCCCGGAGCGGAAACTTTTGTACCGCGGACGCATCGACGACAACTGGGAGCATCCCGAAAAAGTTACGCGCCGCGACCTGGAAGACGCCATCAACGCCATCCTCGATGGCCAGCCCATGCTGGAGGAGCAGATTCCCTCCATGGGTTGCTCCATCAAATGGAAATAAACGGATAACGAAATACGCTTATGAAAATGTCCCGCAAATGGTTCGTGACCCTCGTCGCGGTGGTCCTGTTTCTCCTCCTGTTCACCGAGAAACTGGTCTCATTTTATATTGATCTCGTCTGGTTCGAAAAATACGGCCTGTTGTCCGTCATCTGGACCATCCTCGGCTCGCAGTTCGGCTTCGGTTTCCTGTTCGGCGGACTGTTTCTGGCGGTGACGTTCGGCATCCTGCGCCGTGTGTACCAGAAAACCTCGCACCTGCCGGTGATCCTGGCCGACCAGACCCGGCGCGACATGCCGTTTCTGGAGATGGTCGCCGACAACCTGAAGCCGCTGGTCCTGCTCCTCCCCCTGATCTTCAGCGTGTTCATTGGCCTCATTGCGGCGGAGCGCTGGGATGTGTCGTTGAAGTTTCTCAACCACGTCCGCTTCGGCGAAGCCGATCCCATTTTCAACAAAGATTATTCCTTTTACATTTTCGTTCTGCCGTTTCTGGAAATGCTGAAAGGCTGGTTGTGGGCGGGACTGGCGTTGATCGGTTTCGGCGTCTCGCTCATTTACTTTTTCAAGCAGTACATTTTTCTGTCGCCGAAAGGATTCGCCACGCTTCCCGAAGCGCGGCGCACTTTGTCCTGGCTGGCGGCGTTTGCGTTTCTCAACCTGGCTTTCGACATTTATCTGCGCCGTTACGGACTGCTGATCCAGTCCGACTCGCAGGTGGTGGCGGGCATCAGTTACGCGGACGACTGGGGCCGCCTGCCCGCCTACAGCCTGCTCATCGCGCTGTCCTTCGCGGGCACGGCGCTCAGCATCCTCAACATCAACCGTGAAAACCTGCGCCGCATCTTCATCTGGGCCGTGGCGGTGACGGTGATCTACGCCACCGGCAACGTGTATCCCAACCTGCTCAAGCGATTTGTGGTCGATCCCAACGAACTGGAAAAGGAAACGCCTTACATCGAACACACCATCGCCGGCACGGTGCGCGGCTACAATTTGCAAAACGTCGAGGAAAACGTGCTGGCCGGGGCCAACTCGCTGGACGCCGCCACCATCCAGAAAAACAACCTGACCATCGAGAACATCCGCCTGTGGGATCAGGAACCCCTTCTGGACACGCTGGGGCAGATCCAGGAAATCCGCACCTACTACCAGTTCAGCGCCGTGGACAACGACCGGTACATGCTCAATGGCAAATACCAGCAGACGCTCCTGTCACCGCGTGAGCTGGATTCGTCCAGTCTGCCCAACCGAACGTGGATCAACGAACACCTCACCTTCACCCACGGTTACGGCGTGTCGCTGAGTCCGGTGAACCAGGTGACGCCGGAAGGCCTGCCCGTGCTCCACATCAAGGACATCCCACCGCAGTCGTCCATCGACAAGCAGATCACGCAGCCGGAAATTTATTACGGGGAGCTGACAAAAGGCTACGTGTTCGTGAACACCGGCACCGAGGAGTTTGATTACCCCAAAGGGGAGAAAAACGTTTACAAGAATTACGAGGGCAAGGGCGGCATCGCGGTCAATTCCTTCTTGCGCAAGGTCCTGCTGGCGGCGCGCTTCAAGACGATGAAGATCCTGTTCTCCAACGACATCGTCAATGAAAGCCGCGTTCTGCTGTACCGCAACATCACCGAGCGCGTGGAGAAGGTCGCGCCATTCCTCCGGCTGGACCGCGATCCCTACATGGTGATCACCGATGACGGGCGGCTGGTGTGGATGTACGACGCCTACACCACGAGCGACAAGTTTCCCTATTCGCAGTCGATCCGCGACCCGGAAGTGATCCGCGGCGTCGCCAACTACATCCGCAACTCCGTGAAGATCACCATCGACGCCTACGACGGCACGATGACGTTTTACATCACCGATCCCAAAGACCCGATCATCGCCACCTACCAGAAACTGTTCCCGGCCATGTTCCAGCCGTTCGAGAAAATGCCGGACGATCTGCGCCGCCACATCCGCTATCCGGCGGACCTGTTCGCCATCCAGGCGTTCGTGTACGGCACCTATCACATGGAAACGCCGCAGGTGTTCTACAACAAGGAAGACCAGTGGCAGATCCCGATGATCGACGGTAAGCTGATGCGCCCTTATTACACCATCATGAAACTGCCGGACAAGGAAAGGGAGGAATACATCCTCATGCTTCCCTTCACACCGCGCAACAAGGAAAACCTGTCGGCGTGGATGGTGGCGCGCAGTGACGGAGACGATTACGGCAAGACGGCGGTGTACACCTTTCCGAAACAAAAACTGGTATACGGTCCGTCGCAGATCGTAGCGCGCATCAACCAGGACGCGAACATTTCGCGCCAGATTTCATTGTGGGATCAGCGCGGGTCCAACGTGATCCAGGGCAACCTGCTGGTCATTCCCATCGATGGTTCGCTGATCTACGTGCGGCCGCTGTACCTGAAGGCCGAGGGCGGCAAGATTCCGGAGCTGAAACGCGTGATCGTGAGCTATCTCGACCAGATCGCCATGGAACCGACGCTCGACCAGGCGCTGAGAAAAATCTTCAAAGGACTGGAGGCAACCAGCGACGCACCGACCCCGCCCGGGACCGAACAGCCTGAGGAGACGGACGAGGCGACGGTCCAGGCGAAGGCACCTTCGGGAACGATTGTTCTCAAGCACTCGGACTATCTGAAGATCAAGGAATACTACCAGCGCACCCTGCGCTCGCAGGCTCTGCTCGACAATGCGATTGCGGGTTACAAGGAAGACCTGAAGGACCTGGGGGCTCTGCTTGAAAACGCCGAGGTGGTCGAGCCGCCCGTGGAGAAGAAAAAGAAGGAAGGAACCGAACCGACAGCGCCCTGACGGAAGCTTCAAGTCAGGGACGTCTCACACCACCGGCGTCACACGTCCGGCGTTTCACTCCCGAACAGTTGCAGTTGCACCGGCTGATGGCCGCGGCCGTCGATGTCCACCGGGTACTGCCCGTCGAAGCACGCCGCACAGAATTTGCCCTTGTCCTCGCCCATCACCTCCAGCATGTTTTCCAGATGCAGGTATTCCAGCGAATCGGCGGTGATGAAATTGCGCGTTTCTTCCAGAGTGTGGCGGGAAGCGATCAATTCATCGCGGTTGGGCGTGTCAATGCCGTAGAAACAAGGAAACAGCGTCGGCGGCGAGCTGATGCGCACGTGCACTTCTTTCGCGCCCGCATCGCGTACCATCTTCACAATCTTCCTGCTGGTGGTGCCGCGCACGATGGAGTCATCGATGATGATCACGCGTTTGCCTTCGATGAGGCGCTTGACCGCATTCAATTTCACCTTCACGCCGAAGTGGCGGATGGGCGACTGCGGTTCGATGAACGTACGCCCGACGTAGTGGTTGCGGATGAGCGCCATCTCAAACGGGATGCCGGATTCCTCCGAGTAACCAAGCGCCGACAGATTGCCGGAGTCGGGCACCGGCACAATGATATCCGCGTCCACCGGTGACTGGAGCGCCAGCGCCTTGCCCATGCGCTTGCGCACCGAGTAGGTGTACTCGCCGAAAATCAGGCTGTCCGGCCGCGCAAAATAGATGTGTTCAAAGATGCAACGCCGCGTCTCCTGCCGGTGAAACGGAAAGAACGACTGCAGTCCGTCTTCATTGATGAGGATGACTTCCCCCGGCTCCACTTCGCGCAGGTACTCGGCCTCGATGAGGTCCATCACGCAGGACTCCGACGCCACCACGTATGCGCCATCGAGCCTGCCGAGGCACAGCGGACGGAACCCGTGCGGGTCGCGTGCCACCACGATTTCGTGTTCGGTCATGAGCGCCAGCGAATACGCCCCCTGCACCGCCGCCAGCGCCTCGACCACGCGGTTGACGAAGGTGTCCTGATGGCTGTGGGCGATGAGGTGGACGATCACCTCGCTGTCGTTGGTGGACTGGAAGATCGCGCCTTCTTCAACCAGCGCTTCCCGGATCTGGTCGGCATTCACCAGGTTGCCATTGTGGGCAAGCGCCAGCGAGCCTTTGGCGTAGTTGATGACGCAGGGCTGGGCGTTGACGATCTGGCTCACGCCCGCGGTGGAATAGCGGTTGTGACCGACGGCGATATTGCCGGGCAGCTTCCTGATGCGTTGCGAGGTGAAAATGTCCGCCACCAGGCCCATGCCCAGTTCGACGTACATCTTGCCGCGGTCGCTGGTGGCGATGCCCGCACTCTCCTGCCCCCGGTGTTGAAGCGCGTAGAGGCCGAGGTAAACGAGGTTCGCCGCTTCGGGGTGACCGTACACGGCCACCACGCCGCATTCCTCATGAAATTTATCGTTAGCGGGAAACTCGACTGGCATAACCGCTCAAAGAATGTTTCCAGATATCCGCGAGCGCTTCCACATCTTCATGGATATACGCTTCGCCGTTGATGTTGAACCGGAACGCCGACCCACCGACGGTGCCCAGCGTTTGAAACGCAACACCCGCCTTTTCGGCGTCGGCTCGGAGGCGATTCTCCTGCGACTGCTCAAAGGAGACCACGATGCGCGATTGCGATTCCCCAAACGCCAGCGCGTCCGGCCGCAATGAGGATTCCATTTCCACCACCGCGCCCAGCCGTTCCGGTCCGGAGAAACACGATTCCGCCAATGCCACCGCCAACCCGCCCTCGGAGCAGTCGTGCGCCGAGGCGATCAGGCCGTTTGCAATCCAGTCGCGGCACACCTGCTGGACGTCCATTTCTTCCTTGGGATTCAGTGCAGGTGGTTTGCCCTGGCACCGGTTGAAGATCTGCTTCAGGAATTCACTGCCGCCCAACTCTTCCAACGTCAGGCCCAACAGGGCGATCTTGTGTCCCGGCTTTTTGAACCATTGGGTCATGTGCCGGGACCGGTCCTCCAGCAGACCCACCACCGCCACGGTGGGTGTGGGAAATATCGCTTCGCCTTTAGTTTCATTATAGAGACTGACATTCCCACTGACCACAGGAATGTTGAAAAAGCGGCAGAAATCACCCAGCCCCTGCACCGCCTGCTGAAACTGCCACATGATCTCCGGGTTCTCCGGGTTGCCGAAGTTGAGGCAGTTGGTGACGCCGATGGGCTCCGCGCCGGAGCAGGCCAGGTTGCGGCAACACTCCGCCACGGCGATCTGCGCGCCCTGGAAGGGGTCAAGGTAACAGTAACGGCTGTTGCAGTCCACAGAGATGGCCAGCGCCTTGTCCGAATCCGGCACGCGCAAAACGGCGGCATCCGACCCCGGCAAAACCAGCGTGTTCAAACCCACCATGTGGTCGTACTGGTCGAACACGATTTCCTTCCTGGCAATGGTCGGGCTGGCCAGCAGTTTTTTCAGCGCGTCGCCGCCGGAATCGATCACCTCGATCTCGTTCAGGTTCAGGTGCTGGACGGTGTCCAGGTATTTGGGTTTGCGGGTGGGGCGGTGCGTTTCCGTGGCGCCGTGCACCACCACCTCGATGGGCAAATCCACCACCACCTCGCCGCCGAAGCGGATGCGCATGTGGCGGTCGTCGGTGACGCGCCCGATGACGGCGGCATCGAGATCCCATTTGCGGAAAATCTCCAGCGCTTCCTGTTCATGGCCGCTTTTGATGACGAACACCATGCGCTCCTGCGACTCGGACAGCATGATCTCGTAGGCGTTCATGCCTTCCTCGCGCATCGGCACCGCGTCGAGGTCCAGCTCCACGCCGCTGTCGGCGCGCTCGGCCATCTCGAACGAAGACGACGTGAGCCCGGCCGCGCCCATATCCTGCACGCCCACCACCCAGTCCTTCTGCATGATTTCGAGACACGCTTCGAGCAGGAGTTTTTCCATGAACGGATCGCCCACCTGCACCGTCGGGCGTTTTTCTTCCGTCGAGTCGTCGAACTCCGCCGACGACATCACCGCGCCGTGGATGCCGTCGCGTCCGGTTTTCGATCCGACATACAAAATGGCGTTGCCGACGCCGGAAGCGTTGCCCAGGAAAATCTTGTCGGCCCGCGCCAGTCCCAGGCAGAACACGTTGACCAGGATGTTGCCGTCGTAGCAATCGTCGAAATAAATGTCGCCGCCCACGGTGGGCACGCCGATGCAGTTGCCGTACCCGGCGATGCCCTTGACCACGCCGTGGAACAGGTAGCGCATTTTCGGGTTGTCGGGGTTGCCGAAGCGCAGTGAGTCGAGGAGTGCGATGGGACGTGCGCCCATGGTGAAGATGTCGCGCAGGATGCCGCCAACGCCCGTCGCCGCGCCCTGGTACGGCTCGATGAACGACGGGTGGTTGTGGCTTTCAATCTTGAACACTGCCGCCAGCCCGTCGCCGATGTCCACCACCCCCGCGTTCTCGCCCGGTCCTTGCAGGACGCGCGGGCCTTCGGTGGGCAGGGTTTTCAGATGCGGCTTGGAGCTTTTGTAACTGCAATGCTCGCTCCACATGGCGGAAAAGATGCCGAGCTCGACGAGGTTCGGCTTGCGCCCCAGCAGGTCACAAATGCGGTTGTACTCGACGCGGGTCAGCCCGTGCTGGGCGGCCTGCTCGGCGGTGATGAGCGACGGCGCACTCATGCCCGCACCCCGGTTTTATTGAAGAGGGAGTCGAACAGCTTCTGTCCGTCGATCTGCGCCCATAGCGGATCGGCACAGCGCTCAGGATGCGGCATCATGCCCAACACGTTGCCCGCCTCGCTGACGATGCCCGCCACGTTGGCGAGCGAACCGTTGGGGTTGGCCTCTTCGGTCACGTTGCCCCGGGCGTCGCAGTAGCGGAACACGATGCGGCCGGTGTCTTCGAGCCGTTTCATCGTATCGGCATCGGCGTAATAACTGCCCTGCGCGTGGGCGATGGGGATGTTCAACACCTCGCCCGGCTGGCAGGCGCGGGTGAAGGGGGTGTCCGCATTTTCCACTTTAAGATAAACGTATCTGCACATGTATTTCTGCGTGCGGTTGTCCAAAAGCGCACCGGGAAGCAGTCCCGACTCCACCAGAATCTGGAAACCGTTGCAGATGCCCCACAACAGGCCGCCCTTGTTGGCATGTTCCACCACGGCTTTCATGATGGGCGAGAAACGCGCGATCGATCCGGCGCGCAGGTAGTCGCCATACGAAAACCCGCCGGGCAGGACAACGAGGTCGAAGCCGTCGAGCGAGGTGTCCTTGTGCCAGACCATCCGCGTGTCCGCGCCATAGACGTTTTTCAGAATGTGGAAACAGTCGCGGTCACAGTTGGACCCGGGAAATGTGACGACGCCGCATTTCATGATTCGATCACCGGACGGTCAATTCGCAGGTTCGAGGGTGAAACGGTAGGACTCGATGACGGTATTGGCCAGCAGTTTCTCGCACATGTCGCGCACGCGCGCCTCGGCCTCCGCCGCCTCGACGCCTTCGAGTTCGATTTCCATATAGCGGCCCAGATGCACGTCGCGCACCTCGTTGTAACCGAGGTCGTTGAGCGCGTGGTGCACCGCCTTGCCCTGCGGATCGAGGACGCCTTGCTTCAGGGTGACGTGGATTTTTGCGAGCATGTATGGGTGTTCGGGACTGCACCCTGGGGGAAACTCCCTGGGAGCCGGGTCCGGGTTGTGAGTCGATTCGGGCGAACCGGGAAGGCACCGTCCAACAGGGCAAAAACCAACGCCCCACCGCCTTGGATTCGCCGCAAGAGTAGCACAGAACCCCGCCGAATTCATCTGACTTTTATTGCGCCGGCGCACCCTTGGGTTAATCCTCTGTATTTCATAAATTTTCCGCCTGCTCATTTTGCAACTTTATTTGCCCGGCCGGATTTGCTATTTTGCTTGCCATGAAGAATCGCTGGAACGATAAAGACGCGCAGGCGGCCATCGAGCGCTGGTCGAACGTCAATGAGGACATCGCGCTCCGTGTGTACACCTCACGGCTGATCGGTGCGGACACGGAACTGGTCCTGCACGGCGGCGGCAACACCTCGGTCAAATCGCGCGTCCCGGACCGCTTCGGCGAGGACATTGACGTGCTGTTCGTCAAGGGGAGCGGCTGGGACCTGGACTCGCTGGAACCGCCCGGCCTGCCGGGGGTGAAGCTGGGCCCCATCCAGAAACTGCGGCAGTTGGACGGCCTGTCCGACGAGGCGATGGTCAACGACCAGCGCATCAACCTGCTCGACGCCTCGGCGCCGAACCCCTCGGTTGAAACCCTCCTGCACGCGTTCCTGCCGCACAAATTCGTCGATCATTCCCACGCCGACGCCATCCTCGTCATCGCCAACCAGCCGGATTCCGTCGAGATCTGCAGGGAGATTTATGGTGACGAGCTGGGCGTGGTCGATTACATCATGCCGGGGTTCGACCTGGCCAAGGCGGCGGCGGAAGCCTACGAAAAGAATCCGAACGTGAAGGGGCTGGTGCTCATCAACCACGGCCTGTTCACCTTCGCCGAGACGGCAAAAGAAAGTTACGATTACCACGTCGACGCGGTGACGAAGGCGGAAGAGTACATCGCCAAACACCCGGCCCAAAAGCTCACGCCGCAGACGGTATCGATCGGCTCCAAAAGCCCGGACGAGATTTTCCGCCGCCTCGCCCCCGCCCTGCGCGGCATTTATGAAAAAGAATCGGGCGTGCCGTGGCTGGTGCACCACCGGCAGAGCGAGACGGCTTACCACTTCGCCACCAGCGAGGAATGCCTGACCTGGTCGCAGATCGGCACCGCCACGCCGGACCACGTCATCCGCACCAAGCAAAAGCCGCTGTTGCTGAACCTGAAAAACCTGGACGATGCGGATAAGCTGTGGGACGAACTCACGACAGCGATCCAAAAGTACAAGGACGCCTACCACGCCTACTTCAAGAAGAACTGCGACGCCAAGGGCATCGAGCGAAAAGAACTCGACCGCTTGCCGCGCGTGATTCTGGTGGCGGGGCTGGGGCTCATCACCATCGGCAAGACCGCGAAGGAAACGCGCATCTCAGCCGACATTTACGAACACACCATCGACATCATTCATAAGGCGTTCAACGTCGGGACCTACCAGCCGCTGTCCGACTTCGACCTGTTCGACATGGAATACTGGTCGCTGGAGCAGGCCAAGCTGGGCAAGGCCAAGCCGCCTATGCTGAATGGCAAGGTGGTGTATGTGACGGGAGCCGCTTCCGGTATCGGCCGCGCCACGGCAGAGTTGTTCGCCGAACAGGGTGCGAACGTGTTCATGACCGACATCAACGCCAACCAACTGGCGGAAGCCGCCGACGCCATCAAAAAAGCAACGAAGGCGAACCTGCTGGCGCGGGTGGTGGATGTGACCGATGAAAAAGCCGTGCGCGAATCGTTCGAGCAGGTGGTGCAACATTTCGGCGGGCTGGATATCCTGATCTCCAACGCCGGCAACGCCGTGCAAGGCCCCATCGGCGAGGTGGACAGCGCGACGCTCCGGCAGAGTTTCGAACTCAATTTCTTCGCCCACCAGTCGCTGGCATCGCAGGCGGTGCGCCTGTTCAAGACGCAGCGCACCGGCGGCGTGCTGTTGTTCAACGCGTCGAAGGCGGCGTTCAATCCGGGAAAAAATTTCGGACCCTACGCCCTGCCCAAGGCAGGCGTGGTGGCGCTCACCAAGCAATACGCCCTCGATTACGGCGCCGACGGCATCCGCTCCAACGCGATCAACGCCGACCGCATCCGCACCGGCATCTTCCCGCCGGAATTCGTGAAGGAACGCGCCGCCGCGCGGGGTTTGAGTGCCGACGAATACTTCCAGGACAACCTGCTCAAGCGCGAGGTGACTGGACGCGACGTCGCCCAGGCATTCCTCGACCTCGCCCTCGCGGAGAAGACCACCGGCAGCATCGTCACCGTCGACGGCGGCAACATCGCCGCCAGCCCGCGCTGACGTCTCCCCTCCCCTTCTGTTTTCTTTGAATCAAATCCGCCAGCCGTGGGCGTGGAAGAGTTTCATGAGCGCGGGCAGGAGCGTGATCGACGTGATCAGGCAACTGCCGACGCCGAGGCTCAGCACCTGGCCGACGCTGTACACGCCCTGATGTTCCGCCACCATGAGACTGCCGAAACCGATGATGGTGGTCAAGGACGTCAGCATCACGGACATGCCGGTGCTTTTGGAGATGACGTTGCCGCCCTGATCCGGCGTCTCCCGGTAACGGTGCACGATGTGCACGCCGTCCACCACGCCGATGCCGAGGATGAGCGGCAGGATGACGAGGTTGGCCATGTTGAAGTTGACGTTGTAGAGCACCATCAGCCCCAGGGTCAGCACCGCGCCGGCGAGCGTCGGCACCAAAACAAGCAATGTGGTGTTGAGGTTGCGCAGGGAGAAAAGTAGGTAGAGGAAGATCGCCACCAGCGCGTAGATCCCACCCCTTACGTAGCCGTCGATCATCAACCGGCTCGATTCATACATGTGCACCGCGTTGCCGGTGACGTTGGGATCGATGCGCCGCATCTCGTCGAGAAACGTTTCCATCTCCTCGCGCTCCCAGATGTTGATCGACGGATACACCAGCGTCAGGTAGCGCCCGTCATCACTGATGAAGCGGAGCTTGAGGTCGCGCGGCAGGTCGTCGATCTTCACCTCGGAGGGATGCGCCGCGGCCTTGAGATCGGCGATGCGTCCGCGGTAATCCTCGAACAGCGTTTTTGAAAACGCCGAGAGGCGTTCGGTCGCCGTCGTTGCGTCGGTGTTCTCGAGATCCTTTTGAAACCGCGCCACCCACTCCGACGCCTCCGCGACTTCATCCGTCGTCCCGCTCTTTTCCTTCTTGCGTAGTTTGAACCGGATCTTCTTCATCGTCGCCGAAAGCCGGTCGAGCGAAAACGGCTCGTCCGTGACTGCCACGCGGTAAGAATCGATTTCCGGCGCGTAGTCGGCGATGAGTTCCATTTTCTTTTCCTGTTCCCCAGGCACCGCCTCGAACAGGCTTTCGACCTTGCCGACGCTGGTCATGGTTTTCAGCCGTTCGTACTTGGCCCGCGCTTCCTCGCGGGTTTCGGAGATGATCGCCGCGTTCCACGAGGCGCGCTGGGCGTGTCTGAGGATTTTCATTTCATACCGCACCGCCTCAATGCCCTCCGCCTGCATGTGGAGCAGGTTGTAATCGAACCGCAGGGACTGCGACGCCCACGCCGAAACCAGAAGCGCCGCAAGCGACCCGAAGATGATGAGGTAGTAATGCGAATAAAAGCGTTCCAGAAGATTCTCGCGCAGGTCCACGTAACGGCGTTTGATGTATTTCGGTTTCAGCCAGCGTTCCTCCAGCGAGATGCACGCCGGAAAGGTGAGCACCATGGCAAAGAAGCAGAGCAGGATGCCGCCCGCGGCGATGACCCCCAGTTCCGCGATGCCGATGAAATCGGTGAACGCCATCGCGCCAAACGCGATCGCCGTGGTGATGGCACCGGCAAGGTTGCCGCGTCCCGTCTTATGCAAGGTTTCGCGCATGGCGTTGAACGCATCCAGGCCGTTCCGCCTCTCCTCGCGGTAGCGTCCGAGAATATGAATGCCGAAATCGATGCCGAGCCCGATGAGGATGGTGGTGAACACCACGGACATGATGTTGAGGTGGCCGACCGCAAGGGTGGTGTAGCCCATCGACCACGCCAGCCCCAACACCAGGCTGAACACGGCGAGGATGGGTTTCCGCACTTCTCGGTAGCAGAGGATGAACAGGATGGCGACGCCCGCCAGCGCGATCTCCGAGGCCTCCTGCGCATCGGTCATGGTGGTGTGCATTTCATCCGAGGCGATCACCTCGCCACCGGTAAGCCCCACCTGCACCTGCGGAAAGTCCGGCTTCACTTTCGCGATCAAATTGCGGATGACCTCGATGGAGTTTTTCGATCCGGCAAAATCGCCTTCCGTTTCCACCGGGTTGAGGAGCACGAACAGCAGGCGGCCGTCGTCGCTGACAAGGTAGCCGTCCTTCTTCAGCGGGTTTTCCTCCTCATGCAGAAACGAACTCCACGGCGAGCGGTATTCCGCATCCGGGTCGTTCAAGTGCGCGGTCATCTGTTTGAGCAGGGCGATGAGCATGTTGAGGTCGGCTGTGTCATCCTTTTCCCCGCTGTCGGCGCCGAGGAAATCGGTCATGAGCGATCCCACCATGCCCGCGCTGATTTCCCGGTTGATGCTTTCGAGCAGGGCGTTGAGCCCGGGTGAACGGTTGACGCGGGAGAGAAAATCGTGATGCGACTCCAGCTTGTCACCGAGCTCGCGGATTTCCTCCGGTTCCAGATACAACAGTGCCTTGTCCTGGAAATAGCCGGTGTCGATTCTGTAATAGATTTCCGAGAACAGTTCCTGCCGCGTTTGCAGGCGCGCCACCAGCGCTTCCGCGAAACGGCGCATCGGCTCCGGCCGGTTGCCCTCCACCACCACGATCATGCCGTCAAAATCTTCAAACGACTTGCGGTAATCCTGGAACAACTGGTGGAATTTTTGCGACGGGGAGATGAGATCCTGGCGGCTGGTGTTGAACATGAGGTTCTGCGCCGTGTACCAGAAGCTGAGACAAGCGAGGATCAGCGATGCCGCGAGCACCCAAAGCGGATGGCGGTACGCCAGCACCTCCAGCGCGTCGAACGCGCGGTCAATGAAGCTTCCCCGGGAACGGACGGAAGCCGGGTTGTGGCCGGGGTGGCGGTCGGTCATGGTCACCGAAGGTTGAGGGAAACAGGCGCTCCAGGCGCCCTGCCATGCAACGGCAAGAAGGGAGAATTATAAGCGATCCCGCCCCGCAGGAAAAGGCTTGCGGGACGGGCTCCTCGCTTAAAACGCAAACCCGATGGTAAAAACGTGGGAGTTGAGACCAATATTGGGTGTCTTGATGGCGGAATTGGACAGGTGCCAGAAATGGTAGTTGAAGCTGACGGCACGGCCGTTTTCAAAAAAATATTCGATGCCGCCGCCGGCGTTCAGCACAAACTCGAATGCCGTGCTGATCTCGTCCGCGCTATGCTGGAAGTCGCCGACGGAAACCCCCGTCCCGCCAAAGATAAAGGGAGCCCAGCGGCGGTGGGGATTGAGGAATTTGTATTCCAGTTGAATCGGCACGAACGCCACCACGAAGTTGGGTGCGTCGCCGGTCTTCACGCTTTTGAATTCCGGGTCGGTAACGTTCGCCACCAATCCTCCCTCGATCACCCAGTACAGGGCACCCTGGTAAGGCCCTTTCCCCACCACGCCGGTCAGGTTGTATTTCCATTTCGGAAAGAAATAAAGAAACTCCATGTCCGTGCGGTCGCCCAGGGAGGGAGGCGGAGGCGGTAAATCGAAGGTGAACCCGTACCCGATCTCGAATCCCCACAGGGTCTGCCCCTGCTCGAACTGCTCTATGAATCCGGGTATAACCGGTTCCGGAGACTGCCCCAGAACCACCTTGGAAAAGTATTTGACAGGAGTGCTCTGCGCAAAGGGAGAGACCGTCTCCACCTTGGGAGTAGCAAACTCCGAGGAAAAATAAGGCGTCCCGGCGGAAGCCGAAAAAGGCGCTCCCACCCAATGCAGGAACAAAAACAACCACACGAACTTGAGAACCTTACACATACCGACCAGTCTTAATGAAGTTAAAAAAAGATGTGATTTTACCACAGTGTCGCTCTAACCGATGGTTTTTAAACCTTTTTTTAGTCGCAAAACCAGCCGATCCTTACACGCAAATCGACCGGCACCCCGGCCCTCATGGTTTCCATTCCCCCGTTAATGGTGATAGAATTAGAGATTTGATGCCGCATCAACACCATGCTGGCGGTTTTGGACCGAATCCGTTCCCGGACAGGAATTGAAATCCGGGTTGCAGTGGACTCCGGCGCGGGAAATATTGAACCGTTTTATATTCCCACAGCATCTTAAATTTCAAAGGGCGAGACCCCCTTTGGGATGGACCAGACGCTGTCGCTGAGCCTGTACGGAATCCCCCAACGCACACATCCCAAGGGTGTCACCCCATGCCGACGCAAGAAGAAAAAGAGCAGGACGATCTGCTGGTTCGGGATCTGAAAGCGGGCAGTCACGAGGCGTTTGAAAAGATCGTTGAGTTGTATCAACGCAAAATTTACGCCCTCGCTTTCAACATGACACGCAACCAGATGGACGCACAGGACGTCACGCAGGAAGTTCTGCTCAGCATATACAAAAAAATCGACACGTTTCAGGGCAAATCCGCGTTTTCCAGTTGGGTTTACCGCATCACCCTGAACGCGACGTACATGAAGCTCCGTAACAAGAAGAAAGAGCAGTATGTGCCTCTGGACGACATCCTGCCTGCTTTCAACGGAACGGGGTTTCAGACCGAAAAGTTGATGGACTGGTCGGACTCGACCGAATCCTTGCTGTTCTCCAACGAAACGCGGGAGATCATCGGCAAGGCTGTCGATCAATTGCCGGAAAAGGAAAAGGTGGTGTTCATTCTGCGGGATGTGGAAGGACTGTCCACCGAGAAGGTAAGCGAGATTCTGGATTTGACCATTGCGGCGGTGAAATCGCGACTCCATCGAGCGCGGCTCTTTTTGCGGAAGAAGCTGTCTCACTATTTTGAAGAATACCAAGCGCAGGGGGAAAAGAAGAAATGATCTGCTGTAAGGAATGCATCGATTTGCTGTACGACTACCTGGAAGGGGCGCTGAACGAGGAGACAGCGAGCGCTTTGGAGGAGCACTTTCAGGACTGCCCCCCTTGTATCGCTTTTCTGAACACCTACAAATCCACCCGGGACCTGTGCCGCGAAACCCTGGGAAAGATCGAAATCCCCGAAGTGGTGCAGATCAAACTCCGGGATTTCATCAAGGAAAACACCTCAAAAGCCTGACCCCCCTTCCTCCCTGCCTACAGGCGGTTTTTGGGCATCTGCCTTGATAAAACGGTGATTGAAAATGACCGGGGATTGATTTAGTATTTAATTGTGATCTCCAAAACGACTGCGACAAACGGTTTACATCTTACCAACTGATTGACGAGGCTGTTCTCGATGGTTGAAATGAAAGTAGATGGGCTCACACTCGATCCCTTGACGAACATGCCCATCATCATTCTCAAGGATCTGGAGGGCAACCGCGCCCTGCCGATCTGGGTTGGATTTTTCGAGGCGAACGCCATCGCTCTGGAGATCGAAAAAATCTCCACGCCGCGCCCGATGACCCACGACCTGATGAAGAACCTCATCGGCAACATGAAGGCGGAGATCAACCACATCCTCGTCAGCGAGTTGAAGGACAACACCTTCTATGCCGTCATCTCCATGGTGCACGGCGGCAGTACGCTGAACATCGATTCCAGGCCGAGCGACGCCATCGCCCTGGCGCTTCGCACCAAATCCCCCATCTTCGTCAACGAAGAGGTCATCGAAGCGGCGAAAAGCCTGGACCTGCCGGACACCAGCAAAGCCTCGCCGGAAGACAAGGACCAGTGGAAAAAGTGGCTGGACAACATCAAGCCGCAGGACTTCGGCAACCTCTGAGTTTTCCCTCCCTACCAGATATGCGTTTCCCACGCCCAAGGAAAACTTGCGCCGAAACGGGAAAGTTCTATATGATGCCGTAAGGAAGCATGCCCGCGTTCTCCAGGAGACGCGGCCCCCCGAAAGGAATTTTCGTGGACGCCATCAAATCCATCGGCATTTTCTGCAAACAAAAACCTCTCATCAGTCAGGAAGTTCTCCAGGAACTGGTGGACTGGCTCCGCGAGCGCAACTATAAGGTCTTCATGCCGCAGGACACCGCGGCCATCGTGCAGGAAGACTCTCCCGACAGCAGCGAAGACATCCCGGCGAAAAGCGATCTGCTCATCGTGCTCGGCGGCGACGGCACCCTGCTCAGCGTCGCGCGCCTGACGGAAAACCACGAAGTGCCGATTCTCGCCGTCAACCTGGGCAGTCTCGGCTTTCTCACGGAAGTCGCCCTTCCGGAATTGTACTCCACTCTCGAAAACGTGCTGAAAGGCCAGTCGGCGGTGGAAGACCGTATGCTGTTGCGCACGCGCCTCAAACGAAACGGGAAGGTTCTGCGCACCGACGCCTCCCTGAACGACGTGGTCATCAACAAACGTGACGCGCGCATCGTCAACCTGGAAGTGCACGTCAACGACCAGTACATGACGTCGTACCGCGCCGACGGATTGATCATCGCCACGCCGACGGGCTCCACCGCGTACTCGCTGTCGGCGGGCGGACCCATCATCCACCCCAGCATGAACGCCTTGTTGCTCTGCCCCATCTGCCCGTTCACGCTGACCAACCGGCCCATCGTCATTCCCGACCGGGCGGTGATCCAAGTCAATCTGACCACGCAGGAAACGGTGCAGATCACGCTCGACGGCCAGCTCGGTTACGAAATGACCAGCGAGGAAACGCTGGAAGTGCAACGCGGTCCCACGCCGGTGCACCTCATCCAGGCGCCCGGCAAAAACTATTACCAGATTCTGCGCCAGAAACTGCACTGGGGGCGTCCCGCAGAAGACCGCAAGCAATAAAACCGGCGTCCCCCAACTCCTGCATCGCACATCATGCCCGACACCGCCATCAACCAAACCATCGTCGCCTGCGGCCAGGCCGTGGACATCGGCACGCCCGTGGTGCGGTGGGACGACCCCGGCGGTTTCCGCTGTCCGCATCCGCGCGGCCGCGCGTCGTGTCATCACCATCCGCCGGAATTGAACGACGCCCCGACGCGCCCGTTCGACGCGTACCGGATCGCCGACCCCGGCCGCGCGTTCGAGGAACTCACCCAGGCGGTACATCAACTGGTCCTGCATTACGACGTGTGTTACACCTCGCGCCACTGCCATGAAGTGCTGGAGCAAAGCGAATTCATGGGCAGTCATTTTTATCTCGACCTCGACGGCACGGTTTACCAGACCTGCGACCTGTACTGGAAAACCAACACCGCTCCCGCCGACGACCGCAAAGGCAACGAGCGCGCCATCCACGTGGAGATGGCGAACCTTTCCTGGCAGGCCAGGGCGGAGGAGTCGGATCTCTTCCACGCGGAGAAAGACCTGTACGTTAAAAAAGGGAAGCACTGGCAATTGCAGTTGCCGGAAGCGTACCGGAACACACTCCGCACACCGGGCTTCGTCGCCCGCCCTGCCCGTGCTTATGGCGAGCGCGGTTATTTCAGCCGCAAGGTCAACGGCAGGATGGTGCGCATGTGGGATTTTACGGAAGAACAGTACCGGGCGCTCATTCAATTGTGCCTGGGCGTGCACGCACTGCTTCCGCGCATTGCGTTGAAGGTTCCGTTCGACAAGGACACGGGTCGAACGCCACTCGACCGCCTGCCCGACTTCGCCACCTTTCAGGGCATCCTCGGACACCACCACGTGCAGGGGGGCGCCACGCCCGGCGTCAAATGCAAGTACGACCCTGGCTCCGCCTTCGACTGGGCCCGCCTGCGGCGCGCACTGGAAGCGCATGCCCGCAAAACACGGCGGCGCGCCGCGGACCGGTAAAAAATTTGACCTCTGCCCGTCTTTGAGGTTAGGGTTTTAAGCAAATCCCATTGTCCGATCCTCAACGCGTTTTCGGTCCGGCCCGCCCGTTTCCGTGCGGAACCCGGCGGTGGAAGACCGCCTCACACCATAAGGATTCAATACCCATGAAACTTGGAATTTTCCGGGACGAACTGCCCGGCGAGCGCAAGAGCATCATCAACCTCATCATGGCGGGCTACATGGTGGTGATCGCCATCCTCGGTTACATGGCTTTTTACCTGAACATCCAGATGGCTCAGGTCGAACGTCTGTTGACGGGCATCGACCCGGCCACCCTGAGTGGCGAACAGTTTGGCGTGCTGAAACAATCGCTGGTGCGCACCGCGGACCGGCTGGGCGCCGAGTCGATCTGGATCGCGGTGATCGGCGGGTTGTTTTCGCTGATCGCGGCGGGATACACCTACAACATGGTCATCCGTCCCCTGCGCCAGTTGATCGTGTACACGGAGACGGGTAAGGGCGAGCTTCCGGAAATCAAGAACAACAACGAGATCAAACAACTGATGACGGCCATCCTGGAAAAAGAGGGATCGCGGCCGCAAAACGGAACGGGGTCCAAACAACCGGCGGAACCTTCCGGCAGGGGTTGACGCAACACTGACGGGGCTCAGGTGCCTGCCAGATCCTCCGTCATGCCTTCCAGTTGTTCCGTGAAACTGAACACTTCGCTTTCCTTCATGCCAATCTCTCCCAGCAGTTGCAGGTACTGAAAGTAATCCAGCTTCTCCTTCAACTTCTCAAACGCCCGGGTGATGGCGTGGGGGTTGTCCGCCAGCGGGATGAGGTCGGTGCAGAACAATTCCGGTGTCATGCCATCCAACCGCGTGTCCTGAAACGTTTCCAACAGGCTGGACGGGTATTCGCCCTTGGAGGTGGGGACGCGTTCCGCCTGCTCCTGCTTCAGGTAATGCACGCACTTTTCGCGCAGGATGAGTCCCTTTTCCCACGGACCCGCCTGTCCCCAGCGCAGGCGTTCGGCAAGCAGACCGGACAGGCGGTTGGTGTAGTGGATGTCGGAGACCGCATTGGCATGGCCTTCCAGCCGCGCCTCGCGCGCTTTCTCCATCGTTTCCTGGCGCTCGCGCCGTTGTTCCCGGCGGAACTTCGGGTCCCGCTTGTACTGTTTGTACCAGCGTTCGTAACGTTCCAGGTACAGCTTTTTCATCTCGATGTCTTCCAACTCGGAAAACTGGCGGTACGCTTCCAGGAAATGCAGTTCCTTCATCTCTCCCATCGCCTGCTGGTAACGGAAGGCGTCTTTGTTCTTCAGGCTCTGAAAGTAGGGTTGGAAGTAATAGTAGGCCATCACGCCGCAGACAATGAACACGACGGAAGCGTAAAAGGATCCAATGATGATCTTTTCGAGCAACAACACCGAAAACTCGATCTTCGGCAGTTTGAATTTGAATGCGGATGTGAAGCGGGTCCAGTCCATGACCGCCCTCCGATGCAGGCTTGTTCTCCGTCTCCAGAATAACCGGCCCCGGCGAGCATGGCTGGAAAATCGGGAGAAACGGGTTTTAGGGGAATCTTTTCAATTCTTTACGGAAGAATTACGGAAAAGTTGAGAGGGCAGGAAAAAACCTGTGACGCGCAGAATGGAGAGAGGTGGCCGGAATCAGTGCCGGAAGTGGCGGATGCCGGTGAACACCATGGAGATGCCGTGTTCGTCTGCGGCTTCGATCACTTCCTTGTCGCGGATGGAGCCGCCGGGCTGGATGATGGCGCGGATGCCGCTTTTCGCCGCGGCGTCGATGGAGTCGCGGAACGGGAAGAAGGCGTCGGAGGCCATCACGCATCCGTCCACCGGCTTGTTGGCCTTGTCGATGGCGATGCGGGCAGAGTCCACGCGGCTCATCTGGCCGGCGCCGATGCCGACGGTCTCGGTATCGCGTGCATAGATGATGGCGTTGGATTTGACGTGCTTGGCGACGATCCACGCGAATTCCAGCGTGCGCAGGGTGGCCTCGTCCGGTTGCAGTTTCGTCACTGACTTGAGCGTCGTGCGGTTGAGCGTGATGTCGTCCGCGTTCTGCACCAGCAGGCCGCCGCCGATGCGTTTCAGATCGACGCGCTGTTTGTTGGGATTGGTTTTCGCCGTCGGCATTTCCATCACGCGCACGTTCTTCTTCGCCGCGAACAGCGAAAGCGCTTCCGGCTCGTAACCCGGAGCGATGACCACTTCGACGAAGTTCTTCAGGATCTCTTCCGCCGTTTGCGCCGTGACCACCTGGTTGAATCCGAGCACTCCGCCGAATGCGGAGACGGGGTCGGTTTCCCGCGCCTTGATGAACACGTCCAACTGGTTGCTACCGATGGCGACACCGCAGGGGTTGGTGTGCTTGATGACCACCGCCGCCGTGTCTTCGAACTCAATGGCACATTCCCACGCCGCGTTCATGTCGATGAAGTTGTTGAACGACAGCTCTTTGCCCTGCAGCTGTCGCGCCTGCACCACATCGGTTTCCAGCGTCTGGTATTCGCGGTAAAGGGCCGCCGCCTGATGCGGGTTTTCGCCGTAACGCAGGTCCTGAACCTTGAGGAACGTCTGCTGGTAGGTGGGCGGAAAGCTGTCGGGTCCTTCGATCTGCAGAGACAGGTAACGGTTGATCGCCGCATCGTAACGCGCGGTCAGGGCGAACGCATCGCGGCTCAGCCGCTGGCGCGTGGCTTCCGTCACCTCGCCGTTGTTTGCGTCCATCTCGGCGATGACCACCTTGTAGTCGTCCGGATTCACCACGATGGCGACGTCTTTGTAATTCTTCGCGGAGGAACGCACCATCGTCGGCCCGCCGATGTCGATGTTCTCGATGGCGTCGGCCAGCGTGCAGTCGTCGCGCGCGATGGTCGCTTCAAACGGGTACAGGTTGATGACGACGAGGTCGATGGGCTCGATGCCGTGGTCCTTCATCGCCTGCATGTGTTCGGGATTGTCACGGCGCCCCAGGATGGCTCCGTGCACCTTCGGGTGCAGGGTTTTGATCCGGCCGTCCATCATTTCCGGAAACCCCGTGTAGTCAGAAATCGGGATGACCTTCACGCCGTTTTCTTCAAGCATCCGCGCGGTGCCGCCGGTGGACAGGATTTCCACGCCGCGCTCGCTCAACTGTTTGGCGAATTCAACGACATCCGTCTTGTCAGAGACGCTGATCAGCGCCCGTTTGATGGTTCGCATGGGTTGGTCAGACTCTGTATTTCTTCTTCGTGGGATTTTTCTGCACCAGCGCATCCGGCGTCAGCATCTGGATTCCCTTGAGCATCCAGACCGGGAACGTGCCATACGATTCCATCAAGCCCGGATCTTCCTTGCGCGGGTCCAGCCGGCCGGTTTCCTCTTCCAAAAACTCAGGTTTGGGGAGGATCCTCTGGGGTTTGGGCGGCGGTGTGTCGATGATGATTTTGCTGTCTTTGTTTTCTTTTTCTTCTGCCATAACAACCTCGTGACTCAAGACCCGCCGGAGGGACCTTAATGGGGGACCTTCCGGCTTCAGGGTGGAGAGCGATGGTACACTCTTTTTCCACGTTTGAAAATCAAAAAAACGGCCAATCCGGAGCCGCTTCCCTAACCTTCTGAAACCACACCGCCTTCACTGCAAAAGCAGGCCGCGGGTGTATTTCCAATCGATCTTCTCTTTCAGGTTCAGCCTGCCGAAATGATGTTCCAGGTTGGCGACGACATCCTGCAGCAGTTGCTCGAGGGACGCACGGTCCTCCTCGCTCCACGCCAGCGACGTGCCCAAAAGCGCATCGCGGAAGGCCACCACCTTGTCTTCGTCCACCGTATGCGGATCGTCGGGGTGGATGTTGTGGACGAACACGCTCTGCAAAAACGTTTTCGCCGCCACCTCCGGCAGGGGATCGCACGCCAGGTGACCGAACAGCGTGGACTGCGCCAGCGCCGTGGTGGTCAGCACCACGATGTTGATGTCGTCGATGGACGCGGGGTGCGTGCATTGGCCCTGAAGCGCCTCGACGCGTTTTTCATCGAGTTCAAACCCCTGCTTGGCCAGCCGCACATAAAACCGCGTCTTGATCAGAAAGCCTTCCATCAGGGCGAGGTCTTCGAGCGAACGCGGATCGGTCCATTCCACATTGGTCTCCGCAATCTCATCACCCCCCTGCACCAGCACGCCGATTTTTGGAAAGCGGTCCACCACTGCGGCGAAATGATCGACCAGACCCGAAGGCAGGGTGTATTCGACCAGCCGCCCGTTTTCCTTGAGCAGTTTCTCGCCTTCCCACTTGAGCCGCATGAGCGCCGCGTAGCCCACCTGGAACAGCGACTGCATGTAGGTTTTGGTGAGCAGGGTCTCGCCTTTTTTGATATCGCTCCCCGCGCCGAGTTCCAGGCCGATGTTGATGTAGCCCAGCAGTTTGCGCATCGCCTCGTGGCGCTGGTGGATGTCGGCGAAATCGCGCCGGTCCGCCACCATCACTTTATGAAACAGCCACGCCAACTCCCAACTGATGGCATGGAAGCGTTCGGCGGATTTCACAAACGCCAGGCATTGGCCGAAGAACGTACCCGGATCGAGGTCTTCCAACGGAAACGCCGGCGCCAGGGTGTGGCGGATGTCCTCGGTGCGGAAATCATCGGCGGACGGCAAGGACTCCTTGAGCATCTGCGCGTCGAGCAGGCTGTACACCTGGAACGCTTCCTCGAACGAAAGCACGCCCCTGTCCTCGTTGCGCGACAGGTACCAGCGGTAGGACGTCTCCACCGTCGGCGTCACGCCGTACCAGATGACCCCCTCCATCAGCGAATGAAACAGCTTCTGGTTTTCGCTGTAGAGCATTTTGAAAATGCGCGCGAGGGGTTTTTCCGCTTCGGCGTCCTTGAAGTAAATGTCGTACACCCCGTCCGGCGTGTAGTGCGGCAGGTTCTCCACGTTCTCATACTGGTCCGTCATCTCGTCCCGCTTGTACACCTTGATGAGTGCCTGCAGGACCATCACCTTCTGGTCGAAGTCCTCGGTGTGGAACCAATGCAGGAGTTGCTGGTCGTTGGCCTCGGTGACCAGCGCCAGCCACTCGACGGCGCGCTGGGGGGAAAACTTGTCCGCCTGCCACCATTCCATGTCGAACATGAACTGAAGCTGTTTCTGCGAACACACGGCGATGAGCGGCAGTGCGTCTTCCTGGCCGATCTCCTTCACCGTCTGGTACAGCTCCTCATCCGGCAGGGCGCGCACCACGGACATGGCCTGCTTCGACAGCATGATGAGATCCTGCTGTTGCACGCCGTGCAATTGCAGAACACAGCGGGCCTGGTCCGACACCGACAGTTTGTTGAGCAATTCTTCGACCTTCTGCGGCTGGGTTTTAATCCACTCAAGGGGAAACGGCAGTTTGGGTGCGGGAGTCTGGGACACGGGATTGTTTTCGGACGGCATGGTTGCGTTTGCTGATTATGGGATCCGGCGTCGATCGGTTGGTTCCACGTCCATCGGCGCCGTTTTTTAATTCAAAACCGGATCATCGTGATGGAAATTATTGTAGCACGAACACGCGCACAATCCGGACGGGCAATGCGGTTATTCAGTCTTTCAGCATGGCGAGGGTGATCATGCGACCGGTCTGCCCTTCTTTACGGTAGGAGAACCAGCGGTCGGTGCGGCACGCGGTGCATTCTCCATGCAGGTGAATGCGGTCCGGGCCGATGCCCGCCCGTTCCGCTTCCATGCGGTTGGCCATCCACAGATCCAGCATGAACTTGCCTGGTTTGCCCGGAGTGCTGAACGCCCGCCATCCGCCGCCACGGTTCTGAAACGGGGCGATGCAATCGTCATCCACTTCATAACAACAGGGGCCGATGGATGGGCCGAACCCCAGCACCATCCGTTCCGGGCGGCTTCCGTAGATCACCTTCATCGCATCGAGGGTGCGGCTCAGGATGCCCTGCTGGGTGCCGCGCCGCCCGGCGTGCACCACGCCCACCGCATGCGCCTTCTCGTCGTAGAGGATGATAGGAACGCAGTCGGCGGTCATCACGCCAAGGGGAATGTTTCGCAGGTTGGTCACCAGCGCATCCGCTTCCTGCTGGCCCACCTGTGCGGGCGTCATCGAATCGCGGTCGATCACCACCACGCGGTCGCTGTGCACCTGCTTCGCCAGGAACAGGCGGTCGTGTTCGATGCCCAACGATTGCAAAAACCACCGGCGGTGTTCCGCCGACGCGTTCTCCATATCCTCCCTTCCCAGGCGCAACGGTTCGACGCTCCCATCTTCATGGTCCGCGCAACGCGGACTGATGCCGTGCACCAGCCGCGAACACGCGTCCAAACCGGGTATCGAGTGAATTGGAATACGAACGCTCATAAAAATTTTTTCCTGTTTTTCCGGTTCGGGTTCAGCCAGCGCAACTTGCGTTACCTGAAACACAAAACGTAACCAAAAAACATCATACCCTGTTTCAAGGCCATTTTATGCATATTTCCCGGACGCATGAGTTGAATTGAAAAAAACGCGTTCGGCTTGGAACACGACGGCAAGGGCACGACCACCCTCCCTTCCCAACGCAAGTGCCTCATTTTTTAACAATATTTTCTTGACAAAGTAAGTGTATGGAATAAAATACATTAAAATATTTGGGCGCTGAGACATACCAGATATTTTTAAACGAAAGGAGTTCTTGATGGCAACCAAGAAGAAATCCAAAGCAAAAACCAAGACCAAGGCTAAGGCAAAAACTAAAGCCAAGGCGAAGACCAAAAAGAAAGTAACACGGAAGAAAGCAACAAAGAAAAAAGCCACGAAGAAAAAGGCTACCAAGAAAAAAGCTACTAAGAAGAAAGCCACCAAGAAGAAGGCAACCAAAAAGAAAGCGACCAAGAGGAAAGCTACGAAACGGAAAAAGATGTGAGGTTGCTCCCGCTTACTTGGTATTGATTTGGGATTGTTTCTCTTTTACAAGTTCGAAGGTTGTATCCAGGGAAATCTCAAAGCATTCATTTGCAACTGGTATTGTTTCAGCGCCCAAAATTTTCCCTTCGTTTGAACTCCCAGCCCTCTCGCGCCCCCTTCCCCGCGCCCTTTCGCCAGCCTAACTCCTTATATCAATTGACTTAACCGGAAAATTCCAGAAACACGCCCTTGAGGTACGCCCCCTCCCGGAAGCTCACCGGGTGGTCCAGCGCATGACCGGTTTTGAGCTCGTTTCTGGGCGTGCGGCCCGCGGATTTCAGCCCCTGCGCCACCGCGCGGTAAAATTCCTCCGCTCCCACCGGGGCGGAACACGACGCCGCAAACAGAGTTCCGCGTTTTGAAGTCACCCGCGCCCCCGCCTGCGCCAGCCGTTGATAGGCGCGGAGCGCGTTGGGCTTGTCCTTTTTGCTTTTGGCGAACGCCGGCGGATCGAGAATCACCAGGTCGAATGTTCTGCCCTCCGCGTGCAGGCGTTCCAACACCTCAAACGCGTCTCCCTGCAATTGCGAAAACCGCCCGGAAGCCACCACTTCTTCACCGAAATTCAACACCGCGTTGGCGCGGGCCGCTTCGAGTGCCGGACGGCTGATTTCCAATTCCGTAACCGATTCGCATTTTCCCGCCAGCGCATACACTGAAAACCCTCCGCTGTAGCTGAACACGTTGAGCACCGTTTTGCCTTCGGCACGGCGGCGCACTTCCTGCCGGTTGTCGCGCTGATCGAGAAAGAACCCCGTCTTCTGTCCCGCCACCACATCGGCTGTGAAACGCAACCCGTTTTCCAAAAACTCGACCGGGCCCGTCAACGGCGTGCCCGCCAGCACCTGTCCGTCGGTATACCCGCCCGCATCGACTTTCTGCACGTGGCGGCTGAGACGCAGGATCAACCGCTCCGCGCCGAACTCTTCCGTCAACAACGCAACGAGGATCGGCAGGTGCGGCAACCATGCGGAGGTGTACACCTTCACAATCTGCGTTTCCGCGTAACGGTCCACCACCAGCCCCGGCAAGGCGTCGTTTTCGCCGTTGACGAGACGGTATCCCGTCGTTCCTTCCACTGTCAGCCCTTGGCGCAATGCCGCCGCCGCACGCAGTCTCTGCATGAAGAAGTCGCGGTCTACGATCACCGGCTGGCGGGTTTGCAGAATACGCAGGCGGATGTCGGAGTAGGGATCGAACAGGCCGATGGCGAGGAACTTGTTGGCGGAGTCGTACACCACGCCCAGCTCGCCGGCGGAACCCGATACCTTGCGGTCTTTCATCTGGTAGAACCGCACCCACGGATCGCCGTTCAGGATGCGCTTCTGCACGGTTTTCGAAACCTTGATTTTGATTTTGCCGGAACGCACGGAAACCCGTTTCCTTTCATAAAACAAAAAAAGCCTGCAATTCGCGCAGGGCGAACGGATTCAATTATACAGGTTGGGGGAGCGATTGCGGAAACGCCGTGCGATGGTGCGGGCGAATCAGGAATTGGCTTTCTTTTGCGATTCGGCCTTGACCTGCATGAAGGGCTTTCCTTCCAGTAATGCGTCGTAATGACGAACGCGGGAGCCAAACTCGCCCATCGCCTGCGTGGGGATGCGGCGCACGTGGGTTTTGTGGTGTTTGAACTCGAACGGGTTGTGAATGCGGCCATCCTTGCCCAGGCGGCGCACTTCGTAATGTAGATGCGGCGCGAAACTGCGGCCGGTGTTGCCGGAGGTGCCGATCTGCTGGCCGCGCTTCACGTATTCACCGCGCCGCACCATCACCTGGTCGAGGTGCAGATACAGCGTGCGCACGCCTTCGCGCGGGTGCACGATCTCGATGCAATACCCGTTGTGACTGCGGTTCCAGTTTGTGCGGGTGACACGTCCGTGAAAACTGGCGTAAATGGGTGTTCCCACTTCAGCCTTGAAGTCGGTGCCGTGATGCCCGTCCACCTTGCCCCGGCGGTAATCGCCGGGAAGCGAGGTGATGGCTTCATATTCGCGAATGGGGGCTCTGTGGCTGCGCAGGCGCGGAAACAGTTCGCGCCCCGATGCATCGAAATAACTGCCGTATTTCATGTTGGGCGCGCGGTAGTAATTGGCTTCGATCACCTGCTTCAGAAAGCGGCTGTCGTACACCAGCTTGAGAATGCGAAACCGTTCCTCGCTCTCAATCTCCTCATAGACGAGGGACAGGCGGTCGCCCGGGCGCACCGCGTGGCTGACGTCGAGATACCAGGAAAGGATGCGCGCGGCATAGGCGGACAGGTGCTTGCAGTCGTCGGCGGGCAGGCGCGCGCACAACGAATGCGTGAGCGACTGTTTCACTTCCAGGTCCAGCGTGTGCAGTCTGCGTTGTTCCAGCGCGGAAGGGTCGTACGCTGTCTTCTGCACCTCCGGGAGAACGGACGATTCCAGCTCCGCCATGAAGGTCTCCGCATCACCGGCGATCCAGCCACCTTCCGTCGGCAGGTCTTTGGCCTTTTGCTCGACCCAGTCCACCGCCGGAGCCAGTGGCGTGGCTTCCACCATCTCCTGCACCGGTTTCTGCGGAACCAGACCGAGCAGATCGCGCACCAGGTCGGTGTCTTTATTGAAGAAAAAAAAGGTGCCAACACCCATCAGCGTGTACAGCACCACCCAGAACGGGCTGGGGCCTTTTTTCTTCTGCGGCCAGTCTTGATCTTTTAATAAGGAAGATTCCTGCGGCGGTTCCAAGTCCATTTCAGCCACCCCAACCCCTCCGGCCCGGAGGCGCGGCGGGGAAATTCCGGTAATGCGGGGGCAAACGGGAAAGTGCTTGATTTCGCGTTCCCTCCTCCCCCAAAAACCTGTATATTATCGCAGATAGCCCCCACACAGACAATAGCGAAAAATCAGGTAAAGTTAATTTTTTCAATAAAATAGACTGTGCGCTTCAAACCCGACCTCATCGTGCTGGACGCCCCTGCGGCGAACCATCCCTTCACCCAAAGGGTACTGGAGGCCGTGCCCGGCGTGCCCGTGCGCCGCGACCACACCCCGGAAAGAGCCGTGGAAACCCTGCGCGAGGAAGCCGTGGATGTGTTCGGCGCGGCCAAGCATCAGCTCGCGCTCACCACCTTCAAGGGGTCGTTCCTCAAAAAGTGTCCGGGTCTCAGCCCCGGCATGGTGTGTTGCAATTATTACATCGTCAATTTGATAAAAAACTGCGTGTACGATTGCTCCTACTGCTTTTTGCAGGATTTTCTGGAGAACAATCCCCTGCTCACCGCGTTCGTCAACATCGACGACCTGCTGGGTGAATTGGAAGAGGAATTTCGCCTACACCCGGACCGATCGTTCCGCGTCGGCACCGGCGAGGTGACCGACAGCCTGGCGCTGGACGACCTCCTGCCCTACACCGATTACCTGGTGCCGTTTTTCAACCGGCAGTCCAACGCCGTGCTGGAACTCAAAACCAAATCCGACTGCGTGGACAACCTGCTGAAGCAATCCGATCCCACCAACGTCATCGTGTCGTGGTCGCTGAACCCGGAAGAGATCGTCGAACAGGAAGAGATCGGCACGCCGTCACTGACCCAGCGCCTGGATGCGGCGCGCCGGTGCGGGGCGCACGGGTTTCGGGTGGGGATTCATCTCGACCCGGTGATTCTGTTCGACGGCTGGGAAGCGGCCTACCGGCGGTTGATCGGGCAGATGTTCGATACTTTGCCGGCGCATCAGCTGGAATGGATCAGCCTCGGCAGTTTCCGTTACCGTCCGAACCTGAAACGCGTCATGCAGGAACGGCACCCGCGCACGCGCCTGCTCACGCAGGAGCACGTCGCGGGCGCGGATGGAAAATTCCGCTACCTGCGACCTCTACGCAACCACGCCTACGACACCCTGCGCACCCTCATCAAACAACGCGCGCCGGAGGTGGATGTCTATCTGTGCATGGAGACAAAAGAAGTATGGGAAGGCGTCACCGGCCATCTGCCGCGCGCGGACGAATCGCTCGACCGCTTTTTCGATTTTTGATTCAGGTAGAGGGGGATTGGGCGTGACCGCGCCGGATCACAGCCGCATGGGCATGACGATGGACAGGTAATCCTTGTCGTCGTTGATGGTCAGCAGGCAGGAGTGGTTTTCGTCTTTCAGGTTCATCACCACCTCCGGCTCCTCCACCACCGCCAGCACATCGAGAATGTAGCGTGCGTTGAGGCCGATGGACACCGGCTCGCCGTCGTAATTGATCTCCAGCTCCTCGGTGGCGTTGCCGATCTCCGTTCCTTCGGACACCAGCGTCATCTGTCCCGGCGTGATGTCGAACCGCACCATCTTCGATTTTTCGTCTGCAAGCAGGGCCACGCGTTTCAGCGCGTGCGCCAGCGACTCGGTATTGACCGTCACCTTGAGATTGTTGTCGCCGGGGATCACCTGCCGATAATTGGGAAACTTGCCGTCGATCTTGCGCGACACGATGACCTGCTGTTCCTGGATGAACGCGAGCTGGTTGTCCTTCACGGAAAACGAACAGGTGGCCTCGTCGCTTTCCATCAGCTTCAACAACTCGGTCAGCAGTTTTTTGGGCAGAAGGTAGCCGGACTTGTCCACCTTGTCGGCGTTGGCTTTGAGCAGGGGCCGCTTGATGAACGTCATGCGGTGGCCGTCGGTGCCGACCAGGTTGACGTGATTGTCCTCCTTCTCCAGCAACAGACCATTCAGCGCCTGCCGGGTTTCGTCCGGCGAGATGGCGAAATAGGTTTTGCGGATCATCTCCCGCAGTTGCGGACCGCTGAATTCCATGAGCGGCTCTTCGCTGTATTCCGGAAGCTTCGGGTAATCGGCCGCGGCCAGACCGGGCAGGCGGAACTTCGACTTGCCGCAGGTGATCGTCACCCAGTCGTTGTCCTCCTTTTTCAGCGTCACCTCCAGGTCCGGGAGCTCTTTCAGTATGTCGAACAGCTTGCGGGCGTTGACGGTGACCGACCCCTGCGCGACCACGTTCGCCGGGCAGAACCGTTTCATGCCGATTTCGAGGTCGGTCGCCTGCAAGTAAACGCCTTTTTTTTCAGTGGAGATCAGCGTATGGGACAGGATCGGCATGGCGCCTTTGCTTTCCACGATGCCCTGAACCTTGTGCACCCCGTTGAGAAAGGCGTCGCGTCCAATTTTGATTTCCATCCGGCCTCCGGGAGTGAGTGGTGCGTCGAAAAAAGGAGAGAACCTCAAGAGTTTGTTAATTAGCATACTTCCATGAAAGCTGTCAAAAATTTCATTGGTCGCCCGGACCGCCCCTCTTGAAACCGGAAAAACACAAGGCCGGAACCGGCCGCCGCAACCGGCGGCGGAAAACCGGTAATTTGTTTGTAAAGTGCTGACTTGACGGCTTTTTTAAAAGCGTGATAACTTGATAGCAACCTCATATAAGGAGTTTGCAATGATCGTAGTGCTCAAGCCGGACACCTCCCCGGAGGAAGTCCAGGCCGTGAAGGATAAAATCAGGGAAAACGGCTTCACTCCCCATGAAATCCAGGGCGTGGAACGCAAGGTCATCGGTGCTGTCGGCGACGAACATTTCAAGGATCACTTGATGGAAGTGCTCGATTCCATGTCCGGCGTCGAGGACGTGATCCCCATCCTCAAACCGTACAAGCTGGCCGGACGCGAAATCAAAAACGCCAATTCGGTGGTCGAGTGCAACGGCTTCGCCATCGGCGGCGACCGCCTGGCGCTGATCGCCGGTCCCTGCTCGGTGGAAAGCCACGACCAGATGATGGCCACCGCCAGCTCGGTCAAACACGCCGGGGCCAACATGTTGCGCGGCGGGGCTTTCAAACCGCGCACGTCTCCGTACAGCTTTCAGGGACTGGAAGAGGAAGGACTCAAACTCCTGAAGGAAGCGAAGGAAGCTACGGGCCTGCCCATCGTCACCGAAGTCATGAACCCCGGCGATGTGGAACTGGTGGCGCGCTATGCCGACGTGCTGCAAGTGGGCGCGCGCAACGTGCAGAACTTCTCGCTGTTAAAGGAACTCGGCAAGGTGAAAAAACCCGTGCTGTTGAAGCGCGGCATGATGACCACCATCAAGGAGTTCCTCATGTCCGCGGAATACATCCTGTCCGAAGGCAACAAGGACGTCATCCTGTGCGAGCGCGGCATCCGCACCTTCGAAACCGCCACCCGCAACACGCTGGACATCGCCTGCGTGCCGGTGCTCAAACGTGAAACCCATCTGCCGATCGTCATCGATCCCAGCCATGCCACCGGTCATTGGGATCTGGTGGAGCCGATGGCCCGCGCCGCCGTGGCCGCCGGAGCGGACGGATTGATGATAGAGGTGCATCCGGATCCGGTGAATGCCTTCTCCGACGGGCCGCAGTCGCTCAAGCCGTCGAAGTTCGTGCGGCTGGTGGAAAACATCCGCCCCTTTGTCCAACTCATGGGACGGACCCTGTAACCTCGACATAACATTCTGATTTCTTTAAGGTTTTCAAGGCTCTCCGCTTGAAACACACAGACGTTTGGTTTATTCTGCTGGATGATACAATCCATTTGATTTGAACCTTGTGCGATCCTGCCGCGTGCCTTCAAGCCCGGCAGGCGGGTGGCGAGCCCAGATGCTTGAACTGTATCAGACCAACCGAAAGCAAGCGCGGGAATACAGGGAGAGTCTCGTCTCCCAACTGGACCAACTCACCGACCCGCGAGACCTGCCTTCCATCCAGGACAACAACCCCCAGCCGTTTTACCTGGAATTCAAAAAGAAGCTCACGCAGTTCGTGCAAAAGGAAACCGAGCTTCTGCAGAAAGAGCTCCAGCAATCCGAGAACAGCCACCTCCTGCTCCTCAAACGCACGGCGCTGGTCGACGCGGTGGTGCAGGTGGCGTTTGCCCGCGCGGTATGGATGTGCAACCGCGAACGCGCGGAACCGTGGGGCAACAACGATTTCCCGGTGGCGGTGATCGCGCGCGGCGGTTACGGCCGCGAGGAGATGTATTTCCACTCCGATGTGGACATGCAGATCGTGGTCCGCACCGGCGCCACGGAAGAACAAAAGGAACGTGGCTACCAGCTCATCACTTTCTTCGATTACCTGCTGGTGTACCAGGACATCTTTCCCACCGCCGCCAGCACGGGCCATTCGGAAATCGATACCGAAAATCTGGACTTGAAGGAAAGCGAACTCGCCGCGTTTCACTCCCTGCTGGAACACCGCATGGTGGCCGGGAATCCATTGGTATACCGGGAGTTCACCAGCTCCATCAAGACGGCGAGCCTCATCCATAAGGATAAGATCATCGAGCACTGCTTCCAGTACAAGAACTACTTTGAAGTGCCGAACACGGTGTTCCGTCAGGAGCCGAACCTGAAGGAGGAACTGCGCCGCCTGTACTGGGCGCTCAGCCTGGTGCGCATCCGCGAAGGCTACCAGAATATCAACCAGTTCGAATTGCTGGTGGAATTGTACAACGCGGGCAAGCTGAGCACGGCGGCATTCAAGAACATGAAAAAGGCACTCAACTTCGTCTCGCGCATGCGGCTGTTTTTACACTGCCACCAGAAAGGCGCGCACCGCGATGTGCTGAGTTACGAGGTCCGGGAAATCATCGCGGAGTCGATGGGCTACGCCGGCAAAGTGCGCGAGTTTTTCCAGGAATACTTTTTCAACGCGGTCCTGCCGATGAAACGGTTCAGCCGCAACCTGTTCTGGGACGGCGTGACACCTTCCACGGAAAAAATGCGGCGGCTGTCGCCGGATTTCGCCCTCAACTCGGAGTCGCAGATCGTGCTCCAGGAAGGCAAGGAGGATGTGACGTGGGACTCGCCCCTGCCGATCCTCGAATTGTTCGTGTGGGTGTCGCGCAAGAATTACTTTCTCTCGTACCCCGTCGTGCGCGCCATCGAACGCCACGCCGACCAGATGATGCCGATGTTCCAGAGCGGCGCGGACCAGGCGCGGATTCAGCAATTGTTCCACGCCATTCTGCGCGGCAAACATTTCGCCCGCGCGCTCCGCTACCTGCACGAGTTCCGCTTGCTGGAGAACTTTTTCATTCCCGAATTCAAAAACCTGAGCGGCCTCCTGCAGGACATTTACGTGCACCTGTTCCCGACGGACATTCACGTGCTGGCGGCCTTGGACGCGCTCAACCGGCTGGACATCGATCCGGAAGCCGACCCTTTCCTCACCGAGCTGTACCATTCGCTCAAGGACAAGGCGGGCATGCGCCTGTCGGTACTCCTGCACGACATCGGCAAGGGGCTCAAAACGGAGGGTGAAAACGAGGAACTGGTGGGATCGCGCGCGGTGCCGCACATCCTGGAAAAACTGGGCTTCGGCAAGAACCAGAAGATGATCCGCGACATCGCGTTTCTCGTTGAGAAACACCTCATGATGCGCGACCTCATGTTGCTCGACCCGGACGACGACACGACGTACGAAATGATCTGGGACCTGGTGGAGAAGAACGTCGAGCGGCTCAAGATGCTCATCCTCCTCACCTACGCCGACCGCGCGGGCACCAAGATGAAGATGACGCAGACGCAGATCGACCAGCTCAAGTACTTCTACCAGTTCACGCTTCAGTTCAAGAAACGCGAGAGCGTGTCGATCCCGGTGAAGCAGGAGTTTCTGAAAATGATCCGCCTGCCGCGCGACCTGCAATCGCAGTTGCAGATCTACGACCAGTTCAAGAAATCGCGGGAGGGCTTCGCCACCGAATTGTTCTACAAGCCGGAGCACCCGGCGGAACTCGTCGTGTGCACGCGGGACCAGCGGGGCCTGTTGTACAAAATCGCGGCGGTGCTGGCGTTCAATCACCTGAGCATCATCGAGGCCAACGTGCACACGCTGGACAACAACGTGTTCGACATTTTCAAGGTGGTCAGCGCCACCGGCGAGCCGATTGATTTCTCCAATTTCTTCTTCATCCAGAAGCAGGTGATCGAAGACCTGAGACGCGTGTTCGTCGGCAACCTCGACATCGCTTCGCTGTACCGGGGACGCCCCTTGACCTCCAGCCATGAGGCCAGCAAGTACAAGGACATCAAGCTGAAGGTCTCCATCATCGGCCGTACGGTGAAGGTGGAGACGCACGACATCCTGGGGACCATGATGATGGAGACCAAGGTGTTCTCCGACCTGAACATGAAAATCGACCGGGCGGTGATCCACACCACGCTGGAAAACGCGTCCAACGTGTTTTACGTGCGGCCGGAGGATGTGCGCAAGATCATGCAGGAAGAGGACAAGTTCAAAACCCAACTCAAAAACGCCCTTCGGCCGTTGATCGAGATCAAACCGATTTTTCCCAACGAACCGGCGGAAGTGGCCTGACTGATAGCGAGATGCCCATGAAACGCGGTTGCCTGATTTTTCCGATGACACTCCTGATGCTGTGGCTGACAGCCACGGTTCCCGGTGCGAAGGCCGCACCACCCGGCCCGGAACTGAAAGAGGCCTTGGCCCTCGACCGAGATGGGTTTGTCGCGGAATCGATCGCCGCGTGGCAGAAATTTATCGAAACCGCTCCGCCCCAAAACCTGCACATCTATGCCGGGGTGAAGATGTCCATCGCCTACGCAAAAACCGGGCGCTTTCTGGAAGCCATGAAGGCGGCAGAGGCACTGGCTGAAAAGTACCCGGATCACTACGATGTGCAGTTCAACCTCGCCAACATGATGAGTGCCGTGCAACGCTTCGATAAAGCCGTGGCCGCGTTTCAGAAGGTGGTCCAGATGCGCCCGCAGGAGGGACTGGGACATGTGGGCCTGGGGCTGGCCCTGTTCGGCGACAGCAAGACCGATGAAGCGGTGAAGGTATTGCGCGAGGCCCGCGCCCTGTTCAAGGAGCAAAAAAACATCTCCTGGTATCAGAACGTGCGCATCATGATCGGCCAGATGAAAAGTTTCGCCCCCTACCCGCCGGATTTTTCCAACCTGTGGCTCACCAACAACATCCGTACCATCCGCGATACCTACGAGACCGGCGTGTTCCGCCAGTACGAAGACGGGCTGAACCTGTAAAATCGCTCCATCCCACCGCCAGAATTACCATAAGTCATAAAAATTCAAATATTTATTTAGCATTCAGCACGAATCCCCCGCCTCCCGGGTCTCATCTAAATAAAAGAACCCTGTTTTTCAGGAGGTCTGCCATGAAGCCCAGAATGCTGATGTGTGCGCCGGATCATTTCGGCGTTCGGTACGTGATCAATCCGTGGATGGAAGACCAGATCGACCACATCAATACCGACCGCGCCCGCGCGCAGTGGGAGGCGTTTTATCAGGCGTTGAGCGAACAGGCGGAGGTGCACCTCATCGAGCCCAGGCGCGAGTCGCCGGACATGGTGTTCACCGCCAACGCCGGGCTTCTGGTGGACGGCATTTTCGTGCTGAGCCGGTTCCGCCACAAAGAGCGCCAGGGCGAGGAACCGTTTTTCCTGAAATGGTTCCAGCAGTACGAAAGCGAGATCGTGAAACTCGCGGACGGCATCGCCTTCGAAGGCGAGGGAGATGCCTTGCCACAGCCGGGGCAGGACTGGATCTGGGCAGGCTGGGGATTCCGCACGGACCTCGCTTCGCAACGCTTCATCGAACAGAAGGTCGGGAGGCCAATGGTGTCGCTCCACCTCGTTGACCCCCGCTTTTACCACCTCGACACCTGCTTCTGCCCTCTGCCGAACGACCGGGCGATGTACTTTCCCGAAGCATTCGACGCCGACAGCCTGCGGCAGATTGAGGCGCGCATCGCTCCGGAAAACCGGATCGCCGTCTCGCCGGAGGACGCCGAGCATTTTGCCTGCAACGCCGCCCGTGTCCACAATACGCTGTTCATGAACCACGCCACCCCCGCCCTGCGGCGGAGGTTGAATTCGCTGGGCTTTTCGGTGGTGATCTGCCCGGTGGACGAGTTTATGAAGGCCGGCGGCGCCAACAAGTGCCTGACATTGGTGCTGGATGCAGGCGACCCCGCCGGAGCCCTTCCCAAAAACGCGGAACAGGCCGCCTCCCCCCGCTGAAAACGGTCTCAATCGGGGGTATTCCTGCGGACCGGGATCGTGTAAAATAAGCGCTTTTCGACGCATCCCAAGAAAGCCCATATGGACATCTCGTTGCCGCAAAAAGATTTTCTGGTGCTCACCGATTTCACCCATGAGCAGTTGACCGCGCTCCTCGATCTCGCGGACGACATGAAGCGCCAGCCGGAAAACTACCGCACCGCGCTCGCCGGGAAATCGCTGGGCATGATTTTCAACAAGCAATCGACACGCACCCGCATCTCGTTCGAGGTGGGCATGTTCCAGCTGGGCGGGCAGGCGCTCTTTTTCAGCCCCGGCGACATGCAACTGTCGCGCGGCGAGAGCATCAGCGACACGGCAAAAGTGCTGTCGCGGTATCTCGACGCGGTGATGATCCGCACCTTCGCTTACGAAGAAATCGTGGAGTTGGCCCAGCACGCCACCATACCCATCATCAACGGCCTCACCGATTTCAACCACCCCTGCCAGGCGCTGGCCGACATGATGACCATCCGCGAACACTTCGGCAAGCTTGCGGGGTTGAAACTCACTTACATCGGCGACGGCAACAACATGGCGGTGTCTCTGCTGTTCGCATGCATTCGCATGGGCATGCACATCTCCATCGCCAGTCCGCCCAATTACACGATCACGCCCAAAGCCATGGAATGGATTCTCGATGACGCGGAACGGGCCAACCTCGAAATCTGCCTGACGGACAACATTGAGGAGGCGGCCAAAGGCGCGGACGTGGTGTACACAGATGTGTGGGCCAGCATGGGGCAGGAAGAGGAACGCAAAAAACGCCTGCACGACTTGGCCGACTACACGGTGGATGACATGGTGATGTCATTCGCCAATCCGAACGCCGTGTTCATGCACTGCCTGCCCGCGCACCGGGGGGAGGAGGTCGGTGCCTCGGTGATCGACGGTGCCGCCTCGATCGTGTTCGACCAGGCGGAAAACCGCCTGCACCTGCAGAAAGCCATTCTGTACGGACTGATTAAATGACTGCCGCCCCGCCCGTTTGCGGCCCCGGCGCGGTGGTTTTAAAATGGACCAATTTGGGTTAGAATCGGTTTCTCAACCCCATTTGAAGACAAGCAGACCGGAACACCAGCATGCCATGCGGGGAGGCCGGACCTCACGAAAGTTGATTTATGAGTCTTGTGGATTCCAGCAATCTGGTTTGGATGGACCTGGAAATGACCGGGTTGGATCCGGACAAGGAAGAAATTATTGAAATCGCCACCATCGTCACCGACAGCCAGCTCAACATCATGGCGGAAGGCCCCTGCCTGGTGATTCACCAGGACGACGAAATTCTTGAGCGGATGGACGAGTGGAACCAGAAAACTCATTCCGCCTCCGGCCTCATTCAGAAAGTGAAAGAATCGACGCTGACGCTGCAGGATGCGGAACGGCAAACGATCGATTTCATCAAGCAGTACGTGCCTTACAAAACCTCGCCGCTCTGCGGGAACTCCATTCAACAGGACCGGCGATTCCTCGATCGTTACATGAAAGACTTGACGGACTATCTGCACTACCGCAACATCGACGTGACTTCCATCAAGGAGGTGATCCGCCGATGGTACCCGAACGGCACGCGCCTGCCGAAAAAGAGCGACGCACACATGGCGCTCACCGACGTGCGGGAGTCCATCGAGGAACTCATTTTTTACCGTAACAATTATTTCATCGACTTGTCGAGCTACCTGTCCGAGGAAGGAAACCTGTAACCACCATGAAACTGAACAAAGCCGCCATGGCCACCATTTTATTTTTGGGAATTTTTGGAGGTCTGACCTTCATGATGATCTGGTCGGGAAGCAAATACCAGTGCGAGGTGTGCATCTCATACAACGGCTACGACATCTGCCAGCAGGTGGAAGGCATGGACTACGAGACCACCGTGCAGACCGGCATCAGCACCGCCTGCGCCGGGGCCGCCAACGGCCGGACGGAGTCGATGGAATGCGGCATGACGCCCCCCACCAAGGTCACCTGCAAGGAACTGTGAAGACCGGGGGCCGCAAGCGACCCCCGACCGGTCAACCACAGATCATGTGGTACACCTCTTCGTATTTTTCTTTCACCTGCCCCAGGTTGAAACGGAACCGGTCTTTGTCCATCTTCTCATTGGTGTCCCAGTGCCACAGCCGGCACCCGTCCGGGCTGATCTCATCGCCCAGCAAAATCTCTCCCTTGTGGCGGCCAAACTCGAGTTTGAAATCCACAAGGCGGATCTTGCGTTCTTTGAAGTAGTCCCACAGCAGCTGGTTGATCTTGAGTCCCTGCTCGCGGAGCACTTCGATCTCCTCATCCGTCGCCAACCCGAATTCGCGGATGTGGTATTCGTTGATCATGGGATCGCCCAGCTCGTCGTTCTTGTAATAGAACTCGAGGATGGGATTCTTCAGCGTTTCGCCTTCCGGCCGGCCCATGCGCTTGGCCAGACTGCCCGCCACCACATTGCGCAGGACCACCTCGACCAGGATGATGTCCAGCTTCTTCACCAGCATCTCGCGGTCATTCAACTCCTCCACCAGGTGGGTTTTGATGCCCTTGCTTTCGAGGAATTTGAAGATGGCGGTGGACACGTGGTTGTTGATAATGCCCTTGTCCACGATCTCGCCCTTCTTGATACCGTTGAACGCGGACGCATCGTCCTTGAAATACTGGATCACCATATCCGGGTCGTCGGTGGTGTGAATGCTTTTGGCTTTGCCTTCGTATATCTTTTCCAATCGTTTCATGTTCTCATCCTATTCATTGAACACTCTCTCAAAAATGCGGTCCACATTCCGCAAATGTTTTTTCAAATCGAACGCCTGATCGATCTCCTCGGCGCTCAACTTTTCCTTGATGTCCTTATCCTGCTTCAGCAGGGAGACGAAGTCGCCGCCCTGTTCCCACACCTGCATGGCATTGCGCTGCACCATGCGATACGCCTCGTCCCGCGTCACACCCTTGCGCGTGAGCGCGAGCAAAACGTGTTCGGAAAAAACCAGCCCCTTCGTCAGCTCCAGATTGCGCATCATGTTGTCCGGGTACACCACCAACTGCTCGATCAGCCGGATCATTTTGTTCAGCATGTAGTGAACGAGGATGGTGCTGTCCGGCCCGATGATACGCTCCACCGACGAATGGCTGATATCGCGCTCGTGCCACAGCGGCATGTTCTCCATCGCCGCCATGGCATTGGCGCGCACCACGCGCGCCAGTCCGCAAATCTGTTCGGAGACAACAGGGTTGCGCTTGTGCGGCATCGCCGACGACCCCTTTTGTCCCTTTGAAAAATATTCTTCCGCTTCCAGCACTTCGGTTTTCTGCAGGTGGCGGATTTCTGTGGCGATCTTCTCCAGCGTGGTGGCGACGATCGCCAGCGTCGTGAAAAACTGCGCGTGCCGGTCGCGCTGGATGACCTGGCTGGAGATGCGCGCCGGTTTCAGTTCCAGTTGGTCGCAGACGTATTCCTCCACATCCACGTCGATGCCCGCGAACACGCCGACCGCACCGGAAATCTGCCCGACAGCGATCTGGTCGCGCGCCTGCTCCATGCGCTTGCGGTTGCGATTGACCTCTTCGTACCAGTTGGCGAGCTTCAGGCCGAACGACGTCGGCTCCGCGTGAATGCCGTGCGTGCGCCCGATGACCGGAGTGTGTTTGTGCTCCAGCGCACGTTGTTTCAACACCTCGGAAAAGCGTTCGAGTTCGCGCAGAATCAGGTTCGACGCGTCCTTCAACTGCACCGCCAGCGCCGTGTCCAGAACATCGGACGATGTCATGCCCACGTGCATGAAACGTGCGTCCGGTCCCACGTGCTCCGCCACGGATGTCAAAAAGGCGATGACGTCGTGCTTCACTTCCTTTTCGATTTCGTCAATGCGTTGGACATCGAAGCCGGCTTTCTGCTTGATCGTGTCCACCGCCTCCTGCGGAATTTGTTTGAGATCAGCAAGCGCCTCGCAGGCATGGATTTCAATGGCGAGCCAGATGCGAAAACGGTTTTCCGGCTTCCAAATGAAAGCCATTTCGGGCAGTGTGTAACGTTCGATCAAAACGGAATCCTTCTACGATATATTAATATTTTTTAATCAAAAGGCAGTTGAAGCCGCCCGATGCGGACCTTACAATGAATGAATCGGTTTGACTTTGAAAGTGCAATGGGCGTGAGGTGCTTTTCCCGAAAGGAAAAACACGCGCCATCTTAAACGGATTCCGCCGCCAAATCAATTATACAATGGGCCCCTCCAAAACCATTGAAATCTGCTTCGTTTGCCTCGGCAACATCTGCCGCTCGCCACTCGCCGAAGGGGTTTTTCAGCACCTCGTCAACTCACAGAATTTACAGGAAAAAATCATCATCGACTCGGCGGGCACCGGCAGTTGGCACGTAGGCTCGCCTCCGGACCGGAGGATGGAAGCCACCGCCCGCAAAAAAGGTGTCCGCCTGACCTCCATCGCCCAGCAGTTCCAGCCGGGCGATTTCCGCCGTTACGACCTGGTGATCGCCATGGACCGCTCCAACCTGCAAAGCCTGGAATACATGTGTGCACCGGATGTGGCCCAGCAGAAGCTCAAACTGTTCCGCTCCTTCGACCCGCACGCCAACGGCGACCTGGACGTGCCGGACCCTTACTACGGCGGCCAGGCCGGATTTGAAAACGTGTTTGAGATCGTGAACAGGACCTGTCCGCAGATCCTGGAATACATAAGAACCCGATTCTGAAATCGGTCTTTATGAAAAACGAACTGCACGGCGTGCTGAAAACGATTTACGGGCAACCGGTCGATATCAGTCACACGCAATCCATCGGCGGCGGATGCATCAATGAAACCCTTCTGCTGACCCTGTCCAACGGCGAGCGCGTGTTCGTCAAGCACAACGACCAGCCACCGCCTGATTTTTTTGCACGGGAAGCGGATGCGCTCCGCCTCATGGGCCGTGCCAGAAACGGCCCGCGCGTGCCGCAGGTTCTCGGCCTGCCGAAAGAGGTCAACCCCCGCTACCTGCTTCTCGAATACATCGAACCGGGCACGCCCAACCACGATTTCCACGAACGCTTCGCCCGTGGGCTGGCAGGACTGCACCACATGTCGCACGGGTTTTTCGGTTTCGACCGCGACAATTACATCGGCTCCACGGTGCAGATCAACAAACCGGAAACCGATCCGCTCGTTTTCTTTCGCGAGCATCGCCTGCGCTTTCAGCAGGGGCTGGCGCGGAAGCGCGGCCTGCTCCCCGCCAACGTGGATCAGCGCTTCGACCTGTTACTCAACAAGCTCCACCTGCTCATGGATCTCGAGGGTGAAAAGCCCGCCCTCCTGCACGGCGATTTGTGGTCAGGCAATTACTTCGCCGACCGCTATGGCTCCCCCTGCATTTTCGATCCGGCCAGCTACTTCGGCCTGCGCGAGGCGGATCTCGCCATGACGGAGTTGTTCGGCCGTCTGCCGCAACGGTTTTACGACGCCTATCAGGAAGTGTTTCCCCTGAATCCGGGCTACGAAAACCGGAAACAGATATTTAACCTGTACCATCTGCTCAATCACCTCAACCTTTTTGGAAGTTCTTATCTGTCTTCGGTGAAAGCCGTGGTGAACCGGTTCGTCTGACCGGCCGCCTGCGCCTCCACAGGAGATCGGCTTCATATAAGGAGAGACGGTATGACGACCCCATCCCGGTCCATCAAAAATGTTTTTTGGTGCGCACTTGCCCTGCTGGCCCTGCTGGTTCCATCCACACCTTCCTTTTCCGATTCCTCGCAGGACGTATTCGAGCAACTCAAGACGGAGGCGGAGTTGCTGTACGAACACGGCTCGTATTCCCGCGCGCACAAGGTGTACCTGGACGCGGCCAGCCTGGTTTTGAACGAAGACGACACGCGCTGGGTGCAGTTCCGGCTGGCGGACACGTTGTGGCGAGCGCAGTCGGCTTCCAGCAACCCGGACACCACCACCGTGGACAAGGCGCGGTTTCAACTGGAAAAAATGGTGCGCGACGTCAAGCATCCAGAGTTCCGCGACCGCATCTGGGCGGAGGTGCAGGAATCGCTCGGCGATTTCTGGTGGTCGCGCACGCAGGCGCGCAGCTGGGGCAACGGCTGGCGGTATTACCAGAACGCCCTCGAATGGTGGGCGGGGGCGCGCGATGTGGAACAGGCGCGTGAACGTTACCTCAACATGATCTGGAAAATCGCGCAACCGTCGTGGGTCACGCCGCATTACCACTACGGTTACTATGGCATGAACGTGCCCATTCAGGTTCTCGACAACGCGCGCAAGATCGCCAGGAAAGATGCGGACCGCCACCAAGCGCAGTATCTCTACGCCATGGCGCTCCGCAATCGCGGCAACGTCTGGCAACAGCAGAAAATTCCGGAAGCGTTCGAGGAGGCGCTGCAAGCGGGGCGCGCCTCGGAATGGCACGATGATGCGCTCTACCATTACGCGCAGTGGCTGGCGGGTTCCGGCGAGGTCATCATCCTCGCCAACGGACAGACGGTGCGCCAGCAGAACTATAAAAAAGCACTCGGCTACTACAAGCAACTGCTCCGCGAGTTCGATAAGGGCGAGACACGCTATTACGACGACGCCAAACGTCAGGTCGAGTCCATCACCCGCCCGGTACTGACCCTCGGCGTGCCCAGCATCTTCCTCCCCGGCACCACGCCGGAGTTCACGGTCAACTGGCGGAACGTGTCGGAAATCGAGCTGGATCTGTACGCCATCGACCTCACCCGCGACGTGGATTTGACCGAGGAGAGCAATCCGTCCCAGTGGATGGACGGCGTCAACCTGCTCCTCAAGACCGCGAAGCAATCATGGAGCGAAGACACCGAGGATCAGGGCGACCACATGCCCGGCGGACGCACCATCGAATTGAAAGAGAAACTGCCTGCGGGCGCGTACCTGCTTCGCGCCACCGGCGGAGGGCAGGAAGCACGGGAGCTGATCCTCGTCACCGACGCGGCGCTGGTGACGCAGAACGCAGGCCAGCAGGCTCTGGGTTATTTCTGCGACAGCATGAGCGGTGCGCCCATCGCCGGGGCCAAGGTGCGCTTTTTCGAACATTACTACGACGGCCAGAAATGGCACTGGCGGGATGTGGAAGGAAAAACCAATGAAGACGGGCTGGCGGTATTCGAACTGAAAGAAAGCCACTACAATTCGCAGTTCTTCATGGCGGCTGGCTTGAAGGACCGGCAGGCGCTGGTCATGGGCTACAGCCCGCACTATCGGGGAGACCAGCAACCGTGGAAGATTTACGTGCACACCGACCGCCCGGCGTACCGCCCGGGGGAAACCGTGCGATGGAAGCTGACCGCGCGCACTTATGACGGCGAGATCTATCACACGCCCTACAAAGAAAAACTCAAATATACGGTTTACGATCCGCGCGGAACAAAGATGAAAGAGGACACCGCGACGCTGAACGAATTCGGAAGCGCGTGGGGCGAGTTGGAACTGCCCGCCACCCTGCCGCTCGGCGAATACCGGATCGAGTTCCGCACTGCCGGCAAAAACAGCCGGCACATCGGGCAAGCGGCGATGTTCCGTCTCGAAGAATACAAACTGCCGGAGTTCAAAGTCGCAGTCAAAAGCCCGGAGGAGGACGGCAAACCCAAGGTGTTTTCGCTGGGAGATGAGGTGACGGTGGACATCACGGCCGAGTATTATTTCGGCGGACCCGTCGCCAACGCCAACGTGGAAGTCGTGGTGTACCAGAAACCGTATTACCACTTCTGGCAGGAAGAACGCACCTATCCCTGGTATTACGGCGACATGATCCAGAAACCGCACCGCTACTGGGGAAACGGCCAGCAGGTGAAGCGCGAGGTACTGAAGACCGACCAGGAAGGCAAGGCGAAACTCACCTTCGAAACCCAGCCCGGCGGACAGGACCTTGAGTATCAGATCGAAGCGCGGGTGACCGATGCCTCCCGCCGCGAAGTGGTGGCGAAGGACACGGTGAAGGTGACGCGTCATCCGTATTTCGTGCAGTTGAAAGGCGAACACAACCTGTACCAGCCGCAGGACAAGGTGAGCGTCTACGTGAAGTCGGTGGACGCCAACCAGCGTCCGCACCCCGCCACGGGCACGGTGACGGTGACGCGTGATTACTGGTTCGAAATCTGGATCGCCCCGGACGGGCACGATGTCCAGGGTGCGGAATTGAAATCGGTGCGCCAGAAAATAGCCATCTTCCCGCCCCCGCCGGTGCCGGGCCAACCCGGCTGGCGCTTGAAATTCCGCGGCTACCAGCATGACGAAATCCTGAAACGCTCCGTCACCACCGACGCGGAAGGGGAAGCTGTGTTTGCCTTCACTCCGGAGCGGGAAGGTTATTACCGCTTCTCGTGGTCGTCGCAGAAAAACCCACAGAGCCTGCCCATCACCGCCGAAACCACGGTGTGGGTGGCTAACAACCACACCACCGACCTTGGCTACCGTCACGGCGGGCTGGAAATCATCGCCGATAAAGATACGTTTCACGCAGGCGAGACCGCACCTGTCATGCTGGTGTCCAACACGAATGACCGCTATGTGCTGTTCAGCCTGTCCGCCGACGATCTGTACAGCTACCAGCTCGTGCACCTGACAGGCAACGTAAAGCTGGTGCAACTCGAAATCCAGGAAAAGCACGTGCCCAACCTGTTTTTGAACGGACTCATGGTGAGCGACAACCAGATTCACCGCGATATAAAACAGGTCGTCGTTCCGCCGGTGAAGCAGTTCCTGAACGTGGAGGTGAAGACGGATCGTGACCAGTACCGGCCGCGTGAGGAAGGTACGCTCTCCGTCACGGCGCTTGATCACAAGGGGCAGCCGGTGGCGACGGAGGTGGCGCTGTCGCTGGTCGATGAGTCGGTGTTCTATATTCAGGACGACCTCGCACCCGATCCGCGCCAATTTTTCTTTGGCAGCAAGCGGTCCAACCAGCTCAGCATGGCGAGCACGTTTCAGATGAAAACTTACCGCGACCGCAAGCGTGAAGGCCAACTGCGGCAGAACGAGCTGGAGCGGCGCGCGTATAAATCGGGTCGTTTCGAGGATCATGGATTTCAGAACCAGTACGGCGCGGCTTCCAAAATGAAGGCGCCGTACGCCCCCGAGCCCAGCGAAATCGTGGAGGAGTCCGCGTCCATGATGGCCATGGACATGGCGCAGATGAAATCGGAGGCAACGGTCGGCAGTAAGGAAAGAGTCGAAATGGATGAAGGCGGCGGGGTGGAGCAAGGTGCCGTGACCGTGCGTTCGGATTTTCGCACCACGGTGTTCTGGCAACCCAACGTGCTTACCGGCAAAGATGGCAAGGCAACGGTGAAGGTGACTTTCCCTGATTCCTTGACCGAATGGCGCGCCACGGCACGCGTTGTGGACCGAAGCAACCGCTTCGGTATTGCCACCCACCACACCCACACGCAGAATCCGCTCATCGTCCGCCTGCAGGCACCACGTTTTTTTGTGGTGGGTGACGAGGTCACGCTGTCCGCCGTGATCAACAACAACACCGATGAGGCAATGGACGTGGCGCCGGGCATCGACGCGGCAGGCGGCGTGCGGTTGGTCAAGCGCCTCACCCACACCGCCACCGGTCGAACCCCTCTGAACCTCGTGTCCGTTCCCGCGCGCGGGGAAGTGCGCGTGGACTGGCTGGCGGTGGTGGAAAAACCGGGTGACGTGAAAATCCAGGTGCTGGCGCGCACGCCGCAGTTGAGCGATGCCATGGAAAAGCGTTTCGTGGTGCATGAACACGGCATCGAAAAATTCCTCGCCAAATCCGGCAAGGTGCGCGGCAAGGCGGTGTCGGTCCTGCTCGACATTCCGGCGGAGCGCAAGCTCGACTCCACGCAACTGACTGTGCAGGTGAGCCCGAGCATCGCCGTCACCCTGCTCGATTCCCTGCCTTACCTGATCGACTTTCCCTACGGATGCACCGAACAGACATTGAGCCGCTTCCTGCCGACGGTGATTGTCGGCAAGACCCTGCGCGACCTGGGTGTGGATGAAGCCGATGTGATGGACCGCGTTTTCGGCGGCATCGATCCCAAGCACACAAGTAAGACGCACCCCAAGGGCAAACACAATCTGAAAAAGCTGGAAGCCATGGTGCGAGCGGGCCTGGACCGGCTGTATGACTTTCAACATTCCGACGGCGGCTGGGGCTGGTGGAAGAAAGGCGACAGCGATCCATTCATGTCGGCGTACGTGCTGTGGGGATTGGGTCTGGCCCGCGAGGCGGGAGTGGACGTGCGGGCGGATGTCATGGACCGGGCCTACCGCTACCTCAACCGCGCACTGGTGGAAGCCGAGACACAATTCGACATGCAAGCCTTCCTGCTTCATGCGGCGACACACCACGGCCATAAGCAGAATGACCGAACGAACAAATTTCAGGTGAAGGCGTACGCTAATTTATGGAGGAACAAAGACCGGTTGAACGCCTACGGGCGCGCCCTGCTGGCACTCTCCGCCCACTACCTGGACCGGAAGGAGGACGCGCGCACGCTGGTGGAAAATCTCGAGAATGGAGTGCAGATCGACAACCGGCCGGACCAGACCATTCTGCATCACGGCATGAGAGGGGACAACGCCGGCGTGATGACGACGGCGCACTGGGGCGAGGACGGCATCTATTACCGCTGGTCCGACGGAGGGGTGGAGGCCACGGCGTTCGCCCTGCGCGCGCTCCTCACCATCGATCCAGGTCATAAACTGATCGAGCCCGCCATGAACTGGCTGGTGAAGAACCGGCGCGGCGCGCACTGGAGTAATACGCGCAATACCGCCATCGCCGTGCTCGCGCTCAACGACTATCTCAAAACCTCCGGCGAGCTGGAGGGCGGCCAGGAGTACGAAGTGATCGTGAACGGCACATCCATCGCCAAAACGAAAGTGGATGATGCGTTGCAGGCTCCCGGCCGGTATGCGGTCGATGCCGCGCACATCCGCAACGGCGCCAATGAAATCCGTATTGAGCGGAGCGGCGAGGGTCCGCTGTACTTCGCAGCGCAGGCGGAGTTTTTCAGCCTGGAAGAACCGGTCACCCCGGCGGGCAATGAGATCTTCGTCAAGCGGCAGTACTACAAACTGGTGGGGCGGCCGAGCCTGCTGAAAGGCTACGTCTATGACAAACAACCGCTCAACGACGGCGACCTCGTCACCAGCGGCGACCGCATCGAGACCGTCCTCACCATTGAGGCGAAAAACCATTACGAGTATCTGGTGTTCGAGGACCTCAAGCCCGCGGGCTTTGAGGCGGTGGAAGTGCGAAGCGGCGGCGACCTGCACGCCCGCGAGTTGAAATGGTCGGCCATCCTGAAAAAATTCGGCCATGAGTCCGAACCCGTAGCCGGGAAGGAGGGCCAGTTGAAGGACGTGGCTCTGCCGCCGTATCTTTCCTCCAGTGACTACACCGGGCGCTCGCGCTGGGTGTACCAGGAATTGCGTGACAGGAAGGTGGCCATGTTTGTGGACAAACTGCCGCAGGGCGTGTGGGAGATCCGCTACACCTTGCGGGCGGAAGTGCCGGGAACATTCCACGCGCTGCCGGTGCTGGGCCACGCCATGTATATCCCGGAAATCCGCGCCAACGGGGCGGAGGCGCGCATCCGGGTGGTGGACCGGACGGAGTGATGGGGTTTGGCACAAAAAAAACCACCCCGGGTCAGGGGTACCCGGGGTGGTCTGGAAAACTGCCAAACAGGACGGAAACCGCCCTTTCAAAATGTTAGATTGCAGGCGGGCCGCAATCGATTCAAAAAATTTACCCTCTTAGAATCCGCCCGCGATCTTTTTGATGAAGGTCTGGATCTCTTTCTTCAGGGGACCGTCCAGATTTTTCTCTTCCCGCGTCAGCGTGGTGAGAATATTGGTTCCGAACGCCGCTTCCATTCCCGCGGCCATGCTGACGAGGATACGCGTCCCGTATTTCTCCATGAGGGCGTGCTCCTCCGCCGCGCGGAACGCCATTTCCGGTCCCACCAGGATGGCCCAGGTTTTGATGACCGCCACGTCGCGGGCTTCGCGGATTTGCAGGTTTTCCAGACCTTCCATGTAGGTGCCGGGGTCGATCTGGCCGGACTCGAAACTGTCGATCAGCTGCTGCATGGACATGTCCTCAGAGTCGAGCCGGGTGAGGATATGTTCGAACAGGCGGCCTTCCATGTCCTTCAGTTTTTTCAGATTCCAGATGTAATAGAATTCGCCGGGATGAGGCTCTTCCCCGCGGATTTCGCGTCTGATTTTTTTCAGGCATTCGAGGCACCGCTTGCCCGCGTCGTAGCTGAACGGCTGGCCGCAGGGGCAGTTGGAAAGGTAGGTTTGCACGGCGAGCGCCAGCGCTTCTCCCTCGATTTTTAAAACCTCCTTGAGGGCCACGCGCACGAAATCATTTCGTGCGATCTGAATCCCTGTCACGCATGAAGAGCAATGCACCTTGTAGGCGGCTTCGTCTTCCGCAGGTTCAAAGACCGGCTCATACCTGACCTGGCACAAGGTGCACGTGACTTGCTTGGAAACGTTTTCATCCATGGGAACACCTGGGTAACGCCCGGCGAGGGCGGTTGAATACGGTTTGCGGGAGCGCCCGCATCATTCCGGATCGTGTGCGGGGTTCCTGTTTTGAAAAAAAATAACCCATGGCCGGGTACGACCATGGGTTATTTGAACCTGTAAGGAAATTACCCGGCGTAAGCCTGGCCCAATCCAGCGGCTTGCCCTTCTTTGGCATCAAGAAGGATGGCCCCCGTCTTGGAATCCACGGGGTGCATGCTGATGGCATTGTGCGTACTGCACACCACCCGGCAAAGGTCACACCCTTTACAACGATGGGTAAAAACCTCAGCTTTCATTTTTTCCGTGTTGAGTTTGATGCAGTCCGCTTCGGGGCAGTACATGATACAAAGCCTGCACCCTTTTTCCGCGATACATTTATCGTCATGAACATAAGCTACGTTATACACGCTGAATGGCTCCTTCCGGTATCTTGAAAATTATAAATCCAAAAAGCCTTAGGAAGCCGCTGCGGCTGCAACAGCATCGAATTCACCGGGACCGTAAAAGGCAGGCGAGTAACCGGACGTCTTCACCCACTCTGAAGCAATCTCGTAAGACTTTTTAATCGTGTCGTTGTTTTTCTGGAGCAACTGCTCCTTTTTAGCGTACTTCTTTTTAATGGCCTCGTCCAGCGTGGCGGTACCACCGGAGGCGACGTACCGTTTGCCGAAGCGATCCTGCAACGCGGCTTCCAGCGCGGGCAGGTCCACCACCTTCGTGATGCCGGCACAGGCGCCGATCATCGCCATGTTGGTGGAAAGCTCGGTGCCGCCGATTTCCAGTGCCATGTGCGTGGCATCGTGGTTCAAGACTGCAACGTTGAGGTCTTCCAGACGTTTGTGGTCTTCATCGGTCAGCAGGTCCACATTGGTGTTGATGATGATCAGGCCATTCTCCTTGATTCCGGAATAAAACGGAGCCGTGTAGCTCTTCTGCATGGTGATAACCTGGGGATGGAACACCATGATGACTTCCGGAAAAACCAGTTCGCCACGATCGTAGATTTTCATCGGACCGATGCGGACGTAGCTTTCGGCCGGAGCCATCCGCTTTTCCGCGCCGAAGAACGGGTTGGAGATGGAGTATTTACCCATCTTGTTGGCGGCCATGGCCAGCAGGTGAGCGGCGGTAACCGCGCCCTGTCCACCCAAGCCGGAGATCCGGATATTCATCCGTTTCATTACTTGTTCTTCACTCATGACGTCTCCTTATTAGTCTCCTTTTCCACCGGATTACTTCGCGGCGGCTTGGGCCTTGGCGGCTTTCTTTTCTTCTTTTTCCTTGGCGTCCAGTTCCTTCAGATAGGCCTTGACCTCATCCGTCATGAACTCCTTCATCACAAAACGACCGCCAATGGACTCCGCATCCTTCATCTCGTCCAGACCCTCCATGCTCTGCTTGCCGATCTCCAGGATACACGGCGTATAAAGCTGAACGTAGGTCGGACCGAATTCACGGGAAACGTGAATGGCATTGCGGATCGCTTTCTCTACCCGGTTCGGCTTGGAAACCGTCAGGCAGGCGACGTAATGACAACCGGCTTCGAATGCGATTTCCGGCAGGCGGACTTTTTCAAATCCCTTGCCGACCGGAGCCATCTTGGCAACGAAACCTTTCTGCATGAGACCGCTTTCCTGTCCGCCGGTATTGGCGTACAGTTCGTTGTCAAAGCAGATGGTGGTGAATTTTTCCTGACGGAACCAGGACTGCATGGTCATGTCGAGACCAATGTCAACGGTCGCGCCGTCACCCGCCAGAACGATAACGTCCTTGATCCGGTCCGGGTAACGAACCTTGAGAGCGCGTTGCAGGCCGGAGGCCACGGCGTTCTGGTTGCCGAACAGGGAGTGGATGTTGTGCACCGCGATATGCGGGAACACCAGGCTGGTGCAACCGGTGGAACCGACGAACACCGAATCTTCCGGGTTCGGGATGCTGGACAGAATGAACCGGAAAGCGATGGATTCCGGGCAACCCGCGCACAGGGAATGCTCTTCGATCAGTTCCTTGCTGGTCCCGATGTCCTTCCAGCCGCGGTGGCTATTGCCGTATGTGGCGTTCTGCACCATGTCGTGATACTCCTGCGGCATGATGTCAGCCAAGTCTTCACTCAACTGGATTCGTTCTTTACTCATAAATGATTCACCTCATATATATGTAAAAAATGTATTTAAAAATTTTAAAAAGTTCCCTTGAACACGCTACCGGCTAGCTACCCCGGGAGGACAAGGAATTGGTTTTGAGACCGAGATGCTTCATGATCTCTTCAACGATGACCTCGGAAGGCATCGTCATGCCGCCTGCAACGTGCGGACCGGCATAAACCCGTTCGTTGTTCGGGACCGTGGCTTTGATCTCACGCGCCAGCCAACCGACCACGTTGAATTCCGGCACGATGATGTGCTTGGCATTCGCCGTGGCTTCGCGGATCTCTTCGTGCGGGAACGGCCGCAGGGTTTTGATCTTGACCAGGCCCACCTTGATGCCGTGCTCTTCTTCGAGCAGGCGGATGGCCTCGCGGCCCTGCGAAACCGCCGTGCCGGAGGAGACGATCAGGATTTCGCGATCGAGGTTTTCGGTTTCGATCAGCGAACCGCCCATCAGCGCCTTGGTGTGCTTGCGGGACCGTTCCACGGCGGCGTGGATTTCCAACTGCCAGGAAGCGTGGGTCATGTAACTGATGTAATTCGATTTCATAACAAACGGATCGCGCATCATGCGCACCGGCGGCACTTCCATGTCCATGCAGGTGACCGGGGAGCGGTACGGATCGTATTTCGGCAGACACATGTCTTCGGACTGCAACATGACGGTGTCTTTGGTGTGGGTGACGAAGAAGCCGTCACAGCACAGCGCCAGAGGCACATGCACGTCCGGCTGTTCGGCGACCAGGAAGCCGCCCAGAATCCAGTCATACAGGTCCTGCGCCGTCTCGGCGTGCCAGACCAGCATGCCGGTTTCCAGCAGGTAATAGATTTCCAGCGTGTCGGGCTGAATGCTGAGCGGCGAGTTGATGCCGCGGCAGGTCACGCAGACCTGGATGGGCAGACGCGAACCCGCCCACATGGGGAAGTTCTCCATCGCCCGCATGGTGCCCGGACCGGCGGTGGTGGTGAATACCCGCGCCCCGCCAAAGGCGGCGCCGGCGCATTGGCCCATAACCGCGAACTCACTCTCCCCGCGGAAATAATCTCCGAGATAGCCCTCGGCGTACAATTCGCCGATCAGCGCGGCCGCCTCACTCTGAGGGGTGATCGGGTAAGCCACGGAAATATCCAGACTGGACCGTTTGATGGCTTCACGGATAACCTCAGAACCGGTCAGAAAAGACGGGGTGCGCTCCGCCGTAAAGAACATTTCGTTGGGATCGGTGAGAACCTGGCCCTTCTTATTCTTATGACCAAGCTCTACTGTTTCCGACAAAAGAATTCTTTTGCCTTGGCTTTCAACCTTTTTATTCATAAAATCACTCCCTCATTTTTTGAAAAAGAGCGCTTTTTTTTAAAGCGGATTTGCAAAATAATATATTTATAAGGAGCCGTTTTCGATGCGGCCCTTAATACTCGTCCTAAACTGCGTGAAGGGCTCGGCCTGACTTTTCACGCCTTCTTTCTTCAACCTCTCAATGGTATCCGTGAGGTTGTTAATCGTGTCCACGCCGATATCCCGCAACGACAGACACGCATCTTCGTGACCCGCCTGGGCGCAGTAAGCGATGGTGTAACAATCCGTACCCCCGCGAATGATCTTGAGAGCCAGATTCGCCTGATGGCAATGCACGCCAACGAAAATGCAGACATCGATCCGGTTGTGCCAGATCGTCAGGTTCGGATGGTTCGGATTGATCTCGATCTCCGGGTCAATCTTGGGATACTTGGGGCGGTAGTCCGCCATCGGGATCAATCGCATCGGAGCCGCATCAGCCAGCCTGCGAAGCGCCTTGGCTTTTTTCGCGGCCTTCTCATTCCATTTCCACAACACCAGGGGGCCAGGAAAAATCGTCGGCACTTTAGCACCCAATATTTTTCGAGCCGCGTACTCGACGGCTTCGTCTTCATCAACAATTCGGCCCTCAATGTGCGCCTGCCCCGGGTCCGGCAAAACAATGCCTCTGCTTGCCGCGGCGGGAGGCAAAAACGCCTCAGGACCAGGCAACACCTGATACTGTTCCATCCGTGTAATCCTTTTATTTTAAAGGGTTATATAAACTCTATTCTTTCAGGAGTTTCAACTATAAACTACATCGAAAGAGGTTGTCAAACCTTTTCCCTTTTAAATACTTCGGGTTGATTGTATCCCGAATCCGCCTTCTGCCAATAAAAATCTGGAAAAAAACTGGCCCGCAAACAGCAATTTTCCACCTCCCAACAGAGCCAAATGGCGTACTTTTCCGGTTCTGCCAGCGGCCCAACACCCGAAAAGCGGAAAATAAGTGCAAAATCAGAGTTTTATAGCATAAGGAGCGGGGTATCTGGAGGGCTGGAGTGCGATCCATCTGCAAGGATATTTCTTTACAAACCCACTACAAACATCATTCCTGCATCCCACCCTGCATCATTATGGTGGATCAGCGGGAAGGCATGGATCTATTTTTTGCCTTTTCCCCAAGAAGGGTTGGATTCACGGGAGTTCCGCTTTCAGCGCCTGCAACTGCTCCAGGTGCCTCTTCTCTTCCACTACCAGATGCAGGAACACCGTGCGCACGTCGATTTTGGTTACCTGCCGGATCAACCGTTCTAGAATCTCGATCGAGTTCTTCTCGGACTGGATGCCGACCTCCAGCGCCTGGGCATCGGTCCACGCAGGCGCCTGTTCTCTACTGCTTTCGGGAAACACCTTGCCCAGTATCTGCTCGCGAATGAATTGCTGGACTTCGGGCTTTTCCGGTGAACGGCGGGATACGGCAGGTTGCAGGAAGCGCGATTTCTCCTGCAGGACACGGGCGTGATCCTTCTCCTGACCGGCCAGATGTTCCAGCACCTGGCGCACCCTCGGGTCGGTCGCCTGCCGCGCCGTCCGTTCATAATAAGTGATGCCTTCGCGTTCCATGGCCAGGCAGATCTGCACGGCGTCGGAACACTGAAGCGTGGTTTTCAGGTCATCTCCCAGGTCGGTCGTCATGACGCTCTCCCCATGTCATCAAAACACCCTACCTTTTGAGAGCCCTTGCCGGGCAAAAAGTTTTCAATTATTTTCCGCGCTCATCAAAATATGCTATCATTCTCCCGTTTTTGTTTTTAAAATCAATACATTATAGACAGGCGACGGTAAGGGCAGATATGCAGAAATTTTTGATTTATACAGACGGCGCCTGCAAGGGCAATCCCGGTCCCGGCGGCTTCGGCGGGCTCATCTTCCATAATGGGAAAAAGCAGGAATTCAAAGGTGCCAATCCCAGCACCACTAACAACATCATGGAAATGACCGCCGCCATCGAGGCCCTCAAAAAACTCAAGGAACCGAGCGAGGTCGAGCTCTATACGGACTCGGAATACCTGGTCAAGGGCATGACGGAATGGATGTCCAACTGGGTGCGGCGCAACTGGACCACCAGCACCAAAAAGCCGGTGAAAAACAAGGAACTGTGGCAGGAGTTGCGGCGTCTCGACGCCACCCACAAGATCACCTGGAAATGGGTGCGCGGCCACGCGGGCCATCCGGAAAACGAACGTGCCGATCAGTTGGCCAATGAAGCCATCGCCGAGATGGCGCGAAGATGACCGTTTTCAAACATCTGCTTTGAGGAGGGTGGATGCAAAGAGGGGCGATTCCAGAACGGGAGAATACCAGCCGCGGACTGCCGGTGCCGCCGGGCGCGTTTGCGATGTTCTTCTTTTTGTTTTTCAGTTCGTGCGCCACACCCTCTCCTTATATGGAAAGCGATTCCGCGTCGCTGGGCTACCAGACTTCGCCCCACTCCCAGCCGCCGGTGTCTTCTTCCGTTCTGCCGCCCACCAAACCGGATCAGACAACGTACTCGCTCCACCAAATCGAGGAGTCGCAGAAACAATCCGTGGATGCCCTGCCCTATGCAGTTCACTACGAAGCGGACACGCTGGATGAAGCGGAACCGCTGGTGAACACCGAGCCGCTGGTGGACAGCGCGCCCGGCCCGGAAAAAATCCGCGTGTTCACCGACAAAACCTTCGCGCCGCCGCCGAACGTGAAGACCTCAGATTCCGACCAATGGGATGAGAACGACACGGCGGACGCACCGCGCTTTCACGACGACATGAGCCGCGGCACGTTACTGCAGGCCATCGACCGGCAGTTGAACGCCTTCCGCCACGCCAACCTCGATGAACGCCTGCGGCTGGGATCGCGCACGGTGACGAAACGCGACCTCAAAGAAACGCTCACCGCGTTCCGCCGCCTGCTGGTCAGCGGGCTGTCGCCGGAAGAGTTCAGCCGCGCGGTGGAAGAACAATTCGAGATCATCGAAGCGGGCAAGGGAAATCGCGGCCAGAAGCGCATGCAGTTCACCGGGTACTACACGCCGATCCTCGACGCCAGCCGCCACCCGGCGCACGGATACTCCTACCCGCTTTACCGCAAACCCACACACGTGCCCACCCGGCGCGTCACCTGGAGCGAACCGGAAAACAACCGCGACTACGGCTACCATCTGAGCAGTCTCACCCGCAACCTTCTGCTCACGCGCAAGGAAATCGACGGCAACTTCGTCCTGCAGGACCGCAACCTGGAGGTCGCGTGGTTGAAGGACGAACTCGACCGCTACTTCCTGCACATCCAGGGATCGGGTTACCTCCGGTTCACCGATGGCTCGGTGCAGGCGGTGCGCTTCAACGGCTCCAACGAGCTTCCATACAAGAGCGTCGGCCGGCAGATGATCCGGGACGGCGTCATCACCGAAGGCGAAGGAAGCATGCAGGGCATCAAGGCTTACTTCCGGCGCAACCCGCACCACATTCCGCGCTACCTGTTCCAGAACAGCCGTTACATTTTCTTTGAACTGGCGGACCAGGGCCCGACGGGATCGGCGGGGGTCGAGCTGGTGCCGGGGCGCGCGCTGGCCACGGACAAGAGCCTGTATCCCGGCGGCGGGCTGGCATTCATCTCCGCCACCAAACCGGTGCTCGATGAAAACCACCGCATCGTCGGCTGGCAGGCGTTCTCCCGCTTCGTGCTGGATCAGGATACGGGAAGCGCCATCAAAGGGCCCGGCCGCGCCGACCTGTACTTCGGTGTGGGAGAGGCCGCAGGCGTGGCCGCCGGACACTACAACCAGCACGGCAAAATCGTGTACCTGCTTCGCAAAAAATAATCGGGAAATAAAAACGGATTCTGCGGCGAAACGCCGTCAGTTGGTGGGCAGGGTCTCGTTGTACACCTTCACGTCGGGGTCCTTGCAAAACACCTCACCGAACTGGCCGCCGAAGCCTTCATCGTCGGTGCCGACGCTCAGCAGACAATCGGGGGAAATGGGATCGCCCAGCGCCTCGATCTTGATGCCGCCGATCTTCACCTGAAAGACGGGATCGGGATTCCAGTCCACGGGCAGGATGTGGCCCGGCGACGCATACCCCGCCATGTACACCACCGAGGCGAACGGACCGAAATCGCCGTCCCCTCCCTCATACGAAGAGGCGATCCACATGCGGCCCAGTTTGTCGATGTACAGGTCGGAGATGTGACGCACGTTTTTTTCGCCCAGCGTCTCCCACACCGGAGCGCGGATGCCGTACTCCAGCACCTTGAAGCGGTCGCCGCGCAGGAAGCGGTGCTTTTTCAGATCGAGCGTGTTCCAGAACAGGCGGCTCCGGAGCTTGCCCTCACCCCGGTCGCCCAGCACCACCTCGACATTGTTGCGCGCCCCCTGAATGCAGGCCATGCCCTCGAAATTGTAAGGCGACTCGTCGTGCCTCGGCTTCGGCAGGGCCACGGAACCCAGCAGTTTCGCTTTCCACGTCTTGCCGTGCTGTTTCAGGCGGATGTGAAAAATACGCCCGTATCGGCCCTGGTAATAGGAACTCTCCAGCAAAAGAAACTCGTTCCGGACCAGCGGCAGCCGGCACACCGCTTCCAGATCGTTCGACAGGCCGCCGAGTTTCTCCCAGTCCCGATCACGCAGGCGGAGTTCCCGGTACGTGGAGACGCGCAGGATGGGATCGATGGACAGCACCCCGAGGCGCGGGCGGAAATGTTCTTCGTTGGTGTCCTTGGAATCGTGAATGAGGAAGAAGTCACCGTTCTCCAGCCGCGCCATGCCGGAGATGTCGATCTGCTCAACATCCAGCCACTTCTTGAAAAACTTGTTGGCGCCGCCCAGCTCCAGCCCGACCTTGATGGCCGTCGGTTCCGGCTCTTCCGGCTCGGTGTTATAAGGAATCTGAAACAGCTTGCCGCCGCAGGCGCTCAACAAAAGCGTGGCGGAAAGCACGAACCCAAGGCGCAATGTGTATCGGAGATCCATACCTCCAATGTAAGGAGTGATGCAATATTTGTCTAGCGCGGTGTGGGCTCAATCGCCGCAACGCAACACAACAAGGCGTTTGTCAACGAAGTCCAATGGCTCCGCCGGCACGCCTTTTCGTTCTTTACCGGGACCTTCCACACGGGAAATTACAGGAAACTTCCAATCCCAAAAGCCGCTAAAATGGTGGACGATGCAACGCGTCTGCGGGCAGGCGATGCCCGCCCGGCGTTGTCCTCAAAAAAGCGTTCTCAAATCTCCACGTACTTTTCTAACAGGAAGAAGCCTCATGCCTCACCGCGACACTGCAACGACTTTCACCACCCTCATGCTGACGGCCTTCATTGCCTTCGGTGCCTTTTCCGCCTGCACCAGCCAGCGGGTGCAATCCGGCTGGCACCACAAAGGCGAGGCGGCGTATCAAAAATCCAATTTCAAGGAAGCGTTCGAGTGGTACCGCAAGGCGGCGGAGGCGGGTCATATCGAGGCGCAGACGCAGTTGGGCGTCATGTACGCCGCCGGGCAGGGTGTGCGGCAGGACTACAATGCGGCGTTGCAATGGACGCGGAAGGCCGCCGAGCAGGGACACGTCCGCGCGCAGACCAATCTCGGCATCCTGTACATGACGGGCTTCGGCATCCCGCGGGATTTTGAGGAGTCGGTGAAGTGGTTGACGAGGGGCGCCGAGCAGGGCGACCCCAAGGCGCAGGCTCAGCTGGGCCTGATGCGCGAGACCGGCATCGGGATAAAGCGCGATCCCGTACGCGCGCTGTACTGGTATCGTAAAGCCGCCACCAGCACGGAAGAACCCTACGCCACCCTCGCCAAAAACGGTTTGGAACGGTTGGAAGGCAGGGATGCCTTGAGCGATTGAACGATTGCGCCGGGCCACGGCCCGGGACGAGGAAACTTAAAAAAACTCTCTCACAACTTTAGAAAACGAAGAGAGTGAAAATTCCCACTACGATCTTCCTTAATCCAACCCAAACTTCCAGATTTCCCCGCCCTCAATCCTCGCTGTACAGCGCGACGAGGCGCTTGTCGACGAAGTCGAAGCGTTCGGTGCGGACCCATTTCTGTTCCTTGTCGGGACTGCCGCTGACGGCGGAGAAGTCCAGGTTCGCCGGGTTGCGCTTGATCATGCACGCATAAGTGATGGTCTCCGGCGTCTCCTCGATGTCCAGGTAATCCACGGTGCGCATGAACTGACTGCCGGTGGTCACGACGTCGTCCACGATCAGCCAGTGCGTGTCGGCGGGGTACTTGGGCACGCCCAACTGCTCCAGCTCGATCCTCCGGTGCGGCATGATGTAGAACCTGAGGTTCATCATCTTCGCCAGGGTGTAACCGATGCGGATGCCCTCGGTCTCGATGCCCACCACCACTTCGAACTTGCCGTGCTCCTTCTGCCACGCTTCCAGCTTGCGGGCGAGCATGGCGCAGTAGGCTTCGTTCATGGTGTCGGAGAGGGAGGCGTAGTCGTAGTTGTAATGGGATTTGATACCGGGGCCGAACTCGAATTGGCCCTCCTTCTTGATTCGCGAGAACACGGTCATCACCTCGAGCTAAATTTCATCCGGTTAGTGGATCGTGACGGCGGACAGACCCGGCGGCGGGGTCACTCCTCTTCGGGCCAGCCGTACTTGCCGACCAGCGGCACGAACAGACAGTGGCTGAGTACGGTCTTCTGCACCGCGCCGTTTTTCACGGTCACGCGGACCAACTCCTGCCGTTCCGAGTCGCCGATGGGCAGCACCATGCGGCCGCCGTCTTTCAATTGTTCGACCAGCGTTTTGGGCACGTCCGGCGCCGCCGCTGTTACCAGAATAGCATCATACGGACCCTGATCACGCCATCCATACGTGCCGTCGAAGATCTTGTAGTTGATATTAGTATAGCCCAAACGGTCCAGCAATTCCTTGGCGCGGCGGCCGAGCGACTTGATGCGCTCGACGGTGAACACCTGCGCCGCCAGTTCCGCCAGCAGGGCCGTCTGGTAACCGGAGCCGGTGCCGATTTCCAGCACGCGCTCCTCGCCCTTGAGCGCCAGGGCTTCGGTCATGGCGGCGACGATGTACGGTTGCGAGATGGTCTGGTTGTCGCCGATGGGAAGCGGATGATCGCCGTAGGCCTTGTGCTGGAACGAAGGTTCGACAAACAGGTGGCGAGGCAGGCGGCTCATCGCTTCCAGCACCGCAAGATCGCGGATGCCGCGGTCGATCAACTGTTCTTCGACCATTTTCTGGCGCTGGCCGGAATACTCGTGGGACGATGGGGTGGTCAGGTTCATTCAATTGGAAGTTGCGCGCAGGGGATGTGCCCTGAGCATAAGGATGATACGGTGCCGGGCTCGGCAAAAAGTCAGCACGCAAAACGCCGTGAACGGGTGGCCTGCGCGATCAATGAATGGGAATGGACCGGTCCCTCCCGAACCGCTCGAACGCAAGCTGAAACGGGGGTTTGACCCCGGGTGCGGGAGACTGTATGGTGTCCATCCTGCGGGGATCCTGGTAAAAAATCAGGTCCCACTGGTCCTGGTACCGGTCGTATTTTAAAAGGTAGATGTTGTCGTCGTCGGCTTTCACTTTAAAATAGTCGCAGTCGTCCCCCAGCCAGGCGTCGATGACTTCGCGCACCTGGAACGATCGCCGGTAATCGCGGTCGGCGAGGGTGAACGCCACAGGACGTTCGTTGACCTTATAGCCGGAGTAGCATTCTACCTTGATCATGCCGATTATGGTATGACTTGCACTGTCAAATGTAAACCACTTTTTTGGCCCTCAAACCCTCTAAAAACCGCATATTAACGGGAGAAACGGACCATGCCCCCGGCCGAAACCGGCTCGCTTGAAAAGCACCTGAAAGCCCTTGTGGGCGAACGAAACCCCTATTCCTCACCGGAGGCTCTGGAGGCGGCGGGGGCGTATGTGGAATCGCATTTTTCCGCCTGCGGGCTGGAGGTGTGGCGCGACCCGGTGCCCTTCGAGGGCAGGGACTACTTCAACGTCTTCGGCCGCCTGCAGGGCGCGCACCCGGAAAAGGGCCTGCTGATCGTCGGCGCGCATTTCGACACGGTGGAAGGCACGCCGGGCGCGGACGACAACGCCAGCGCCGTGGCGGCGCTGTTGGAAATCGTCTCCTGCCTGAAAGACGCCACGCCGCCCCTGTCCATCCTGTTCGCGGGATTCACGCTGGAGGAGTATGCCTTCGTCGGTAGCGAGTGCCTGTGCAAACGGCTCATGCATGAGGATGTGCCGGTGGCCGGGATGGTCTCGCTCGAAATGCTGGGGTTCGTGAATCGCACTCCGCATTCGCAGAACTATCCGCATTACGTGGATCCGGCGAAGTACCCGGACCGGGGCGACTTCATCGCCGTCGTCGGCAACGAGGTGTCGCAGGCGATGACCGTGTCGCTGGCGGGATCGATGAAGCAGGCGGTGCCGGGGCTGGGGGTGGAATTCCTCGTGGTGCCGGGAAACGGCGCGGCCTTCCCCGAAGTGCAGTTGAGCGATCATTCCCCCTTCTGGCAGGGCGGTTACAAGGCGGTGATGGTGACCGACACCGCGTTCTTCCGCAACCCGCATTACCACCTGCCGACGGACACGCTGGCGACGCTCGATCTCGCTTTTCTGCGCGATGTCACGGAGGGCGTGGCGGGCTACCTGATGTCACCCCAATTATAAAAACGGGAGCCCGCCTGGACTCCCGTCTCATTCCATAAAACCATTCCGGAAAGGGGTGTGGCCCCTCATTTCTTGCCGGAAGATTCGCCGTCGGTCAGATTGTCGAACGTTTCCTCCAGCCGCTCGGCGTTTTTCTTGAACACCTTCTGCGCGTTCTTGGAGGATTCCTCAATGCTCTTTTCGATGTTCTTGATCGATTTCTTCAGCCCGTTTTCCTTGTTCTTTTCGATCAGGTTGTCTTTGGTTTTGTGAAACTGCTTTTTAGCGCGCTCGACGTTCTCCTCCCAGTTGAGCGAATCGAGCACCTTTTCCTTCGCCTGCTCCAGCTTGCCCGGCTCTTCCTTTTTGTCTTCACCGCCACCGGCGTGGAGCGGGGCCGCAACCCAAAACAGGGCCACAAACACCAGAATGAATTTCATATGAACGCGTGTCATGGGAGGGAACCGGGTGATGGGCCGGGATGGGGAAACAGGCAGACGGGACGACGCGCCCGTTGCGGTTATTCAGGAGCCGCTTTGCCTTCCACCTTTTTCTCGTCGTCTGTGCCGACCAGTTTTTTGAATGCTTCTTTCAGCGGATTGTTGGACTTGTGGCCTTCTGCCTTTTCTTCTTCTTTCACTTCGGCGGTGGTTTCATCCTTGGGAGCGTCACCGGTTTTGGGTTTCGTTTCCACCTTGGCCTGCTGCGGCTGGTCTTCCTCTTCTTTCTTTTGATCGTCGCCCTTCACCGTCTCGACAATTTTATCGATGGTGTTGGAAATGAATTTCTGAGCGCTGGCCTTGGTCTTGTCTTCGGAGGATTCCACCTTGGCTTCCGCCTCGGCTTTCTTTTGTTCGGCGGCCTCTTTCAACGTGGCGGTTTCTTCCTTGGCCGCGTCGGTTTTCTCCTTGTCCTCGATCAGCGTTTTGAGAGCCTTTTTGATGATGCCTTCCTTGGGTTTTTCCTCATCCGCATCCGCGGGTTCGCCTTCCGGTTTGGTTTCCGCCTGCTTGGTCTCCGGAGTTTTATCGGTTTCCGCCTTGTCCGTTTCCTTGGAGGCATCCTCCTTGCCGACAAGCTTCTTGAAGGTTTCCTTCAGGATGTTGGTGGATTCTTTTTTCTCGGGTTCACCCGTCTCCGGCTCGGTTTTGGTTTCCGCTTTTTTGTTGTGATGAGGCGTTTTTCCCGGCGCGTTTTCTTCCCCGTCTTCCTTGTGCTCGTCCGTACCCACCAGTTTTTTGAACGCTTCTTTCAGGACGTTGGTGTTGGCAGGGGTTTTCTCCGTTTCACCAGACTGCACTTCCGGCTCGGTGACCTTGCCGCTGGACGCACTCTCGGCAAATGCGGGACCGCTGTGCAGGAAGGCCGCCACCAGAGCGGCCACCGTCAATGTTTTGAACCAGGTTTTCAAGAATGCCACGTCCCCCCCTCCCAAAAACAGGTAAAACCCTTGTTATGCAACACTCTCTTTAATTGTAAACGCAATTCATTTCATTGTAGAAGTAAAATCACACATTTTTACCATCCGGCATCGGGGGGCTCCGGCGGCAACCCGATAAATCTTGAAATCAAAATCCTTTTTGGTCACAATGGGGCCATCAAAAATGAGTGAGATGCCATGTTAGCGTTCGCGAAAGACATCACCAAAACGGACCCGGGTCACCCGGAAGAAGCCAACAACTCCAAGTTGAAGGAGTACATGGACTACCAGCGCTCGCTCAATCACGAGCGGCTGATTTTCCACGCTCTGGACCAGGCCAAATCCGGCCTGCAACAGATCATTCAGGAAGGATGGGGAGAGACCTCCAAATCCGAAGAATATCTTAAGAAAAACTTTCCCGTCTCTCACCGTTATGCCGACCAGGAAACGCTCATGATCATGCTGCGCAAACTGGTGAACGCGCACAACAGCACCAACAACTGGTACCAGATGAACCCGTTTTATTGCGGGGTGGTGTATGACGCGCTGGAACGTTTCCTCGTGAAGTACAACCGGTTGGCCGTGGAAGAACCGGAAAAGGCGGAACAGTACGGCATCGCCGAAGGCGGCCGGAAAGTCGATTTCGACGACTGGGTCCGCCTGTATTTTCTCGATCTCGACTTCATGATCGGGCAGAAGATGAATTACGTCCACTTCGCCAACCGCCGCCGCAACCGGGCGATTGAAGCCTTCATCGAAAAACAGGTGGCCTCCGGAAAGACCAGACTGGACGCGGCCAAAGAAGCCGGCGACGAGTTCAACATGGACGAAGCCTCGATCCGCATTCTTCTCGGTTACGAGATCAATCATCAGGACCTGGAGTTGTTTTATACCTCCGCTGAAAACCCCATTTACGAATACCTCTACGATCCCAATGCGGAAGAAGGGTTCATGGACGGGGAAACCCTCATCGACTATTCCTATTTCCTCGGGCACCAGCTCATGGGTTTGAGTGAGTCCGAGGCGGAAAAAGTTCTCGAAGACATTGAAAAACTTTCAAAACACTGATCGCTGGGCTACACTGAAGCCAGTTCGGTAATCGTTCAATACCGGGGTCGTGCGCGGCGCCCGTTACCCAAGTGAATTATGTCGAATCACAACATGTCATGGGATGACCTTCACGACCAGGGCCCGCCGCAGGAACGCCAGCGGCAACGCTCCTCGGGCGGCGGCGAGGGTGGTCCCGGCGGTCCGGGACCGCAAATGCAGATGCCCCAGTTCAAAATGCCGCCGTTCAAGCCCGGCACCGTGCTGGCGGCCATTCTCGTTTTGCTGGCTTTGTGGATTCTGCCCAGCGTTTTCTATTTCGTGGAACAGGATGAGGAAGGCGTGGTCACCCGCTTCGGCCGGTACGACCGCACCACCCTGCCCGGCCCGCACTTCAAATTTCCGTCGCCCATTGAGCACGTATACACCCCGAAAGTACGGCAGGTGCGCCGCACCGAGATCGGTTTCCGCCTCAATAATGCGGGGCAGGTGCGCGACTTTCCGCCTGAATCGCTGATGGTGACCGGCGACCAGAACATCATCGACATCGACCTGGTCGTTCAATACAACATTTCGGACTCCAAGAACTTCCTGTTCGTGGTGCGCGATCAGGGGCAGGTGGTGCGCGACGCGGCGGAGACCGTCATCCGCGGCATCATCGGCAACAAGATGATCGACGAGGCGCTGACCGTCGGCAAGGCGGAGATCCAGATTCTGGTCAAGGAGCAGATGCAGGCCTTGCTCGATGGATATCAAGCGGGCATCCACATCATCAACGTGCAGTTGCAGGACGTCAGTCCGCCGAAGCAGGTGGAAAGCGCATTCAAGGACGTCGTCAGCGCCCGTGAGGACAAGGAACGCATGATCAACGAAGCGCAGGGATACCGCAACGCGGTCATCCCGGAAGCGCGCGGCCAGGCGGCGCAGATCGTCCGCAACGCCGAGGCCTACCGCGAACAGGTCGTCAAGAAATCCCGCGGTGACGCCTCCCGGTTCCTGTCCCAGTTTGAAGAATACAAAAAAGCGCCGGAAATCACCCGGCGGCGCATTTACCTGGAAACCATGGAAGAAATCTTCCCCAACATGAACAAGTTCGTCATTGGTGGGAAACCCGGCAGTGTTCTGCCGATCCTTCCGCTCGGCAAAAACTTTCAGGAAACCATGAACATGAACGGCCGGAAATGATTCCCGAGCCGTTCACCGAAACCGGAATCGATCGATTATGAAACAGGTCAGTGTCATTGGGCTCGTTGTCCTGCTCATCGTGCTCTACAACTCCATGTTCACCGTCAAGATGACGGAGAACGCCGTGGTGCTTCAGCTCCAGGAATACAAAAAGACCATCACCGAGCCCGGGCTGTATTTCAAAATTCCCGTCATCCAGTCAGTGAAGTATTTTTCCAAGCAACTGCTGGTCAACGACGATGAAGCCTACGAAGTCATCACCAAGGACAAGAAAACCCTGTTGATCGACAACTATTCCATGTGGCGCATCATTGATCCGCTGAAGTTCCTGCAATCGGTGCGCACGGAACAGGGCGGCGCTTCGCGGCTGGACGACCTCATCAAGTCCGAACTGCGGGTCGAACTGGGTACGCACGATCTGGTGGACGCCATCGTCAACACCCGCGAGCAGATCATGAAGAAGGTCACGCATGAAGTGGACAAGAAAGCCGCGGACTACGGCATCCAGGTGACCGACGTGCGCATCAAACGCGCCGACCTGCCGCCGGAAATCGCCAACTCCATCTTCAACCGCATGCGCACCGAGCGCGAGCGCATCGCCAAGGAATACCGGTCGGAAGGCAAGGAGGAAGCCACCAAGATCCGCGCCGAAACCGACAAGGAAAAAACCATCCTGATGGCGGAAGCTTATGAGAAGGAACAGAAAATCCGGGGTGAAGGCGAAAAGGAATCGATCCGCATTTACGCCGAGGCGTACAGCAAGGACCCGGATTTTTACGCGTTCATGCGCTCCATGGAAGCTTACAAAAATTCCCTGAAAACGGACACCACGGTATTGATGGACGAGAAGTCCGATTTTCTGGAATACCTCAACAAGATCCGTTAGTCGGACGGGCGGTATTTTGGCCCGGCCCGCTTGAACGACCACCGTCCATGAAAATTCTGATCGTTGGCGCCGGCATCGTTGGTTTCAACCTCGCCCAGGAGTTGTCCCACGAGGGACACGACATCTCCATCATCGACGAAAACGCCGAGCGCATCAAAACCATCTCCGAGAAGCTCGACGTCCTCGCCGTCCACGGCAACGGCTGTATCCCCAGCACCCTGTTGAAAGCGCAGATCCGCGGCGCGGACATGGTGATCTCCGTCACCGACAAGGATGAGATCAACCTCATGGTGTGCTTCCTCGGGCAGAAGTTTGGCATCCCCAAACGCTTCGCCCGCCTGCGCAACGTGGAGCTCACCGGCGCGAGCAAGGTATTCAGCCCGCAGGAGCTGTTCGTCGATTACGCCATCAACCCCGGCGAGATCGTGGTCGATTCCCTGCTCAAGATCATCAAAACGCCGAGCTCCATCAACGTCGCCGAATTCGCCGGCGGCCACATTCTGCTCCGCGGATTCGAAGTGTCGGAAGAAGCGCCCCTCGTCGGCAAAACCATCAAGGAAATCCGCAGTGTGTCGGAGATGAACTCGTTCATGGTCGTGGCGCTGGTGCGCGACGGCCACCTGCGCGTGCCCAAGTTCGAAGACACCATCCAGCCGAAAGACAAGGCGTACATCGTGATCGACAACGAGTTCCTGCCGCTGGCGCTCCCCATGTTCAACAAGAAGGTGGATGAAATCCACAAGGTCATCATGTTCGGCGCCAACCCCATCTCCATCAATCTGGCACAGGAGCTGCACAAGTTCATTCAGGACGTGTCGATCATCGAACCCAACCACGACCAGGCCACCACCGCCGCCGAGTCACTGGAAAACACCGTCATCCTGCACGGCAACGGCACCGACCCGGACCTGTTCAACGACATCAACATGAAAGACGCGGACCTGTTCCTGGCGCTGTCGGACAACGACGAGATGAACATCCTTTCCGCCCTCCTGGCAAAAAAGCACGGAGCGAAGCGTGCCGCCGTCCTCACCAGCGACCCCGATTATCTGCCGATTCTCGATTCCATCGGCATGGACATCAGCATCAACCCGCGCCTCATCACCGTCTCCGCCATTCTCAAGCACCTGCGCAAGGGCGAGGTGCTGAACGTGCACAAGCTGGCGGAAGGTGAAGCGGAAGTGCTGGAGATCGTGGTGCATCCCAAATCCAGCGCCGTCGGCAAACGCATCAACCAGCTCCGCATGCCGACGGAGGCCATCATCGGCGCCATCGTCCGCAAGGGAGAAATGATCGTCCCTGCGGGTGCGACGGAGCTCGAAGCGGAAGATACAGTGATCCTCACCACCCTGCCGCACTGTCTGGAAAAGGTGGGAAAAATCTTCAGTCAGAAAACAGGTTTGTTTTCCTGATGAATCTTCAGGCCATCTTCAATGTCGTCGGTGTCCTCCTCATCCTGCTGGGCGCCATCCTGATCGTTCCCCTGCTGGTTTCTCTCTATTATATGGAGCCGGGAATGGGCGGCGGCATGCCGCCACATACCGCGTTTCTGATCGCCTCGGTCCTGTCCTTCGTCGGCGGCTACATATTGTGGAGGCACTTGCCTTCCGGCATCGAAAAACTGCGCGAGCGCGAGGGCTTCGCCATTGTCGGCGTCTCGTGGGTGTCGCTCACTCTCGTGTCGTGCCTGCCCTTTTACCTGACGGGCGTGTGCCCGCGGTTCGTGGATGCGTTTTTCGAGACCATGAGCGGCTTCACCACCACTGGAGCGTCGATACTGACCAACATCGACGCCCTGCCACACGGCATCCTGTTCTGGCGAAACCTGATGCAGTGGATGGGCGGCATGGGTATCATCATGCTGTCGCTCGCCATCTTCCCGGCCCTTGGCATCGGCAGTTTCCAACTGTTCAAGGCGGAAATTCCAGGCGGCGCCACGGTGGAACGCATGCAACCGCGCCTGGCCGAAACCGCGAAACTGCTGTGGACCACCTACCTCGTGCTGACGGTTGTGGAAATCGCGCTTCTGGTCGGCGGCGGCATGGGCTGGTTCGATGCCGTGTGCCACACGTTTTCGACCGTGGCGACCGGGGGGTTCTCGCCGCACCAGGCCAGTGTCGGCCATTTTGACAACCTGTATTTTGAAACCGTCATCGTCACCTTCATGTTTCTGGGAGGCGTCAACTTCGCCCTGCACTACCACATGGTGCACCGCAACTGGGACGTGGTGGCCACCAACCCGGAACTCCGCTTCTACACCACCGTCGTTCTATTGAGCGTGGCCGCGGCCACCGTAGGGCTGTGGGCGCAGACGCCCGAAAACGGGGTGGGCCATGCCCTGCGCCGCGCCGCCTTCAACGTAGTCTCCATCAACACCACCACCGGCTACGCCACCGACGACTTCACCCAGTGGCCGGATTATTTGCAGGTGCTGTTGGTGGGACTCATGATGATGGGCGCCTGCTCCGGGTCCACCAGCGGCTCGTTCAAGGCCATACGCGTCCTCATTATTCTCAAAGTGATTTACCGGGAACTGCAAAAACTCGTGCATCCGCGCGCCGTCATCAGCATCAAGGTCGGGCAGAGGGCGCTGGACAGCGACCAGGTCACCAACGTGCTGTCCCTGGGGGGGCTGTTTTTCGGATTGTCCGGGCTGAGCTATCTTCTACTGTCGATCATGGGGGTGGACACCGCCTCCGGCCTGACCGGCACCATTGCCTGCCTGTTCAATATCGGCCCCGGACTGGGCACCGTCGGCCCGGCGGGCGATTATGCCTCCATTCCCGACGCCGGAAAGTGGATTTTGAGCCTGATGATGCTCATGGGCCGCCTGGAAATTTATGGCATCCTGCTTCTTTTCATGCCCATGACCTGGAAAAAATGATTTCGAGAAAGGCACCGCGATGAACCTCAAAGCCATCCTCAACGTTCAGGGCCACCTGTTGTTGATGCTGGCTGTTGTTTTGGTTTTCCCCGCAGGACTTGCCTTGTATTACCAGGAGAGCCCCCTTGCCGGAGACCTGTCGTCCACAGCGGGCTTCCTTATCACCGCCATGCTTTCGGGAGCCGGCGGGTACCTTCTCAAAAAATACCTGCCGATCGGCTTCGAATCGTTCCGGGGACGGGAGGGATTCGTCATCGTCGCCCTGTCCTGGATCCTGATCCCGCTGTTCGGGGCGCTCCCGTTTTATCTCACCGGCGTGTGCGACAGCTTCACCGACGCTTTTTTTGAAAGCATGAGCGGCTTCACCACCACCGGCGCCACCATTTTCTCCGACCTGTCGAACCTGTCCCACTCTCTGTTGTTCTGGCGCAACCTGACGCAGTGGCTGGGCGGCATGGGCATCATCATGTTGATCCTGGCCGTGTTTCCAGAGTTGGGCATCGGCAGCTTTCACCTGTTCAAAGCCGAGGTGCCCGGCGGCACCACCGTCGAGCGCATCCAGCCCCGGCTGGCGGAGACGGCCAAGATTTTGTGGAAAACCTACGTCATCCTCACCGTGGCCGAGACCCTTTTCCTTTATATGGGCGGCATGAGCCTGTTCGACGCGGTGTGCCACAGTTTTTCCACCGTCTCCACCGGTGGATTTTCACCCTACAACGAAAACCTGGCACATTTTGAAAGCTGGTACCTGCACGGCGTTGTCGTTCTGTTCATGTTCCTGTCGGGAATGAACTTCACCCTGCATTACCACCTGTTCCACGGCGAAGTCCGAAGCGTGCTGAAAAACCCCGAACTGCGCGTTTACACTTCCACCCTGGCGTTCTGTGTCGGGCTGTCCACCCTGTGGTTGTGGGACCACACCACCGGCGTGCCTCTGCTGGTCCTGCTGGAGCAGTCCCTGTTCACCGTGCTCTCCATCAACACCACCACCGGGTTCACCACCGTGGATTACAATCTGTGGCCGGTGCCCCTGAAGTTTCTGCTGGTGGTGCTGATGATGGTGGGCGGTTGCTCGGGATCGACCAGCGGCGGCATCAAATCCATCCGCCTCATCATCCTGTTCAAAATCATACATAGGGAACTGGCGCGTCTGATCCACCCCAGGGCCGTGATCCACGTGCACGTCGGCGGCAAGCCCGTTGGCGCCGACCACCTGCTGAATGCGGTGGCCTTGACCACGCTGTTCGCAACGTTCGCTTCCCTCAGCTTCCTCCTCATGATGTTCCTGGGCGTCGAGCCGGAGACCGCCGGTTCCGCCACCTTCGCCACACTTTCGGTCTCCGGTCCGGGCCTGGCGGAAGTGGGGCCCAGCGGCAATTACGCCCACATTCCGCTGGCGGGCAAATGGGTGCTCATTGCCAATATGCTGTTGGGACGCCTTGAAATGTTTTCGGTTATACTGCTGTTCCTGCCTATGACATGGCGTAAATAGGCATAAAATTGAATTGATTTTGGCAGGTTAATCCCTTAGTATTCTCCTGTCCAAATCCTGGGGGCATCCTCTTTCATTCCTTGATTCCATAAGAGTTTATGAGGCGAGGTCGATCTGTGCCCCCAACCGGAGAACCGGGGCGTGCCGCCCCGGACCCATTACCCAACACAACCTTTCGAAGGATTTCTGTGGGATGAATACCAACACCAATCCTCTTAAAATCACCGAGGTCGTCCTGCGGGATGCGCATCAGTCTCTGCTCGCCACCCGCATGAAAACCGCGGACATGCTCCCCATCGCGGAAAAGCTTGATTCAGTGGGCTTTTTCTCACTGGAGATGTGGGGCGGAGCCACGTTCGACAGTTGTATCCGGTTCCTCAATGAAGACCCGTGGGAACGCGTCCGCGCGCTCAAGAAAAAAATGCCGAAGACCCCGTTCCAGATGCTACTGCGGGGCCAGAACTGTGTCGGTTACCGGCATTACGCCGACGACATCGTCGAGCGGTTCGTGCAGAAATCGGCAGACGTTGGCATCGACATTTTTCGGATTTTTGACGCCCTGAACGACCTCAGGAATATCGAGGTGGCCGTCAAGACTGCGAAAAAGGCCGGTGGCACGGTCGAAGGCTGCATCAGTTATACGGTGAGCCCGGTCCACAACATTCCTCTTTACAAAGACATGGCCAAGCGGATTGTGGACATGGGGTGCGACATCCTGTGCATCAAGGACATGGCGGGTCTGCTGACGCCGCAGGTGATGGGCCCGCTCATCTCCGAGCTGAAAAGGGAAATCCCGCTTCCCATCCACCTGCACACCCACGCCACCACGGGCCTGGCCGGCATGAACATGCAGGCCGCCATCAATGCCGGCGTGGACATGGTGGACACGGCCATCTCCAGCCTGTCCATGGGCACCTCGCACTACGCGACGGAGTGCATCGTCGCCGCCACCCAGGGCACGCCGCGCGACAGCGGGCTGGACCTGGAGGTGCTCGAAGAAATCTCCGACTACTTCAAGGAAGTACGCAAACACTACACCCAGTTCGAAAGCAATTTCGTCGGCGTGGACATCAAGATCCTGCAAAGCCAGATCCCCGGCGGCATGATCTCCAACATGGAAAACCAGCTCCGCGAGCAGAACGCGCTCGACAAGCTGGACGAAGTGTTGAAAGAAGTGCCGCGTGTGCGCAAGGATCTGGGTTACCCCCCGCTGGTCACGCCGACCAGCCAGATCGTCGGCTCGCAGGCCACGTTGAACGTGCTGACCGGCGAACGCTACAAAATCATCACCAAGGAAACGCGCGAATGCGTGCTCGGCAAGTACGGCAAACTGCCGGGCGAGCTGGCCACCGAACTCATCCAGAAAGTCGCACAGGAAGAAAAGCTCATCGACTGTCGGCCGGCGGACCTGCTGGACCCGGAATGGGAGAAAATCTCGGCAGAGGTCGGCGACAAGGCGAAATCGGACGAAGACCGGCTGACCTACGCGATGTTTCCGAAGGTGGCATTGAAGTTCTTTGAGACGCGTGGCAAACCGCTTCCCGAAGCGGCGCCCGCCGCCTCCGCCAACGGCAAGAAAGGCGCGCCTGCGGCCGCACCCTCTGCGGCTTCCGCACCGGCGCCCGCCGCTTCTGCGGTCCCTGCCGGACCGGCGGTGTACGAAGTGAAGGTCAACGGCAAGCCGTACACGGTGGAAGTTGGACCGGCCCAGGCCGGCGGTGCCCCGGCACCCCAGTCCGCGGCGCCCGCTCCCGCCCCGGCGGCGGCTCCGGCGCCCGCTCCGGCTCCGGCGGCATCCTCCAACGGAACCAAGGCCATCACGTCCCCGCTTCCCGGATCGGTGTTCGCCATGAAATGCAAGGTGGGCGACCAGGTCAGTGAAGGCGACACGGTGATGGTCCTCGAATCCATGAAAATGGAAACCGAGGTCCACTCTCCGTATTCCGGAACCATCAACAGCATCCTAGTTCAGGAAGGGGCTAACGTACAAACCGGCGACGAACTCATTCTGATATCTTAAATGGACTTCACATTTCAAGACGCTATAAATCGGATTCTCCATTCCACCGGGTTCGCGGTGATCGAAGGAGGCCAGATCATTATGATTCTGATCTCTCTGGTCCTGCTGTACCTGGCGATCTGGAAAAAATTTGAACCGCTCCTGCTGTTGCCCATCGGCTTCGGTTGCCTGCTGGCCAACCTGCCGCTCAGCAACATGGCCAACACCAATGAAGGCGGTTTGCTCAACATTTTTTACTTCGGGGTCAAGCACGAGGTCCTGCCGCCGCTGATCTTTCTCGGCGTCGGCGCGCTGACGGACTTCGGTCCCCTGCTGGCGTACCCGGCGACCCTGCTCCTGGGCGCGGCGGCGCAGGTGGGCGTGTACACCACGCTGATCGGTGCGGTCGCTCTCGGATTCAACCTGCAGGAAGCCAGCGCCATCGGCATCATCGGCGGCGCGGACGGCCCCACGTCCATCTTCCTTGCGGCCAAACTGGCCCCGCACTTATTGGGGCCCATTGCGGTGGCCGCGTATTCCTATATGTCGCTCGTGCCACTCATTCAGCCGCCCATCATGCGCGCGCTGACCACGGAAAAAGAGCGCAAGGTGAAGATGGAACAGTTGAAACCGATTTCGCCCACGGTGAAGATTCTGTTTCCCATCATATCCACCATCGTCTGCATCCTGCTGCTTCCCGGCGTCGCGCCGCTTCTGGGCATGTTCATGCTGGGCAACCTGTTCCGCGAGTCCGGCGTCACCGCGCGCCTGCATGAAACGGCGCAGACCCATCTGATCAACATCGTCACCATCCTGCTGGCGCTGGCGGTGGGGTCGTCCATGACGGCGGAATCGTTCCTCACGCTGGACACCATCAAGATCATCGTGCTGGGCCTTCTGGCGTTCGCGTTCGCCACGGCCGGCGGGGTGCTGTTCGGGAAACTCATGTACATCCTGTCCGGAGGGCGGGTGAATCCGCTGATCGGCTCGGCAGGCGTGTCCGCCGTGCCCATGGCGGCACGCGTTTCGCAAAAGGTGGGCCAGGAAGCGGACAAATCCAACTTCCTGCTCATGCATGCGATGGGACCCAACGTTGCCGGGGTCATCGGCAGTGCCGTGGCGGCGGGTGTGTTTCTATCGTTGTTCGGCGACATCGGACCCGCCACCGAAGGCGCGTCCCACGCGGCGGTGCAGACCATCGAGCTGTTCGCCGCCAACACGGGAGCGGGAAACTGACATGAGCCCGATCATTCTTACTTCCATCAAGGTTTCGTTTCTGGCGCTGGGCGTCATCTTTCTGGTACTGGGGATTCTGATCGCCGCCATCAAGGTGATGACCTCGCTCATCCCCTACCAGGCGCCCGCCCCGGCTCCGGCCAAACCCAAACCCGCCGGCGCTCCCGCGGCCGCCTCGGAGGAAGACGAACACATCGCTGCCATCCAGGCGGCGATGACGCACCACTTGGGGGGTCAGCAGAACCTGCAGATCACGCGGATCTCTTCCAGATAACCGCGTTCCCTTTTCCCGTTACTCAGGTGGCGGAGCCTTTGTGTTCCCGCACCGCCTGCAGGTTCGCCCGGGCCGAAACATGGCCCGGTGCAAGCCGTAGAGCCTCCCGCAATTCCTGTTCGGCCTTGTCCAGGAATCCCGCCGCCATCAGCACCTCCGCAAACGCATTGTGCATGTCCGCGTTGTCCGGGCTCAAAAACACGGCAATGGAAAATTCCACAATGGCCGGATCATACCGTTCCCGCTTCTTATACAGATTGCCCAGGTTGGCGTGCGCCTCGGCCAGGTCGAAGTTCGTTTCGATGGCTTTTGTGTAAAACACCTCGGCCTCTTCGGGGTGTTTTCTCTTTTCGAACAGCAGGCCGAGATTGTTGTAGGGTTCCGCGAACCCGGAGTTCGTGACCGCCGCCTTGCGGAACCATTTCTCCGCTTTTTCGTGTTCACCTTTTTGCATGAACAACAGGCCCAGGTTGTTCTCGATCATCGCGTCGGGTTCGATAGCCAGGGCTTCGTGGAACTTTTTTTCCGCCTGGTCCCATTCGCCGCGGTTCTGATGCGCCAGCGCAAGCAGGTTGTATGGCGACGTATAATTCTTTTTGATGCGGATGGCCTTCCGGAACATGTTCATCGCACCGTCCTGGTCGCCATGTTGGTTGTAATAGATGCCGAGGTTGGTGTGGGCGCGCGCCAGTTTATTGGGAAAATGCGCGATCACCCATTCCCAGAACACGCCGGTGTCCTTCCACACCGAAATCTGTTTGATGGTCCACACGCTGGTCACACCAATGCACACCACGGCAAAGTAACCAAGGACCACGCTCGCCAGCACCTCGCGCCGCCGTTCCACGGCATACCGCCACAGCCGGATGACACCGAGGGCCAGCAACACATAAAACCCGAGCGTGGGGATGTAGGTGAAGCGGTCGGCGGCGGCCTGTCCGCCGACTTGAATGATGCCGATCACCGGTGACAGCGTGACCAGGTAAATCAGCCACACCGTCATCCAGTACCTCCGGCCTTCTTTCCACTTCACGAAACAGAACCAGCAGATGACAAAAAACGTTGCCACCTCCAGCCACAGCCTCGCGTCCCAGTCGGGGAAGGGGTACAACGGCACCAGTGGTTTCGGCCACAAGGTTTTTTCAATATAGAACACGGTGGTTCTCAGCGCGTTGACGATGCGGACGGTGAAACTCAGATCGTCGATCTCCACCACCGCGCCCTGAATTTTCTGCGCAATGTAGGTGATGACCGCCGTGCCGAAGCTCATCACGAAACATGAGATCTTCTCCACAAAACAAGCCCACGCATCGGCGCGGCTCTTGATGCGGTTGAGGGGATACAGATCCAGAATCAAAAGAACGACAGGAAACGTGACGGCCATGGGTTTGGACATGAGCGCCAGCAGGAACAGAACCAGCACCCAGCGATACCAGCGGTGGCGTTCGCTTCTATCCTTCGCCTCGGCAAAACGCAGATAAGCGAGCAGAGCGCTGAACATGAACAGCCCGCACAGCAGGTCCTTTCTCTCCGCCGCCCACACCACCGACTCCACGCGGAGCGGATGCACGGCAAACATCAACGCCGCCCAGGCGCAAACCAGAAGCACTCCACTGCGCCCTTTCAATTCCGGGTACGCGCGGTTGGCAAAGTGGAAGATCAATAGAAACACCAGGAACGCGTTGATGCCGTGCAGGACGATGCTCACAAAGTGGTGTCCCGCCGGCTCCAGTCCGAACAGACGGTAATCGATGGCGTGCGACAGCCACGTCACCGGCTGCCAGTAAAAAGGCTTGAGGCTGATCAGCATGTGCAGGATGTTCTCCGGCGCGAGCGAACGGATCATGGGGTTGTCCAGGATATATCCGTTGTCGTCCCAATGCACAAACCCGTTGTCGAGTGCGGCCCAGAAAACGATCAGCACGAAAAAAAATAAAGCGAGAAACACCAGGGGCACGGTCTGCGTGGAAGAGCCTGAGGGTTTGAGTCGAATCATGATCCTGTGTTGAGTTGAGATTGCAGTCAGTTTTGTTCCGTCCGTTCCGCGTCGCCGGACAGGATGTACTGCGGGGTTTTCAAGATCGCGCCAAACATGCCCACCACTTTTTTACCCAGCGAGGTGAAAGGAACCGCTTTGACTTCCGGGTTTTCGAACGGACCGCGTACCTGGAAGTAGTTTTTGAACACGCTCTCTTCCTCCCCGCCGGTGATGATTTTACCCACCAGCGGAATGTTTTTGAAGAAGGAATCCACCGCGCGCCAGGGAGCGACCCCCACCACAGTATCCATGTTGTGCGCGTTCAAATCAAATGTTCCAACCAGCGTCATCAGTTCCTTTGGGTTTTCAAAAATGAAATTTTCGGTGACAGCCACCCCGTCCTTCAGGAAAAAGTCGCCCTTGACCACCTTGTAATCCGCGAACGGCCGCTGTCGGCGCTCAACCGCCTTGTCCGGGTTCAGCGAGTAACCGAACAGCTGGGTCGTGCCGTTCAGCAGGCGCCCGGTGTGGATGCGCCCGTTGCGGATGCGAAGCACCAGGGTGCCGTCCAGCGTGCGGGTGAGTTCTTTCAAACTCGTACCGCGCGCGGACACGCGGGCTTCCAGCCGCTCCAGCGTCCCGGTCAGGCAGTTTTCGAACAGGTCGCCGAACACACCGAAAAACCCTTCCACCCGTTCGCCGGTGGAAACGATGTGGGCAGAGACCTCGGGAGGTTCCTGTTCCCGGATTTTCAATGTGGCGCGGACATCGAACCGGTCCCGTCCCTTACGGCCCCACTTCAGGTTGTCAGTGGACACCACGCCCTCCGCAAACCGGAACGTTCCGTTGAAATCATGAAAGCGCGCATGCGGGACAGTGAAACTGGCCAGACTGAGGTCCACGGACCCCGATCCGTTACGGAACCAGGGCGGCGCCGTCCATCCCCCCACGCCGACGGCCGTTCCCTCCGGAGAGGATCCCGGCGGCGTTTCTTTTTTAAACTGGGTGATGTCCAATGCGTTGCCGCTGATCTTCAGATCCCATTCCGGCCGTTCGGTGACAACGAGTTTGCCCTCGAGGGAGAGAGGCATTTTACCAAGCGTCACGCGGGCCCTGGTGACCTTCATCACACGGTTGGCGAAAAACATCTCACCGTCCACCCACACCGGCATCGATACCGCTTCCGGAGCAAACCGCACGTTGTCCAGTTGAACACGGCCCTCGTAATCCCCGGCTTCCGGCGAGTCGAGCAACCCCTTTCCCGAAATGTCAAAGTCCATCATGCCCGCCCGCGCCCCGCGCAGGGGTTTGATGTAAGGCGAAAGCGACGCCATTTGAAAGCGGTGGGCTCCCAGCTTGAACTGAAACCGGGCGGGGTCTTCCAGCAGAAGGTGGGCGGTGCCGGAAACCCGGTTGCCGTTCAATGCCACCGCCAGCGTTTTGAAATCGATGCCTTCCTTTTCCGTAAACACCATCACCGTCTCGATGGTGTTGGCAACCGCTCCCGGTTTGGCCAGCAGGTCGCGGTACGAATACGAAGCGCCGGTGAGGTCGATGGAGTTCTTCAGCGTGACGGACCGCTTGCTCCAGTGAAGAACCGATTCCACCTGCGCCACCCCTTCATAGGACAAGGTCTCCAGAAAGGGAACGCCAGTGAAGTCCTGCTGTTGAAAATCCGAGGCTGTCGCCTTGAGCACCAGTTCGGCCTTGGGCTGGCCGGGATGAAAGAACGTGCCCTGCAGGCGGATGCCGGAATCGCCGTAACGCGCATCGCTGGTTTCAAACGAAATTTTCTCGCCGTCGAAAGTGAGCGAACCGGTCACCTTCTGCAAAGGACGAAACCGTCCGCGATACGACACCGACACGTCTTCAAACCGCACGCCCCCGCTCATCTTCGTTTTTTTCTTCGGGTCTGCAAACCGCTCCTCCCGGTACTTGATACGCAACGTGCCGTCGGACACTTCCATTTTTTTGAGGATGCGGCCGAAACTGCCGGGGACCGCCGTGACGGGAACGAACTGCTTCGACTGCAGCGCCCCCAAATCCACCTGGGCGGTCAGTTCCGTCTTCGCGCGGCCACCCGCAATATGCGCGGTGCCGGTCACATCACGAAACCGATGATTGTGGCACTCCGCCGAAAACCCCGCGAACCGCAACGTCCATCCCGCTTCCCGGTCTTCTCCAGCCGGTGCGTTTTCAAATGCCACCGTTCCCGTGATCTTCTGAAACGGCGACGTCAGGCTTCCCGCCTGAAACGTGGCGTCACGCACCCGCATTTCTCCTTGCACCCGCCACTGGGCAGGCAACAGCGTGGGACCGGACAACGTCAACCGCGTTTCGCTTTCTCCGCTTGCCTGCTTGATGGACTGAAGCGCATTCCGGATCTCCCCTTCCCCCACCTGTCCGCGTGCCATCGAAACCAGTTCGTCAATCTTCGCCTGCACCTCCAGCTTTGTCTCCATGCGTGGCGTGGTGGTGAAATCGCTCAATACACTCTTGATGTTTTGAAGCGTCACCTGCCGCCAACGCGCCTGCGCCCACTTCGCCGTCACCCGGCCTTCCCGGTATTCCACTGACCCCGTCACCCGCTGGAGGTTCGCCAACGCATCTCCCGCCGCGACGTTGTTCAGGTTCACCTTCGCCGAAAGATTGTGCGGCAGGGTTCCGGCAAGCATGCTTTGAAGTTCATTCCAGGTGCCGCGAAACGCCGCCGATTCCACCTCGATCTCACCCGACTTCCAGTACTGGAGGGCGGAAGAACGGATATCCGGAGGCATCATGTGGAAGGGAAATGCGTCCTCCCATTGACCGGGGGATACAGCGGAGGTGCGCACCTGGAACGCCACGCCGGGGTCCGGTGCGGGAAACGGAGTGAGCGCGCCCTGAATCTGGAACCGGTAATCGCCCGCGGCATAATCGGCACGGCGCACCTCCAGCGCTCCCGGCGTCCACACCACGGCATAATCAAACCCACCGCTCGGAGGCAGGTTTGCCGCTGTCAGCGAGGGGGTTCCGTCACTCGCGTCGTACTGGTGTTCGAGAGTGCCGGATGTTTCGAGGATCGTCCCCCACGTGCCGGAAAAAGTGGACTGTGTGCGCAGAACCGCTGGACGCATTTCGAATTTCAGGATCTGTTCCCAGTACGGCCGCAGGCGTTCGCTTCGCAGGCGTTCGATTTCCACCCGGCCCACGTAGTGCACCGAGTGCATGTCATCGAGCCCGCCCGCGAAATCGATTTCACCTTTAAGTTCGAGATCCGGTTCATTCAACTTGCGCGGGGCCCAGGCCGCCTGCAATTTCAAAACCAGCTTCGCCGCCAGAAGCGGCCGCGACAAAGCCAGATTCACATAATGAAGAGTGATCGCCGTCGGTGATCCATCCCGATCCACAACCGCGTGGTCGATCCAGCGCAGGGTGCTGTCTTCCATCTCAATACTGCGGATGGTTTCTGCCCACAACAAGGGCCTCGCGCCACTCGTTCCCGTGGAAGCGTTCGAGGAAACCGTTTTCAAAAACGGCAGGCGCCCTTCCCGGTCGCGCACCAGTTGGATGTCCGCGCCTTCGACTTCAATGCTGTGAATGGACACCTGCTGTTTGGAGAGAAAAGGCAGAATGCGGAAACCAATCCACACCGACCCGGCGGAGAACTCAATTTGCGGCTGGCTTCCAGCTTGCAGCGCGTCGGTGTGAAGAAGACTCAGCCGGTTGAGGCGCAATCCCAGTCCGTCCTCTTCAAAATCGACTTCCACCGATTCCAGCGTCACCGGCCGTCCGGCCAGACGCTCGAGTTCGGCAATGACCATGCCCTTCACCGTCTCCTCGTCGCTGAGCCGCAGGTAAAGCAATCCCCCCACCCCGAGGCACAACAACAGCACGGCAATCAGGATACGAAGAAAGAGTTTCTTTTTGGAAAAGGGCATGGTAAGAATACGTGGATGACCGCTTGTTCTTAAACGACTATCCAGTCAGGTGGGAACCGGTCCCTGAACCTCAGTGTAACGCATTCGGAGACGGAGCGCTTCCAAGATTGCAACCTGCTTGTTTGGCGGGGTTTGGGAGACGCCGATCCGCCTGCCATCCGCTCTCATGTCCGATCAAACCAGCCAAGAATGCGTGTACGGCGTGCACCCGGTGCGCCAGGCGTTGGAAACGGGCGCGCGTCACTGCTACAAAATCGTTTTCGAAAAAGACAAAAATCCGGCGCGCCTGCAGGACCTCCAGTCCCTCGCCAGGAGCCGCAAGATCCGCATCGAAACCCTGCCGCGCGACGCTTTCCGCAAACGCTTCGGCGAGCAGGGTCAACAGGGCGTGGTGGGGTTCTTCGCCCCGGTGCCAACACTCGGACTGCACGAATTGATGGAACGCGCCTTCAAGGCGACGGAGCGTCCGGTGGTGGTTCTGCTCGACGGCATCCAGGATCCGCAGAACCTGGGAGCGCTGATCCGCTCCGCCTATGTGCTCGGCATGCAGGGGGTGGTTCTGCCACGTCACCGCGCGGTGCCGTTGAACGAAACCGTGGCGCGGTGCTCCTCCGGCGCCATCGAGCATTTGCCGGTGAGCGTGGTCACCAACCTGAACAACGCCATCGCAGCGCTCAAGGAAGCGGGTTTCTGGATCGTGGGGGTGGACATGGCGGGCAACCCCGCCTGCGACCGGTTCGAGTTCAACATGCCGGTGGCGCTGGTGATCGGCGGCGAGGGCAAGGGCCTGCGCCTGTCCACGCGCAAGGCCTGCGATTTCGTCGTCTCCATTCCCATGGACGGCGAGTTGGGATCGTTGAACGCATCCGTGGCGGGGGCCATCCTGTTCTATGAAATCCTGCGGCAACGCCGCACCGCATCGCATTCCAAACAGAAAAAGGGCTGATACCCGAAAGTACCAGCCCTTTTTTAAAATCTATCGAAAACCCAATCGGAAGATCAGGAGTATCCTCTTCGCTGTGCGGACTTGCGTTTCTTCTTCGCTTCCTTCTGCTTTCGCTTTTTCTTGACCGAAGGCTTTTCATAAAACCGGCGCCGCTTCAATTCTTTCAGCAAGCCCTCCTTGGTCATCTGCCGCTTCAAGGCTTTCAACGCTTTATCGACCTGATTTTGATGAACGACGACTTCCAGCAAAAAAATCGACCTCCCAGAATTAATGGAATTTATACGTTGGGGTATTTATTTTTAAAAATGCAATTATCAAAAAACGGAAACGGGAAGTCAAGCGCTATCAATTGATATCTTCCGTTTTCAAGGCCTTTTGGACTTGTTTTTGAGGCGCCGGGTCTGGTACTTCTGGAAGCAGGGAAACATCCACGGCAGGAGAGGCTCATGCTCATTATTTCGCGTTCACTTGCAATCGCTTTGTTTCTAATAGTTTCCGGTCTTCCCAGCGGGGTCCTGGCAACGGATTTTGCCGTTCCCAACAACGGCTCGCCCTACCGCAACCTGGGGGAGCTGGAAACCGGCCAGATCCTGCACCTGCCCACCGGAGTGGTGGTCACCCCGGAGCAGATGATGAACACCCTCTCTGGATCGCGCGTCATCTACGTGGGCGAGACCCATGACAACCTGGAGGCGCACCGCGTGCAGTTGGAAGTCATCCGCGACCTGCACCGGCGTTACCCCGGCAAGGTCACCGTGGGGATGGAGATGTTCCGCCGCTCGGCGCAGGGCCAGCTCGACCTGTGGCATGACGGCCAGCTCACCCCGCGCCAGTTCCGCAAACTGTTCCGCGACAACTGGGGCATGGGCATCCAGCTCTACCAGCCGATCTTCGATTTTCTGGAAGCAAACCGCATTCCGCTGATCGGTTTGAAATCCACCGAGACCATGGAACAGCGCCTGCGCGAAGGCGGTCCCAACCAACCCGGCCTGCCGGAGATCGATGAAAACGATCCCTACCACCGCGCTTATTCCATGGCCCTGTTCGGCGGCCACGATTCCCATTCAACCGAGGGCTTCCATCCCTACCAGATGCTGTTGCTGTGGGAGGAAAGCATGGCGGAAACCATCGCCGAGTTTCTCACCGACGACCGTTTTCCCGGCCACAAACTGGTGGTGCTGGCGGGCGGCTTTCATGTGCAGTATGGTTATGGCATTCCCAAGCGCGCCTTTCGCCGTGTGCCGCACGCCTATTCCATTGTGTTGCCGACGGTGACCGAGATTCCGGATGACCTCAAGAACCGCGAGATGAAATTCGAGTCGGTGGGCATCCCGCTTTACAGTTCGGACTTTGCGTGGAAGCTGGACTACGTGGTGCCGCCGCCCATGCGCATCCGCCTTGGCGTGTACCTGGAAGACCGCGACGACGGTCTGCACGTGATCCGCGTCATGCCCAACTCCAATGCCGAACGCATGGGCATCCGCAAAGACGATCTCATCCAGAAACTGAACGGCACGCGCGTGGTCGATACGGAGGAATTGTCATCGCGCCTGCAGAAACATGATTTCGGTGAGACCGTGCGCGTGCATCTTCTGCGCGACCAGCAGGAGGTCGAGGTGGAGGGAGTTCTGCACCAACCGCCGGAATCCCCGCACGATTGATCAGACCGCCGGAGACTCCATGGAAATACCCAGCCGCTCCAGGTTGGTGTCGCCGGTCAGCTCCAGAAAAATATCTTCCAGCTCCAGATGCTCCTGGTCCTTCTTCGCCATGCGGCGGAGTTCCTCCATCGAGCCCAGCGCGATGACCTCACCTTTCTGAATGATGCCGATGCGGTCGCACATGGCCTGCGCGATGCCGAGCGAATGCGTGGACATGAACACCGCCGCGCCGCGTTGGCACAGGTCGGTGAACAACTGCTTCACCTGCCGCGCCCCCTTGGGATCGAGCCCGACCAGCGGCTCGTCCACGATGAGCACTTTGGGTTCGTGCAACAGCGCGGCGGAGATGATGAGCTTCTGCTTCATGCCGTGCGAATAGCCCTCGATGAGCGCGTTCTCCGCATCCATGAGATCGAAAAACGCAAGGAACTCGTCGGTGCGTTCCTCGGCCAGCTTCATGTCGATGCCGTACAACTTCGCGATGAACATCAGGTACTCGCGGCCGGTGAGCTTTTCATAAATGAAGGGGCGGTCGGGAATGTAGCCGAAGATGGACTTGGCGCTGAGGGGTTCTTTGGCCACGTCGTGGCCGCCGATGAGCACCGTGCCGCTGGTGGGTTTCAGCAGGCCGACCAGCATTTTGATGGTGGTGGTTTTGCCTGCGCCGTTGGGACCGAGAAAGCCGAAAAACTCCCCGGCCGGCACCTTCAGGTTGACGCCTTTGACGGCGTGAACGTCGCGGTAGCTTTTAACGAGGTCGATGAGTTCGATCACGGCAGGGAATCAGCGTATGTCAAATGAATGGAAGCCTTGAGCGGGAATCCAGTCCACGTCCACGTGCTTGACGTTCGCCATGGCGGGACCCCTGCGGCACCAGTCGATCAGGCGGTCCAGGTGATCGCGGTCGCCTTCGGCGTGAATCTCGACGGAACCGTCATCAAGGTTGCGCACCCAGCCGGCGACTCCCAGTTCCTTCGCCACCTTTTCCGTGTTGGCGCGGAAGAACACGCCCTGCACGCGTCCCTCGACTTTCAAATGAACGGCGTCGCTCATGGCTGGCTCAGCTTCCGCGGTTGCCCTGATCATAAAGATGCTGGATTTCCCGGTAGATGCCGAATTTGGAACCGTCGCCGATCTTCTCGCCGAACTTGCCCAGGTCGCGCATGATGCGCTGAAACTCGGACAAACCACCGGTGAAATTTTCGATCAACGGACTGAAATACGCCTGCTCATCCGGATCCAACCGGCCGTTGATTTCCCGCAATCGTTCTTTAAGAGGTTCGAAGTTCTTTTCCATGGCCCTTATGGTAGCGTTCCGAATTTGCCATTGCAACGGTTTTCAATTCCCTTCCGGCCGGGCCATCCGCCCTTCCCGCCTCCGTGAAAAACCCTTCTGACGCCGCTTGACGCCTCGATATGTTTTATGATATATAACGTGGCAAGCGCAATGGGGACGTCCTTCACTCACTCTCAAACGGGATAACTTTCATGTGGAAACGGATGGTTGTGCTGGGGCTGATCGGTTTGTTGTGCTTCCCGGCCGTGGCCGGTGCGGACACGGCGACGGTCGCGGTCGCATCAAATTTTCTCGGCCCTCTCAAACACATTGCCGGCCAATTTGAAGCCAGGACGGGACACACGGCGCGCATTGTTTCCGGTAGCACCGGCAAGCTGTATGCGCAGATCCTCAACGGCGCGCCGTTTCACGTGTTTCTGGCGGCGGACTCCAAACGCCCGCGCCTGCTGGAAGATCAAAAGCTGGCGGTCAACGGGTCGCGCTTCACCTACGCGCGCGGGCGGCTCGCCTTGTGGAGCGCGGACCCGGCATGGATCCGTGGCGACGGCGTGCCCGTTTTGAAAGACGGGGCGTTCCGCCACCTGGCCCTCGCCAACCCCAAGACCGCGCCGTACGGTCAGGCGGCGCAATCCACTTTGCAGAAACTGGGTTTGTGGGAAACGTTGCAGGGGCGCATCGTGCGCGGCGAGAACGTGGGGCAGGCGTTTCAGTTTGCGGCGAGCGGCAACGCGGAGGTGGGATTCGTCGCCCTGTCGCAGGTGCTGGCCCTGCCTCCCGCCCGGCAGGGAAGCCACTGGGAAGTACCGGGGTCTTATCACGACCCCATCGAGCAGGACGCGGTCCTTTTGCAAAAAGGCAATGGCAACGCCGCGGCGAAGGCCCTGCTTGAGTTTTTGAAAACGCCGGAGGTACGGGAACAAATCCGTTCTTCCGGCTACGAAACCGATTGAGGAACATTTCATGGAGAACGCGATCGACTGGCAGCCGATGTTTTTGACGCTGAAGCTGGCGGGCACGACGGTGCTGGTGCTGTTGCTGGTGGGCACGCCCCTGGCGTGGTGGTTGTCGCAGACGCGGTCGCGCGGCAAGGTGTGGGTTGAGGCGGTGGTGGCCCTGCCCCTGGTTCTGCCGCCGACGGTACTGGGTTTTTACCTGTTGATCGCGCTCGGCGCGAACGGCTTCATCGGCGGCCCCATCCAGGCATGGACGGGCGCGTCTTTGGCCTTCACCTTTCCCGGTCTCGTCGTCGCCTCCACCCTCTACTCCCTGCCATTCGTGGTGCAACCCCTGCAGGGCGCGTTCGAGTCGATCGGCCGCTCCTACCTTGAAGCAGCCTGGGCGCTTCGCGCTTCGAAGTGGGACGCATTTTTCACCGTCGCCTCGCCTCTGGCGCTCCGCGGCTACATCACCGCCATCGTGCTGGGCTTCGCGCACACACTGGGGGAGTTCGGCGTGGTGTTGATGGTGGGCGGCAACATTCCCGGCAAAACGAAAGTCGTTTCCATCGCCATTTACGATCACGTGGAAGTGCTCGAATACGCGCAGGCGCACTGGTTGTCCGGCGGCCTGCTGGTGTTTTCGTTCCTGGTTCTGCTGATCGTGTACACCTTCAACCGCCGCCTTCCACTCAACGTCGCATGACCCGGCTCACCGCGCGCTTTCAGGTTTCTCATCCCGGCTTCGATCTGGATACGAAGCTCGATGTCCCGGCACACGGGGTGACCGTCGTCTTCGGTCGTTCGGGAAGCGGCAAGACCACGCTCCTCCGTTGCATGGCGGGACTGACCCGGTCGCCCTCCGGTTTTTTCCAGGTCGGCGATGATGTGTGGCAGGACGAATCGCAGGGCCTGTTCCGTCCGGTACACCAGCGCGCCATTGGGCTGGTGTTTCAGGACGCACGCCTGTTCCCGCACCTGAACGTGGAATCCAATCTGAAATACGGTTACCAGCGCATCGCGGAGAGCGAACGGAAGATCGGTTTCGATCACATCGTTTCCTTACTGGAACTCACTCCCCTGCTGGACCGCCGGCCAGCCCACCTGTCCGGCGGCGAGCAGCAACGCGTCGCCATCGGCCGCGCGTTGCTCACCAGTCCACGCCTCCTGCTGATGGACGAGCCGCTGGCCAACCTGGACACCGCGCGCAAGATGGATATCCTGCCCTACCTGCTGAAACTGCGCGCGGAGCTGGGACTGCCCATCGTGTACGTCAGTCATTCGCTGGAAGAAATATTGCAGTTGGTGGACACGCTGGTGTTGTTGAAAGCGGGGCGGGTGATCGCCTGCGGTGCGGCCGAAACGGTGCTCTCCGAACTGCCGCCGGGAGAGCGCATCGATCCGGGCCTGGCGGGAACACTGCTGGACACGACGGTGGTGGACCACGACGATGCGTATGCGCTGACGCGGGTGCAGTATGGAAATCAATACCTCTACCTGCCGCGGCAGAACGTGGCGGCGGGGCGGCCTCTGCGACTGCACATCCTGGCGCGCGACATCAGCATCGTGGTGAGCCCGACGGACGTCCAGACCAGCGTGCTCAACATTCTGGAGGCGACGGTGATGGAAATCCTGGAAGGCGGTGGTTCGGCGCACGCGGTGGACATCCGCCTCGACGCCGGTCAGCCGCTGCTCGCCACCATCACAAAGAAGTCGCTGTCCCGGCTTGGCCTCAAACCGAGACAGAAAGTGTACGCACACATCAAGGCGGTGCAGATGGTGCACGAAATTCCGGGGTTTTGATTGCAGAGGGAACGGCGAAAACGAGCGGGTGGGCGGGGGATCAGATCATGCCCATTTTGTTTTCGATGTCTGGATCGAGCTTGATGGCTTTCTGGTAGTGGCGTTGCGCCACGTCTTCGTTGCCGACCAGCTCGTTGAGCGTGCACAGGAAAAAGTGCGCCTCCGCGTATTTCGGATTGGCGCGCACGGCCTTGTTGAAGGCGTCCAGCGCTTCCTGGTAATGGTCCAGCCGGTACTGCGTGTTGCCCAACTGGAAGCACGCCTGCGCGTCTCGCGGGTTCAGGCGCACCGCCTGCGTGAGCGGCTCCACCGCTTCCTGGTAGCGTTTGCGATCGGAATACAGCTTGCCCAGTTGGACGTGCAGTTTCGGGTCGCGGGGTTTCTGCTTGATCATCTGTTTGAGGCGCTCGATCTCCCGGTCGTCCTGGCCTGCGGTGGCGGGGCGTCCCTGGGCCGCCGGCGTGGCGCCGGGACGGGGCGGAGCCGCCTGCTTTTGCGGCGGAGGCGTCATCGAAGCGGCGGGCGTTGAGGACACAGCCGCCGCGGCGCTGATCTGCGACTGAATCGACCGCACTTCCGCTTCCGCCCGGGCGCGGGCTTCGGACTCCATCTGAATCCCCGCCCGCAGATGCTGCAGGTCGTCCTGATACTTGCGCAACTGGCCTTCCAGGTTTTCGGTCTGCTTCTTGTGCAACTCTTCGCTCTTTTTGGCCTGCTCGAGTTCCTTTTTCAGCGCTTCCAGTTCCTTGGTGTCCGTGGCCTTCTGCTCCACTTCCTTGATCTTCGCCTTGGCGGCGTTGAGCTGTTTTTCCAACTCCGCCTTTTCCTGCCGCAGTTGATCCTTGCCTTCCCGCAACTGCGCCAGTTCCTGTTCCAGCGATTCGGATTTGCCGGAGCCCGCGGAGGCCTGCTTCAACGCCTGGTCCACCTTGGCATACGCTTCCTTCAACTGCTGTTCGAGGGAGGTTTTTTCGGCGGTGAGCGCTTGTTCCGATTCCTGGAGCGCGGCGACTGTCTGCTTCAACGTATCGGTTTCGCCGCTGGACTGGTTTGCCTGCTCCAGGCTGGCCTGCAATTCTTTCACCTGGCTGGCGAGATATTCCTTTTCCGTCTTGAGAAGCTCTTCGGCCTTTTTGTTCAGCTCAATTTCTTTTTTCAGCGACTCCGCTTCCTCCGATCCCTGAGTGGACTGGCGCTGGGTGTTCTCCAGTTGGGATTCGAGGTCGTTGATCTGCGTTTGCAGATTGATCGACTCGTTCTGCAGGGCGAGCTTTTCTTCCTGAAGGGTTTGCTCGCTGTCGCGGAGCGCCTGCTCGGATTCGCGAAGCGATTCCAGTTCCGCCTGCGCCGCCGTGAGTTCCTGTTTCAATGAATCGGATTCGCCGGTATCGGCAGGACGCTGGAGCGCTTCCTCCAGTTTCGCCTGAGTTTGCTGAAGCTTGGTCTCGAGGTTGGCCCTTTCCATCTTCGCCAGTTCCTCGGACTTTTTGAGGAGATCCAGTTCGCGCTGGAGGGTCTCCGCACTGGGTGCGGAAGAGACGGCTTTCTGCGCCTCTTCGAGGCGGGCCTGCAAGTCTTTGACCTGCGTTTCCAGACCTTCGCGTTTTTGCACTTCCAACTGGTACTGCGATTCCGGAATCCCCCCCGAACCCGCCGCCGGGGCCTGTTGCAGAGCGGCCTCGGCTTTCTGGCGCAGGGCCTGCTCATCTAGAACCTTCTGTTTCAGATCCAGCACTTCCTGGGTTTTACTGAGCAACTGCTGTTCGGCCCGGGTGCGCTTTTCGATTTCCTGGTTGAGTTCCGCACCACTGGAGATTCCAGCGGCGGCACCTTCGGACACCTTTTTCTCCAGGTCGGCGACTTGCTTGTTGGCTTCTTCGAGGGATTTTTCGAGCTGGAGGCGTTTCTCTTTTTCCGCTTTGAGGGCGGGAGTCAGATCCTCCGTCGCCCCTCCTTTTTTCAACTCCAAAATCTGCTTTTTCGCCGCGTCCAGTTGGGCACTTTTTTCCTTCAACTGGCTTTGGAGGTTGTTCAGTACTTCCTGTAGCGTTTGAGCAACGCCTTTACTGGCCATTCACAGTTCCTTTCCTGTATCTGAACCCAAGGAAGGCCGGGAAATCCGGTCCGGAGACACCCTTGCTTGAAGACAGTCCGTGCAGGCAACGATTCCCTGCCAGGTAGAACCAAGTCATGGGAAGGGTTCCAACCAAGAGCTTCGCAGGGAGTCGATTCTTTTAGATTTTATTAAAAATTAGAGGTCTGTCAACAATCAAACCCATAAAAAAAAAGAGTTTACACTTATATCCCGGCATCTCCCCGGTTTTCTCCCGCACTTGCCAGGAAATTAATCTGCGATCAAGGAACCGGAAACTCCCGGCCATTCAAATTTTGTATTTATTTTGAACATCTTTTTTTTAAGTTCACGTGTCGATTTTATGGCAAACCGGGAACAAGGTGATCATATTGATTGGTGTCAGACAATGTTGATTTTAAATGCAAAATGATTAAACCGATGGGGCCGGAAACGGCCCACTCAGCCCCCGCAAACCACTTGGAGGTCCGAAACCTGGAAGACATCAACTCCGGGCACGTTTCACCCATACAGGGTGTCACAAATCTTGGAATGCCCGCCCCGCTTTCGCCAACTTCCTTTGAAAGGGGTCCTGTATGAGCACTCAATATGTGGACAATTTCGCCGACGACATCGGTCCCATTAAAATCCTGCACCTCTACGAACCCAAATCCCAGCTCCGCGCCATTGTGGTGGTGGATAACCTGGCGATGGGTCCGGCGGCCATCGGGGGTTGCCGCATGGCTCCCGATGTCTCCACGCGCGAGGTGTTCCGCCTGGCGCGGGCCATGACCCTGAAGAACGCGGTCAACGGTCTGGCGTACGGCGGCGGCAAATCCGCCATTGTCGGAGACCCGCGGAGCGAACTGAAGGAAACCTGGGTGCGCGAATTCGCCCGTGCCATCCGCGACCTGAAAGAATACATCCCCGGTCCGGACCTGGGCACCGATGAACAGTGCATGGCCTGGGTGCATGAAGAAACGGGACGCGCGGTGGGCCTGCCATATTCCAAGGGCGGTCTGCCGTTGGATGAACTGGGAGCGACGGGGTTCGGCGTGGCGGTGGCGGCGGATGCGGCCAGCGAGTGGATGCAGTTGCCGCTGGAAAACGCACGCGTGGTCATTCAGGGCTTCGGCAACGTAGGCAAAGCGGCGGCAAAATTCCTTTTGGAACGCGGTGCGAAAGTCATTGCCGTCAACGATTCGGAAGCGGGACTGCACAATCCGGATGGACTGGACATCGCGGAGTTGATCCGCTGGGTGCAGGCCCGGAACTTGGGTGGCGCCACCCACCTGGGCCAGCCGGTGGAGCGTGACCGCGTGCTGGAGATCGAAAGCGATATCTTCGTCCCGGCGGCGCGGCCGGATGTGTTCACCGAAGCCAATCAACACCTGCTGAAAACCCGGCTGGTGCTGGAGGGCGCGAACATTCCCATTACCCACGAGGCGGCGCGGGTTCTGCACGATCGCGGTATCCTGCTCATACCGGACATCATCGCCAACAGCGGCGGCGTCATCTGTGCGGCGGCGGAGTTTGAGGGCAAAACGAAAGACCAGGCCTTCGACGCCATCGGCAAAAGCGTTTACCGCAACACCACGGCGTTGCTGAAACGCGTGCGCGAGCGCAAACAATATCCGCACGACGCGGCGATCAAGATGGCGCGGGAAGTGTTGTCGAAAAAGATGGGGCTGTTCGCCAACACGTGAGGGATGAACCCTCAGCGGTATTCGGGGTTCAGGCGCGTGGCCTCCTGCTTGTGATGCCGGGAGGCCTCCGTCTCGCCCTGAATGCCCAGCACCACGCTCAACACGCGGTGTGCTTCCGCGTAACCGGGCTTGATCTCGATGGCTTTTTTGAAGGACTCGCCTGCCTCGTCGTACTCACCCACCACCATCTGCGCCAGGCCCAGGTTGTACTGCGCCTCCGCCCAGTCGGGGTCGAGGTACGCCGCTTCGCGGAAGGCGTCGATCATCTCCTCGTAGCGGTTGAGGGCATCGAACGCCTGCGCCAGGCCGAAGTGTGCTTTCGGGTTTTCCGGATCCAGTTGGACCATCTGCCGAAACACCGCCAAGGCCTCTTCACCGTTCAACTCCGCAATCCATGCCTGGCCCAGCTTGAGCAGAACTTCACAATCACCGGGGTTCGCCTCGGCCTGTTTCTTGAGGGCTTCGATTTCGGGATTGACGGGAGTTTCTTCGTTTGTGGGAGTGTCTTCGTTCATGATTTCCGGTTCGCGGTATGGAGGGACATTGTAACAAATCGGGAGGGGCCTTGAACACCCGCCGGGGCGATTCCCCCCGGTGCCCTTCCGCCCGCCTCAGGAATACTGGCGCGTGGGGGAAAAACGGTTCATGCGGATGCCGCCCATGCGAAGCCCCGTGAGCACGTCGATCGACGGCACGAAGAACCGCGCTCCAGACACCGGACGCAGGCGGTCCGTCCAGTGCACGCCGTCGTCGCCGGGTGGAATCTCCAGCGATTTTTCGAGTACGGTGTCCACCGCATCGGGATCGCTGTGAAACAGCATGGACAACGTTCCGGCATCCTCCTCCATACGGTATGGAAGGGAGTGGATGAGCAAGTGCTCCTGCCGTCCGAATTGCTGTGCCATTTTCTGGAAAGGCGCGGCCACCTGTATGGTTTCATCCGGCGCATGGCGAAAATTCTGCACCAGCACAAAACTGCCGCGAAAGAAATCCGCCTCGTGCTTGTCGATGAACACCAACTCCGGCACTCCATCGGGCATTGTGGATTCCTGCTCGGCAAAGGTGATGGCGGGCGACTGACCCCACACCCGGTCGATGGGCTGAACCAGCCCCTGCAGGTTCTCGTCAATGTAACCCACCATATCGCGCAGGCATTCCACTTTGTTGGCGTGCAGGTAAAACAGGATGTCCCCCTCGGTTGCGGGGAACTCGCGCCCCCTGGCCTCCAGCGTTTCAAAGGGGCGCAGGCGGCGTGGCTTCTTGCCGTGCCAGGCAAGCAACCAGAACATCGGGCCGAAACCCACCACGCAGGCGATCTTCTCACCCGGATATTTCTTCAGCACGTCCGACACGAAACCCGGCACCATCACCGAAAACTGGCCGACGCTCATGGCGTTCATCGGCAAGTCCACCACTTCGTATATCAACACGCACGAGTGGCAAGCGGGGGTCGATACGATTCCTGTCTGCGATCGGGACATGGTCCCTCCGGTTGCAAAGTAAAAGCGATTACTCTAACACCAAACCGGCGGGAGAAACGACAAAAATGGTGGGAGGGAGGAAATGAGGGAGGAAAGAAAAAAGAAACCCGGGCCGGAAATCATTCCAGCCCGGGTTCCTTTCAGGTAAACCACGCCGGTAAGACCGGCACCCCTTTCCCTGGCCGGGACACCCGGCCTTCCCTGACAAGGTATGGATGGGAAAGAACCATGAAATCTGCGGAGCCTGTCCTTGGCAATCCGTGCGAAGCCTGCCTCTTCGCCGTGCTTGTTCAGCTTCCCGAATTGACGGAGTCCGGATAGTTCAGATCGAGGCGTTGTTTCACCCAGGCAGGAACCTGGGCCTTCGGCGCCGTCACCAGCCCGATGTTCTCCTCGTTCTTGTAGAACGTTTCCCAATACATCTTCTCGAGCCGTTCCGAAGAAATGACCTCTTTCAAACTTCCATCCGGTTTTATGATTTTCACTTCGTAAATCATGCCTGCCTCCTTCACCCCCTGAACTCCGGGCTCATTGTTACTTGAACCAGACCCAACCGCGGGTCCTGCCCCCCAAACAAGTAAAAACTTTGCTGACTACAATTCGTATAAGCAACAGTCGTGCCATTTTCCCGAATTACAAATAATTACAATTTAATCAATGATTTAAGAGAAAAGCGCCTCTCCCCTCATGGTCCGTTTTCCTGATTTCCGAATACAAAAATGTGTCACTAGTGACAAAATTGGGCTTCAAAATTCGTAAGCTACTAATTTTAAATGCATTATAATCACTTCAAGTTTTGAAACGAAATGCGTTCTTCTCGCAAATTTTGTCCAGTTCCCGTAAAACCACCCGTTCTGGCCCGTCATTTTTTGGACATCGGAATAAAAAACATTGTAATTCCATGCGTTAAATGCAAATTGGTTTTTCAGACAATGCCTGACCCACTTCCCTGTTTTTTCTTATCGGCAAAATATGGGCTGGCGCCACTCCCAAATGGGGTTCATTTTGACTTTTAAGTTACCAGCAGATTATGAATTGAGGTTTTACACCCAATTGAGAAAAAGGGATGTTTGAAATGGAAGAGGAATATTTTTTTGAATGCCCCTGGTGTGGCGAGGAAATTTCCATGCTGGTGGACCTGACCGTCCCCTCCCAGACCTATATCGAGGACTGTGAAGTCTGTTGCCGTCCCATCCAGATCCAATACGAAAGCAGTGGCATGGGAGTGGAAGGATTCTTCGCGGCGCGGTCATGAGACCCGATGGCGCCCCAGGGTGCGGCGCGATCAGGTGAGTTCCATCAGGGCGGCAAAATCGTGACGGTATTCGCGAATACGTTGCCGGACGTGCTCACGTTGGAAAGTTGACATCATGCCATCCACGCGCACGATCAAATCCTTCCAGTAACGGTGGCGGGCCTCCAGCCCGGTTTGGAAACCCGCGACCTAGTGGGTTTCCGGATGATGGAGCCACTGTTCAAGACGGGTCTGAAGAACCGCGGCCGACCCTCCCCGCCGCACCAGTTGCAGGAAATCCTGCTGAAACCGGAGGCGGTTTTTTAGCCGCAGTTGCACCCAGCCGCGGTCGGACTGCAACCAATCCGGAATGCGCGCCGCCTGATCCGCCGTCAAACCGCCATACCAGTCGTCGAGCACCTCCAGCACCCACTCGCGGTGATCACGTTGCAATGCGTCCGCAGTCAACGCCGCCCGCCTCACCAGCCACCCGTCGTTCTCTTCGAACCGGTTTGCCAGAAAGCCGACCTGGTCGTCATTCAGCGTCGTGAGGAAGCGTGAAAAATCCGGCAGGCCGTGAGCGATCAGCCGGTCCCAGAACGCGCCCTGCTGTTGCCAGACCCAGTCCGCGTCCTCCCCGCTCAACCCGTCGGCATAACGCCGGTCGAGTTCGTCCAGCGCCGCCACCAAACGCGGCAGTTCATGCCTGCGGTGCCACGCCTGCAGAGCGGCCACGCGCCGGTCGAGAAACCGTTCCTGCTCGCGGGTGAGGTCGAAGTAATGGTCGATACGGTGGACGAGAAACCAGTCGGAGAAGTTGTAGGCGATGCGGGTACGACTGCACCCGGCGGCGATCATCAGGCAAAGCACAAGGAGAGCCAGCCGCCATGCCCTGCCGCCACGCTCGGGGTGTGGAACATCGGGACGCCGGGTCATCGAAACGCCTCCTGTCAGATTCCTCCCGCCGCCCGGCCTGCGTCGGGCACAAAGGGCCCATCCTTCAACGCAGGGAAAAGGACGACGGAGCGGAGCCGGTTTCCATCTGCGGGCCGCCGATCACCCGCCCGCCGTAATCGGAAAACACTTTCCTGCCATTCTTCATGCGCTTCAGGTGGTGATGCGAGCGGTGTTCCGTTTTCGTTGCCGAACCCTCTTTTTTCAACGCAAAATCATCCACATCCAGATTGCTCCAAACACTCTGGTCGCGGACCCGGGTTTTGAAGCCGATGCCCTGCGTCTGGTCCAGAATGCGCTGGGCGAAATCGCTCCGTCCCGGAAATGCGGTGACATTGGTGGTGGTCCCCAGAGGAAACCGCAAAACGCCGAACCCCGGAGAAAACACGAACGGCTGGAACGATCCGACAAAGGGAAACGGTCCCGCAAACCCGCGCCGGCCGAACGGCCGTAGGGAAAATGGCGAACGCCCGCGATGCCGGTGCCCGAACCCCGGGCCGCGAAAACCTTTTTTGCCGGACCCTTGTGTGCCTTGGGGTTTTAATTTGAAATCGGGATGGCGCGGACGAAATTCCTGCGCATCGCGGAACAGGTCTTTTTGAATTTTCCGTGAATTTTCATCCAGCCGCTCGCGCAGGGCGTTGGGGCCAAACAGAAACTTCTGACGAAGCGGCGATACGCCCAGCCGGCGATGACCACGAAACGACAAGGTGCGCCCGTCGCGAAACCCCTGTTGTGTGCGGATACGGCGCTGAAAGCTGGATTGAAATTTCGAACCGACGCGGCCTTTGAGGCCCGAACTCCGGCTGAACGAGGAATGAAAGCCCACCCCTCCGCCGCCCGCGGAGGCCGGCTCCGGCACGGCGCCGGTTACGGCAAACACGCCTATCAATAAAATATAAGAGAAGGACAAGGGTTTCATGATCCCGCCTCCAAGAGGAAACGCCACCCGGTGGTGTCCGGTCCGGCACGGCCATTCATACAAAAAGTATATCAATCCGGCGGAAACCGCCACAACCCGAAACCGGGACGCCCAAACAGGGTGCCCGGGGAACCTGGGAAAGGCTTCGGGATGGCCCCGGACGGGGCTTCCGCACTTCATGCAACACCCCAAAAACCATCTGTTTTTAGCAATATAGAGCCCCTCCACCAATTGCATTGTTGCAACATATATTTGCAACACTCACTGCAACCCGGTACTATCTGGAATAGCATCCTGATCCATCCACTTTCTGCAATCTCGAATTCCCATGAACTCACGACCGGCTGACAACATCGAATCCATCATCAATCTCCTCAAAGAGGCGGTTTTTGTTTACGACGAGAACCTGGATATCCGTTATTTCAACGACGCGGCGGAACGCATCACCGGCTACCGCCGCGACGAGGTGCTGGGCCGCAAGTGCATCACCATCCTCGATCAGAGCGTGTGCCTGAACAACTGCGAGCTGTGCCTGACGGTCAAAAACGGGAACAACCGGGAGGTGAATTTCACCTCCTCCTTCCTGCGCAAGGACGGGGCGAAGCGGATGGGCGAGTTTCAGGCGGGCATTCTGCAACAGGACAAGGCAGGAACGCGGGTGGTGGTGGCTTTGAACGACGTCACCGAAATCTCGCAGTTGCGCGAGGAACTCAAGGAAGTCCACTCCTTCGGCAACATGATCGGTAAAAGCCACGTGATGAAGGAGTTGTTCGAGACCATTCAAAACGTCGCGTTTTACGATTCGACCGTGTTCATTCAGGGAGAGAGCGGCACCGGCAAGGAGCTGGTGGCGCGCGCCCTGCACTACGAGAGCCCGCGCGCAGGCAAGAACCTGATCAAGGTCAACTGCACCGCCTTCGCCGACACCCTGCTGGAAAGCGAGCTGTTCGGCCACGCCAAGGGCGCCTTCACCGGGGCGCTCCGCGACCGCATCGGCCGTTTCGAAGAAGCGCACGGCGGGACGATTTTTCTGGACGAGATCGGCGACCTCACCCCCACCATCCAGGTCAAACTGTTACGCGTTCTGCAGGAGAAGGAAGTGGAGCGCGTGGGCGAGAACGTGACGCGGCCGGTGGACATCCGCATCATCGCCGCCACCAACAAGGACATCCTGCAAGAAGTGAAGGCAGGCCGGTTCCGCGAGGATTTGTACTACCGGCTGAACGTCATCCCCCTGCACCTGCCGCCGCTCCGCGAGCGCAACGAGGACATCCCGTATCTTGTCGAACATTTCATAAAACGCTGGAACGCCCAGCACGTGAAAGCCATCGACGGCATCGCCGACGACGCGCTGGGTTCTCTGCTCGACCACTCCTGGCCGGGCAACATCCGTGAACTGGAAAACGTGGTCGAACATGCCTGCGTGAAGTGCTCCGGTCCCCGCATCCAACGCGCGGACCTGCCGGCATTTCTGCAACTGCCTTCCGCCAAGGCTCCTGCCGGACGAAGCACCTCCGTCCGCCGCCGCAAGTGGCTGACCCGCGAGATGGTGACCGAGGCGCTGCAGCGCGCGGGCGGCAACCAGTCTCACGCCGCGCGCGAACTGGGCGTGCATCGCATCACCCTGTGGCGCAAAATGAAAGAGTTCAACATCCCGGCGTGAAGCCCCCGCTCCTCATTCAAGCCGCCCCTGGCAAGGGAGCGGGCAGGCCCGTCCCTCTACGCATGGGTCTTATTTTCCGAATTTGAAAACGCCGGGGTCCTCCTCCCCGGTCACAACCAGATGACCGATGGCGCCCCGGGCGACGCGGAAGATGCTGTGATCGACCAGCACATAGGTCCCCGGCACATCCACTGTAAACTCAACGATGGTGGAACCGGCGGACGGCACCATGGTGGTTTGGATACCGGTCCGGACCCCGCCGAAACCGCCTTCCACATACACCCGGTCAAAAATTTCACCGATGATGTGAAATGACGACACATTATTTGGCCCGATGTTGCCGAAGTATATACGCACCGTTTCTCCCACCTTGGCATGCAGGGCGTTGTCGCCCAGCAGAGCACCGTCCTGGCCATTGAACACCACATGGGTGGGGTGTTCTTCAAGCCCCTTCATGAGGTCAAACGCGGCCAGGCCGTTGTCATCCGGTTCCCCTGTGAAAAACTCACTCTGCATCACGTAAAACTCACGGTCCACCGTGGGCAGGCCCTCCTCCGGCTCCACCAGCATCAGCCCGTACATGCCATTGGCGATGTGATCGACGATCGAACCGGCGGCACAATGATAGATATAAAGGCCCGGCGTCAGCGCCTTGAAGGTGAACACCTTGGATTCACCCGGCGACACGTTGCTGGCGACCGCGCCTCCTCCCGGCCCATTGACCGCATGAATGTCGATGTTGTGCTGTTGGGTGTTGGACGCGGCATTGGACAGATGAAACTGCACCGTATCCCCGACACGCACTCTCACGATCGGACCCGGCACCGCGCCGTCGAAACTCCAGAACTCATAGTTCACGCCATCCGCCAGTTTTCCCACGTACTCTTTGGCTTCAAAATGAATGTCGATGGTTTTCGGTGAGGTGCGGTGAATGGAGGTGGGGACATTCGGGGCGAACATTTTATGCGATGTGTCCGCGTACACAGTGGGGACGGCAGAAAGCAACAATGCCAGCAACAAAACTGAAATTCGAACAGGAACTATTTGTGGACGCATGCCAAAACCCTCCTGTTTGGAATTTATAAAACGGCTCCATGCATATTACATGGGTGACCCTGTATTGAATAGTCCCCCGGAGGGGGTATTCCAAAAGGCCGGCCGGAGGAAAATCAAGTTGCCCTCCAGCGCCGCTGAGCTTCCAAACAACCAGCTCCTTCCCCGCTTGCGCGGGGAAGGAACGAGGGTTGGGGGAGTGGGGCGAGCTTCAAGCCGGGTGGGGGTTATTTCCCGGCTCGAAAGACGGAAGGATCTGCTTCCCCTTCCACCTCCAGGTGACCGATCGCCCCTTTCGCCACCCGGAAAATGCTGTGATCCACCAGGGCATACGTGCCCGGCTCATCCACTTTGAACTCGACAATGGTCGCCCCCGCGGAAGGAATCATCGTGGTCTGCACGTTGGTGTTCACCAGTCCACCGATTGCGCCTTCCATGTACACCTTGTCGAAGATTTCACCAATAATGTGGAACGAAGACACCCGGTTGGGACCGATGTTGCCGTAGTAGATGCGCACGGTTTCACCAACCTTGGCCTTGAGCGCGTTCTCAAACATCACGCCGCCTTCCTTGCCGTTGAACACAACGTAGGTCGGGTTCTCATCCAGACCGCGCTGGATGTCGAATTCCACCAGTCCTTCTTTCTTCTGGGTGGTGAAGAATTCGCTCCGCATGACGTAGTATTCGCGGTCCACCGGCGGCAGGCCGCCTTCCGGCTCGACCAGGATCAGGCCGTACATGCCGTTGGCAATGTGGTCAACGATCTGCCCCGCCGCGCAATGGTAAATGAACAGGCCGGGAGCCAACGCCTTGTACGAGAAGACACGGGTCTCGCCCGGAGCGACGGTGATCACTGCCGCACCGCCACCCGGACCGTTCACCGCGTGCATGTCGATGTTGTGATCCTGCGAGTTGGTCTTCGGATTGGTCAGGTGAAACTGCACCGTATCACCCACGCGCACACGCACCATGGGACCCGGAACGGTGCCGTTGTAGCTCCAGAATTTATATTTGATGCCTTTTCCCAATCCCTCTGCCAGGTCGCCGACGAATTCCTTCGCCTCAAAATGCACTTCCACGGTTTTCGCATCAGACCGCTTGGTGGGCGACGGCACGTGCGGCGCCGTGGCCATGACGGAGTCGCCATGCGACCACGCCGGTGCGGCACAGGACAGGAAAAACAAAAACAGAACCAGCTGAATGGGTTTCAAACGAAAGCGGGTAGGTAATTCAACCATTAACTCTAACTCCTACTGAGGTGAATAAATTGCATGAAACATCCTGCCCCCATTCCATTACAAGGCTCGTGCCAAACCGTCGGATGCGCTCCAAATCACTTTTTTTGAGCTATTTTGCACTGTGGGCTGGACCCGGACTGTTGCGCTACCGCATAATTGCAACGTTGCGCTTGCTTGCAACCTGCTTCGCAACTCATCTTTTTTCTGAATAAACCCTTTTTGCAACCGACTAGCTTCCGTTGTTGAGGAATGGAAACTTATTGACAGTCCGCGAGTTATCGCCAATAATAGCTAAATCTCAATAATTGAATAACTTATACCTTGTCCCATTGGCGAAACCCTCTGTTTTGGCAAGCCTTGTGGGAGGTTATTAAAGAAAACCGCATGGACCGCTACTGGGAACGCTTCAAGACCCCTTTCCTCTGCTTTGCCGGGTTCTCCGGCGTGGGCAAAACCACCCTGCTCGTGGAATTGATCAAGCGGTTCCGCCGCGACCACATCCGCGCCGGGTATTACAAGCACGACGCGCACCGCTTCCAGATGGACAAGGAAGGCAAGGACACCTGGCGCGCGCAACAGGCGGGGGCGGGCATCCTCACCATCAACGACCCCGAACACTTCGCCATCATCGCCGAGAACCCGTTCAAGAAACGCTCCATCACGCACGCCCTCGAGCAGTGCGACTGCATCCTCATCGAGGGTTACAAGAAATCACCGTTCAACAAGATCGTGTTCCTCGACGCCGAAGGCCGTCTGCCGATCTCCCGCGACGACACCGGCATCAAAGCCGTGGTGCACCAGGGCGTGATCGACGACACGGGGCTGACCGATCTCGGCATCCCGCTGTTTCACCGCGACGAGGTGGACCGCATTTACGAATTCGTGCGCGGTCATTTTCTTCGGTGCACGAGTCCGATCTATGGCGGCGTGTTCATCGGCGGGCAGAGCAAACGCATGGGCAAGGCCAAGTTCTCGCTCGCCTACAACGGAAAGACGGAGGCCGAACGGATGGTGGACTTGTTGTCGCGGTTCTGCGATAAAGTGGTGTTGTCGGCGCGGCCGGACCAGGACCTGGGCGATCTCGAAGCCCTCACCAACTGCGAACGGCTGAACGACGAGCACAACGGACTGGGTCCGGTGGGCGGTCTCGCCACTTTGATGGCCAACCATCCGGACAAGGCGTGGCTGGTGGTCGCCTGTGACATGCCGTTCCTGAAGGAACGCAACGTCCGGCACATCATCGAACAGCGCGACCCGCTCCGCTACGGCACCTGTTATATGAAGAAAGGACGCCTCGGCGTGGAGCCCATGTGCGGCATTTACGAACCCAAGTTCATCGTGCCGCTGTTCGAGGCCATGTCGCGGCGCGAGCTGTCGTTGTCGCGCATCATCAATGAACTGCCGTTTCACTGCATCAGCGTGCCGGAAGACAAACGCTCCGATTTCATGAACGTCAACACGCCCGAGGAATACGAAGTGGCCCGGGTGAAGCGGGAACAGGAGGAAGACTGAAATGGGCATGATCACCGTCGACGAGGCGCTCGCCAGCATCCTCGCCAAAATCGAACCCAAGGGACTGGAAAAGGTCTCCATCACCGAAGCGCTGGGACGCGTGCTGGCGGAAGACATCACCGCGCGCCGCAACAACCCGCCGCTCGACAACTCGGCAATGGACGGCTACGCGGTGATCGCGGGCGACATTCAGTCGGCAACGCCGGAGAGCCCGGTCAAGCTGGAACTCGTGGACGAGGTCGCCGCAGGCTCCATCGGCAAGATCACACTGAAATCGAACCAGGCCATCCGCATCATGACCGGCGCCCCCATCCCGCCCGGCGCCGACACGGTATTGATGCAGGAAGACACCGACAAGAACGGCAGTTTCGTGTACGCCAAGGACAAGGCGACGGTGGGCGAGAACATCCGCCTTGCGGGCGAAGATGTGAAGACCGGTGACGTGGTGGTGCCGAAAGGCGGCGTCATCACCCCGGCGCACGTGGGCATGATGGCGGTGTGCGGCAGAAGCAGCGTCACCGTCGGCCAGCGCCCCACGGTAGCCATCCTCTCCACCGGCGACGAGATCGTCGATCTTGACCAGGTGCCGGAAGGCGCGCAGATATACAACAGCAACGGCTACATGCTGATGGCGCAGGTGGCCTCGGCCGGCGGCCTGCCGCGCTACATGGGCATCGCCAAAGACGACGAGAAGGACCTCCTTGAAAAATTCGAGTGGGCGCTGGAAAGCGACATCGTGCTCTCTTCCGGCGGCGTGTCGGTGGGCGATTACGACCTGGTGAAAGCGAGCCTGAAAAAAATGGGCAACGAGATGGTGTTCTGGAAAGTCGCCATGAAACCGGGCAAGCCCCTCGCCTTCGGCAAGATCGGCGAGACGCCGGTGTTCGGCCTGCCGGGCAACCCGGTGTCCTCGTTCGTGTCGTTCGAGCAGTTCGTGCGCCCGGCGATCAAGAAGATGATGGGGGCGTGCGACCTGAGCCCGCGGACGGTGCAGGCGACGCTCACTGAAACCATAAAGAAAAAAACCGACCGCGTGCATTTCATGAGTGCCGTGGTCTCCTGGGACGGCGGCGACTGCACCGTGACCCCCGCGGAACAGCAGGGGTCCGGCGTGCTCAAGTCCACCGTCGCCGCCAACGGCCTGCTCGTGTTCCCGCTGGAGAAAAGCGAACTCCGGAAGGACGAGCGGGTCACCGTCCAACTCCTGAATACCTGAGGCCGATGCCGAACATTTTCCCCCACCCCCGCACTCCAAGGATTTTTTTCACCGTTTTCATTCTAATGTCCGTTTGGGCGTTCCCTCTCTGGGCCGCCAGCGGATTCGACCGCATGGCGGAGCAGATCGAGGCGCAGTTCCCCGACATCCAGGGCATCGTCCTGTCGGTGGAAAACGGCGAGGTGCTGATTGACCTCAAAAAGGGACAACCGGTCCACACCGGCGACCGGTTGAAAGTCATGCGCTACGGCGAGCAGATCGTGCACCCGGTGACGGGCGAGGTCATCGGCAGAAAAGAAACCGACATCGGCGTCATCGAGGTGACCGAGGTGCGCACCAACTATTCCGTTGCGCGCACGCTGAAAACCAACGAACCGATTCAGAACGGCGACGGCGTGGAAAGCCGCTTCCGCAAAATGATCATCCTGTCCGCGCCGGTTCTGCAGGAGGAAGGCCTGTCGCTCGACACGCAGGCGGTGGGGCTGGCCCTCGAACGCGCGCTCAAAAAACGGCCGCGCATGGAGGTGCCCGCGTTCGGTTTGCAGGCATGGATGCTGGATCAGAACCTGCAACCCGCCGACCTCATGAAGACGCAGGTGCTGAAAAAGCTGGATAAGGAAATCGACATCGACCTGCTTCTCCTGTCCCGGGTGGAGACGGTCCAGGACCAGACGGTGCTTCGTTACCGCCTGGTCGCGGTAGAGGACGGTGCCGTCCTGCAGGAAGCGCGCGTGGTGTTCGATGAGGTCACCGCACTGGCCACGCCGGAGACGGGCGCACAATCACAGGCCGCCAAGGACCTGGGCGCGGTGCAGTTCGTCAGCAAGCAGGACTTCGACTTCGTGCTGGTGGATATGGATGTGGGCGACCTCGACGGCGACGGCGATCCCGAGTTCGTATTCATCGACCGCAACCAGGTGATGATTTACCACTACGTCAAAGGACACTATGACAAGATCGGCACCATCCGCGTGCCGGCAGAGTTCAACCGGTTCCTCACCGTGGACGTGGCGGACATCAACGGCAACGGCCGCGCGGAAATCTTCGTCACCAACCAGGTCGGCAAAAAGTTGGAGAGCTTCATCCTCGAACAGGCTGAAGGGCAGACGCGGTTCCAGAAAATCGCCACCGGCCTCAACCGGTATTTCAGGGTAATTCGTTCCTACGAGGGGGTCCCCCGGCTCCTCACCCAACGGCCCGGAGTGGAAGAACCGTTTGGGTCAGAAATCCACCATATGATATATAAGGATAAAACCTACAAAGAAGGTGCAAAGCTGGGCGTCGAGCGGTTTTTGAATCAGGAAACGACCCTCTACGGACTGGCTCTGGAGGACACGAATTTCGACAAATCCATTGAAATAATTGTCCTTGACAAGAATTACAATTTAAGGGTATATTCGACCGACGGAAAACTGCTAGTAAAATCAGAGGATTACTACGGGCACGACCCGCGGCAGATCGAAGTTGGGCTGAAAGATCAGCCTTATGTTGATTTTACAGACCCTTACGTCCCCAGACCCGTCCGCTACAAAGGCAGGCTGGTGCCGGTCCAAAAAAGGAACCAACGGTTCCTGCTGGTCCCTAAAAACCATCGGTTTGGAGGCGACTGGCTATCAGAATTGGTCGTAATCAACAGCAGTAGTCTGGCTTTCATTGCCGTCAACAGGGAGGGGATGGAAACGGCATTTGAAACCAATAAACAGAAGGGATACCTGGCCGCATTCCAGGTGGTGGGTACGAAGGATTCCCGCAGACATCAAGTCCACGTAGCCACCGTGGCCGACAAGGGCGGCCTCTTCCGGGATGAAAAGATGACCACGTTGTTCGTCTATGACTGGAAGTGATCCCGAACACCAACCTTCATAAAAGAGGAGGACCCACTCTCCGCAAGACGCGAGAAAAGTTCGCTCAAGATCAAGGAGCTTCCCATATAAGCGTTGATACCGTGAGTTAAGCAAGTTCCATTTCCTTACTTGGAGGAGGTAAGCATGAAAAGGAAACTTTTAGCCGCAGGTGCGGTGACGGTGGCCGTTTTGTTGGCCGGCGTCATGGTCGCCCAGGCGGCCAGTGTCAAGTTCGGCGGTCAAATGCGACCCCGATACGAGATTTTTGAGCAAAACGATTTCGACAAGAAAACCGATCCCACCCATTTTTTCCTGACCCGCATTCGACTGAACGCCGACGTCAACATCGATGACAAAATCGGCGCGTTCATTCAGTTCCAGGCCCGCGGTGTTTACGGCGCTGGCACCGGCGGTCTCATCCCCGGTCCCGCTCCCGGACCCCGCAACGCCGCTGTTCCTGCCGACGGACTTGTTGATGTCGGTCTCCACCAGGCTTATTTCACCGTACAGGATTTTTTTGGCATGCCCGCTGACCTGAAAATCGGTCGGCAGGAAGTGGTTCTGGACGGACACCGCCTGTTCGGCAACACCGGATGGACCACGGGTGCACAGTCTTCGGACGCCATCCGGTTGGACCACCACCACGGCGACAACATGTTTTCGTACATCTTCATCAAGGCCATTGAAGCGAATGGTTCCGTACCGTTCGCGGTGGGTGGCAACAGTGCCGGTGCACCCGTCAACCTGGGTCCTGCCGGTCCCGGTGGTCTGCTCGGTCAGGGTACTTGTGGCCGTGGCACCGGATTCGGCGGTGGCGATCTGAGTGACAACTGCGACCGGGAAGACCATGTGTTCTGGGGCAACATCAAGACGCTGGTTCCGAATGCAGTGATCTCTCCGTACCTGGTCATCACGGTGGACAACTCCTGGAACGGTTCCGGCACGTCCGCTGGCAATCCGGCCAACGAGATGATCACCGTGGGTGGTCGCATCGCCGGTAGCGCTGGCGGTTTCGACTACCGCTTTGAAGGTTACTTCCAGGGTGGCCGCGCGGAAGGCATCGCGACGACCATGCCGGTGACGGGAAAGGCGGTTTCCGCCGCAAACCTGACCGCCTACACCAAGGGCGCCGGCTCGGGTGTTGACCGCCGCGCGTACATGATCGGCGCGCGCGTCGGCAAGACCTTCAAGAACGTCATGTGGACCCCGAACGTCACCTTGTGGTACGACCGGCTCTCCGGTACGGACTCCGAGGATATTCAGGACGGAATCTGGGGTACCTTTGACACCCTGTACGACACCGGTCACAAGTTCTACGGGTACATGGACACGTACCTGAACGCCACCGGTGGCGACACGTCCTACCTGGGTCTCGAGGACATCGCCATTAAAACCGCGATGAACCCGGCGTCCAACTGGACGGTGAAAGCGGACTTTCATTACTTCAAAACCCCGGCCGAGAACATTGATCTGGGCCGCGAGCTGGACATCACCCTGGTTCACAAATACAGTTCGAACCTGACGATGACTGCCGGGTATTCCAACTACTGGGCAGATCAGGGTTTTTACCTGGTCAACCCGCGTGTGGTACGTAACTCACCCACTGTGCGTGACGGTTCCGCCAACTGGGGTTACGTTCAGTTGGACCTGAAGTTCTGATCGTTCTTCAACCCTGTATCCCCATCCCCCGGGCGGTTTCGCCCGGGGGATTTTTTTTGCCCGCCCCGGCTCCCGTTTTACACGAATGTCCAAACGGCCTATAATGGAGCCAATGCTCTTTCAAGCCACACCTGGCGGCAACCGAATCACTCGCGTGCAGGAAAAGGTCGCAAACGGTTGCCTCCGCGCAACTTCGAAACAGGGACCGGCTTCATTTGCGATGGCCCCAAAGACGCCCCGTCCGTTCCACCTGCGGCATTCACGCAACAACGGTCACGGCACCGGGCCCGGGGGGTTGCGGTCTATTTTCGCCGGACGTTTGTTTCGCACAATGTTCATTCATCAACCTGTAAGGAATTGACATGCTCTTCAAAACCCCTGCCCGACTTCTGCTCACTTCACTGCTGGCGGCCGTTCTGTTTTGGCCGACTGTGTCCATCGCACAGGTGGCGGACACACACGCGCCCGAGGACGCGCGCATGGAAATCAACGGACGCCTCGTGCCGCCGATCGTCGCCACTGTCAACGGCAGGGAAATCCCCGGCACCATGCTGGCCAGCCAGGTGCAGATGTATAAGATGTTCCACCAGCAACAGGGCCACCGCGTGACCCCGGAGCAGGAGGCGCAGTACTCCAAAGAAGCGCTCGACAACCTCATCGGGCAGGAACTGCTGTTCCAGAAAGCGAAACAGTGGGGCATCACCGTCGACGACAAAGCCGTACGCAGCGAGATTGAAAAAATCCGCGGCCAGTTTCCATCCGAAGAACTGTTCGACCGCGCGCTCCGCCTGCAGGGATTGAACGAGGGCCTCCTGCGCGCCAGCATCGAGAGGCAGTTGGTGGAAGAACAGGTCACGCGCACCAAACTGGCGCCCAAGGCCAACGTGACGGATGAAGCGGTGAAAACGTATTACCAGGAAAACCGCGATCAGTTTCTGCAACCGCCGCGCTGGGAGTTCTCACACATCTTCACCGCCGCGCTGAGGCAGGAGGAGCCGGAAGATCCAAAACTCAAGAAACGCTTTCACAAACTGCAGGACATGGTGGAGGCCGACGCGCGGAAGAAAATAGAAAAAGCGCTCAAGGAAATTCAGTCCGGCAAGTCGTTTGAGGACATCGCCAAAGAATATTCCGAACACGAGGAAACCCGCCAAAACGGCGGCAAATGGGGTACTATGGCCCGGGACGAAATGCCGGAAGAGATTTACGAAGCCATCTCCAAAATGAAGCCGGGGCAGACCTCCGGCATCGTGCGCAGTCAGTACGGATTCCATATCCTGCGCCTTGACGCAACGCACCCGGAGGAGGCGGTTCCGCTTGACCAGGTGAAGACGGATTTGTTGAACCACCTGCTCAAAGAAGAAGTGAAGAAAGAAAAGGACAAACTGGTGCAAGAGTTGCGCGACAAGGCGGACGTCGAAGTGTTCTTTTAGGTGACAGAGTCAGCCACCCGCTCCCTTCTGAAAACAGCCATAGAGTGACGCACTAAAAAGCACGCGTCCACGCCCTCCCCTTTGCAAAGGGAGGGTAAGGGATAAACTCACTAACTGTATGACCATCTCAATCCAAAAATGAAAACACTGGTAACAGGCACAACGGGGTTTCTGGGTTCGGCGATTGCGCGGGAGTTGATCCTGTCCGGCCGCACGGTGCGCGTGCTGGTGCGGCAGGGATCGGACCTGCGCAACCTTTCCGGACTCGACGTCGAAGTCGTGCACGGCGACCTGCGCGATCCGGACTCGCTTACGCGTGCGCTCGACAAGTGCGGCACCCTCTACCATGCCGCCGCCTATTACAGTTTGTGGAACCGCGACCGCAAGATGGTGTACGACATCAATGTCCAGGGCACGAAGAACATCCTGAACGCGGCGAAGCAGGCGGGCCTCGAGCGGGTGGTTTACACCAGCACCGTCGGGTGCATCGGCCTCACCGGCAACGGCACGCCGGGCAACGAAACCACACCGTTCAATCAGGCCACGCTGTGCAACGATTACAAGCGCTCGAAGTGGGAGGCGGAACAGGTGGCGCTGGAGTTTGCGAACAACGGGCTGCCGGTGGTCATCGTCAACCCCAGTGCACCGGTGGGCCCGCGTGACATCAAACCCACGCCGACCGGCAAGGTGATCCAGGATTTCCTGAACGGCAACATGCCCGCATACCTCGACACCGGGCTGAACCTGATCGACGTGCGCGACTGCGCGCGCGGCCACCTGCTGGCGGAAGAACGCGGCAAGGCGGGCGAACGCTACATCCTGGGCAACCGCAACATGTCGCTCAAGGAAATCCTCGACACGCTGTCGAAGATCACCGGCATTCCCGCGCCGAAAGTGCAGATGCCTTACTGGGTGGCGTACGCGGCGGGCTGGGTGTGCGATGCGGTGTCGAACGTCATCACGCATAAGCCACCGGCGGTGCCGCTGGGCGGCGTCAAGATGGCGAAGTATCACATGTACTTCGATGCGTCCAAGGCAGTCCGGGAACTGGGACTGCCGCAGAACCCGGTGGAGCAGGCGCTGAGCGACGCCGTTCACTGGATGCGCGAACACGGGCTTGCCCGCTGAGATTGCACCCACACGACCTGTTATGGAATTTCTCAATCTGCTGATCGGGACGGTCCTGCTCCGCCCCTACGTGTTTGTCTTCCTGGCGATTTACCTGACGCTCGCGGTCTGGCACTTCGGCGCCAAGCGCGCGGCGTTGTTCACCGTCGTCGCCTACGGCATCGCCTTCCTCAGCGAATACTCCTCGACGCGCAACGGCTTCCCTTACGGCTACTACAGCTACATCGACACCACCCGCGGCCAGGAGTTGTGGATCGCCAACGTGCCGTTCATGGATTCGCTGTCGTATTCATTTCTGTCGTACGTTGCCTACACCATGGCGCTGTTTTTGTATGCACCACTCAAGCGCAACGGCTGGGATATCTGTTTCGGCGACACGTCGAAGGTGCGCCACTCGTTGAAGGTGGTGTTTTCCGGCGCGGTGCTGTTCATGCTGATGGACGTGGTGATCGATCCCGTCGCCTTCCGCGGCGACCGCTGGTTTCTGGGCAAGATCTACACGTACCAGGAGGAGGGCGAGTACTTCAACATCCCGCTCACCAACTTCGGCGGCTGGGTGATCACCGGAGCGGCGATCCTGTTCTGCTTCACGCGCATCAACCGCTGGCTGGAAGGGCGGCCGGGCTTCCGTGACGTTGGCCGGCGCGAAGTGCCATACCAGGCGCTGTTGGGACCGGCGCTCTACCTCGGCGTCCTGCTGTTCAATCTGGCGGTGACGTTTTACATTGGCGAGATGGTGCTGGGGTTGTGCGGCACGCTGCTGACGCTGGCGATTTTTGGAGTGATGGTGATGCGGCTCCGGCGCCCCGACCTGCTTCCGGTCAAGACCTCACCGGTAATTGGTGAATGACATGGCGATGTCAAAATCCTCTGCCTTGAGCTGAGCGATCACTTCCTGCAGGTCGTCCCGGCTCTTGCCGGTCACGCGCACCTGGTCGTCCATCACCTGCCCCTGCACTTTCACCTTGAGCCCCTTGATGAACTTGACGATCTCCTTGCCCTTGTCCTGCGGGATGCCCTGTTGCAGGGTCACGTACTGGCGCACGGTGTCGCCCGCCGCCGCCTCCACCTTGCCGTAATCGAGCGCCTTGATCGGCACCTTGCGTTTGATCAGCTTGCTCTGCAAAATATCGATGACGGATTTCAGCTTGATCTCGTCGTCGGAGACGAGCACCAGCCGGTTTTCTTTTTCCTCCAGCTCGACGTTGCTTTTGCTGTTTTTGAAATCGAACCGCTGGCGGATTTCCATCATCGCCTGGTTGACGGCGTTGCGGACTTCGCTCAGGTCCACTTCGGACACAATATCAAACGAACAGGATTTGGCCATGGTGTGTGCTCCGTAATCTTGAATCGGGTTGACGGGTTTCGGGCTGCGGGCAAGGAGTGCGGCGAAGACGGGATCAATGAATCTTGGTGTTCATGTAAAAACCGTAAACGAACATCGCGATGGTGACGAGCACGATGGAATCGTCCACCAAAATCTGTTTCCAGGACGGGGAGTCGTCATGCAACAACCAGGGAACGATGACGAACAGCACGGACAGGAACCCCAGCGCCAGCATGCCGATGATCGAATACAACAGGATCTTCGTATTCGCGTCGCTCATGCCCGTGCCTTCCTTTTCAGATTCCTTGCGCGAATCATTCATGATAAGGTAAATCCTCTTTTTTCATTGCGGTTGACCGGGATGCGCCCGGTTGCTGGAGTTCGTGGATGTCCAAGAACCATTATAGCGTAGGAGACCCCAAAGCCGAGGAGTTGATTGCCCAACTGCAAGAATTCTGCACCGACCCTTCCCTGCGCGACCTGTTCCGCGAAATGCTGACGACGCTGGTCAAAGTCGGGTTGGAACATCAGGACCGGGGCGATTACAAACTCATGAATACCACATTAAAGGAACTGCGTCACGCCTTTCGCGTGTTCGACCATTACCGCAATTCCCGCAAGGCGGTGATCTTCGGCTCCTCCCGCACCGCATACACCGATCCCAACTACATGATGGCGCGGGAGTTCGCCGAACAGCTGGCGGACCGGGGGATGATGATCATCACCGGCGCGGGCGGCGGCATCATGGAAGCGGCCAACGCCGGGGCCGGACCCGATCGCAGTTTCGGCATCAACATCGATCTGCCCTTCGAACAGCGCGCCAACCGGCACATCCACGGCGACCCCAAGCTGATGGAGTTCAAGTACTTCTTCACGCGCAAGCTGTTTTTTATCAAGGAATCCGACGCCACCGTGCTGTTCCCCGGCGGATTCGGCACCCTCGATGAAGGCTTCGAAAACCTCACCCTGTTCCAGACCGGAAAAACGGAGCCGCGGCCCATCGTGCTGGCCGACGCGGAAGACGACACCTACTGGCAACGCTGGGAGGCCTACGTGCAGAACGAACTGCTCGACAACGGCTATATCTCCGAGGCGGACCTGAGCCTGTTCAAAAGCGTCAAAACCGTCGAGGAGGGCGTCGATTACATCCTCGACTACTACAGCGTGTACCACTCGTTCCGCTATGTTCACGACCTCACCGTCCTGCGCTTCATCAAACCCATCCCCGATTCGCTGGTCAAGGACCTGAACAGCGAGTACAAGGACATCCTCCTGCGCGGCGAAATCCAGAAATCCGAGGCCCTGCCGGAGGAGGTGAGCACCAACGAGGCACCCAACCTGCCGCGGCTGACTCTCCACTTCAACAAACACTTCTTCGGCCGCCTCAACGAAATGATCCTGCACATCAACCAAGAACTGAAAGACTGAACAGGCTCATATCCCCACCGTGGCGCCCCTCCCTCACCCCATGCATCACCCCTCTAATCCATACACCTGCGAATCATACTGTATAAAATTACATAAATATTTTAAAAAATTTATCTTTTATTGACCAACTTCTGTGCATGAGCACACACTTTCGCAATCAGCCCAGCCCCTCCTAAACCGGCCTTAATCAACGTATTTGCATTTTTAGAGTTCCTAGCCCTTGGGTTGGCAAGGTATTTGCTTTACCTTCTGCAACCTGACTATTTGGTATGGAGACTTGAACCATGAAAACCCGTCAATACTTAAAAGAAGGCCAGATCCTCTTCCGCGAAGGCAGTCAGAGTGACTTCATCTTCGTGGTCGAGAAAGGCGAGTTTGAAGTATCCCGACAGAATCGCGACGGCCGCGTGGAAGTGATCGACGTTCTGCGGCCCGACGATATTTTCGGCGAGCTGGGCGTCATCGAAAGCCGCCCGCGCACCGCCACGGTCCGCGCCCTGAAAGACGGCGTGGTGGCCATCGTGTCCAAGGAAGAGATGTTGCGCACCGTGCGGCAGAATCCGCAGGCGTTGATGCTGATCCTGAAGACGATGGCTCAGCGCGTGCGCCAGGCTTCGCAGCAGGGCCGGAAGAAAGTCCTGCGCGCCCGTTCGAAATACGACTTGGCTTCTCAGGCAGTGTAATCTCCCTTTCCAAGTTTCCCTAACCTGGAGATGAGAAGCCACTTGGGGCCGTTGACCCGGTTCACCCTGTCCCCGCTGGGTCTTCGGCCCCTTCCTTTTTCGCCCGTTTACAGCCTCCGCCCCCTGCGGTAGAATGCGTGCAGTGCGCTTCTTGCTTTCAACCCTTCTCTCCCGGTTGAACCTTGAGAATTCTGAGAACCCTGCAAACCTTCCTCCCGGAGGAAGACGACGCCTCCCGTCAGGCTTGGGAGTTGTCACGTCATCTGGAAAAGCAGGGCGTGCCCTCACCGATCCTCACCACCTATTTGCACACCGATCCGCATCTGCCGGAAAAGGAAATCATCGACGGTGTCGCCATCCGCCGCCTTCCGGTGCAGGCGGATATGATGGGTTACGGCTTCAGCCTGGGCGCCATCAGTTACCTGCGCCGCTTCGACCTTCTGCACGCTCACGGCTTCCGCGACTTCCTCACCGACACCGCTTTTTTTTTGCGCTCTTAAAGAAAAAGAAATGCGTCATCAGCACCCACGGCACGCTCCTGCCGGGGGCGGGCCGCAAGGACGGCTTTCCGCCGCGCCTGCATGACCTGTTGACGTTGAAGACGGCGATCCGCCGCGCCGATGCGGTGGTGGTGGGATCGAAGGCGGAATTTGATGAAGCCAGGCAGATCGGGGTGGACGCGGCGCGACTGCACATCATCCCGCCGGGGATCGATGTGATCCATCCACCGCCGCCCGCACCGGCTTCGCGCCACGCGCTCCGCCTGCTGTACGTTGGCGCGTTCCACACCAACCGCAGGCTGGAACTCATCCTGCGCGCGGCAAGGAACCTCACCGTGCCATTCGCCATCGACCTCGCGGAGTGGGGCGGACCCACTGCCGAGGCCGACGCGTATGTCGAGTCGGTCAAAAAACTGAGCAAGGTGCTGGGCGTGGAGGATCGCTTGCACATCCACCGCGCCAACGAGAGGAAGGATTTGGATAGACTCTACCGCACCGCCGACGTGTTCGTGTATCCGGTCGGGCACGAACCGCTGGGCCTGCCCCTGCTGGAGGCGGCGGCGTACGGCCTGCCCATCGTCTCCACCCCCGCCGGACTCACGCAGGACCTGGTGGTTGCGGGGGAGACCGGATTCGTCGTGCCCGCGGACCCGGACACCATCGGCGACCGCATCATGAAACTGTCGAACGCCGAGACGCGGCAGGCGTTCCGCGACCGCATCCGCGCGCAGGTGCGCGACCACTTCGGCTGGAACCACATCACCCAGCGCACACTCCACCTGTATCAATCCCTGCTACGCTGATAAAAAAGAAAAGGAAGGATGACCGGAACGGTCACTGCCCCAGAAACGCGTCCTGCGCTTCCTGGCGGAGTTGCTCGACGGCGTCGGTGTGACGCGGCGAGTAATGGAAGGTGCGCAACTGCTTCACGCCCCCCGCCCGTGCCAGAAGACCCGCCTGCCTGGACGTCAGGTGACAGCGTTCGCGCGCGCGTTGTTCTTCCTCCGCGATGAACGGCGACTCGCAGTAAAACACGTCGGCGTCTTTGATGAGTTCGACGATGCGCCCGGCGTTTTCGGCGTTGTACACGGTATCGACGACGTAGGCGATCTTCTGCCCTTCGGTCACCGTCACCAGCTCGCGCTGGAGTTCGCCCAGCGTGCGCGCCTCCGGCGTGGCGTGGCCGCGGGGGCCGATGGGCACCTCGATCGGCGTGTCGGCCGGCCGGCCGTCGAGGATGGCTTCTTTAAGCTGGTTCAGCCACTTGCCGGGGGTGAAGCCCATCTCGTCCAGCCGGTCCTTGTTGATGTTGAGGTGCTTTGATTCTTTCAGCGCGAAACCGAGGCACGGCACGCGGTGTTCCAAAATCGACGCCTGCACGGTGAACCCGGGCTCCTGCCAGATGATGCGGTTCTCGTACGGACGCGTCGTCTCATTACTGCGCCGGAAGCGGTCGATGGCGCGGAAGGTCGCGGTCTTCAAATGATCCGGGTGCACCTCGGTGACTTCGATGTCGATCGACTCCTCGTAGCGGTCCACCAGGTTCCAGGTGAAGCCCGCCAGTTTGCCTTCGACGTTGGCGATGAAGTGCTCCGGCCCGAACAGGCGGAGCGTGTGACCGCGGCCGAAAACGATGCGGAGCAGGCGGTCGAAACCGATGAAGTGGTCGATGTGCGTGTGGCTGACGAACACGTGGCTCACCTTCAGCAGATCGACATTGGCAATGCGGTGAATTTCGCCCAGGTCGAACAACAGCGCGCGCTTCTCATAGAGGAAGCGCACGAACAGGCCCGGATCGCCCAACGGATCATTCACCAGCGATGGATGTAAAATCGGTTTCATAAATTCAAAACAGCTCTAATCGTTTCCTCCCCTCCTTTCCAAGGAGGGGATTGAGGGGAGGTAATGAAGCATTCTTCCTTTTGGGGAAAACTCCCAAAGGCAACCCCACCCAGCCCTCCCCTTACCAAGGGGAGGGTTTATTGAAGCGGTTCTTGTCCCAGCCCGTCACTCCGTGAGTGCTCCTTGGCAAAAGGGAGAGGGAAATTAAAAAACTACGCCGAAACCTTTTCGTTCATGAGGAAGGCTTCGATGAAGCGGTTGAGGTCGCCGTCGAGCACCGACTCCACGTCGCCCATCTCCACCTGCGTACGCAGGTCCTTGACCAGTTGATACGGGTGCAGGACGTAGGAGCGGATCTGGCTTCCCCACTCGATCCTCTTCTTGCCTTTCTCCAGGTTGCGTTTTTCCTCTTCCTGTCTTTCGAGTTCGATCTCGTACAGTCTGGACTTCAGCACCTTCATCGCCGACGCCTTGTTCTTGTGTTGCGAGCGTTCGTTCTGGCACTGCACCACGATGCCCGTCGGCATGTGCGTGATGCGCACCGCGGAGTCCGTGGTGTTGACGCCCTGCCCGCCCGGACCCGACGCGCGGTACACGTCGATCTTGAGATCATCGTCTTTCACTTCCACGTCGATGTCTTCCGCCACCTCCGGGAACACGAACACCGAGGCGAACGACGTGTGCCGCCGCTTGTTGGCGTCGTACGGCGAGATGCGCACCAGCCGGTGCACGCCGATCTCGGCCTTGAGATACCCATATGCGTAATCGCCGACAAAGTTCACTGTAGCGCTTTTGATGCCCGCTTCCTCGCCGTACTGCATGTCGAGCACTTCGGTCTTGTAGCCGTTGCGGTCGCCCCAGCGCAGGTACATGCGCAGGAGCATCTGCGCCCAGTCCTGCGACTCGGTGCCGCCGGCGCCGGAGTTGATGTTGAGGATGGCGTTGTTGCCGTCGTTCTCGCCGGAGAGCATGGCCTTGAGTTCGGCTTCGGTGAGCGCCTGCTCGAGATCGTTCACCAGTGTCCCGCCCTCGGCTTCCATGGACGCATCGTTTTCCTCTTCCATGAGGTCGAGCATGGCGTCGAGGTCTTCGCTTTGCTTGACGAGGTCCTGGTACACCTTGACGGTGCGCTGGAGGGATGCCCGACGTTGCAGGATTTTCTGCGCCGCTTCGTTGTCGTTCCAGAAATTGGGCGCGGCGGTTTTGGCGTCGAGGCCTTCGATTTCTTTCAGCTTGTCATCGACGTCAAAGAAACCCCCTGATCCGTTCGATCCGTTTCACCTGTTCGCGATGCTGTTTTTTCAACTCGTCGATCATAACGACGCCACCTCCACATTAAGGATGATTGATGAATTTTTGTATTGTCGCCGAGAACCGGCGCGGACGCAACGTCTTCGGTCGGGTCAATGTGCGTTGACCAGCGTGTAGGGAACCTTGCCGACGGGATCGAGCCGGTTGTTGTTGTCGATACTGCGTTTGAGGTCGCTTCCCTGGATGGCGTCCACGAACACCCGTGCCGCAGGCGTGGCGAGATCGGGTTCCACCCACCGCTCCGCCAGCGCCAGAAGATCCAGCTCCATGCCGTGGGGTTTGGGGTAGGCCGCCGCGCGTTGTCGCAGGTCGGCGGCGGTCAGCCGGGCTTTTTCGCGCGTGCCCACCGCCACCGTGGCGCGGCCTTCTGTGTCCTCGAAAAAATACAGGTGCTCGAACACGGCGGTCAAGGTTTTCCAGTCCGAGGGCTTGTGCACGTTGCTCGGTCCATACAGATTCGTCGCCACCACCCCGTCCGGCGACAGCACACCGCGCAGGTTTTCATAAAACTCCACCGTCTTCAGGTGAAACGGGATCGAGCCGCTTTTGAACGCGTCGAGGATCACCAGATCGTAATGCAGTCGTCCCTGCGCGCGTTCCAGGTAGCAGCGTCCGTCCTCGGTATGCACGGTCACGCCTTTCTGGTCGAGCGGATAAAAGAAGCGCTTGCACAGGCGCGTGACCTTGGCGTCGATCTCCACCACGTCGATCCCCATCCCCGGAAACCAGCGTGCCAGCGCCGCGGGCAGAACCCCGCCACCCAGCCCGATGATGAGCACGCGCCGGGGCGGCGGGCGGAACAGCAGAGCCGCCAGGGTCAACCGCGAATACACCAGCACCAGTTCCCGCGGCCGGGCGGGATCGATCCGGCTCTGCAGAAAAAAATCGCCGTTGCCCCGGAACCACATCTCCCGGTGCGACCCGCTCTGGATGATGAAGATGTCGTTGTAACGACTGCGGGCGTGCGCCAGCACCTTCAAATCATTGCCTGCATCCTGATTTTTCGTCGGTTGGGAACCCATGTTCAAGGCTGGATGGAGAGGAGTTTCGGACCCGGTTTTTCACCCGGATTCGCCCATTTGGATCAATTTTTACAAAAATTTTTCTTTGATCCGCCTCTATGATACCATGAGGAGAATTTAAAAATTCCCTATTTTCCCTATGAAATCCGTCCGTTCCAGCACTTCCGAACGGTGAATTTTCTTAAAATCAACCTTTACTCACTTACAGCAAGGGAGTGAACCATAATGGCGCAGAAAGTATTGAAACATAAGGTCGGATTGGAGCATCACGGAATCCGCAACGTGAAGCACAGCTTCTGGAACCTGAGCACGCCGGAGCTGTACGAACACATCATCCGGAACCAGGAGGGGCACCTGTCCCACCTCGGTCCCGTGGTGGTGACCACCGGCGAGCACACCGGCCGTTCGCCCAACGACCGGTTCATCGTGCAGGAGCCGTCCAGCCAGGAAAACGTGTGGTGGGGCAAGGTCAACGAGCCATTCCAGATGGACAAATTCGACTCCCTTTACGAGCGCGTTCTCGCCTACCTGCAGGGCAAAAACGTATACGTACAGGACTGCATGGCCGGGTCAGACCCGAACTACCAGCTCCACATCCGCGTCATCACCGAGTACGCGTGGCAGAGCCTGTTCGCCCGCAACATGTTCATCCAGATCAAGGACCGCGTGAAGCTGGAGAACCACAGCCCGGCGTTCACCATCATTGCCGTGCCCAACTTCAAGGCCGTACCGAAGATCGACGGCACCAATTCCGAGACGTTCATCATCATCGACTTCAGCAAACAGTTGATCCTGATCGGCGGCACGCATTACGCAGGCGAGATCAAGAAGTCCATCTTCTCCGTGCTCAACTACCTTCTGCCGCACCGGCACAAGGTGTTGTCGATGCACTGCTCCGCCAACATGGGCGAAGAGGGCGACACGGCGGTTTTCTTCGGCCTGTCGGGCACCGGCAAGACCACGTTGTCCACCGACCCGCACCGCAAGCTGATCGGCGACGACGAGCACGGCTGGAGCGAAGAAGGCGTGTTCAACTTCGAGGGCGGCTGTTACGCCAAAGCCATCCGCCTGAACCCGGAAGCGGAGCCGGACATCTACGCCTGCACACGGCGCTTCGGCACCATTCTCGAAAACGTGGTGATGGACCCCGCCACCCGGCGGCTCGATCTCGACGACGCCAGCCTGACGGAAAACACCCGCGCGGCGTATCCGTTGACGCACATCGCGCACACGGTGGAAGACCGGCGCGGCGGCCATCCGAAAAACGTCATCATGCTGACCTGCGACGCCTACGGCATCATGCCGCCGGTCGCCAAGCTGACGCCGGAGCAGGCCATGTACCATTTCATTTCCGGCTACACGGCGAAGGTCGCAGGCACCGAGCGCGGCATGAGCCGCGAGCCCACCGCCGTGTTCAGCACCTGTTTTGGCGCGCCGTTCATGGTCCTGCACCCGTCGGTGTACGCCAACCTGCTCGGCCAGCGCATCGCCGACCACCACGTTCACTGCTGGCTGGTGAACACCGGCTGGACCGGCGGACCCTACGGCGTCGGCGAACGCCTGTCCATCGCCCACACGCGCGCGATGATCAACGCCATCCTCGACGGCAAACTGAGCAGTGTGGAAACGCGGCCGGACCCGATCTTCGGCATCCACGTTCCCACGTCCTGCCCGGATGTGCCGGCGGAGGTGCTGAATCCGCGCAACACGTGGAAAAACCCGAAGGCCTATGATGAAAAGGCGAACGAACTCGCCGCGCAGTTCATCGAAAACTTCAAGGAGTACGAAGACGCGGTGAGCCGTGAAATTCTGGAAGGCGGACCCCGCCTGCCGAACGGGAAGAAAGCGTCGATCAAGAAGATCAAGTAATGCACAAAGCGGCGGCCCGGGCCCCCGGGCCGCGTTTGCTTTGTTCCCACTCCTCAATAATAAAAACCGCCTCACCATCCGGGAAGGATCGAGCGACTTGGAAACACGTCCCCTCATTGCTGTCACGCTGGGCGATCCCGCCGGGATCGGTCCCGAAATCATCGCCAAGGCCCTGCCGGGCCGTGCGCTCGATTTCTGCCGTCCGCTGGTGATCGGCGACGCGGCGTGCGTCGCGCGTCACCTGCAACAATACAACCCGGCGGTCACCGTCCATAAAGTGAGCAGGCTGAAAGACGCACGCTTCGAGGCGAATCAACTCGATGTTCTCGACTGCGCACACGTGCCCGCCGATCTGCCGATGGCGCAACCGTCGGCGGCAAGCGGCCGGGCGGCGGTGGAGGCCATCCGCAAAGCGGTCGATCTCGCACTCGCTAACGAGGTGCACGCCATCACCACCGCGCCGATCAACAAGGAAGCCATTCATCTGGCCGGGCACCTCTACCCCGGCCACACCGAAATGCTCGCCGATTTCACCGGCACCGAGCACGTTGGGCTGATGCTCGCGGGCGGCAACCTGCGCGTGGTGCTCGCCACCACGCACGTGCCGCTGGAGCGGGTGAAAGCGCTCATCACGAAAGAACGGGTCGAGACCATCCTGCGCGTCACGCACCAGTGGTTGCGGCAGGTGGGCATCGACCATCCGCGCATCGCGGTGACCGGACTCAACCCGCACTGCGGCGACGGCGGCGTGTTCGGCGACGAAGAATCCAGGGCCATCGTGCCCGCGCTCGACGCTCTGCGCGCCGAGGGGATGGACGTCACCGGGCCCCACTCCGCCGACGCGCTGTTCGGACGCATCCACCACACGTCGTGCGACGCGGTGGTGACGATGTACCACGACCAGGGCATGATCCCGATCAAGATGGCGTCGATGGGTTCCGCCGTCAACATCACGCTCGGCCTGCCCATCCTGCGCACTTCGGTCGATCACGGCACGGCGTACGACATCGCGGGCCAGGGCGTCGCCTCCGCAGACAGCCTGGTGGAAGCCCTGCGCATGGCGGCTGTGCTGTCCCCCACCGCGCACACCGCCTCATGAGAAAAAAACGCACACTCGGACAGAACTTCCTCACCGATCCCGCCATCGCGGAGGAGATCGTTGCGCACGCGCAGATCGAGGACGGCGGCACGATGATCGAGATCGGTCCCGGCCCGGGCATCCTCACCGGACTGCTGCTCGAACGGTGCGGCAAACTGATCGCCCTCGAGATCGATCCCAAACTCTGCCACCTGCTCAACAAACGCTTCAAGTCGAATCCCAGGTTCGAACTGCACCAGCAGGACGCACTGGTGTACGATTACAGCCAGGCGGGGGCGCGCTTCCAGGTGGTGTCGAATCTGCCGTACTACGCGGCGATGCCGATTCTGAAACGGCTCATCCACTACGGCAGCCACATCGCCAACATGACGCTCATGTTGCAACGCGAGGTGGTGGACCGGCTGGTGGCGCAACCGGGAAGCCGCGATTACGGTTCGCTCACCGTGTTCACGCAGTTTCACTGTGAGGTGGAACGCATCATGGAAGTCGGCAAAAAGAATTTCGATCCGCCGCCGAAAGTGGACTCGTCGGTGATCCGCCTCGTCCCCCGCTCTGCGCCGCCGGTGGAGGTGGACAACCTCAAGACGTTTTTCCACGTCGTGCACGCGGCGTTCTTCCACAAACGCAAGATGCTCAAGAACAATTTAAAAAGCCTGGCGAAGCATTTCGATTTCACCTGGCAGGGCATTGAGGACGCCGGGATCGATCCCGCGCGGCGCGGCGAGACGCTGTCGCTGGAAGAGTTCGCCACGCTGTCCAACCTGATGGAGAGCAAACCGCAATGAGCGCCGCAGGCAAACAGGGGAAGGTGATCCTTGTCGGCGCGGGACCGGGGGACATCGGCTTGTTCACGCTGAAAGGCAAGGCGTGGCTGGAACGTGCCGATGTCGTCATCTACGACTACCTCGCCAACGCGCGCCTGTTGGCGTTCGCGCCGAAACACGCCGAGGTCATCTACGCCGGCAAAAAGGAAGGTCACGTCACCTTCGCGCAGGAAGAGATGAACGCCATGCTGATCGAGAAGGCAAAGGCGGGCAAGATCGTGGTGCGGCTCAAGGGCGGCGATCCGTTCATCTTCGGGCGCGGCGGCGAGGAATGCGTCGCCCTGCAGAAAGCGGGCGTCCCGTTCGAGGTGGTGCCGGGAGTGACCGCCTCCACCGGCGTCAGTGCCTACGCCGGTATCCCGCTCACCCACCGCGACTTCTCCTCCACCATCTCCATCGTCACCGGCAGTAACGAAAAAGGAAAAGAGGACCTGCACATCGACTGGGAAAAGATCGCCAGCCGTGCGGGCACGCTGGTGTTCCTGATGGGTGCGCGCAAACTGCAGCGCATCAGCGAAAACCTCATGAAGTACGGCAAGGACCCGAAGACGCCGATCGCCGTCATCCAGTGGGGCACCACACCGCGGCAGAAAACGTGGACGGGCACGCTCGACACCATCGTCGACATCGCGCAGAAGGAAGAAATCAAACCGCCCGCGCTCACCATCGTCGGCGAGGTGGTGAACCTGAAACCGCACATGGACTGGTTCGAGACCCTGCCCTTGTTCGGCAAGACGGTGGTCATCACCCGCGCCGAGGAACAGGCCGACGATTTCTCACAGGCGTTGCTGGAACGCGGCGCGGAGCCGTACCTGTTTCCGGTCATCGAGACGGTCGAGCCGGAAAGCTGGGAACCGCTCGACCGCGCGCTGGGCGAACTCGAAAACTACGACGGGCTCATCTTCACCAGCACCAACGGCGTGCGCTGTTTCATGCAAAGATTGAAGGAGACCGGACGCGACATCCGTGACCTCAAGGGACTGCGCCTGTTCGCCATCGGGCCGAAAACCGAGCAGGCGGTGACGGACCTCGGCATCCCCGTTGAGGCGGTGCCGGAGAAATTCGTCGCCGAGTCGTTGATCGAAACGCTGGGTAAGGCGGGGCTGAAAGGGAAACGATTGCTGTTGCCGCGCGCCGCCGTGGCGCGCGAGACCCTGCCGGACACGTTGCGGCAGATGGGCATCGAAGTCGATGTCTGCCCGGCGTACCGCACGGTGCTGCCGGACACCGACGCGGCGGATCTGATCGCGCGCCTGCAGGAGGGATCGATCCACGTCCTCACCTTCACCGCCTCGTCCACGGTGAACCACTTCATGCAACTGGTCGGCGATAAAGTGAGGGAACATCTCGACCACGTGACCGTCGCCTGCATCGGACCCATCACCGCCAAGACCGCCACCGATCTGGGCCTGCCTGTGCACCTCACCGCCGACACCTATACCGTAAGCGGACTGATCCAGGCGATGGAAGACTATTTTCAGCAAAGAAAATAAACTCGATCGACCAAACCTTAACCTTTATCTTGAGGTTGGATGATGCTTGAAACCATCAATAACATTCTGTTTTGCCCATTTACTTGAACCCTGCGGATCGAAGACCCCAGCGACCAGAACATGGAATTACTAAGAGAATTTATTAACCACAAATCTCTGGAAATAATTTCGGAGGATGAATCTCAAATTACTTTTTCTGGAAAATTAAGGATCCTTGTGGAAGGGATATGGAGATTATTTCGTATTGGAAATGTGGTGGGGACGTTTAAGAAGGCTGGAAAGGATCTTTGTTATTTGGAAATCGAATTCCGGACCCATAAAATTTTAGTTTTTATTATTTTATCTATTTCTGCCTTGGGCCTGATTTCAGACATCATCAGAAACGGCGAATTTATAAAACTTACAAGCATTCCTGTGTTTTTTTCCGTTTGGTCCTGGCTTATTTATTGGGGTTGTATTGAAATGGAAAGAAATCATTTGAGAAATCTGTTCCAGGAAAAATTATTCATTCTGGAAAGCGCCTCGTCATAAGCCGGTAGACCTCGATCACTTTGCGACGAGAACAGATGTTTTTCAGACTTCACACCCGGTGGAGTCGATGAGCGGGGCGCGTTCGCCGCGCAGGTAGCGGATCACGTCCACCGTGTCGATGACCAGCGAGACGGCGTTGCAGACCATAACCGCCGCCAGCCACAGGCCGAACGGCGTCTGCAGATCCAGACCCGGCAGGCGTCCCCACAGGTAATACAGCAGGCAAAACCACGGCGCGTGCATGATGCCCGCCAGGCGGGTGACGCCCTGGAAGCTGATCAGCGTCAGGCCAATGCCCGCGCCCAGCATTCCCGCCCAAAACGTATAGATCGCCTCGATGCGGTCGAAGTAAAACAGCGGTCCGGCAAAATTGAGCGCCATCAATAATAGAACCCACACCTGCCACAGCGGGTGCAGAGTGCGGATGGCCCGCATCAAATCCTTCATTGCATTCAACATGCAGTACATGCCAATCCCTCCTGGAAATTCCGTTGTGATGAGGTCGGGATGCTTTGAGAATACTTACAGTAGAGTTTACCTCAACCCCTTTTTGGAAAGGAGAACTTTGCAAAAGTCATTAAAGAGCAGAGGAAGCCACCCTCACCCCAGCCCGTCACTCCGTGAATGCTCCCATCCAGGGAGAGGGGGTTTTAGTAGAAGTCTTCACATCATCATCGCCAGGCGGGCGCCGATGGCGAGGGTGATGGCGGCGGTGGCGTAACGGATTTTTCCCAGGTGCCGGGCGACGTGTTCGAATGCCGTCACGCGGTTCACCATCGTGGCGTACACGGCCATTGTCACGATCATCCCCAGGCAGAACAGCGCGATGTAGCCGATCACGCCCGCCGGAAACTGGAACAGAGCGACCGGCACAAGAAGCAGCACCCCGGCCCAGCCCGCGGTGCCGTGCAACACCCCCATGCCGAACAGCATCCAGCCGGACCGATTCGATAAACCGTGTTCCTCCGCGTGCGCCGCGCGTTGTTTCCTGACCTCGCGCAGAGTCAGCCACCCGGCGAGGTAGATCATCGACAGCCCAACGACACGCTCCATCACGCCCAGGTTCACTTCGGCGAACACTTCGCGGAGCGGGGTGATGAGTCCGGCCAGCAGGAGGAGCGTCAAACTGTGGCCCAGCGCCCAGCGCAGAGCGAGGAACACCGTCTGTTTCAGCGAGCGGCGGTCGAGGAGCAGCGACGAGACGGTGGCGACGTGGTCGGCGTCCAGCGCGTGCAGGCAACCGAGGAGGAATCCCCCGGCCAGCAGAAATCCGTATTCCATAAAGGCAAGCCCCCAGGCAGTTGAACCACTTCGGATTATAGGGTGTCCCCCCTGCGGCCCGCAATGGCTATTCCGAAGAGAATCCCCCCAATCCCGGCCGCATTTCGACACACCAAAACCCGCCCCGAGCCTGCCAACCCATTCCCTCTTGTGAATTCCGCCAAAAGGGGTACAATTTCCTTTATTCTCCCAAAACCGTCGGCGACACGCCCCGGCGGCGTTTGTAAGGAAGGAAAGACATGCGATCCATTCGCGTCAGCCACATCCTGTTGAGCACGGAAGATCTGGCCAACACCCTGCTCGACGGATTGAAGGACATCGACGATCCCAAACTGCTGTACAAGATGTTCGCCAAGATGGCGAAGAAGTACAGTGCCTGCGGCACCCGCGACAAGGGCGGCGACCTGGGATTCCTCGAGTACAATTCCAACGCCAAGGAACTGGAAGACGCCGCCATGGCCACGCCCGTCGGCAAGCTGGGCGGGCCGGTTAAAAGCAAGTTCGGCTACCACCTCTTCCTCGTCACCGAGGAAGAGCGCATGGACGACCTTGGCATCGACGGCCTGCACGCCGTCTCGCTCAAATAATATCCTGCATATTGTGAACACCCACACCACCGCATCCGATTCCCAAGCCGAAGCGATCTTGAAGAAAGCGCTGGACGGCCACCGCCTGTCGCGGGACGAAGGCGCCGCGTTGTTCGAGGCGAACGACCTGACCCTCCTGGGCAACGTCGCCACCCGTCTCGCCCGCCAGCGCCGCAAGAACGCCGACAACGCCGTCACCTACATCATCGACCGCAACATCAACTACACCAACGTGTGCGTCACCGACTGCTCCTTCTGCGCGTTCTACCGCAAGGAGGACGCGGCGGATGCTTACGTTTTGCCGTTCGAGACCATCGCGCAGAAGATAGAAGAAATCCTGCAACACGGCGGGCGGCAGATCCTGATGCAGGGCGGCCACCACAAGGATCTCAAGATCGAATACTTCGAGGACCTCTTAAGCCGCATCAAGGAACGCTTCGATATCCACATCCACGCGCTGTCGCCGCCGGAGATCGTGCACACCAGCAAGATTTCCAAAATCCCGCTTAAGGAAACAATCGAACGTTTGCAGAAGGCGGGACTGGATTCCATTCCCGGCGGCGGGGCGGAAATATTGGTGGACCGCGTGCGGCGCATCATCAGCCCCAAGAAATGCAATACCGACCAGTGGCTGGAGGTGATGGACATCGCCCACCGCCTCGGCATGCCGACCACGGCGACGATGATGTTCGGTCATGTCGAGACTCTGGCCGAGCGCATCGAGCACCTCGACCGCCTGCGCGAACAGCAGGATAAAACCGGCGGCTTCACCGCTTTCATCCCGTGGCCGTTCCAGGCGGGCGACACGGACCTGCGTAAGGAGATCGGCCCGAAGAAGACCAGCGGCTGGGAGTACCTGAAAACCCTCGCCATCTCACGCATCTACCTCGACAACATTCCCAACATCCAGTCATCGTGGGTGACGCAGGGACCAAAGGTGGGGCAGATGGCGCTCTACTTCGGCGCCAACGACATGGGGAGCACCATGTTCGAGGAGAACGTCGTCTCGGCGGCGGGCACGGTGTACCACCTGGATGAGGAAGCCATCCGCCGGCTCATCACCGACAGCGGCTACACGCCGCAGCGGCGCACCATGCGTTACGAATACGCGTGATGACGGTCAGGTGAACGCGGAGGATTCGCGGTACACCTTCACGCCGCGCCGCATGAGGACGTTGAGGATCGCGGCCGCCGGCACCGCCAGCAAAATTCCCAACAGACCGAACAGCTCCGCACCGATCAGCACCGCCACCATGATGGCCACCGGGTGCAGGCCGACCTTGTCGCCCACGATGTAAGGCGTGATGAGGAATCCCTCGATCGCCTGCACCGCGCCGAACACCGCCACCACTCCGATCAGCGGCACCCAGTCCTGGGTCTGCAAAAACGTCAACAGGACCGCCGGGATGAATCCCACCACGATGCCGAGGTAGGGAACGAGGTTGGCGTAGCCCGCCATGATGCCGATGAGAAGACTCAGCGGCGTGCCGCAGAAATAGAGGCCGACGCTGTAAAAGATGGCCATGAACGTTGCCACCATCAACTGCCCGCGCACGAACTGCGAAAGCACGTCGTCGATCTCCGTCACCACCTGTGCCGTCTGTTTGTAGAAGCGGGGCGGGATGAGCTTGCCGAGTTTCTCGACGATGACGTCGAAGTCGCGCAGCAGGTAAAACATGGCGACGGGAATGATGACGAGATTGACCACGAACAGGAGGGTGTTGACGAAACCGGTGATCGATCCCCACAGCCAGCCGCCTGCGGTGCCCAGCAGTTCCAGCGGCACCCGGCCGAGTTTCTGTATGCTGTCATGCAGGACTTCGCCGATGCGGTCGCGGTCGATGCCCGCCAGGTCTTCGAGATACGGTTGAATCCAGCCCTTGATGGCGGTCAGGTAATCCGGCAGGTTTTCGGCCAGGTTCTGGACCTGCACGCGCAGAAGCGGGATGAGCACGATGCCCGCCACCAGCACCACGATAAAAAACGAGATCATCAGCACCACCACCGCGGGGGTGCGTTGCAGTTTCCATGTCTCCAGCCGGTCCACCAGCGGGTCCAGCAGGTAGGCGATGGCAAAGGCGAGGAAAAACGGCGTCACCACGCGCCGCACGAAGTAGAGAAACACCAGCGCGACGACGGTGCTCACCAGCAGGGTTATGAGGAGTTTTTTGTCCTTTTCATCCATGCAATCAGAGGTCGCCCATCATGGGCGGCAGGTGGGAAGGAATCTGGTTGGTCGGTGGCGGTGTTTCCTCTATCGGCGGCTCGTCACCTCCACCGGGCACCTCGTCCGGATGGATTCCGCCCTCCTGCTGTTGCACCACCTTCTTTTTATCCGGCCCCCAGTAGCGGCCCAGTGCATCCACCAGAAACCGCACCATGTTCTCGCTGACCTTTTCGAACGCTTTCAGTTCGCCGTCGAAATCTTTTTCCACCTTCACCGTGGCGATCTCGCTTTTGGCGGCGATCAGCATGCCCTGCGTCGCCGAGACGGCGCGCACGTTGAGATTCGCCTGAATGGTTTTGGTTCCGGTGTCCGCCTCTTCGTTCACCACGGTGGACAGCGCCGTGCCCAGCACCACCACGTCGGCGGCGGCTTTCAGCCCCACTTCCACCGACGCCTGCAAATCGCCATTCACCGCGCGCAGGACCAGCGTTTCCGGAATGCGGTCACGCACGTCCTCGCGTTTGACGGCTTTGATGTCCTCCGCCACCAGGTATTTGTACATCGACACCTCGGCGATGGGCACCGACTCCCAGAAACTGTAAAACGTATCGGCGGTGAGGCTCTTTTCTTTAAGCAGGACCAGCACCGTACGCGGTTTCACCAGAGCCGCCAGCACGCCGCGCGTGTTCAGTTCCTTGTTGAGCGCTTCCTTGAAAAACATCACCTCCAGCTTCACGCGGCTGACCTTCTCGACGAGGTCGTCGGTGGCTTCCAGGTAGCGGTAGCTTTGAATGTACGCTTCCGGGTTGGCGTACATGCTTTTGAGCGCGTTTTTGTTCTGGTTGTACACCGTCGGGCCCAGCATGTCCCGCAACGCTTCATCGAGGGAATTGCGGAAAGCTTCCTTCACCGCGCGTTCGCGCCCGGTCACGTAGTTTTCGTTGTGCACCGAAGAGTCGCCAAACGCCTCATACCCCATCGACGCGATGTCCGACATCTCCTGCGCATGGACCGGCAAAGCACCCCACGCCAGAACGCAGGCCATCAGCAAAAACAGCGGCGCGTTCTTGAATCTGCCAAGCGGGTTCACGATGTCTTTCCCTTTCGCCTCCCGGTGGAGGCGGTTTTTGTCCGTTTCGTCGATTTCGCCACAGGCGGCCGTTTTGACCAGTTCGCACTCTTTGTGGATTTCGTCCGCGTGGGCGCCTTGCTCCGTGTGGGCGCCTTCGTCCGCGAGGGCGCCTTGCTCCGTGCGGGCGTCTTGGTCCGCGTGGGTGCCTTGGTCCGTGCGGTGGATTTCTGTGGCGCTTCGGGTTTCGGTTCCGATTTCTTTTTCGCCACCAGCCGGCGAAGCGCCTTCACCTCGGCAATGGTCAACGGGCGGAACGTGCCGGGGGGCAGTTGATCGTTGGTCAGCGGCCCGAACTGAATGCGCGTGATCTTGATCACCGCATGCCCCACCAGCTCGCAGATGCGGCGGATATGGTGCTTCTTGCCCTCGATCAATTGTAATTCAAGAAAGCAGTTTTTGCCCGTGGTTCGGTGCAGGCGCGCCTTCAAAGGCAGGGTGGGACGCCCGTCCAGAGTCACCCCCTTTTCCAGCTTACGAAGCGTTTTTTCCGTGGGAATGCCGCTGACTTTCACATGGTACGTGCGCAGAATTTTATTTTTCGGATCGAGCAGTTGGTCCGCCATCTCACCGTCGTTGGTGACCAGCAGAACGCCCTCGGTGTTGTAGTCGAGGCGGCCGACGGGAAACACGCGCACGCGGATTTTCTTGAGCAGGTCCATGACCGTCGGACGGTCCTTTTCGTCCTTGGTGGTGGTCACGCACCCGCGCGGCTTGTTGACGAGGATGTAGGTCTTTTCCTTCGGCGGGGGAATCAGGCGGCCGTTGACGTGAATGAGGTCGGCGACGGGGTCGGCCAGCGTGCCCTGTTTGGTCACGACCATGCCGTTGACGGAGACTTTACCCTCTTCGATGTAGCGCTCCGCCTCGCGGCGCGAAGCCACACCGGACTGGGCAATGATTTTCTGCAAACGCATGGCCATGACGGGGCATCCTTGATAGAGGGTTGCGCTCAGGCCTGGGAATCGCCGCCTGCCGGCGGCTCCGCCGGGTCTGCGGGCGCACTGTCAGCCGTCGCGGCGGATTCGGTATCGGCGTCACTGTCTCCGGATGAGGCGGAGCCGTTCTCCCCGCCAGCGGCGCCAAAAGACAACTCGCCCTGCTGCGGCGCGTCCTCGCCTTCAATCTCTTCGCTGAAATCCTCGAGCGTCGGCAGTTCGCTCAAGTCGCGCAGGCCGAAGTACTCCAGGAATTTTTTTGTGGTCTTGTACATGATCGGCTTGCCCGGCACATCCTTGCGTCCGCCGGGGGCGATGATCTTTTTCTCCAGCAGGGTCTTGACCACGCCGCTGGAATCGACGCCGCGGATCTCTTCCACCTCGGCGCGGGTGAGCGGTTGCTTGTAAGCGATGATCGACAATGTGTCGAGCGCCGGTTGCGACAGGCGGAACGTTTTGTCCAGCTTCAGCATGCGCCGGATCCACTCGAAGTAATCCGACCGCGTGCCGATCTGGTAGCCTTCCGCCACCTCGACGATCTGCAGGTTGCGGTTTTCGTAGTCGGCGCGCAACTCTTCCAGCATATCGCGCAGGGCGTCGGCGGTGGTGCCGTCGGCCAGCACCTGCTGGAGCGTCTCCGGCGACAGCGGCGTGTCGGAGGCCAGCAGAAGGTTTTCAATGATGGCTTTGATCTTTTCGCGTTCCACGTTGTCCGCTTCCGGTCAGTTCTTGAAATACTTGCTCAACGAAAGTTCCTGCGTGTGATAGTGCGACTGCAACTGCTTGCCATACAGGCGCGTGGGTTCGGAGATGATCCTCTCGAACTTCATCCTGCAGAAGGTCTGTCCGTCCTCGATCATGAACGGCACGTCGTGCGGCCGCACTTCCATGACGGCGCGGGTGCCCTGGCTTTTCGCGCCCTTGCCCGGGTGCCAGCCGAAACCGGGATCGAAGAAGCCCGCATAATGCGTACGCAGCTCACCGCTGTTGGGCTCGTAGGCCACCATCTCGGACACCAGGTCCGGCCAGATGCAGATTTTTTCCTTCGACATCATGATGTAAAAACTCTCCGGCTCCAGAATGAGCCGGTGCTTTTTAGAGTAATACACCGGCTCCCAAAAATCATCCGCATGATAGTGATTCGTTTTCGCCAGGTCGACCACCTGGCTGTTGGCCTTGGCCTTGTAGGCGACGATGGAATTCTTGCGGTTCGTGCCCTGCAGATCGACGCTGATGAACAGGCCGTCGTCGGCCTTCACCTTCTCCCATTCCACCGCGCCGCCGTTTTTGTGGTAGAGGATCGGCTTTTTCTTGTACAGCGTCTGCAGTTGGCGGTCGGTGATCTCCGCATTGCCCTGCTTGAGGCGAAGCTGGTTGAGGGAAATGCCCTCCTGCACCCGCACCGGAAACGAACGCGACAACACCTCCAGGTACAGCTTGCCCTTGTAGCCCGGCGCGATTTCGTCGAAGCGGTGGCCGCGGTCGATGATGACGCGGGTGAACATGTCGAGCCGCCCTGTCGAGCTTTTCGGGTTGGTGCACCCGAACAGGCTGGTGGGCAGGTCCAGCTCCTCCAGAAGCGGGATCAGGTAAATCGCGCCCTTTTCCAGAATGCCGCCGTCACGCAGGTCCACCTCGTACAGTTTCAGGTCCTTGAGCTTTTTCTCAACCGTTTCGTTTTCCGGCAGAAAACTGCTCTGGATGCGGTATGCTTTCTGCCCCAGCCGGAGGTCCAGACTGACGGGCTGAATCTGGCTGTCGTACAGCGTGCGCGGCGTGTGGATGATGCCCTGGTGGTAAGCCAGTTCGATCTCGCGATCGGTCAGATAGCCGGATTTTCCCTTCAGACTTTGTTGCAGGGACGTTTTAACCAGGGACTTGGCGGTCAGCTTTTTCATTCAACCAAACGTGGGATTCGGGATTGCGCGGATCGAGGCGCCAACGGCCCGGGGTCAGGCTTGGACGGACGCCAACAGGCTGGAAAATCCGATTGACAGGCCATTTGCCGCTATGATTAAATCCTAATATTCATCACTTTGCAACCATTGTTTTCGAGTCCACGTTTCAAGGAATTATGCCTCTATACGAGTACTTCTGCGAAACCTGCGAACAGGAATTCACCCTGTTGCAATCCGCCTCCACGAACAAGGAGGAGACGGTGTGCGACCTGTGCGGCTCCGGTAACGTGAAGTACAAATTTTCCTCTTTCGCGTCCAAGGTAGTGGGAGGCACTCCCAAAACCTCCAAGCCCGTAACGATGGACGACTATCCCAACAAGGATGTGTTCAAGCTTCCCGTCCCGAGACTGCGTTCGGAACTTTAGCGGTGCGTGACGAATTCTGAATAAAAACACCCGGGTTCGCAAGATCCGGGAGGCGGAAGCGGATTTCCGCCGGGCGACAGCCTTTCTACATTTTTACAATTTCACATTCCTGCAAGGTGGGTGCATTTCATGGGTGCTTCTTCAAAACAATCGCGTAAAAAATCGTGGGGCGGGCCGGTGTTCGGTGTGGTCGCGGCGGGTCTCATCGTCTGGGCGTTCACCGAGTTGTCCACGCCCGAGGCCAACTTCGAACCGTACAACCAGTTCAAAGCCATCCCCGCCAGCACCACGGAGCCCGAACCGGTCGCTCCCGTTCAAGAGCCCACCTCCCTCGCTCCCGACCCGGTAGAGGTCGAACAGGCGGTGCCGAAGAAGGAGACCACGCTGGAAGACAACCTGATGGCCGAGGCGGTGACCGAACCCAAAATCGATCCGTCCACCGGCATCGACCTGGAAAAGGAACTGCGCGAGGCGCGGCCGAAAACCCCCACCGGCAAGGACCTGCCGAAGGAGACGCTCCAGCACATCGCCAAGGGCATCGAGTATTCGGAAAAAGGCATGTTCAACCACGCCGACCTCGAGTTTGAAAAAGCCGCGCAGATCAGCCCCAACGCGCCGGAAGTGTATTCCCTCTGGGGCACGTCCATGCGCATGGCGGAAAAGTACGCGGGGGCCGACCGCAAATTCCAGCGCGCCCACGAACTGGCGCCGAACGACGCGGAAATCACTCTCAACTGGGGTATGACGCGGCTGTTCGGTAAAAACGGCGACGGCGCGCTCGAACTGTTCAAGGAAACGGTGGCGCTCGATCCCGACAACCACCTCGCGTGGAACTACCTGGGCAAGGCCTACGGCCTGAAAAAGGATTACGTCAACGAAGAGAAGAGCTACATGAAATCGCTGGAACTCAAGGAAGACTTCGCGCAGGCGCACTTCAATCTCGCCGTCGTGCGCAGTCTGCAAAAAAAGTTTGAAGACGCCGCACCGCATTTCATCCGCGCCATCGAACTGGACAAGGAGTTTGAAAAACCCTTCGTCGTCCAGTTCCTCACCGCCATGGGCCTGAAGAACAAAACCAGCATGAAGCAGGCCAAGCTGAAGGAAGCGGGAGAGGATAAGGCCCACGACCACGACAAGCACGGGGACCATGAACACAAGAAAGGCGAGGAGCACGCCAAACACGAGCCGGAAGATGCCAAAAAATCCGAAGGCTCCGACCACAACATGGAAGGCTCCGGCTCCAACATCGTGAAGACCATCACCCACCTCAACGGGCAGGTCCTGATCAACGGCAAGCCGGCGGGCAATCGCGGCGTGGTGTACCTGGAGACCACCAACAAGCTGAAGGTGCCGGACCAGAAAACGCAGAGCATCACCATCACGCAGAAATCCAAGCAGTTCCTGCCGGGGCACTCGGTGGTGATGGTCGGCTCCACGGTGACGTTCATGAATGAGGATTTCGAGGTGCACAACATCTATTCGAAATCCAGCGGCAACCAGTTCAACCTGGGCGCCATGTCGGGCGGCGTGCAAAAACAGATCACGTTCGAAACGCCGGGCCCGGTGGTCCTGCGTTGCAACATGCATAAGGACATGGTGGGCACCCTGTTCGTTGCGCCCAACGGCTACGTCACGGAAACGGATGAAGAAGGCCGGTTCGACCTGCCGGTGGTCAAGAGCCAGGACTACAAAATGGGCTTCTGGCATCCGCGCCTGTTCCCGCAGGAGGTGGAGGCCCACATGCGGTTCCTCAACCTGACGGGCGAGGACACGACGCTCAAACTGGAGATCAAATCGCAGTCCGATCCGGCGGACGTCCACGACCTGGTGGACGGCACCGACTACAACGAACTGGTGGCGAAGATCGAGACGGAAATCTACGGCGCCATCGAGCACTGGAAGCAGGGCAAGAAGTATTCCTCACAGAAACGCATGCTCACGGCCATCACGCGCCACTTCGACGGCGGCGGACTGAAGGACGCCATCGCCAAGAGCTTCAGCGAAAACCGGAGCAAGAACATCGAAGACGGGCTCGACGAAATCCGCAAGCAGATCGCGGGCATCGACAAGTCCGAGGAGGTGACCGAAGCCTCGCTCAAGTTCAAGGCCGAGCGCATCATCGCGCAGTTGAAGAACAACGTGCGCGAGCTGGAACACCGCCTCAACCCGGACAAGAAAACCACCCAGTGACCCCCGCCCCGGGCGGTTTGATTTTGTCCCGCCGGGATGGTACTTTGAACGCATGACACTGCGCATTTTCAACACCCTGACCGGCAATAAGGAGGAGTTCGTCCCGCTCCAGCCGGGCAAGGTGCGCATGTACGTCTGCGGCGTCACGGTGTACGACTACTGCCACGTCGGCCACGCCCGCGCCGCCATCGTCTTCGACACCCTCTACCGCTACCTGAAACACGCCGGGTACGACGTCACCTACATCCGCAACTTCACCGACATCGACGACAAGATCATCAACCGCGCCCGCGAGCAGAACGTGCCGTGGCAGGAGGTGACGCGCAAGTACATCGACGCGTTTTACGAGGACATGGACGCGCTCAACGTCGAGCGGCCGACCACCGAGCCGCTGGCCACCGATCACATCGGCGACATGATCAAGATGATCGAGGGCCTGGTGCAGGCGGGCAAGGCTTACCCTGCCGAAGGCGACGTGTACTATGCGGTCAAGTCTTTTCCCGAATACGGCAAGCTGTCCCGGCGCAATATCGAGGACATGCAGGCAGGCGCGCGCGTGGAGCCCGGCGAACACAAAAAGGACCCGATGGACTTCGCGCTGTGGAAAAAAAGCAAGCCCGGCGAACCGGCATGGGACAGCCCGTGGGGACCCGGCCGGCCCGGCTGGCACATCGAGTGCTCGGCCATGAGTTATCACCTGCTGGGCGAGACGTTCGACATCCACGGCGGCGGCAAGGACCTCGTGTTCCCGCACCACGAAAACGAGATCGCCCAGTCCTGCGGCTTCACCGGCAAGCTGCCGGTGCGCTACTGGGTGCACAACGGCTTCGTCAACATCAACAAGGAAAAGATGTCGAAGTCGCTCGGCAACTTCTTCACCATCCGCGACATTTTAAAAACCTTCCACCCGGAAGTCCTGCGCCTGTTCCTGCTGACCAATCACTACCGCGGGCCGATCGATTTCTCCGACCAGTATCTGCAGGACGCGGAAAAGAACCTCGACCGCTTCTATGAGTTCTTCGCACAGGCCGAGGCCAAACTCAAAGGACGGAACGGCGGTACGGCGGAATTCGGGGAGGACATCCTGCGCCAGCAACCGTTGATGAAGAAGTTCGACGGGGCGATGGATGACGACATCAACACCGCCGTGGCGTTGGCCGATCTCATGGAAGAACTGCGCCGCCTCAACAAGCAGTTGGGTGAAGACGGCACCGACTGGGACGCGTTTCAGCGCGATGCGGCGACGCTCCGCCACGCGGGGCAACTGCTGGGCCTGTTCTACCGCACGCCGGAAGAATACAAAACCGGGACGCGCGCGCTCAAGGGCGGTGGGCAGGAATTGGACGTCGCCAGAATCGAGGCGCTGATTGCCGAGCGGCAGGCGGCCAGGTCGTCGAAGGATTTCGCCACCGCCGACCGGTGCCGCGATGAGTTGCAGAAGATGGGTGTGGTCCTGAAGGACACCAAAACGGGCACGACATGGGAAGTCCAGTAAACAGCACGCATGATTATTTTTCCGATGCCTACCTGAGATTCTACCGGCTCTACACGCAGACGGGAGTGAACGAGCCGGAAGAACCGCCGGTGCCGGAGAAGGTGATCCGCTGTGTGTGGAACGACCAGTTGTTCAAAACCCCCAACCTGAAAACCACCGACGGTCAAACACTGGAAGTCGTCTTCCCCGGCTACTGGAATTTCGGCAGTGGACCGGATTTCAAAAGCGCCGCCATCCGCGTCGACGGCAAACTGCTGGAAGGCGACGTGGAACTGCACGTGTTTGGTTCCGACTGGACGGCGCACGGCCACAGCAACAACAACGAATACGATAACGTCGTCCTGCACGTGTTCATGTGGAAGGGCCGCGGCAAGCGGAAGCTCAGCACCAGAGAGGAATCGAAGGAACCGGAGCCGAAACTGTCGCGCCCGCACATCCACGAACTCGAACTCAAAAAATACCTGAAACGCGGCATCCTGAAACTCAACGAGGAGCTGGATTTCGAATCCTACCCCACCCTGCACTCGTTCAACTACGGCCTGTGCCACCGGCCGCTGTCCCGCCTGCCGCAAGAGAAACTGCTGGAGCTGTTGAACGCCGCCGGCGACGCCCGCATCCACACCAAGATGGACCGCTTCCACGACCGCGTCATCACCAAGGGTTACGAGCAGACGTTTTATGAAGGCGTGGCCGAGGCGATGGGCTACCCCAGCAACAAACTGCCGTTTCGCATGCTGGCGGAGAACGTGCCGCTGGCGGAATTGCGCGACACGATCCCCATCCGCGCCAGCGAGGAGAAGCGCACGGAAATCATCCAGGCGGTGCTGTTCGGCGTGTCGGGACTGATCGATTTCAATGAGATCGCCGAAAACGAAAACCTCCTTCCCGCCGAGCGCATTTTCTTTGGCAGGATGGCGAAGCACTGGGAGCAACGGCGGGAGCGCTGGGAGGACCGGCTGATGAGCCCGCGCGAATGGAAATTCGGCAAAATGCGGCCCGCCAATTTTCCGTACCGGCGCATCGCCGCCCTCAGCCACCTCCTGGTTCGGCATTGGGAAAACGGGCTGTTCGCCGATTATCTGGATATCCTGCAATCCACCGTTTCCAATTCCGGCGAGACGGGGTATACTAAGGCGACCCGTAACAGGCTGACGCAGTTTTTCTGCGTGGAGGCCGCGGACTACTGGTCGCGGCATTACACGCCGGGAGGCAAGCCCCTCAAGCAAAATCAACAACTTGTGGGCCCCGACCGGTCGCGGGAAGTGGTGGTGAACATCGCCATTCCCATCGGCCTGATCTACGCCCGGGCGAGCAAATCGGTTCCCCTGGAGCAGGCTCTCAGGTCGCTGTTCCAGATCAAAAACCGGCCCGCCGACAACAAGTGGATCCGGTTCATGAAGCACTACATCCTGGGCAACGAAGAGCACATGCTGAAACCGTTGACCAGCGACCAGCAGACGCAGGGGTTGATGCAGATTTATCAGGACTACTGCACCAAAAATGAAAACAACTGCCTGCGATGCAAGTTTCCCGGCCTGGTGGAGCGGTATTTCTCCTGAAAGTCCCCGCCCGTCCCCGGTTTTTCGCGTAAAACCCTTGATTCGATTGAATTAAGAATATAAAGTGGGGTCATTCATCCCCCTTCCCGGCCCTCGCGCCGTACAGGTACGTTTATCATGGATCATTTGACCGACCTCGAAGATCAGAGCATTTACATTCTTCGTGAAGCTTATAAAAATTTCAAAAACCTGGCCATGCTGTGGTCCATCGGCAAGGACTCCACCGTCATGCTGTGGCTGGCGCGCAAGGCGTTCTTCGGCCACTGCCCGATCCCGCTGGTGCACATCGACACCTCGTACAAGATTCCGGCGATGATCGAGTACCGCGACCACTATGCCAAAAAATGGGGACTGAACCTCATCGTCGGCCAGAACAAGAAGGCCCTCGACGAGGGCATGAACCACGAGATGGGCCGGCTGGTGTGCTGTGAAGCGCTCAAGACCCAGGGCCTGCAACAGACCATGGAAGAGTACAATTTCACCGGACTCATCCTCGGTATCCGCCGCGACGAAGAAGGAACCCGCGCCAAGGAGCGCTACTTCTCGCCACGCGACAAAAACTTTGAATGGAACTTCAAGGATCAGCCGCCGGAGTTGTGGGATCAGTTCAAGACCACGTTCGCCGAAGGCACCCACATCCGCATCCATCCTCTTCTGCACTGGACGGAGTTGAACGTCTGGGAATACATCGAACGGGAGAACATCCCGATCATCGACCTGTATTTCGCCAACGAGCAGGGCGAACGTTACCGATCCCTCGGTTGCGCCCCCTGCACCGGCTCCATCAAGTCCAAGGCGCGGAATGTGAAAGAGATCATTGAGGAATTGAAAAACACCACCACTTCCGAACGCTCCGGGCGCGCGCAGGATCAGGAAAATGCGTACGCCATGCAGAAGCTTCGGGCCAAAGGTTACATGTAAATATGGGAGACAACGGATTCAAGACCCCCCAGGATGGCCGCCTGATGAAGCTGGTCATCGTGGGACACGTGGATCACGGCAAATCCACGCTCGTGGGACGTCTGCTTGCCGATACCGACAGCCTGCCCACCGGCAAGCTGGACTTCGTGAAGAGCATCTGCGACCAGCAGGGCAAGTCGTTCGAGTTTGCCTTTCTGCTCGATGCACTGGAAGAAGAGCAGGAACAGGGCATCACCATCGACACCTCGCAGATCTTCTTCAAGACGGAGAAGCGCTGGTACGTCATCATCGACGCCCCCGGCCACAAGGAATTCCTCAAGAACATGGTCACCGGCGCCGCCAACGCGGAAGCCGCCCTGCTTTTGATCGACGCCTACGAGGGCGTACAGGAGCAGTCGCGCCGTCACGGCTACATCCTGCGCCTGCTGGGCATGACGCAGGTGGCGGTGGTCATCAACAAAATGGACCTCGTCGGTTACGACCCGGAGGTGTACTTCAAGATCAAAAGCGAGTACACGCAGTTTCTGGAGTCGATCGGCATCGAAGTGCGCGAGTTCATCCCCATCTCCGCGAAGATGGGCGAGAACGTTGCCAAGCGCTCCGAACACATGCCGTGGTACACCGGGCCGACCATTCTCGAACGCCTCGACCAGTTCCAGGAAAAAGCCGGGAGCGTGGACAACCCGTTCCGCATGCCCATCCAGGACGTGTACAAGTTCGACCAACGCAGGATCATCGCGGGGCGGGTGGAATCGGGCACGGCCAAGGTCGGCGACCGCGTCGTCTTCTCACCGTCCAACAAGAGCACGGTGATCAAAAGCATCGAAACATGGAACGCGGAGACTCCGGCGGCGGTGGAAGCGCCTCACTCGGTGGGCATCACGCTGGCCGAGCAGTTGTTCCTCGAGCGCGGTGAGATCATCAGCCTCGAGAAGGATGCGCCGGTGGTCACCACCACCTTCGACGCCAACGTGTTCTGGATGGGGACGCGCCACTTCAGCAAAGGCCACACCTACAAGTTGAAACTCACCACGCAAAACGTGGACTGCGAAATTGTCGAGTTCAAAAAAGCCATCGACGCCTCGACCCTGGAGACGCTCCCGGATCAGGATTTCATCGCCAAGAACGACGTGGCGGAAGTGACGCTCCGCACCAAGCGGCCCGTCGCTTTCGACCTGTTCACCGACATCGCCGAAACCGGGCGCTTCGTGCTGGTGGACGAGTACGACGTGTGCGGCGGCGGCATCATCACCCACTTCACCCCGCTGGAGGAAGTGGACCGCCTGCGCAACGAAGCACGCAACCGCGACTCGCACTGGGTGAAGGGCACCGTCACCCCGGAAATGCGCGCCTACCGCAACGGGCACCAGCCCGCCATGATCCTGTTCACCGGCAAGTCCGGCACCGGCAAGGCAGCCTTGGCAGGCAAGCTGGAGGAAGTGCTGTTCCACCAGAATTTCCAGAGCTACCTGCTGGACGGCCGCAACGTCCAGGTGGGCGTCGGCGCGGACATGGACGCGGAAACCTATTTCTCCGACGGGGAGGCGGTGCGTCGCTTTGGCGAGGTCGCCAAGCTGTTCCTCGACGCGGGACATGTGGTCATTTCCACCTCCAACGTGTTCAACCAGGAGGACCACTCGAACATCAACCTGCTGATCGAGCCCAGCCCATTGGTGGAAGTGCGCATCACCGACGACCAGTTCCCGAAAGGCATGCCGGAAATCGTGCTCAGCCTGAACGACGCCAAGAACACCGACACGGCGGTCACCCGCATCGTCGATTACCTGAAGGAAAAGAAAATCCTGACCGGCCACAACTACTCAATCTAACCCCGCCAGGAGCGGACTATCGCGGGAAGAATGAGAAAAATGGTCCTGGAATTGCGCCCTCGGACCATCGTTCGCAATTGACGCGCTAACCCGTTTTCCTCCCGCCTTGCGGAGGGAGAATTTGTTTGACTTTTGCCGCTTCCCATGTCAATTTACAACCTTCATTCTGGGGTTAATTGACCGAAAATACGGCATTTCGAGGAAACATCCATGCCCAAGATCACCGTTCAAGACACCGAAACCGGTGAGCAGAAAGTCTTCAAGGTAGGCTACGGCGGCAACCTGAGAAAAGCCGCCCAGCACCACGACATCAGCCTCTACCGGGGCCTGCACGAGTACACCAACTGCCACGGCATGGGGTCCTGCGGCACCTGCATGGTGGAGATCGAGCCCATGGAGCACGTGAACGATCACGGCCTCATCGAAAAGCTCCACAAGATCAACGGCAACCGCAAGCTGGCCTGCCGCACCAAGGTGTACGGCGACATCACCATCAAGACCAAGCTGGTGGAATGAGCGCCGCCTCCGGCACTCCCCCTCCCTTTCTTCTATCCTGAAAATTTCATGGACTGTGTGCGGCGGAAGTACGCCTTCAGATGATCTGCAACAGGATCAGCATGGGCAGGAAGATGAGCCCCATCACCGTGATCCCCGCGTGCAGAACCACATCCCATTTTCGGCTCATCGGAATGATTGTGATAAAGTAGAGGGCCACGAGATAATCCCAGATCGTGTTTTCTCCATGAATCGCGTTGATCACGAGATAGGAGCCGAGGCCGAACAGCACCGCAACATAGACGATCAGATGCGTTCTCACCAGCGACGGGGTCTTTTTCTGAAATCCGAGTGACAACCCGAGGAACACGTTGATGATGTGCAGACAGATGGTAACCGCCACCCAGATCAAAGACGGCGACGCCTGCACCTGATCAATCATGCTCGGGGGGTTCATGGACGCATCTCCAAAGGCTGGCTGGAAAACAGGAAAGGAATTTTAACATGGATTTGAATCTGGCAGGACGCAAAGTCCTGATCACGGGAGTGGGAGACGGCATCGGCCGCGAACTGGCGCTGGCCTTCGGCAAAGAAGGCGCGCGTGTGGCCGGGTGCGCCCGCACCACCGAACGCCTGCAGACGCTGGAAAAGGAAATGGAAGGCGACGGGCACCTGTTCCAGTACGCCGACCTCACGCAGAAGGACGACCTCGAGCGCTTCTTCTGGTTCGCCGTGGAGCAGTTGGACGGACTCGACGTGCTGGTCAACAACGTCGGCTCCATCACGAAGATGGCAACGTTCCTCGAGCTCACCGACGACGACTGGCAGGAGGCGTTCGACATCAACCTCATGACTGCCGTGCGCCTGTGCCGGCTGGCGGTGGCGGAACTCAAAAAATCAAAGTCCGCCTGCATCCTCAACATCTCATCCATCGCGGGCAACCGCCCCAGCGGCATCTTTCCGCATTACGCCGCGATGAAAGCCGGGATGTCCAACCTCACCGTGTCGCTGGCGCACGCGCTGGCGCCGGACGGCATCCGCGTCAACACCGTGGCGCCGGGGCCGGTATGGACGCGGTCCTGGGAATACGAAGCCGAAGCCGCTGCCAAGGGCACCAGTAAAAACAAGGAAGAGATGGTGGAAGAGATCAAACAATCCACCGCGCAGGAGGTGCCGCTCAAACGCATCGGCGTGCCCGCGGACGTCACCGGCCTGACCTTGTTTCTCGCGTCGGACCACGCGTCGTGGATCACCGGCGCGCACTACACCATCGACGGCGGCATCGTCAGCAACCCGTTTTGAAAAGCAAGTCTGCGGCATTGCCATCCAAGCTCACGGATGGGTTGCGCGCGTCCCATTAAAAAGCAAAAACACAGATTCTTCGTTGCCGGTGGGCTCCTCAGTATGATCCGGCTACGCCGGGAGGCGACGGGTCATACTGCGTCAGCGAAGAATCTGTGTTTTGATTTTAAAGCGAGACTCAGAGTACCAACTCGCTATAACCGTTTGCGCAGGCCGTCGTGAATTTCCTGAAGGGTCTGTTGCAGGGTGTATTTGTAATCCCATTCGGGATAGTCGGTTTTGAAGCGGGTGACGTCGCTGATCCACCAGATGTGGTCGCCCGCGCGGGCCTTGTCCACGTATTCCCATTTCAGCTTGTTGCCGCTGATCTCTTCACACATGCGGATGGCCTCCAGCACCGAACAGTTGCTGTGGCGTCCGCCGCCCAGGTTGTACACCTTGCCCACGCCGGGCCGCTTGTAAAACTGGTAGAGCGCCGCCACGGTGTCACTGCTGTGGATGTTGTCGCGCACCTGTTTTCCCTTATAGCCATACACCTTGTACGGCATTTTTTTCATGGTGCACATCATCAGGTAGGAAAGGAAACCATGCAGTTCCGTGCCCGAATGCGCGGAACCCGTCAGGCATCCGGCACGGAAGCACGCGGTCTTCATGCCGAAGTAACGGCCGAACTCCTGCACCATCAGGTCGCCGGACAGCTTGGACACGCCGAACAGGCTGTGCATGCATTCGTCGATGATCATGGTTTCATCAATGCCCTGGGCGTAGTACGGGTGCTTGCTCTCCAGTTCCCAGCGCGTTTCTTCCTCCACAAAGGGAAACGAATTCGGCCTGTCGCCGTACACCTTGTTGGTGGACATGTAGATGAAGACGGTATCCGGACAGTACCGCCTGGCCAGTTCCAACAACACCAGCGTGCCGTTGGCGTTGACCGTGAAATCGGTCATCGCCTGTTCCGCCGCCCAGTCGTGCGACGGTTGCGCCGCGGAGTGGACGATGAGCTTGATGTCCTTGTCGTATGTTTTGAATACCCGCTCCACGTTGGCGCGGTCGCGGATATCTACCGAGTGGTGGGTGTAGTTGTCGTAAGATTCTGTCAGGCGCCGCTCATTCCACACGGTGGAAGCCTGTTCGCCGAAAAAGATCGAGCGCATGTCGTTGTCCACACCATGCACGGCAAATCCCTGCCCCAGCAAAAACTCAACAGCTTCCGAGCCGACCATGCCGCTCGAACCGGTTACAATTGCAATGTCTGTCATCGTATCACCATCCGTCAAGCGTCCCGCGGCCGCGTCTTGCCACGCATAACAACCATTTCCTGCGTTGCCAACGGATCGCAATTATTCTATGCTTAAAATTGTTCAACTATTAATATAACAGACAACCTTTTCCTCCTCAAACAATGAACCCGCAAATCTTCCGCGAATACGACATCCGAGGCCTGGTGGAACAGGATCTAGCGCCCGAAAACGTCGAACTAATTGGAAAAGCCATCGGCACTTATTTCCGACGCAACAACAAAAGGACTCTGACGCTCGGATGGGACATTCGCCGCAGTTCCAGAGAGTTCCGCACCATCCTGACCCGCGCGCTGAACAGCACCGGCTGCGACGTCATCGACATCGGCATGGTTCCGACCCCGGTCGCCTATTACTCTCTTCACAAACTGAACGTGGACGGAGGCGTGATGATCACCGGCAGTCACAACCCGCCGGAGTTCAACGGATTCAAAATCAGTTTCGAAAAGCACAGCCTGTACGGCAAACGCATCCAGGAGTTGAAGACGCTGATCGACCGCAACGATTTCGAAAACGGCAATGGAAGCGCCAGCGAGCAGGACCTCAAACAGGATTACATGGATCACATCGCGGGGCTGATCCAGATCAAGCGCCCGCTCAAGGTGGTGCTGGACGGCGGCAACGGCTGTTTCGGCATCGTCGGCCCCGAACTCATCCGCCGCCTGGGCGTCGAGACCATCGAACAGTTTTGTGAACCCGACGGCACGTTTCCCAATCACCACCCGGACCCCACCGTGCCGAAATACATGGAAAGCCTGATGGCGCGCGTTAAAAAAGAACAGGCGCATCTTGGCATCGGCTTCGACGGTGACGCCGACCGCATTGGCGTCGTCGATGACAAAGGCACGCTCTTGTGGGGCGACCAGTTGCTGATCCTGTTCGCACGCGACCTCTTGAAACACCATCCCGGGACAGCGATAGTGGGCGAAGTGAAATGCTCGCGCAACCTGTTCGCCGACATCAAGAAACACGGCGGACAGCCACACATGTCCGCTGCCGGGCATTCGCTCATCAAAAAGAAAATGCAGGAGACGAAGGCGTTACTTGCAGGGGAGATGAGCGGGCACATGTGCTTCGCCGATTCGTATTACGGTTTCGACGACGCCATCTACGCCGCGTGCCGGATGCTGGAGCTCACCGCCAACACGGACCAGCCGGTTTCCGAAATGCTGGCCGACCTCCCGGTCATGCACAACACGCCGGAAATCCGTATCGACTGCCCCGACAACCTGAAGTTTGAAGTCGTGAAGGAAGTGACGGAAACCTTCCGCGCGCGGTACGATGTGATCGACATCGACGGCGTGCGCATCGAATTCGAAGACGGCTGGGGTCTGCTCCGCGCTTCCAACACGCAGCCGGTGCTGGTGCTCCGCTTTGAAGCCACGAGCAGGGAGAAGCTCAATGAGTATCAGCGGTTGGTGAGCGCCGAGCTCGAAAAATACAAACCCGACGTCAACTTCATCCCGGTACCCGCATGAGGTATGCGCACACACGCTTCCGCGTGTCCAACATGGACGCGTCGCTTAAATTCTACCGCGACGTTCTGGGCATGAACGTGGTGGAGGAATCGACTTCGCCGCGCGGCTCGAAGCTGGTGTTCCTCCAGTTTCCGGAAAACGACGCGGAACTGGAGCTGTGTTCGTTTCCCGACAGCGGCGACGTTTCCGTTCCCGAGGACCTCGTTCACCTCGCGTTTGAGGTGGATGATCTGGATGTGTGGATGAAGCGTTTGAAGGAAGGCGGCGCGCCCATCACCGAAGGACCCACCGAAAGCCGAAGCGGATCGCGGTTCATTTTCACCGAGGATCCGGACAGGTACGAGATCGAAATCATTCAGCGCCCGAAACCCTGATTCCGCTCAGGTCACGATCACCCCGGCGTAACCGACCACATGGTCCATGTCGCCGCTCACTTCCCCCGACGTCATGTAGCGGCTGAGCACCGCCTGCTTTGCGCCGAGGTCGCGCACCGCCGTCAGCATGACGGTGACGGGATTGACCCCGCACATGGTGATGTGCTGGTCGTGCACGGTGGTGTGCAGGCCTTCCGCATCGAGTTTCAAAATCTGATCAATCGCGCGGCGATCCTTGCGCGAGGCGCTTTCGTGCGTTTCGTAATGCGTCATGTCGGAGCTCGCCACCACCAGCACCGGTTCCCCCCCCTCCTCGATCGCACGCGCCAGCGCGTGGCCCACCTTGATGCAGTCCGCCAGGCTGAGCCGCATGAGGCAAAGCGGCACGAACTTGAATGGTTTTTTGAAGTACTGAAGGAACGGCAGTTGCGTTTCCAGCGAATGTTCATCGCGATGCGCGGCGTCATCCTCTTCCACGCCGGGCAGGTATTTCTTGATGGCGGCGGCGAGTTCGGTGTCGATCTCCACGTCGCCCATCGGCATCGTCCATGTGCCTTCCGACAGGATGGCAACAGGCCGGCCGCGGCCGGTGTGGTTGGGCCCGATGATGAGGATGCGGTCGGGGATGTCGATCCGTTCGTACACCGATCCCGCCACGTCGCCCGAATACATGAACCCCGCATGCGGCGCCACCGCCCCCAGCGCGCGCACGGGTTTGCGTTTGCCTGAAAGGTGACTTTTTATTTCCTCAATCAACGCCTGAGGCTGGTCCGGATAAAAGCGGCCGGACACCGCGGGTTGTCGAAGCATCCCACACCTCCCGTTTCAAGCTACCGATTGCGCACCGCGCCCGTCATCGGCACGAAACGCACGCCGGTCATGACCTCCTGTATCACGCCATCGGCGCGTTTCCGGATCAACAGCAGTTCCTGCGCCATCCCGGCTTCCACCGGAAGCACCATGCGTCCGCCGGTCTTCAACTGGTCGATCAGCGGTTGCGGAACTTCCGGTGCGGCGGCGGTGATCACGATGGCGTCGAACGGCGCGTGTTCGGGCCATCCCTTGTAGCCGTCGCCGTGCCGGACGCTGACGTTATTGTATCCCAGTTTTTGCAGACGGTCGCGGGCCTGGTTGGCAAGCGGTTCGACGATCTCGATGGTGTACACCTCCCGCACCAGTTCGGAAAGCACCGCCGCCTGATAACCGGACCCGGTGCCGATCTCCAGCACGCGGTCGCCGGGTTTCAGCTCCAGCGCCTGGGTCATGAGGGCGACGACATACGGTTGCGAGATGGTCTGGTGGTGGCCGATGGGCAGGGCAAAATCGGAGTAGGCAAATGGTTCCTGCGAAGGCAGTACGAACTTGTGGCGGGGCACCCGGCGCATCGCCTCGAGCACCCGCGGGTCGGAAATGTCCCGCCCGCGCAGGTGCTCGTTGACCATGTGTCGGCGTTCCTGTTCGTAGCTCTCCGTCCTGGCCTGGCCGGAGAAAAATACAACCGAGAAAACGGCTGTGAAAAGGGAAAGAAGAAAAAAGTGTTTAGAAAATGAGACCGTTCTTTTTAAGCCATTCTTCGGTATCGAAGTTTTCGTTGACGAATTCCTCAAACTCGATTTCCTTTTGTGACAAAGGCTGGCCATCGATGTACTGAGAGGTGTCCACGGCTTTCTTTTTGGAACGGCGGGGTTTCTTCTTGGGTTTTTCCGAGCCCTCTTCCACTTCCACGTCAAACCCTTCGGTCAGGGTCTGCAGCTTGAGAACCAGAACCATGAAGCTCTGCGGGCAAATGTCTTCCCGCTTCTGTATTTCCGCAACGATCTTTTTGACTTTCTCCGAGCTCAGCACCGCTTCGGTGATGGCTTTCGAAAGTTTTTCGTAATCGCGTTCGGGATCCTCGGAGTGACTCAAGGAAGCCTCCTTTCCTTAATGACGCATGTTTCCCTAACAAACACTGAACTGCATAAAGGCACCTTAAACCGGGGCCCCCCTCATGTCAACAAGGGTAAACGGAACCTGATTGCAGGCAAGCCTAATTGAATGATTAATATTGCGGTATGGAAGAATCGATTTTTTCAGACCATTCCAGAATGCCGCCGCGCATGCTTTTCACGTTGTCGAAGCCCATCGACTTGAGCGCCTTCGCCGCCTTGAGGCTGCGCACGCCGCTTTTGCAATGGATCACGATCTCGTCCGTTTTCTTGAGGCCATTCAGCTTTTCGGGATTCCGTTCCTCGATCACGTCGAGCGGAATCATCATGGCCGCATCGATGCGGCAGATCTGCCGCTCGCCCTCGCCGCGCACGTCGATGAAACGGAAACTCCTGCCCGCATCGAGCATGGCCTTCACGGCTTCCGGTTCGATCTCCATCGCCCGGTCGGCTTCTTCATCTTCCGCCGCCGCAGGCAGGATGCCGCAGAACTGCTCGTAGTCGATGAGTTCCTTGATCGTCGGGTTCTCGCCGCAGATCGGGCAGTTTTTGTCCCGGCGCAGTTTCATCTCGCGGAACTTGGTGCCCAGTGCGTCGAAGATCAAAAGACGTCCGCCCATGGGCTCGCCTTTTTCCAGAACGATCTTGAGCGCCTCGTTGGTCTGCAGACAGCCGATGATGCCGCAGAGCACACCCAGCACCCCGCCTTCGGCGCAACTCGGCACGAGGCCGGGGGGCGGCGGTTCCGGGTACAAGCACCGGTAGCACGGGCCGCCCGCATGGTTGAATACGGAAACCTGCCCTTCGAAGCGCAGGATACAGCCGTACACGTACGGCTTGCCGAGCAGGACACAGGCGTCGTTCGCCAGGTAGCGCGTCGGAAAGTTGTCGGTGCCGTCCACGATCACGTCCCAGCCCTCGAAGATACGCAGGGCGTTTTCGGAAGTCAGGCGTTCGTTATACACGACGACGTTCACGTCGGAATTGATGTCTTTGATCCGCGCTTTCGCGGATTCCGTCTTGAGCATGCCAACGGTGGATTCGCCGTGGGCGATCTGGCGTTGCAGGTTGCTTTGGTCCACAACGTCGAAGTCGATCAGCCCCAGGGTGCCAACGCCCGCGGCGGCGAGATAGAGAACGGTGGGAGAACCCAACCCGCCACTGCCAATGCACAGCACTTTCGAGTTGCAGATTTTCTCCTGGCCTTCCACACCCACCTCAGGCAGAAGCAAATGGCGGCTGTAACGGTTAATCTGGTCTTGCGTCAAACTCATGGTTCTGTTCCAGTGAATGGTTTGTCTGGGATGGTTTTGTATGATTGTATTCTATCAAATTGTGAGATGCGCGGAAACCGCATTTGGATTCTTTAGGATCCTCGTGGTGGCGCTTTCTACCCGTTTTGCGCCTCCCGGAAGGCCGCTTCCAGCCCTGGCAGGGCGCCTTCGATGACCGCATCCGGAAAGCAGTACGACAGGCGGAAATAGCCCGGCGCGCCGAATCCGCGCCCCGGCACCACCAGCACCTTTTTCGCGGTCAAAATCTCGATGAACCGCATCTCGTCCTCCAGCGGCGATTTGGGGAAAAAGTAGAACGCCCCGCCCGGTTTCACCACGTCGTAACCGATGCGCGTGAGTTCCCGGTAAAGCAGGTCGCGCCGCCTGCGGTACGCGTCCACGTCCACCGTCACGTGCTGGACCTCCTTCACCACCCGCTGAAACAGCGCCGGGGCGTTGACGAATCCCAGCACCCGGTTGCAGAAAATGAGCCCGGCCATGACGTTGGCCGCATCGGCGCATTGCGGATGCACCGCCACGTAACCGATGCGTTCGCCGGGCACCGCGAGATCCTTCGAATGCGAGGTGATGTACAGGCTGTGCTCGTACACCTCAATGGGATTCGGCGTCGGCTTGCCCTCGAACAGGATCTTCTTGTACGGATCATCGGCGATCAGGTAGATCGGCTTGCCGCGTCTCTGCGACTGTTCCTTAAGCAGGGCCGCCAGTTCCTCCATCGCCTGCCGCGTGTACACCACGCCGGTGGGGTTGTTCGGCGAGTTGATGATAACGGCCTTGGTGCGGTCGGTGATGGCGGCGGCGAGCACCTCGAAGTCGATCGAGAAATCCTCTTTCGTGTTCACCGCCACGGCCTGCCCGCCGTGGTTGTCCGCATAAAAAAAGTATTCGACGAAGTACGGCGCGAAGACGATCACCTCGTCGCCCGGATCGAGCAGGGTTTTGAGCGCGATGTTGAGCCCGCCGGCGGCGCCGCAGATCATGACGATGTCGTTCGCGCCCAGCGTCACCTTACATTCCTCGGACAAGGCCCCGGCGATGGCGGCACGCACGTCCGGAAATCCCGCGTTCGGCATGTAACGGTGGCGGCCGGGGGTGGGGTCCTGTGCCGCGGCGATCAGGGCCGCTTTCACCGCCGGCGGCGGTTCCGCCACGGGATTGCCCAGCGACAGGTCGAACACGTTGTCCTCGCCGAACTCCTGCTTCAGGCGAATGCCTTCCTCAAACATTTTGCGGATCCACGAAGCCCGCTCCATGAACCCCAATACCTTTTCAGAAATCGCCATGGTGCCGTCCTTGCCATTGACTGGTTAAAGCTTCCTGCCTCCGAAATCGAAAACCGAAATAATACTCCCCCGCGCGCCAAACGCAAACCCGGAATTCCCCGGCCGTTCCGCGCACCCCGCGTTCGAGTTTCCGAAACCCTCCGAAAAAACTCAGGGTTTGGGGAAAATGGGGTTTCCACTTCATACAAAATCCGCAATAATTAAACGTCTCCAAGCCCGGGTTTCGATAAGGGAGGGACCAGGCGACTGCAAGGGGCTCAACCTGAACCGATTGATTGTTCACCCAGGCCCCGGCTGATGCAAAACGGGCATGATCCGAGTTTGCATGCCCGAACCGTGAACCTGAAATTGAATGCGGTCCCGAACTTCCTGCGTCCTTCTCAGGGCCCTTCTCGGTTTCGCATTACATTGGATTGGCGTTTGTCCGTTGCCATGATTCATCGATTCCCGTCATTCGTCCCGCTTTTCCTGTTTTTCGCCGTCGGCATTTTAGCACATGCCCATCCGGGCATGGCCGAACCGGAAGATTCGTTTGTGGTGAAAACGCCGCCTGTTTTTTCCGGTCCCGACGACACCTTGATGAACATGCCGGTGGAGGAGTTGTTCCAGATCACCGTCACCTCCCCCGCGAAAAAGGAACAACCCCTGCATAAAAGCGCGTCGGCGATTTACGTCATCACCGGCGAAGACCTGCGCCGCACCGGCGCCACCAGCGTGCAGGAAGCCCTGCGGCTGGTGCCGGGCATGATGGTGGCGCAGATCGACTCCGCCAGTTGGGCCATCACCGCGCGCGGCTTCAACAACCGTTTCGCCAACAAGCTTCAGGTGATGATCGACGGCCGGTCGATCTACACTCCGGTGTTTTCCGGCGTGTTCTGGGACGAGGTCGATCTGATTCTGGAAGACATCGAGCGCATTGAGGTGATCCGCGGACCGGGCGCGTCGCTGTGGGGCGTCAACGCCGTCAACGGCGTGCTCAACATCATCACCAAATCCGCTCAGCGCACGCAGGGCGGGCTGTTGAGTGCGGGCGGCGGCACCATGGTGCACACCATCGACTCCTTCCGCTACGGCGGGCAGGCCACCCCGGAAACCGCCTACCGCGTGTGGGGCCGCTACGTGCAACGCGCTCCGCTCGACACCATGCAGGGCATGGAAGGGGTGGACGACTACCGCGTGGGGCGCGGCGGCTTCCGCGTGGACTGGAACCGCACCCCCTCGGACACGTTCACTTTTTCCGGCAACTACTACGACGGCGCGCTGGAACGCAGAAGCCTGAACGGCTTCGTCTCATTCACGCCGCCGCAGGGCGGGGTTCTGCGCAACAACTGGAAGATCGACGGCGGCATGTTCCTCACCCGGTGGCAACACAAAGTCAGCGAAGAGTCCGAATTTTCCCTTCAGTTTTATTACAACCGCCAGCACCGGCGCACCTTCCAGATCGAGGACGTGACCATCGACACCTACGATCTGGATTTTCAGCACCGGTTCCAGATGGGGCCGCGCCACGAGATCACCTGGGGATTCGGCCAGCGGTTCTACGACGACTCGTTTGAGAACACGCTGGGCTTTCAGTTCAACCCGGACCGGCGGCTGAACTACATTACCAGTGCGTTCGCGCAGGATCAGATCACGCTGTCGCCGAATCTGTGGACACTCACCGTGGGCACCAAGCTTTCGGTGAACAACTACACCGGCTTCGAGTACCAGCCAAGCGCGCGCCTGCTGTGGACGCCCGACCCCCGGCACACTGTGTGGGCGGCGGTGTCCCGCGCGGTGCGGATCCCTTCGCGCGCCGACGACTCCCTGCGCCTCAACCAGCCCGGACCCGCGGGGCCGGCCATCGCCGCGCTGATCGGCAAGGAAGGATTCGAGTCGGAAGACTTACTGGCTTTCGAGCTGGGATACCGGACCCAGCCCGCCAAAGAGTGGATGATCGACATCGCCACGTTCATGAATTTTTACAAAAACCTGCGGTCGCTGGAACCGGGCACGCCGTTTGTGGAAGCCACGCCGCCGCCTGCCCATCCCGTAGCACCGCTCACCTTTCACAACCGCAAAACGGGTTACACCTATGGCGTGGAAACGGCCCTGAACTGGAGCCCGCTGGACTGGTGGCAGTTGAAAACCGGGTTCACCTGGTTCGGCATGAACCTCGAGCTCGACCCGGACAGCAATGACAACATCCTCGCACAGGAGGAACACGTCGATCCCACCTATCAGTTCAACGTGCGCTCGCACCTCAACCTACCGCACAACTTTGAATTCGACCAGATGGTTTATTACGTGGACCACATCTTCTCGAACGGCATGAAGATCAAAGCGTACACGCGGCTGGACCTCAGGCTGGGCTGGCGCCCGGCTTCGTCCTGGGAGTTCAGCGTGGTGGGCCGCAACCTGCTGGAGCCGCATCATCTGGAATTCGCCGCCGGCAACGCCCAGACCACCGACCTGTCGCTCATCGAGCGTTCGGTGTTCGGCCAGGTCATCTGGAGGTATTGATGTGATGCTGAAACGGGGCGGACAGCGAGCGGGAAAGAGATGGAAGGCGGCCCTGCTGGCCGTTTTCGCGTGGCTTCTGCTGTCCGGCTTCCACCATACCTCCCAGACCGTCATGGTGCAGATTCCGGAAAAACTGGACCACAACAAGGCCACGGCGCTCAAGGTGGCGTACCTGCGTTACATTGCCGAATACACCACCTGGCCCGATTCCAAACTGGAAGAACCCGGCGCACCGATCAACTTCTGCGTTCTGGGTCACGATGTGGAAGGCCTGGCCCGGCGCATCAACCACTTGATCGTGGAACCGAATTTCTCCATCCAGGACCGGCCGGTGCGGCTGGAAATTCTGTCCCGCGGCATCCTGCCTTTTTTATCCAAAGACGCGGACCTCGCGAATTCGCTCCGCACCTGCCATCTTCTTTACGTGCTCCCGTCAGAGAAAGACCGCTGGGACAAGCTGAGCGGCCTCCTGAAATCCCAGTCCATCGTGACGGTGAGCGAGATGGAGGGGTTTTCGGACCAGGGCGGCATGATCCAGTTTGTGCTGACGCCGACGGGCAACGGCTCCCTGCGCTACACGCTGCATATCAACCTGAAACATTGCCAGCGTGCGGGACTGCGCCTGAGCTCCAAGTTCCTCAGCCTGAAACAGGCGGTGCGGATCGTCGAATTTCCCGATTGAACGGAAAAGGCAGGAAGGCCGCGGAAGCGCGACTCAGAACTTGCGTCCGGCCCAGACGACCGGGCCGAGGATGGAGTAACAGGGGATGTCCTCTTCGGACAGGACGAATTGCTCGTACTTGGGGTTGTCGGATTTGACCGCCAGCCCCTCGCCAGGCAGTCTCTGCAGGCGTTTGACCAGCACTTCTTCTTTCGGCGTGCGCAGGCAATAGATGCCGTCGTCCCGCAGGTAGTTCACCGACCCGTCTATAAGAAGCAGATCCCCCTGATGCAGGGTGGGCTCCATGCTGTCGCCGATGGCTTCAATGAGAATCAGCCCGTCCTCCGACACCTGCAACTTTTCCTGCACCCACTTTTTCTTGAAGGCGATGTGGCCCACCGTATCCCGGTGGTCCAGAGACGGCCCCAGCTTGGCTCCAGCCTTGCGGTAGATCTGGTTCAGGTGAAGGAACTCAGAATGGTCATTCGACCGGTAACCCTCTTCGTTTTCCCGCCCCGGCTCCCTCAACTTTTGCCCTTCCCCGGAAATCAGCCACTCCAGGTCCACCGGCGGATCCTGCAACCAGCAAATGTTCAACAGCAACTCGGGCGATGGGTTCACGGTTTCTCCGCGCTCAAGGCGGCTGATGTCCACCTGGTGCACATTCAGCTTGCGGGCGAATGCCAACTGGCTCAAAGGCCCGCGCAGACCGCGAATACGCTTGCCCACTTCCTTTAAATCAATTTTTTTATATTGGGCAGCCAATTTAATAGTTTTTGTTTGACAGGGTACAGGCGTTCTGGATATAGTTTAAGGGCTTCGAAGTGGAGCTTGTTTTTGGCTTATCCTTCCGTAATTTACGCAAAAAGGGCGCCCAGCCAAAAACGGACAATCCGGTCAATGGTCTTGTCTGGATGTCGGGCTAAGTGAGGAGGGGTGGAAAAAAGAATTACGGGCACTCTTCACCCGCAAAAGTACCGCATCAGCCCTTGGACAAAGTTCCCCTCCCCCGTCCAAAAAGCGATTTTTTTACCAATATGTCTATGCCCTGAGCAGGGCAATCCCGGCGAGCTTTCCTGCGAAAACATCACCCGTGTGACGCAAGTTGTGATCCTGCGAAGGCACAGTATATACAAATTTTCCGAATTTTCTAGAATTTTGCAAAGTTATATTGATTTTTTTACCCGGTTTTGTATAACCCCTTTGCTTTCAAGTAGTTTCGAGTTGAAACATTTTTGAGAAATCGACAGAAAATCCGCATCCCCCTATAAGACAAGCCCTGTTCCTGATTACAGGGACTGGAATATGGCTTTGAATTGAGCCCCGTCCATCGGTGCATGGCGGCACACGGCCAGGTTTTCTTCGATATGGCTGATCCGCTTCATGCCCACCAGTGCGGTGGCGATGCCCGGCGTACTGCGCGTGAACTGCAGGGCCCGTTGCAGATCGTTGAAGGGGTCGTCACCGAACAGGTGGCGTTGTGCTTCGGAGAGCGGTTCCAGCTTCGCCTGCGCGATGGAGCCGCTGACCACCGGGATCAACTCCAGCTCCCTGGCGGCGACCACGGCGGAGGTGTTCTTGCCATTGAGCGGTTGCGTTGGCCGCCCTACCGCCTCGCGCATCATCAGGTTGAACGGCAACTGCACGTAGCGGAAATGATCCGCCCCGCTTTCCGCAACCGATCGTGCGATCTTCTTGGCGCGCTCCAGTGAAAGATGCTTGGCCTGTCCCGGCGGCAGGCGCAGGGCGTTCCACGTCGCCAGCCCGTAGGCGCGGATCTTGCCCTCGGCCACCGCCTGCTCCAGGTAGGCGAACGCTTTTTCAATGCGGTCCCAGAACACCTCCTGCGGTACGTTGCCCAACTGCGTCTCCGGATTGTGCACGTAATAGACGTCGATGGTCTCGAGGCCGAGGTTCTGGCGGCTCCGCTCCAGTTGATCCTGCAAAAAGAGCGGGTGCATGCAATGGCAGTCCGCCACCAGGTCGTCCATACCGATGCCCTCCATCTCGCCGGAGGCGTAGCGCTCCTGAAACCACTCGACGCCGAGCGACTGCGGCAGGAAGCCGCCCTTGGAGCAGACGATCACCTCGTTACGGTGCACCGCTCCCTGCGCGATCAGTTCTTCAAGCGCGCGGCCGACGCACCGCTCGCCGCGCTCGCCGCGGTAATTGATGGCGGAGTCGATGACATTGATGCCCGCGTTCACGCAATTGACAATGGACTGGTACACCAGGTCGTCGGTGTCGTCGTCCGCATTGCCCAGGTAGGTGCCGATGCCCACCGAAGACCAGTGCAGCGGCCCGGCTTTTTGAAAATGCCCTTCGCCACACTGGAGCTCAAACCGATCCTGGTACTGCTTCGTGCCTTCCGGCGTCGCGTAGCCTGCAATCATAATCCCCCGTAAACAAATGAAATGTCGTCGCGCTTCACAATGGGTTCCATGCGCCCTCACCTTATCATTTTATCCCATCACGCCAAAAAGCAAATCCGCCGGGTTGAACCCGAAGGCAACGATTTGAATTTGCAACGCGTCCGGTTCCCTTTTATCTTGCCCTATTTCAATCACAATCCCCTTCCACGCAATCGCCATCCACCCCCCGGCCTCAGGCTGGCCGGGCCACGCCCGGAGGGAGCATTGTGGTTTCAAAATGGCGCCCACGGATCATCACGCAGTCACCCCAACGCGGTAGGACCCGTTGCCTCGGACGCAGTCCGCGCCCGCGGATCATCGCAGTCACTCCAACGCAGTAGCCAGCCTGCCCCCGCCACGCGGGTGAGAAGGGTTTTCAATATCAGTTCGCGAAAGGATTCCCCGGAAAAGCTTGCATCGTCGCCTTTTCAATTTCATCTAAATAACACAAAGGGATATTGCGCTCCGGGCCGCACCCGGACTACTCTAAAGGTAGATTACATTATTGTCCCGTAACCTGCTTGAACGGCAAAAGGAGGGGCATCACTCATGACGACCAAGCAAACGATTTATCAGGAAACCATGGCCGAAGGGCCCAAGATGGCGAAGGACATGGTGAAGGGGGCCGAGACCACCCGCGTGTTTCTGACGGACCTCGCCGACGCACTCAAATTTCTTCTGCAGAAAGGCTTCTGGAAAAGCTGGGAGCGCATGAAAGAGGAAATCAAGTTTCTTTACGGCAAGTTCACCGCGTTCGACTACGTCTGCGGCGGCGTCAGCTTTGCCCTGTGGGGGCTTGGCATGCTGATCGGCGCCATCGGCACGGGCCTCCTGCTGTACCAGGTGATTCTGTGGTTGCAGGCGGGCGACTGGCAGGCCATGCCGCTGATGATGGTCTGGACCTTCCTGTTCGAGGGCACGGCCCTGCACGGCTGGATGATGAGTCCTGAATCCTGGCTGGGCCTGCACACGATTCTGGAATGGGTGCTGACCAACATCCCGATTTCCGTCGTGCTGATTCTGGGCGGCGCGGCGTTGAGCGGGTTCATGGTGGCGGTGATCGTCGCCGCGCTCACCATCCGGCGCTTCCAGTTCATGCAACAGGAAAAAAGTTAAGCCAGACAGGTAACGGGTTCTGGAATGTGAATGACCGTTTCGCGTCTTCATGCTCGTAAGGAAGGAGGACCCTCCGGGTCCTCCTTTTTTTGTGCGCTCGAAACCTGAAGCGGCGCCGAAACCCAGGCCCACGGCTTCCGCTCCCCCCTTCCCTCCCTGCAAGGAAAAGGAAAAACATACACGGGCGAAACGGCATCCCCTCGACCACCGGGGAAACGTTAAATTCGCATTTCATTTTCCAAGACGTTATGCTATTTTACCTGCTCGAAAAGAACGCGCCGAAGTGGTGGAATTGGTAGACACGCATGATTCAGGATCATGTGGGGGCAACCCCGTGGAGGTTCAAATCCTCTCTTCGGCACCATCTTGCTCTGCCTGCCGGGCCGGATCTCATCCGGTCCGGTTTTTTTATGCCTGGGGGTGGGAGCGAAGCACAAGGTTTGGAGAAAGCGACACTACTTTACAGTGGATAGCTGGAGATCATCGAAATACGTCACCGCATCGGCTTTTGTCCACAAGCCTATTTTCCCGCCTGCTTGAAACGTTTCGTCGCGAACATCGAGCACCGGTTGCTCATCAAAGAAAACCTGAAAACGACTGCCGCGAGCAACCACCAGGAGAGTGTGCCAGGTTTTAACAGAAATGATGTGATTGAAGTTTTTCAGTTTGTAACGCACACCATTCACCACACGATAAATCCGAATATTCTGCTCCAGTGGGTTGGCGCGGGCGATGTAATAGTTCTGGTGATCCTGAGCTCTCCAAATGAGGCCTCCTCCCATATCTGCTTTGCCTGCAATGGGCAGCAATGAAACTTGGAGATCAAAATCTGTAACGGTGGTTTCCCCAACCAGCACGACATTATAGTCGGTGAAATATCCCCCGCTTTTAAGCTGAGCAAAAACATGAGGGGCGCTTGGTGGGTCCTTGCCTTGAAGGAGCTTGCTGATTCTAGCGTGATCTGACCGGTCCAGTTTGCCCAACAGGTTCAGGGACGTTTTCATATCGATCACCTGCCATTTCCCGGCAGGCCGGCCATCCACCAGAGTTCCTACCAGAAAGCCTGGCGGCAGGGTTCCCGCCGGCTCGGAGTCAAAGTTCCATACTTTTTGCGAGCTTGCTTCTTCATATTCTGGATCCGCTCCGGCAACGAGCGCTATGCACAAAAACAGGATGGGAAGGAGGATGAAAACCGTGTTTGAACCACCTTGCCCGGTTTTGAGATCAGCCCGTTTCCGTTCCACGAACCTTTCCATTACCTTCCCTCATTTTACGGACAGTTCCGTTGGCTTATATACTTTCCGGCACGAGTCGATGCTTTGTGTTGGGCTGCCGTGTAGATATGGATTTGAAGTCGTTTTATTTTAAAATTTTAAAATAAGAACCTGCGTATTTTGCTGGCTTCAATAAAGGAGAACTTAAACCCATTGTAATTAAGGAACTGGGATTGGGGCGAGTTTTCTTGGGAGTGCAACCAGATCATGGACGGCTTTAAGGAATAAATACAATATGTAGTATATGGAGAGCGGCTTCCAGATCAGGAAATTGGGGGCTTGGGGTTGGGGTGTTATGACGGGGAGGAAGGAGAGAGGGCGGGGGTTTCCGCGCCGCGCAGAAGGGGGAAGCCCATCGCTTCGCGCTGGCGCACGTAGCCTTCGGCGCACAGGCGGGCGAGTTTCCTCACGCGGCCGATGAAGCCGGTGCGCTCGGTGACGCTGATCGCGCCGCGCGCATCGAGCAAATTAAAAGTGTGCGAGCACTTGAGGGTGTAGTCGTAGGCGGGAAGAATCAGATCCTGCTCCAACAACGCCCGCGCTTCCGCCTCGTACATGTCGAACCACTGAAACAGCCGTTCCTTGTTCGATGCTTCGAAGTTGTAGCGCGAGAACTGTTTTTCCGTCTCCAGATGGATGTCGCCGTAGGTGAACTGGTCGTTCCATCGCAGGTCGAACACGTTGTCGATGTTCTGCAGGTACATGGTGATGCGCTCCAGCCCGTAGGTCAGCTCCACCGTCACCGGTTCGAGATCGAGGCTCCCCACCTGCTGGAAGTAGGTGAACTGGGTGATCTCCATGCCGTCCAGCCACACCTCCCAGCCCAGACCCCACGCGCCCAGAGTCGGCGACTCCCAGTCATCTTCCACGAAACGGATGTCGTGTTGCAAGGGATCGATCCCCAGCGCGCGCAGACTGCCCAGGTACTGCTCCTGCACATCCTCCGGCGAGGGTTTCAGGATGACCTGGTACTGGTAATAGTGTTGCAGGCGGTTGGGGTTTTCGCCGTAGCGCCCGTCGGTGGGCCGCCGGGACGGCTCCACGTAGGCCGCGCGGAACGGTTCCGGTCCCAGCACCCGGAAGAAGGTGGCGGGATTGAACGTGCCCGCCCCGGCCTCGGTGTCGTAAGGCTGGTGCAGGACACATCCGCGCGAGGTCCAGTATTCGTTCAATTTCATGATGACGTTTTGAAAATGCATGGTCCGGTATTTAGCAGAGAACATTTAATCAAGTCAAATATTTAAATCCGCCCCAGCCCGCCGGAATCGGGGTGGGCATAGGCGAAAATCTCAAAAAAACCTACCGGCACTCAAATTCAAACGAATAATTTATCGAATAAGTTCAATTCTCCTTTCGAAGCAATTCCCCCTGTATTTTGCAGTTTTGAGGATTTTTTAGATTTGCTTTCTTATTTAAAGTGAGTCCATGAAACACATCGAGGTTCCCGACCGAAGGGAATACCGGGTGAGGCAGGCAACCTCCAATGATGGGTGGAAGCGCTATGAAAGCAAATGGAATGGAAACGAAATTCGAACAAGACGCTGAGTCTTTTCAGGAAAAAATAAAGGCCCTTTTAAAAAATAAAACACAGAACCTGCGCGGTGACTTTTTCGGTGGCATCACCGCAGGCGTGGTGACCCTCCCGCTTGCACTCGCGTTTGGCGTGCAGTCGGGCCTGGGCGCGACGGCGGGATTGTACTGTGCCATCGCGCTGGGTCTGCTTTCCGCAATATTCGGTGGCACACAGACGTTGATCAGCACGCCGACCGGACCGATGACGGTCGTCAGTGCGCTCATCATCGCCAAAGTCATCGAGCAGACGGGAAGCCTGGCGGCGGGGCTGGGGTTGATCATCGCCATTTTCGTACTGGCGGGGCTGCTTCAGGTTCTGCTGGGTGTTTTCCGTATCGGCAGTTTCATTCAATACATGCCGTATCCGGTGATTTCCGGCTTCATGACGGGCATCGGCGTGATCCTGATCATTGTCGAGTTGTTTCCGTTCATGGGACTGGAATCCCCCAAAAACGTTCTGGCGGTGTTGAACGAATTTCCGGCCGCCATCCCCAACGCGAATTTTTCCGCCGTGGTTCTGGCCGCTGTGACCATGGCCATCATTTACCTGTTTCCGCGTGTGAGCAAAGCGGTGCCCAGCACCCTGGTCGCCCTGATCATCGGAACGCTGGCCACGGCGTTGATGGGATTGTCGGTGCCGATCATCGGCGACATCCCCAAAGGCCTGCCGTCCCTCAAACTGGATGAGCTCACCGGCATCGACGTCTCGCACTTGCCCATGATTCTCATTCCCGCATTGACGCTGGCCGGGCTGGGGGCGATCGACACCCTGCTCACCTCCGTCATCGCCGATACCAAAACCCGCACCCAGCACGACAGCAACCGCGAGTTGATCGGGCAGGGTTGCGGCAACATGCTGTCCGGCGCGCTGGGCGGCATCGTCGGCGCAGGCACCACCATGTCCACCCTGGTCAACATCAACACCGGCGGACGCACCAACCTGTCCGGCATGATCTCCGCCAGCTTTCTGCTGATGGTGCTTCTGGGACTGGGGGCTTACGCGCAGTACATCCCGATCCCGGTTCTCGCCGGCATCCTGATGACGGTGGGCCTGGACATCATCGACTATAAGGGACTCAAGCATTTGGCCGCCATGCCGCGCTCGGCCTCCTTCGTGCTCGTGACCGTCTTCCTGCTCACCGTGTTTGTGGACTTGATCGAGGCGGTAGCGGTGGGCATGGGCATCTCCTGCGTAGTCTTCATGAAGACCATGAGCGACATCGGCCGCAAGCAGACGTCCCTGGCGCCGTTGAATGACCTGAAGCTGGACTTCAATGGCAATGGCGACAATGGCCATTTCCATTCCCTGGCGGAAGTATCCGAGCAGATCTACGTGAAAACGGTGACGGGTCCCATCTTCTTCGGCTTCGCACGCACGCTGACGCAGAAGATTCGCGGCCTCAAAAACACACGTTGCGTCATTCTGGATATGGACCGCGTGCCGTACATCGACCAGACCGGCTTGTTCGCGATGGAAGATATGGTGCGCGAGTTGAACGACCAGGGCATCGAAGTGCTGATGGCGGGAGCCAAAAATCAGCCGCTTGAGATGCTGAAGAAAATGAAAATGGTGCCCAACGTGATCTCGCCCGAAAACTTGTTTGCAAGCACATACGAGTGCCTGCATTCACTCGGACAAAGATTGACCCCCGTGTCGGATCAGACCCGGTGATCCCAGGCGCGGCCTCGCGAGAGGCCGCCGCCCCGGCCCTCCTCCTCCTGCATCGCGTCATGTCAGCCACAGGCTCCTTGGGGAGCCTGGAAGAGGGGACCGGGGGTCATTCTTCGATAACCGGTTCGGCAGTTCTTCCCTCATCCCTCACCAAAGCGTCCTCAGAAGGACTGCCGAACAGGCCCATAGGGACCGCCCCCCGGCGGTCCCTTTTCATTTGTCTTCGCCTTCATTCCAGATCACTGAAATCCCGCCGGACCTTCTCAATGTGCTCGCGGTAGGTGTTGCCGTCGCCGTAGTCCAGAAAAAATTTGTAGCGGTTGTGCAGGTCTTTCACCTTGCGCGCATGCTTGATGGGGCACCAGTGCTGTTCCGTACGCGCCGCCACTTCCCGCACATAGGCAATCAACCCGTTGAAATAACCGCAGTACATGCAATTCAATTTTTCGATGCCGTTCAGGTAGCGCAGGTAATGACGATCGATCACGATGTAATCCGACCGTTTCACCCGCGGCACCCCGTACACCGGAAAACAAATGGTCTGATAGGCGGACACCATCATGTCCATAAACACCGCTGGAATGAAGAGAGAGTAAATCACCGGCGCCGTGACCACCGACATAATGCGCGCATCATGCAGGTAGCGGTAGACGGTCTTCATCAACAGCCTGTGCTGTTCCCGAACCTGCGCCTCGAAATAAACGCGTTTGCGTTTGATGTGATAATAAAATTTTTCCTGCCGGGTTTCGATTTCCTGCTGGAGCTGGCCTTCCAATTCCTTGATCTTGTTGAGTATGCTCTGAATGGTATCTTCCATGGTCGATCTCGTGCGTTCGCAGGTTGATGAGATACTTTTAAGGTACCACACTTCCACGCGCGGGAATTCGCACAGACGAAGTTATTGGAAAGGGGAAAAGAGAGAAAAGAAAATGCGGTCAGAAAATGGCGAGGGAGACCGGTTTTAAAATCAGCCGCTCAACCTTGAACGACATGCCCACCGATTCGCCGTTTTTCTGTTTGAGGAGTTCTTTATGAATGACCATGCCCTGGATGCCGGTCAGGCGAAGCAGATTTTCGCTGGCGAAAAAGCGGCCCTTCACCGTGCGTTCGATCTTCATCGTCGCCTCCATCATCTCCAGGCGCGGGATGGTGTCCTGCATCGGCTGGCCGCGGTTGAGGAAGGTGCCTTCCAGCTTGCCCTGCGGCCCCTTGGGGCACTGGATGTCGATCCGCCCGCGCTGGGAAGTGATCTTTTGAATGTCTTTGGAACCGAACTCGAGGATCTGCAGGAAAGGATCGAGCGGCACCGAGCCGTTCCCCTGCGCCGCCACGCGGCAGATGTTCTTGATGAGCGTGGCCGCGTTCCTGCGGTTGCGCCCTTCCAGCGGCCACTCGATGATGGCCTCCGACCCGAACAGGACCATGATGCTTTTCCAATGGGAGGGTTTTAAATTTGAAATGTGGGGCCGGGCCCCGCATAATCTCAGTATATCGCAAAGGCCACCCCATGCATGAAGTATATAAAGAAGCGTCGATCGCGGACATCCAGCGCGTCCTGAACTACTGCCACCGCCACAACGTCACCAAAGGCGGCCTGTTCGAGGTGTTCACCACCCCCGGCACCGACGTGCACATGGTCATCGTCAACTCCGGCGGCAACGACCAGCCGCTGGAACAGTTCCGGCCACTGGGCGCGTTCTACCTGAACTACACCCGCCCCGGTGCCATCACCATCGAAGTGGACGACCCGCACTTCGACGGCATGCCCGAACGCAAGTACCACGTCGCCGCCATCCGCCAGATCATCGACCTGTTGCTGGAGCACGCCCGCCCCGGAACAACCATTTCTTTCAATGACCTGCCGTCCATCCCCAAATCTTGATTGCTTTCGCCTCCACGCGGGGTGATACAATCAAAGAAAGCAAAAGAAGGGGGGACCACGCGCCCGAATGGGCGTATCATCCCACACTTATCTGGAGATTTCGACATGCACGGAATCAACGCATCGGCACGGTTTTACCTGAGCACCTTGTTCCTGGCGGGACTTTTGCTGTTTGGATTTGCTTTTTCCGCACAAGCGGACATGGGCCAGCACCGCACCGCCGACGGCAAACTGAAGGTGCTGTACCACATAGACGGCAACGACGTGGCCGTCGCCAAATACGCGATGGCGCTCGTCAAGAAACACATCGAGGCGGAAGGCGGGATAGACAAGATCGACATCAAGGTCATCGTACACGGTCCGGCGCTCCTGCTGTTCGACCGCGACGACGTCGATCCCGAACTGAAGGCGAAACTGAAATCGGTGATGGACATGGGCGTCGAGCCGGAGATGTGCCAGGTGTCGATGAAGCTGTTCGGCAAGCCTTTGGAGCGGCTCGTGGCCGGATTCATTCCCACCAAACACCCGGTGGCGGTCAAGCGCATTGCCGACCTGCAGGAGCAGGGCTACCTCTACATCAAACCCTGAGCTTCTGAGTTGGTTCCCATCCCACGCACGCCGCGCTTCGCTTGCACGTGGGCACCTGGTTCACCTCCGCGCAGGATCGTGTTCCGGGTACTTGCGGTAGAGTTTGTTGAGCAGACGTTGCGCGGTGGCGCGTTTGGAGTCGTCGTTCCGTAGCAGAAACAGGTCGCGCGCTTTCTCGGCGTGGTGCACCGCCTTCTGGCCCTGGCCGATCTGGTCCGCCACCAGCCCCAAATTGAAATGCGTCGCCGGGTGGTTCGGCTCGTAGCTCAGCGATTTTTCGAATTCGGCGATGGCCTCTTCCAGTTTTTTGGCACGGCGGCACTGCCACGCTTTGCGGAAATGAATTTCAGCGGGGTCCGACGGTGTGTCGCATGATTCCGGGTTGTCCGGTGGCAAGCCGGTCATGTCCAGCTCCTTATCGTTTTGCAGAGAGGGTGCGGCGGATCAATGAAACATGTCTTCCGGCCGCATCTTGAATTCCTTCAACATCACTTCCTTGGCCTGCCGGGCCTGCGCCGTCCAGTTGACATTGCCCTGCGCCTGATACAGATCCTCAGCCAGTTGAATGTGGCGGATGGCGAGGTTCGGCTCCTTCTGCTTGTAATAGGCGCGCGACAGGTTGTAATGCGCCTCCGGCGAATCCGGGTCGATGTCCAACGCCGCCTGCGCGGTCAGGATGGCTTTGTCCACCTGATTTATCTTCAGGTACGTCGAGCTTAGCAGGTTCCACGCCTTGACGGAACGGGGGTTGTTGCGGGCGCCGCGTTTGACCACAAGAATGGCCTTTTCATTGCGGTCCTGCCGCAGAAGGATTTCTCCCAGCGTCAGGTAAGGAAGGGCCAGCTTGGGGTTCAGCCTGACCGCTTCCTTGGAATGTTCGATGGCGCGGTCCACGTGTCCTCCAACCAGGTAACAGGCTCCGGCGAGGGCGTGCTCGCGGGGGCGGTTGGGATCCTGCTCCAGCGCCTTCTCCGCCAGCTCCAGCGCCCGTGCGTAACGATCGAATTTGTAACTCAGCCACGCCGCCAGCGCCAGATGATCCGGGTGTATGTTTTCGCCGTTCAGCAACGGCGCCAGCGTGCTCAGTGCTTCCTCAAAGCGGCCCTCTTTGTAAAATTCCAACGCGCTGTTGTAACGGTAGGCGGACACCGGGCCCGCCTTTTTCATCTCTTCGACAAACACCAGCTGCAACGGATTGCCGGTGAAATAGACGTAGTACAGGAATCCGCCGATCAGCAACAGCGTGAGCGCAACCACCCGCCAGATTTTTCGTTTGGTATTGGCTTCCACAATAATCTCCGCCTGAGAAGAGGCAGTGCGGGCGTCCGGGTTGATGACAAAAAAGTCGATGCCATTCATGTCATCGTATCGGCGCCGGTTGGGATTTGTTTAGTGTAAAGGATTGAAGAAAACGGTCAAGCCGTATCCGCAAGGCCGGGCCTGCAAAAAATCATTCACCCAGGAGATGCAGAACGATTTGCCGACGGTGCGGCGCGGTGCGGTGCTCGAACAGATACACGTCCTGCCAGGTTCCCAGCCGGAGCCGCCCCGCCACCAGCGGAATGGCGATCTGCGTCTGCGTCAGGGCGGCGCGGATGTGCGCCGGCATGTCGTCCGGCCCTTCGGCATCGTGCCGGTACAGCGGGTCGCCGTCGGGCACCAGCCGGGTGAGATACGCGTCCAGATCGCGCAAGACGTCGGGATCGGCGTTTTCCTGGATGATCAGCGAGGCGGACGTGTGGCGCAGAAACACCGTCAGCAAACCGGTGGTCAGCCCCTGTCGCTCCACCCAGTCCACCAGCGTGGCATTGATGTTGTGCAGTCCGCGTCCGCGTGTGGCAACGGTGAACTCGTGCGTGCGCTGTTGCATGAACTCCCTTATGAATAAAATCCAGCCTCGAAAGAAAACATATTAACACGGCATCTGCCGGGCTTCATTTCCGCCGATCTGCCGAAGAATGGGTCAAGACAATTAAAATTTTCCCAAACCAGCTATTTTTTGCTGTGAAGCCGGGCTTGGGAGTTTTACATTGATAAATGCGACACAACCGCAGAGGAGCCCGATCCCCATGCCAAAAACCGTGACGCAGGAGAAGAGTTTCCGCGAAAACGTCAACCTGTCGTTCGACCTCGCCGCCGCAACGCTCGACATCCCCGAAGGCCTCGCCTACTTCATCAAGGGTGCGGTCAACGTATACCAGGTGCGGTTTCCAGTGCGCATCCACGGCCGTTTCGAAAGTTTCATCGGCTGGCGCGCGGTGCACAGCAACCACAAGCTTCCGGTCAAGGGCGGCATCCGCTTCTCACCGATGGTCACGCAGGACGAGGTCGAGGCGCTGGCGGCGCTCATGTCCTACAAGTGCGCGCTGGTCAATGTGCCTTTCGGCGGCACCAAGGGGGGATTGGTGGTCGATCCCAAAAAATACGAAGTGGACATCATGGAACGCATCACCCGCCGCTTCGCGTACGAACTGATCAAAAAAGACCTCATCAACCCGGCGCTGAATGTGCCCGCGCCGGACATGGGCACGGGGCCGCGCGAGATGGCGTGGATCGCCGACACCTACATCCAGCACCGGCCGACGGACATCAACCACCTCGCCTGCGTCACCGGGAAACCCGTCTCGGCGGGCGGCATCCGCGGGCGTGTGGAGGCCACCGGACGCGGCGTGGTGTTCGGCCTGCGCGAGTTCTTCCGCCACGCGGAAGACAAAAAGCAGGCGCGGCTCGAAGGCACCCTGGAGGGCAAACGCATCATCGTGCAGGGGCTCGGCAACGTCGGCTACCACGCCGCGAAGATTCTGCAGAATGAAGACGGCGCCAAGATCATCGGTATCGTCGAATGGGACGGCGGCCTGTACGATTCCGCTGGACTCAACGTCGATGAGGTCGCCGAGTTCAAAAACGTGCACGGCGGCGTGAAGGGATTCCGTTGTGAACAGTTTTACGAAGACGGGCGCGCGCTCATGGAGGAGGAGTGCGACATCCTCATCCCCGCCGCCATGGAAGGCGTCATCACACTGGAAAACGCGCCGCGCATCCAGGCAAAGCTGATCGCCGAGGCGGCAAACGGGCCTGTCACCTTCGACGCGGAAACCGTACTGCGCAAGCGCGGCGTGTGGATGATCCCGGACATCTACCTGAACGCGGGCGGCGTCATCGTCTCCTACTTTGAGTGGATCAAGAACCTGTCGCACATCCGCTTCGGCAGAATGACCCGGCGCTGGGAGGAAACGCAGAACGAACTGCTCATCCAGGCGCTGGAAAGCAACGGCCATAAAATCGAAGGCACCCTCGCCGGCAAGCTGATGGCAGGGCCGGGCGAACTGGAACTGGTGCTCTCCGGTCTCGACGACTCCATGCGCGACGCGTTCCAGCACATGCGCGAGTATTTCTGGCGGCACGAAAACGTGGAGTCGTACCGCATCGCCGCCATGGCCATCGCCATCGAAAAAATCGCCAACAGCTACCTCGAAATGGGCGTGTACCCATGACCACGCCCCCAATCCAAAAACTTTGACCGTGGCATACGGCCCCATCCCCTTCTCCCCAGAGAGCGCTTTGCATAATCTGGATTCAGTCAGCCAAGTGGTTTGATGGATACCCGGACACAGGATGGCTTCCCTTGACCTTTTTTTAATGGCTTATGCAACGATCTCTTGATAAGAGAAGGGATTATTAAAATTTTTTATCTCAATGCGTAAACAAGCTTCCTCCTCCAAACCCACCTCCCCTGCCGCGAACGACGTCCCGTTTCCCCGCTGGGTGTGGGGTGTGTTCGTTCTGCTGATCGCGGCGATGGTGCCGGTGTGGCCGATCGAAGGCCATTGGTTCGGCCTCCCGGCGTGGGCGGCATTCGCGCTTGGGGTCAGCGTGGCCGCCAGCGGCTTCATCGCATGGGTGACGCTCCGCGCGTGGCGGGACGGCGGCAACGACGAGGGCCCCGCCGCATGACGGAGCTCCCCTTCGGACCAGGCGCGCTGTTCGTCGTCGCCATCTATATCCTGTCGCTCCTCGCCATCGGCTGGTATGCGTACTCACGCCGGAAAGAAAACAGCCTGAGCGATTTTTTTCTCGGTGGGCGGGAGATGGGGTTCCTCGTGCTGGTGCTCACGCTCTACGCCACGCAGTACAGCGGCAACACGCTGTTCGGGTTCAGCGGCGCCGCCTACCGGGAGGGATTGCGGTTTCTGGTGTGCGTGCATTTCATGACCGCCATCGTCATTGCCTACCTCCTCTTCGCGCCTCACCTGCAACGGCTGAGCCGGGAACACCAATTCATCACGCCGGGGGATTACGTTTATCACCGCTTCGGCAGTCACGCGCTCCGCATCGTGGTGACGCTCATCATGGTGTACGTGCTGTGCAACTTCACGCTCGCGCAGATGAAAACGCTGGGCACGGCGTTCGCCGGAATTTCGCAGGGACGCATCCCGCTGTGGGTCGGCGTGGTGGGCCTCGCGCTCATCATGCTGGTGTACGAGTCGCTGGGCGGCATGCGCAGTGTGGCGTGGACCGACGTCATCCAGGGCGGCATCTTGATGGTCGGGTTCATCATTCTCCTGTTCCTCGCCTTCGGCCATCTGGGAAGCCTGACTGCCGCACTGGACACGCTGGCGACCAATCCCGCAACGCGGTTTAAAGTGGAGCCGCCCACCGCCGAGGGCGCGCGCACGTGGTTGAGTTTCATCCTGATGGTGGGGCTGGGCGCGGCCATTTATCCGCAGGCCCTGCAACGCATTTACGCCGCGAAAAGTCCGGCCGCGCTGAAGCGGTCGCTCGCCGCCATGGGCTTCATGCCGCTCCTCACCACGGTGATCGCAGTGACCGTCGGCATCCTGATGGCGGCGCATTATCCGGACCTCGACCGCCTGTTTCTGCAGGAAACCGGCGAGGCGGTGGTGCCGTCGGAGACGGTGCTGGCTCTCCTGTGCCGGGAGGTGATGCAGGCATCGGCACTGGGTTACTGGCTGGTGGTGATCCTCTTCGCCGCCATCCTGGCGGCGGTGATGTCCACCGCCGACTCGGCGCTCCTCAGCATCAGCTCCATGATCACGCAGGACCTGTACGGCCAGTACGTGCGGCCGGACGCCAGCCAGGCGCACCTGACGCGCGTCGGCAAGATCCTGACCTGGGTGCTCATGGTGCCCATCACCGGGCTGGCGCTGGGCTACGAGGGCACGCTCATCCAACTGCTCAAGGTCAAGTTCGACCTGCTGTTGCAATGCGTGCCCGCGTTCTACCTGGGCATCCACACCACGCGTCTCGGCGCGCGGGCGGTGATGACGGGACTGCTGGCGGGGTCGGTGCTGGCCATGGGATTGAATTTCGCGGGCGATCTGGGCCTCGCAGACGCCAACCACCCGAAAGTATGGGGCATCCACTCCGGCGTTTTGGGAATGACCCTCAACCTCGCCATCTGTTTTGGCGCGCTCGCGGTTTCCAAAAAGATTCAACCACCCGGGCAATAATGATATAGTGAGCGAAAATCCTTCAACCCTGCTACCTGCCATGCCGAACAACAACCCGACCACCTCGAAATACGAAGAAAGCGGCGTCAGCCAGACCGGCGCGGAAACCGCGCTCGATCACTTGCTCAAACACATCCTGCCGACCCGGCAGTTCAACACCCAGTTCCCGGTGAAGGCCGACATCGGTTACTTCGCCAATGTCATCGACCTGGGCAACGGCACCGGCGTCGCGCTCTGCACCGACGGCGTCGGCACCAAGATGCGCGTGGCGGAACTGATGCACCAGTACGACACCATCGGCATCGACTGCGTGGCGATGAACGTCAACGATCTCATCTGCATCGGCGCCAGGCCCGTCAGCATGGTGGACTACATCGCCTGCTCGCACCTCGATTCGCAGGTGTTCGACCAGCTCGGCCAGGGTCTGGCGGAAGGCGCCCGGCAGGCGAGCATCAGCATCTCCGGCGGGGAAATTTCACAGATCCGCGAAATCATCAATGGCATCGATCTCATCGGCGCGGCGCTGGGACACATCCAGCTCGACCGCATCAACACCGGGCAGAACATCACCGAAGGCAACCTGGTTCTGGGAATGGCGTCGAGCGGCGTGCACAGCAACGGCCTCACCCTGGCCCGGCGTATTCTGTTGGGCGCCACGGAGGACGAACAGAAGGAAAACGTGCACAAGTACGAGGAATCGCTGGGGCGCACGCTGGGCGCGGAACTGCTGGAACCGACGCGCATCTACGTGTCGGCCGTACTGGAAATGTTCGACGCGGGCATCGACCTGCGGGCGCTGGTCCACATCACCGGCGGCGGCCTGCTGAACCTGCTTCGCGTGCAGAGAAAAGGCATCCGCTTCGTCATCGATCCCCTGCCGGACGTGCCGCCCGTGTTTTCACTCATTCAACAGCGCGGTGAAATCAGCACGGCGGAGATGTATGAGGTGTTCAACATGGGCGTCGGCTTCTGCGTGGTGGTGGAACACGCCAACGACGCCGACGCGGTGCAGAAGATCTGCAAGCGCCACGGCATCTCCTGCCACGGCATCGGTTACGTGGAACCCACGGGAAACGGCGGCAATGAAGTGGTCATCCCATCCAAAAAACTGAAAAGCGAGAACGGCCACTTCACTCCCGAGTGAGGCATCAACTGCCTTCGCGGTAGGGCGATCCGTCCGCGCCGGAAGGACGTTGGGTTGCGGCCTGCGAGGTGTCTTTCTCCCGCCATTGCGGTTTCAGGTTGCCGGCCAGCGAGTTGTCGATGTCTTTCAGCGTCGCGTCCACACACCCGCCCCACATCAGCCACGTGTCCTTCACCACCGCCTTCACCTTGTCGCCGAAGTCGAAGCGGCAGGCATCCGGTCCGTTCGCCAGGTACTTCATAGTGCCTGGGTAAAAGAACAGCACCTCCACGATATTGGACGGGTCGTAGGGAGGATCGCATTTTATACTGGACTCGGCGGCGAACGCCGGCCCCGATAACAGCAGGGAACACACGAGGACCCCAAGGATTCGTTGCATGATCACCTCCGGATCGAATTGTCTTTATTACTTCCAGTGTATCAAACCAGGGTATGCCGGGTGGGGAAAAGAACGGGCCTGTCTTCGCCATTCCGGCGGGATGTTTTCGCCGGCCGGGGAGCCGAGATGATGCCGGAAACTCCCTCATCCAAAGGCGCATTCATTTTCAAGGTTTATACAGCGCTCAACGCGGCGGGAATCGCCACCCTGCTTCTGGTGGTGATGGCGCAAAGCGTCGACAACCCCCATGCCTTTTTCGAACTGGGCGCACTTTTGGGATTGGCCGTTCTGTTTTTCCTGATCCCGCTTGGCTGGCTGGCGGTCTGGTGGAACCAACGGCGAACGCAAGCGACGGTCCCGCTTCCGCAGCGGTACCTGTTGCTCTCAAACCTGTTCCTGGGAGCGATGTGGGTGCTGTCCTGCCTGGGCGTGGGGTGGTACGGAGTGGTTTACTTCGTGTCACAAGCCTGAAGCCGGGAATGCCGTTCCTTTTCAGGCCGCTTCGATGTGGGCGACTTCCGGCTTGGGCATGCGGATGAGAAAGCGCGTACCGCGGCCGACTTCACTTTCGACCTTCAGTTCGCCTTTGTGGCGGTCCATCACCTGGCGGCAGATGGCGAGGCCGATGCCCGAACCTTCCACCTTGTCGCGCGAGTGCAGGCGTTCGAACGGCTCGAAAATCATATTGATGTTTTCCCTGGGAATGCCGATGCCGTTGTCCTCGACGTAAAGCTGGTACTCATCTTCGTTTTCGTACAACACGCCGATGGAAATTTTCGGCGGCACGTCCGCCCGGCGGTATTTGAGGGAATTGGAGATGAGGTTGCGGAACAGCAACTGCATCTGAAATGGATCGGCATGCAAAACGGGAAGCCGGTTGACCTTGATCTCCGCCTGCGTCTCCACCACACGCACTTCCAGGTCCTGCACCACTTCCCGCACCACGCGGTTGAGATCGGTTTGCTCCAGCAACTGGCTGCTCTGCGACACCCGGCACAGTTTCATCAACCCGTCGATCAGGTTTTCCATGCGGGTGACCGCCTTGCGCATGCGTTGCAGGAAGGAGTCGATCTCCTGCGCCACCTCGGGTTGCTGTTGTTCGATCATCTCACTGTAGGCGACGATCTTGCGCAGAGGCTCCTTCAAATCGTGGGAGGCGATAGCGGCGAAGTTCTGCAGATCCTTGTTGTTCTGTTCCAGTTCGCGGGTGCGGTCGGCCACCTTGTCTTCGAGGTGTTGCGTGTATTCGTTCAGACGCGCGTTGGTGATGTTGAGCAGAACACGGTCCCTCTGCATGTCTTCCCGCAGGCGATTGCTTTCCTGAAGTTCCTTGCGCAGGTTTTCGGTGAGGGTGCCGATCAGCCACGCCGCCAGAATCAGAAACGACGCCCAGACCGTCATGTTCATGTTGAAGTCGAAACGGTTTTCGATGGCGACGGGCTGGTCCTGATTGGCGAGGAGAAAATACCAGATCAGCAGGATGGCGAGGAACGCCCCCAGCACGGCAAACCGCCGGCCTATGTAATACCCGGCCAGCACGGCAAGCAGGTAAAACATGTCGAGGAAAGCGATCTTCGAGTAGATGAAGTAATTGATCACCACCACCCCGAGCAGGATGGCCAGGATGATCACCTCACTGATGTTTTCCTTGATGTAGGCCTTAAACTTCTTCACCGGAACTCCTCAATCCCACATCCCCCTTCATAAGGAACCTTTGGATGAACCGTCCGACTTTCGCCATTCCGCTTTGGGCAAAGAGCACGTTCCATTGCCGGTGCGCCAGGTGAACTTCCGAGTACCGCAATCGGTCTTTTTCTTACTTTCGTTTTCCCGGAATCGAACCTGATTCGATACAAATTTTCCCATGCTGGAGTGAAAAGCGAAAGCCTTTTCCCGAAAGCCTCGGGCGCCCGCATTTGAAAAGCGGGATAACGCGTGTAGCAGGAGCCGCTCATTGATTTACACCAGATATCATTGTAAGACTAAATCCCATGATGTCAAAACAAACTGGTGGCCTGGAATCCCTCCCATACCGGTTCCGCGTCCGATCAATTCTTCCAATTAGAAGCGGGCCGCACTTCCCGCAAAAATTCGTGTCGAGGTGCTTTTTGAATCGCCGCATTTTCAGCCGATGGGCAGGAAATGCGTTATGAAGACAATGGCCACAGCGACGGGACTGACGAACTTCAGAATGAACTCCCAATAGCGCGCCCAGTGAAAGGTGGTCTCGTGCCGCTCGATTTCCCGGTGCGCTTCCTTCGTGCCCCACACCCAGCCGACAAAGATGGCGGTCAGCATGCCTCCTAATGGCAGAAGGTAGTTGGATGACAGGTTGTCCACCACGTCGAAGAAGGTCATGCCGAAAAAGGTCACGTCCTTCATCAACCCAAAGGACAGGCCGGAGGGAATGCCGAACAGGTAGATGACGATCCCGGTCACGATCACCGCTTTCTGCCGCGACCAGCCGCGCTGGTCAATGAGGTAGGCGGACACCGACTCCAACAGTGAGATGGCCGAGGTGATGGCGGCGATGGTCAACAACGCAAAGAAGATGATCGACACCAGCGTGCCGAACGGCATGCTGGCAAACACAGCGGGCAGAACGTTGAACACGAGGCTGGGCCCGCCTTCCGGCTCCAGTCCCATGGCGAACACGGCGGGGAAGATCACCATCCCCACCAGCAATGCAATCATGGTGTCGAACAGCACGACATAAAATGTGCAGGATGTCAGGTTTTCTTTCGGCGACAGGTAACTGCCATAGGTGATGAGGCACCCCATGCCGAGACTGAGCGAAAAGAACGCCTGCCCCATCGCCAGCAGCACACTGTTGCCCGAAATCTTGTTGAAGTCGGGATACAGGTAAAACTTCACGCCCTCGTAAGCACCGGGCAGGGTGAGTGCGCGGATCATCAACAGGAACAGCATGATGACCAGCGTCGGCATCAATATGTCGCAGGCGCGCTCGATGCCGCCGTGCACCCCCCGGTACACGATGGCCATGCAGAGCGCCATGAACAGCGTGTGATAAATCAGGATCTCGCCGGTATTGGCGATGAACTGGCCGAAGAACATGCCCGCTTCCTGCGGCGAGGCGAAATGGTCCACCACATGGGTGATCGACTTCACGACATAGGCCAGCGTCCAGCCACCGACCACGCCATAAAAGGAAAGAATCAGGAATCCGGCGAGCACGCCCATGTACCCGACCAGCACCCACGGCGTTCCGGGCTTCAGCATACTGAAGGCGCCGACGGGATTGAGGTTGGTGCGCCGGCCGATGGTGAATTCGCACAGCATGATGGGCAGGCCGACGATCAGGATGCAAACCAGGTAAATCAGCACGAACGCGCCGCCGCCGTTCTCCCCGGTGATGTACGGAAACTTCCAGACGTTGCCCAGTCCCACCGCCGAACCGGACGCGGCCAAAATGAAGCCCAGCCGCGATCCCCAGAATCCACGTGAATTGTCTTGAGTCTGCATGGCTTTAAATTATAAACATTTATGGGTATACCGCAAGCGGCGGCCAAGTATATCAGCGTTCCAGAAGCCTTTTTAGAAAATTTCGGGCGCGGTCCGTCGAAGGCGTGGTGAAAAATGTCTCCGGTTCGCCCTCCTCCACCACCTCGCCGCGGTCGAGCATCACCACCCGGTCCGCCACGCTACGGGCAAAATCCATCTCGTGCGTCACGATCAACATCGTCATGCCTTCGTCCGCCAGTTCCCGCAGAACACGCAGAACCTCGCCCACCATTTCCGGATCGAGCGCCGAAGTCGGCTCGTCGATCAGCACGCAAGTCGGATTCATAGCCAGTGTGCGGGCGATGGCCACGCGTTGCTGTTCGCCGCCGGAGAGATCGCCGGGGTAACGGTGCGACAGGTTGTGCAGGTGCACCTTGCCCAAAAGAGCGCGCGCTTTTGCCTCAGCCTCGCCACGCTTCATGCCCAGCACCTGCGTCGGCGCTTCGATGAGGTTCTGCAATACCGTCATGTGCGGAAACAGGTTGAACTGCTGGAACACCATGCCGACACGGATGCGCAGGGCGCGCACGCGTTTCGGGTCCGGCGCGCGGTGGCCGTCGGTTTCGGTGCCCGCGATTTCCAGATCATCCACCCGCACGCGGCCTTCCTCAAACGATTCCAGCGCGGCGATGCAACGCAACAGGCAACTCTTGCCTGCGCCGGACGGACCGATCACCACGTGCACGCCGCCGGTCGGCACGTCCAGATCGATGCCACGCAAGAGTGTGTGGTCGCCAATGCGTTTGGTCAGCCCTTCGACGCGGATCATGCCGTCTGCAACCTCCGCTCCAGGTGCGTGGACAACAACGACAGCGGATACGCCATCATCAAATACAGCAGGCCGGTGAGCAGTCCCAGTTCCAGAAAACGCATGGAGGACACGGCCAGCATGTTGTAACTTTTCGTCAGCTCGACGATGGCGATGATGGACACCAACGACGTGTCCTTGAACAGCGAGATGAAATCGTTGGTGACCGGCGGCAGAACCACACGCACCGCCTGCGGGATGAGGATGCGGCGGTAGATCATGAACGGCGTCATGCCAAGCGACAACGCCGCCTCCCATTGTCCTTTCGCCACGGCCTTCAGCCCGCCACGGTACACTTCCGCCTCGTATGCGGCGTAGTTCATGCCGAGCCCGACGACGGCGGCGGTGAAGGCATCGAGGCGGATGCCGATGTTGGGCAGGCCGTAATAGATGATGTAGAGTTGCAACAACAGCGGCGTGCCGCGCACGATCTCGATATAGGTCGCCGCCATGCCGCGCAGGATGGGTCCGCCCAACTGCCGCATGCCGGTCAGCACCAGCCCCAGCGCCACCGCCAGCATCATGGCAAGCACGGAGATGACCACCGTCATGCCCGCACCTTTCATCAGTATCCACAGGTATTCCTGCATGGCCTTGTCCTCGTCAAAGTCGAACACCCGCCTGGCCGCGTGATCCCGCTCCGCCAGCGCGCGCTGGGTGTCGTTCCACAGATTCCATTTTTGATAAATCGATTGCAGGGTGCCATCATCGTACAGTTTGCCGATGGCAGTGTTGACCGCGTTCAACAAATCGTGATTGCCCTGGCGCACGGCGATGACGTACAGCCCCTCCCCCACCGGCGGCCCGGCGAAACGAAACGCGGGGTTCGGTGCGGCGTAGTGCAACGCAATCGGCAGGTCCAGCAGAACCGCGTCCAGCCGCCCCAGTTTCAGGTCGCGGTACGGCTCCACCTGCCCCTGATACACGCGCACGGTGACGCCCTTTATTTTTTTGAGCATGGCGTGGGCGACGGAGTTCACCAGCGTGCCCGCCGTCATGCCGGAAAGGTCGCTCAACTTGTCGATGCGCGTGTCGCCGGCGCGCACCACCAACTGCTGTTCGTAGATGTAGTAGGGACGCGAGAGGTCCACCGCACGGGCGCGTTCTTCGGTCCATTCGAGGCCGTTCATCGCCACGTGGAAGTCGCCGCGTTGAAGGGCGGGGACGAGCGTGCCCCAGTCGTTCTGCACCATGCGCGCGGTGACACCCAGTTCCTGCGCGATGGCATGAGCGAGATCGACTTCGAAGCCGATGAGACGCGAGGGGTTTTTTGGATCGGGAAAGACGTACGGCGCGCCGCCTTCGGCATCGGCGCCCCACAACAGGACCCCCTGTTCGCGCACCTGCTCCAGCGTGCCGGTGGCGTGGGCCGGGACGCCCCACACCAGAGCCCAGAGAAAAACGATCCCCCACGTTTGAAAAGGCTTCATGGTGCGTCCGCAGGCGGGGGACTGGCGGCGGGCGAAACGCGTGCTATATAATTGAAGAGAATTCCAAACCGGCACACCGGTGCGGTCCGAAGCATATAATAAGGAAGGTCGCCTTGCCCCCGAGTGATTTCATAAAAGACATTCTGAAAACCATCCCGAAAGTTCCCGGCATTTATATCATGAAAGACAAGGCCGGAGAAATCCTTTATATCGGGAAGGCCAAGTCGCTGTACCCCCGCGTGCGGTCGTATTTCACCGAGTCGCGCGACCACGCCCCGCGCACGCGCATCTTCGTGCGCAAGGTGGCGGACATCAAGTTCCTCACCACCAAGACGGAGCAGGAAGCGCTGATCCTCGAAAGCAATTTCGTCAAAAAGCATCAGCCGCGCTACAACGTGATGCTGAAGGACGACAAGCATTACCCTTACCTGCGCCTGACCACACAGGAGACGTATCCCCGACTGGAAGTGGTGCGGCGCGTCAGAAAAGACGGCGCGACCTACTTCGGTCCCTACACCATGGTGCGCGAGGTGCGGGAGACCATCCGCCTCATCTACAAAATCTTTCCGCTGAGACAGAGCAGTGACGAACTCGACGGCACCCCCAAACGGCGGCCGTGCCTCAACTATCACATGAAGCGGTGCCTCGCGCCGTGCGCGGCGCTCGTTTCACCGGAAGATTACGCCAAGGTGGTCAACGACGTCATCCTGTTCCTCAAAGGCAGAAATACGGAACTCATCGACAGCCTCAAAGAAAAAATGAACGCCGCGTCGGAAGGGCAACGCTACGAAGAGGCGGCGGTGTACCGCGACAAGATCGAGGCGGTCAACACCGTGCTCGACAAGCAACGCATCATCTCCACCGGCATGGAGAACCAGGACGTCCTCGCCTGCTACACGGAATCGAAAGCCACCATGGTGCAGGTGCTCATCGTGAGGAACGGCAAACTGCTCGCCGAAAAGCTGTTCAAGATGAACAACCCGAGCGAGGAAGACGACGCGCAAACGCTCGCGTCGTTCATCAAGCAGTACTACGCCGACGAAACCATCCTGCCTTCGGAGATCCTGGTGTCGCAGGAGATCGAGGACCGCGAACTGCTGGAAGACTGGCTGAGCGAAAAACGGCAGGCGCGGGTGAAAATTGAAGTCCCGCAACGCGGCAAGAAGCGCTCGCTGGTGCAGATGGCGGAAGAGAACGCACGCTTCGCCATGCGCGCCGAAATGGACAAGGGCGACGTCGCCACGCGCAGTCTGGAAGAATTGCGCGAGACACTCGGCCTCAAAAACTTCCCGAAGACCATCGAGGGTTTCGACATCTCCAACATCGGCGGCACGCACGCGGTGGGATCGATGGTCTATTTCCACAACGCCAAGGCGGAGAAAAGCAAGTACCGGCGGTTCAAGATCAAGACGGTGGAGGGCATCGACGACTACGCCATGCTGACGGAAGTGATGACCCGGCGGTACGCGCGCCTGCTCGATGAAGACAAGCCGTTGCCCGACCTCATCCTGATCGACGGCGGCAAGGGCCACCTCAACACCGGCTACAGGGTGTTGCAGAGCCTGGAGTTGGAGGGACGCATCGACCTTGCCTGCATCGCCAAGGGCAAGTTCCGCAGTAACCTCGATACCGACGAAGTGTTCCTGGTGAGGAAGAAGGAGCCAGTGTGGTTCAAGGAGAATTCGCCGTCGCGGTTTTTACTGCAACGCGTGCGCGACGAGGCGCACCGCTTCGCCATCGACTACCACCGCAGTCTGCGCGGCAAGAATGCGCTGAAGTCGCCCCTGCAGAACATCCCCGGCATCGGCAAGAAGCGCCACCTGCTCCTGCTCAAAACCTTCGGCAGTCTGGAGAACATCAAGCACGCTTCGCTGGAAGACCTGCAAAAACTCCCCGGCGTCACCGAACCGTTAGCCAGGAAGATCAAGGAAGCGGTGGCGAATTAAACTAAAGGCCCTCACCCAAACGCTTTTCAATTTCCCGGTAAGCCAGCCAGTCCATCAAACCTTCTTCATTTCCAAAAAGTGAAAAGGCATTTATATTCATGAAATCCAGTTTTCTGAGGACCTTTTCCCTTTCGGTGGCAGGGAGGATATATTTTTTCAATCGATCCTGATCTTCGCCAAACTGCGCATCTTGGTGTGAACAATAGACCTGAGTTTCATTGTCGTTCTTATGACAAATCGTATAAAGACACTGTTGTAAAAAATGCCTTTTATGGGCTGTAACATATGGCCCAAGACCCTTAATTGTTGGCATGGTTGCTGAATATCCCTTTGCGTTTCCGAAGTATTCTCTAAATGAAAAAATTGATATTTTTTCATTTAAGAAAGGACTATTAAAGGCAAAGAAGGCAGCAACATAAGGGGAGCGGGTCCAATCCAACATTGGCGAGGGAAAACCATGGTGCCTAGCATAAATCATGAAGTCATAACCGGGGGGCAATGGAAATACTGGATCCAATTCGAATTTTTGATCTAATTTGTAATTGTGAGAAGTTAAAGAAAGAACCGAAGGCAGAATTCCTAATAAGGTTCTATGGTACTTTTTCCAAGGCCATTCAAACGGCAAATTTTTTGCGTAACAAAACCTTTCCAAGGTTGTCGTTAATTTCCAATCCGCATTAGCATGCCCCCTGAATAGCAAATCGGAAAAATGGAGTGGATTGTCTTTCTTTAATTTTAATATCTCTTGGTGCTCCTCCTCAATCGCCTGCTCAAATTCCTCCCAGCTTTCCAATTCGATGATTTCCATACAGCCTCACCAGCAAGATTTGTCTGTTCGACTCCATAATATCTGCCCAGCATTCGATGACTTTCCAAATAACGGAAGAGTCATGAATCCCCCCTCATCCTGGCCTTCTCCCACCAGGGGAGAAGGAACTTTTGGATGCTCTCATCCTGCATGTCACGTTAGGACTGCTTCCACCTGGGGCGAAGGGATTTCTAAACATTCGGGCTATTGATCACTTTTAGAATGCCATCATGGATGGAGCGGGAGCTCTTACGCCCCCTCTCCCTGGATGGGAGAGGGCTGGGGTGAGGGTGAACGATGCGCTACCTCTTTTCCAGATTCTCCAAGATCACCTGCAGTACGCCATCCAGATTCTGCAAAACCTCGTTGTTCCAGAACCGCAATACTTGAAAGCCTTGATCTTCTAAAGCCGCCGTTCGCTTGGCATCCTTTGCGCTGTCCAAATGCTGGCCTCCATCCACTTCCACCACCACCTGCTTTTCCATGCAGACGAAATCCACCACATACGTCGCCAAGGGGACCTGTCGGCGAAACTTGTTACCTTGCAGTTGGCGATTCCGCAACGCACCCCACAGTTTGCGTTCGGCATCGGTAAGATTACGCCGCAGGTGTTTGTGAAAATCGGAAGATGTCATGAATCCCCCTCATCCCAGCCTTCTCCCACCCGGGGAGAAGGGGTTGCCTCCCTTTCCTTTCAGGAAAGGCAGAGAGGAAATTTTCATTTACGTTATATGTCCATTCTTGGTCACTGGCTTCCATCTTTTTTCACCCACGTTAGGCGGTAAAATCGACGATTCTCGTTTCCCCCGGGTGTGACCCGGTTATTTCTTCTTTGCGATCACAAGATAACGGGTGGACCAGCAGGTTTCGTCGGAGGGATTGAGGGGATAGAGCGTCGCGGCGTCGTACACATCGACGGGACCGCGGAACGCCTTTTCGAACCAGCCGCGCACGCGCGTGACCGACGGCAGGCAACGCAGGTGGCGCCCTTCATCGGTGATCTGCAAGGTGCCGTGCAGTTTACTCACGTTCAGGATCGCGCTCCGCTGGAAGATGTGCCCTTCCTGCTCAATCAACTCCGGCTGGCGGAGCGAGATGACCCTGCCGCAGTTCGAGCGGATGACGTGCGGATAGACGCGGATGTGGTCCGGCGTGATGAAGTCGCCGACGAAATACCCGCCGGGCCGGGTGATGCGCGCCGCCACGTGAACGGCCCGCTCCATCTCTTTCGGCCTGAGGTATTGAAATACGTTGAGCCCGTTGTAGGTGACGTCCCACGCGTTTTTTTCGTCCAGCTCCAAAAGATCCCCCTCCCATGCGTTGATGCGTTCCTTCGCGACCTTCACCATCGCCGGCGACTTGTCGATGCCGTGCATGCGGTCTTTCGGCACGCGGCCGCGCCGCACCAGATGGTTTTCCACCATGCCGGTGCCGCATCCCAGTGACAAAAACCGCCCGCCCTTGCTGAGCAGGTTGTATTTGCGGAAGGCGAACTCGAGGTAGCTTTCCATGAAGCTGTCGAGGCACGGCTCGCCGACCACCGCGTCGTACAGCTCCGCGTAGGTGTCGAAGGGATCGCCGCGGTCCGTCTCCTCGCGCAGTTTCTCCTGAAGCGCGGCGACGGTCTGCACTTCCTGCCGCAGTCTCTGCCAGTAGCCGAGGTCGGTCATGCACCCGGTGCCGGTGTCCACGTGCAGAAACAGGTCGTGCTCGAACGCGTCCCAGTGCTTTGCGTCGAACAGGTCGTCGGCGACGCGCTGGTCGCGCGTGTCCAAGAGAGGAGGCAGGGATTGCGTGTCCGAGGCGGCGCGCATGCGGTCGAGGCGGTGCTTCAACTCCACCTGGTGGCGGAAGTGCGTCATGAAATCCGGCATGGGCCCGGCGATGCGCGCGTTGATGGCGGACTCCGGCAGGGCGAAGAACACGCCGTTGTCGGTGAGGTGCACCTGGCTGGCGTCGAGATCGAACACGCGCGCGTTGGCGGTGATGCCCCCGCGCCGCCCGACGCATCCGTACAGATGAAACGTGAGGAACTGAATGCCGGACGTGTTGCCCATCTGGTGCACCCACTCGTGGCCGACGTGGAGGACGTCGCCGGGTTTCAGGCGCGTGCGCGACTGCGTGTGCAACTCGCCGTTGATCAGCCAGAACGAGGCGTGCTCCGCCGGGCCGAACACCTTCACCGCGCCCCATTGCGCGTAACCGTGATCGTGCAGGGCGGAGACATCGCCGGGGTTCCACGACATCACCAGCATCTCGTAATGCCCGCCGTCGTGCACCAGCCGGCGGCCGTAGCTGTCCTTGGCCGGGTGATCGAAATACGCCCACGGCATGAGGTCCTGCGGGGTGATGTCCGCTTCGCGCAGAATCTGGGCGGCGCGCTGGGGGCTCCAGTGCGTTTCGCGCTCGACGGCGGCGATCAGGGCTTTCAGGGAATCGGGAAAGGGCGGAGATGTCGCATCCATCGGCGCGTCCTTATGCAAGAGGATCTTTCAGGGTTCGCAGGAGTTCTTTCAGCGCATCCGCGTCACACGCGCCGAACAGCTTTTCGACCTGACGGGTCAACTCTTCCTCAGTAGAAAACTTCAATTCGATTTTGACAAGAGCCTGCTCGAAATTTTCCGGCAGTTTCAGTTTCGTTTTCGGGTCCAACTGCAGACGCTCGGCGGCCTTGCGCACGCGGCTTTGCAGATCGGACAGGTGCGGATAACGCTGGCTGTGCAGGTGGGAAAAAATCGCGTCGTACTTCTCGTTTGCGGGAAGCGACGCGTTGCCCAGCGTTTTTACAATCGTGGCGTGGTCCAGCACCTCGGCGGGCGCGATGCCGTCGCGGGTGGCGATCTCGTCCACCGTCTCCAGCACGGCGCGCCACTTGTTGTGCCCCGGCCGCAGTTGGGAGAACAGACTCTCGGCGACAGAGCGATCGGCGTCCCCCCACTTCGCCATCACCGCGAACACGCGCAGGGGGATGTTGAGTTCGTGCATGAGGCCCTGGAACGATTCGGTGAACACGCACACGCTCAACAGATCGACGGCGCGCTTTCTGGTTTTCGGTTCGCCCAGGATGGGCAGGACCCCGGTCGCCAGCGCCGCTTCCTCGATGCCCGCGGTGTGCAGGCGGTGCAGGATGCGGCCTTTTTCGATGTCGGTGTAACGGCGGTGGGCGCGGTTTTCCTGCAGGTTCCAAATCAGGCGGTCGACGTCGGACATCGCCTCCACCAGGTGGGCGGGCACCGTGTCCAGTCCCAGCACCTGCGCCGCCTGGAAGCGGCGGTGACCGCATACCACGCGGAACCCGTCTCCGTGCGGAATCAGCACCAGCGGGTGGGTGATGCCGAGGGCGCGGATCGATTCCACCAGTTCGCCGGGCACCGGGTCCATGCCGAACGCGGTGAACCCGTCCGGCACGATGGCCTCCCGCAGCACCCGGTCGCTTTGCGTGGCCTGTTGGTCTGTCATGATGGCTGTCCCCTCCCGCGTTCCTTCATGCGTTCCTTGTAAGGATATAGTAAACTAATAAGAGATGCCACCTCCCCTCCAATCGCTCGGAACGCCATGAACCTTCGCCGTCAACATATACCGGGTCACCGCAGACCGTTCTGGTTGTGCGCGATGTTGCTGTGGCTCCTGGCCGCATGCACACCGCCCGCGCCGGAAGGCATGGTGCTGATTCCCGACGGCTACTTCAGCATGGGCACGGACGAAGTGGATGAAGAAGGCCATGCGCTGTCGCTCGGCCTCAACAAGCCGTGGTACGCCGACGAGTCGCCGCAACACCGCGTGCGCCTGCCTGCGTACTACATCGATAAGTACGAAGTCACCAACCTGCAATACTACATTTTCACCCAGGCGACGGACCACCGCACGCCGCCCGGCTGGAACGGACCGAAGTATCCCAAGGGCCGTGACCATTATCCGGTGACGCAGGTGAACTTTTACGACGCGGCGGCTTACGCCAAGTGGGCGGGCAAGCGCCTGCCGACGGAGATGGAATGGGAAAAGGCGGCGCGCGGGCCGAACGTCATCGACTACCCCTGGGGCAACCAGTTCGATTTCTCCAAGGCCAACGTCAGCGACTCGCCACGCAATAAACGCGGACACGGGCTGGAACCCATCGGCCAGCACCCGGACGGCGCGAGTCCCTACGGCGTCGAGGACATGATCGGCAACGTGTGGGAATGGATCTGGGATTACTACCTGCCCTATTCCGGCAATACCGAGACCAACCTGAAGTTTCCGAAGGACGTCGTCGTGGTGCGCGGGTTGTCGTATATGGGCGTCGGGCACTTCCCGGAGAAGGAATACAAAAAGGTAGTGGCGCTCAAGTCGCGCGTGTCCTACCGCGAAAACCTGCACCCCATCCTGCGCAAGCCGGATGTCGGCTTCCGTTGCGTGAAGGAAGTGCCGTCCACACTGGAGATGCTGTTCGGCGACTGGTCCAGCGAACCCGTTTCCGCCGACAACACGAACAAACCGTGACCGCGCCTGTCATCATTTTGCGGTGATGCGGTACACCACGCCGAGGTAGTCGTCGGAAACCAGCAGTTCGCCTTTGGGTGAGACAATCGAGTCCACCGGCCGCCCGGCCTTGGAACCGTCCGGCTGCAACCAGCCCTCGATGAACACCTCTTCCGACTGAATGTTTCCCTGTGCGTCCAGTTGCAGTCGCCGCACCTGGTACCCGGCGGGCACCGAGCGGTTCCACGATCCGTGGAAGGAAATGAAGAGGCTGTTGTTGTACCGCGCGGGCAGAGCGCCTTCCTTATAGAACTCGAGACCCAGCGGCGCCATGTGCGCGGTGAAGGTGTGGGCCGGGGGTTCGGTCAATTTGCAGTCGTAGCGGTCGCCGAAATCGGGATCGGGTACGCGGTCTTCATAACAGTAGGGCCAGCCGTAGTGTTGGCCCCGGCGGATGATGTTGAGTTCCTCCCGCGGATGGTCGTCGCCCAGCCAGTCCCTGCCGTTGTTGACGCCCCACAACTCGCCGGTGTAGGGCGAGAACTCGATGCCGACGGAATTTCTCAGGCCGCGCGCAAACACTTCTTCGTTCTTGCCGTCCACGTCGAAGCGGATGATGGCGGAGCGCCACGGGTGCTCCTCGATGCACACGTTGCAGGAGGAGCCGACCGACAAATACAGCTTGCCGTCCTGGAACTTGATGGTGCGCGTCGAGTGGCCGCCGCTGGGGATGTCGGAGACGATGACCTCCGGCTTGCCGAAGGTGAACGGCTTGGCGGTGCGTTTCAGCCGCACCACCCGGTGCTCCTCGGCGATATAGAGGTAGTAGCCCGAATCCAACTGCAGAAAGGCGAGGCCGTGGGGTCCGTTGCCGCCCGTCATGATCGGCACCGCCCGGTCGGCCTTGCCGTCGCCGTCCGCATCCGGCAGGGCCACCACCTTGCCCGCCTTGGTCTGGGAAAGGAACAGCACGCCCTGATCGTCATACGCCATGTGGCGGGCCTTGGGCGCTTCGGCGAAGACGGTGATTTGCAGGTCTTTCGGGTATTTCAATTGATTTTGAAGGAGATTTTCGTAGTCCCGGTCCTTGGCCCAGCTACATCCCTCCAGGGACAGCCAGAGCAGGCCCAGGCAGACCATACCGAAAGTTTTGGATCGCCTAACAGGTTTCAACATAAGCAGTTAGCCCCCCAGGAAAAAGAATTGAGGTGGGTCCGGACCTTGTTCCTCCCAAGCGTATCATATATAGTAAGGACTTCACCGAAGACATCGACTCATCACACAAGATATTGCAAACCCATTGATTACGGGAGCTTATGAAGTTTGAAGACGCATTGAAAGAGCACGTTCTGGTACTGGACGGCGCCATGGGCACCATGGTGCAGAACCTGGACGTCACCGACGAGACCTTTGGCGGGTCGCTGTTCCGCATGCTGACCGACCTGTTGACTTTTTCCCGGCCGGACTGGCTGGAAGACATCCATTTCAAATACCTCGATGCCGGGGCGAACCTGATCGAGACCAACACCTTCGGCGCCTCGCCCCTGCGCCTCAAGGAATTCGACTGGGCAAAAATCCAGCAGGACGTCATGCAGGCGGTGCCTGCAGGGCTGGACCTGAAGCAGGGCAACCTGGAAGCCATCGCCTACCACCTGAACGTGGAAGGGTGCAAGATCGCACGGCGGGCCATCGAGCGCTATAAGGCCTCGGACGGCTACGACGGGCGGCCGCTGTTCGTCGCCGGCTCCATCGGCCCGTCCAACTACGTCGTGTCCAGCACCGACGCCAACCTGGCCAAGGCCACCTTCGACATGATTGTGGACAACAACCGCATCCAGGTGGAGGGCATGATCGACGGCGGTGCCGACGTGCTGTTGTTCGAGACCCAGCAGGACATTCTGGAGACCAAGGCGTCGATCATCGGCGCGCAACGCGCATTTCAAAACAAGGGCAAAACCCTGCCGATCATCGCGCAGGTCACGGTGGACAGCTTTTCCAAGATGCAGATCTTCAACACCGACATCCACGCCGCCTACACGGCGCTGGCCGGCATGGGCGTCACCGTGTTCGGCATGAACTGCAACGTCGGCCCGGAAGACCTGGTGGATACGGTCAAACGCATCACCCACTTGAGCGCCCTGCCGGTTTCCGTCGTGCCCAACGCCGGGCAACCGTTCTCCGAGGACGGCGTCACCGTGTACAAGCTGCAGCCGGAGGCCATGGCCGAGATCATGAAGCCCTTCGTGTACGAGTACGGGGTGAACATCGTCGGCGGCTGTTGCGGCACCAACCCGGAACACATCCGCGCCCTGCGCAAAATGGTGGACGACGCCAAACCGGTGAAACGCGAGATCGACCGCCGGACCTACATCTCCGGCCCGCAGGAAGCGGTGCTTCTGGACGGATCGGAAAGCCTGGTGCGCTTCGGCGAACGCCTCAACGCGCGCGGCAGTAAAAAGGTGCGGGAAGCCGTGGAAAACGGCGAGGGCGTGCGCATGGAGGAACTGGAAGACGTGGTGCGCGAACAGCTGGACGACCTCGGCATCGACATCATCGACGTGTGCATGGACTCCAACATCGTCGAAACCGAAACCGTTCTGCCCGAAGTCATTCATAAACTCACCACCGACTTCAAAGGCGCGATGGTGATCGACTCGTTCTCCGTCGAGGCGCTGGAAGCGGGACTGAAAACGTATCCCGGCAGGCCCATCATCAACTCCATCTCGCTGGAAGAATACGCGCCGGGCATGTCGAAGCTCGACGCCGTGCTGAAAGTGACGGCGGAGCACCACCCCATTTACATCGCGCTGGTGAACGGTGAGTCGGGACCGGCCATCACCGCCGACGAGAAATACGAACTGGCGGCGGAGATCGTGAAGCAGTGCGGCGAAAAGTACGGCGTCACCCCGGACCAGATCCTGATCGACATCAACGCCTACCCCATCGGCAGTGAATCGCAGGAAGGCATGAACTTTTCGCTGGAGGCGCTGGAGAGCCTGCCGCGCATCAAGGCCATCCATCCGGACCTGCGCACCTCCATCGGCGTCGGCAACCTGACGGCGGGGTTGGCGAAGAAACCGTACATGCGCAAGGTGCTGACCAGCGTGTTCCTCGACGAGGGGAGAAAGCGCGGACTCGACTGCGCCATCCTCAACCCCAACCACTACGTGCCGGTGGAAAGCCTGCCGCCGGAAGACGCGGAGCTGGGACGCAGGGTGGTGCTGGAACGCGACATGGACGCGTTCGAACGGCTAGAAGAGATCGCCGAGCAGAAAAAATCGGGCACGGTCAAAAAGAAATCCAACTACGAAGACCTGTCGCTGGAAGAAAGCATCTGCCAGAAAATCTTCGACGGCTACAAGGACAAGGAAAAAGGTGTCGTCGAGGTGCAGGGATTCAAATATGAGTACACCGACCGCATCGTGCTGGAAGCGGTTAAGACCGTGGACAAGCACGAACCGCTGGTGTTCATCAGCGATTATCTGATGAAGACCATGCGTGAACTGGGCGACGGATTCGGCCGCGGCGAGATCAGCCTGCCGCACCTGCTCAAAAGCGCCGACGTCATGCGCAGTGTCATGGGGTTTCTCGAAGCGTGGATGCGCCACACCAGCGGCGTCGAACCCGGGGACGCCATCCACTACAAAGGCACCGTGGTCATCGGCACCGTGTATCAGGACGTGCACAGCATCGGCAAGGACCTCGCCAAGACCCTGCTCGAAAACTACGGCTACCGCGCCATCGACCTCGGCGTGCAGGTGCCGCTGGAGAACTTCGTCGAGACGGCGCGCAAAGAGAAAGCCGACGCCATCGGCATGAGCGCCTTGCTCGTGCAGACGTCGAACCACATGATCACCGTCGCCAAAATGCTGAAGGAGCAGAATTACGACATCCCCATCCTCATCGGCGGCGCGCCGGTCAACGACCGCCACGCGGGGTACGTCGCCATGCACGGGCAGGACAACCTGGACGACATCCTGTCCACGGTGTTCTACTGCGAAAGCGGAATGGACGGTGTCAACACCATGAACAAACTGGTGGAAAAGGAAAAAGACCTGCTCAAAACCTTCATGCAGGAAAACCGGGAGAAACTCATCCACCAGTACAAGAAGGCCAAGGGCATGGAGGAAGACCGGGCGAACCTGTTGAAGTCGCTCGACCGCAGGAAGGTCGATTTCAAAAAGTACCAGCCGGTGAAGGACGGTTACGGCATCCAGAAGGTCGAGTTCAAACTGAAGAAACTGTCGGACGTGATCGACTCCAAAAGCCTGTTCTCGCTCAACTGGAAATACGGCAAGCAGTCGTCGTGGTCGAAGAAGGGCGTCACGCTGGAAAACCTCAAACGCCTGCAACAGGAGTGGATCGACAAGGCCGACGCCAACCAGTGGATTATTCCGCGCGCGCGGTTCGCGCTGTTGCCCGCGCAGAGCGACGGCGACGAGTTGATCATTTACGATCCCGAAAACATGGAGCGCGAACTGGGGCGCATCACCTGGACCGTCAACATCGGCAAAGCCAGAAATGGCAAGCGCGACAAATTTTCTGTGGCCCAGTACTTTCATTCGAAAGATTCCGATGTTATGGACGTAGTAGGCCTGCAAATCACCACCGCCGGATCGACGCTGGAGAAGGCCATCAACACCTTCAAGGCGGAAAACGACTCCGAGTCGGCGCTGTATTTGCAGGGACTGGGTGACCGCATCGCCGAGGACTTCGCCGAGTACGTGCACGGCCTCCTGCGCCAGCGCACCGGCACCAAAGACAAGGCGGGCGAGCGCTACAGCCCCGGCTACCCGGCGCTGGAGGATTTGATCAACAACAAGCGCATTTACGAAATCCTCGGTTGCGAGGACCTGGGCATCAAGCTGACCGATGCCAATGAGTTCGATCCGCCCAGCACCACCGCCGCCGTGGTGTGTTTCCATCCGGATGCGGGTTATTTTTAATCCGCCCCGGAGGGCCCGCTCCGGGCGGCGGCAAAGGCGGGGGGCGCAATGATTTTTCGCCCAAATCGGCAATTCAAATCAGGGCGGGAAAGGATCGCGCCCAAATCGCCACATTTGCGGAAAAATCCTATAATTGCCCGTAATAAAAGAAGTTGGGGGAATACCCCGGCGGAAAATAATCCTTGTATTATGGCGTTGGTTTGCTAAAATGTTTATTAGAATCACCAGCAGAACCTCGCAACTCCTTGTTGCTTTTAGGGTTCTGGGTGACGGCACCGCAGACCCGTTTTTCATTCTCTTTTGGAAAGAACCATCATGTTTAAGCGATTCACAGAAAGAGCCAGACGAGTCATCATCTTAGCGCGCGAAGAAGCTGAGTTGTACCGGCATGAATACCTGGGTACGGAGCACATTCTTCAGGGCGTAATCAAGGACGGAGGCGGCATTGCTGTGGCACTTCTTCAGAAATCCGGCGTCGATCTGAGCCAGATCAAGCAGGAGTTGGAGAAGAACCTGCCCCGCAGTTCCAATTCCCTTGTCATCGGCGACATTCCGTTTACGTCCCGGGCCAAGAAGGTCTTGGAGTTCGCCGTCGAGGAAGCCCGTTCCCTGAATCATAATTACATTGGCACCGAGCACCTGTTGCTGGGTTTGTTAAAAGAAAAAGAAGGCGTGGCCTGCCGCGTGCTGAACAGTTTCGGCATGTACTTCGACGACGTGAAGGAAAAGCTGGTGGAGATGTTCAAAGAACCCGCCGAATCCTCGCGCGAAGCTGGCAAGACGCCGACGTTGGATGAATTCAGCCGCGATCTCACGCAGATGGCGTTGGCTGGCAAGCTGGATCCCATCATCGGCCGCTCGAAGGAAATCGAGCGGGTGATCCAGATTCTCAGCCGCCGCACCAAGAACAACCCTGTGCTCATCGGCGAGCCGGGCGTCGGCAAGACGGCCATCGTCGAAGGCTTGGCGCAGTTGATCGTGGAACGCGAAGTTCCCGATTCGTTGTTCGACAAACGTGTGGTGTCTCTCGACCTGGGTTCGCTGATCGCCGGCACCAAGTACCGCGGTCAGTTTGAAGCCCGGCTGAAGGGCATCATGAAAGAGATCACGCAGAACGACAACATCATCCTGTTCATCGACGAGTTGCACACCCTGGTGGGCGCGGGCGCCGCGGAAGGCTCCGTGGACGCGTCCAATATGCTGAAACCGGCGCTCTCTCGCGGCGAGATTCAGTGCGTGGGTGCCACCACTCTCGAGGAATACCGGAAATACATCGAAAAGAACGGAGCGCTGGAGCGCCGCTTCCAGCCGATCATCGTCAATCCGCCGTCGGTGGAGGAAACCATCGAGATCATCCGCGGCCTCAAGGTGCCTTACGAAGTGCACCACAAGGCCAAGATCACCGACGACGCCATCATCACCGCCGTTCGATTCTCGGACCGGTACATCAACGACCGGTTCCTGCCGGACAAGGCGATTGACGTGATCGACGAAGCGGGTTCGCGCGTGCGCCTGCGCAAGGCCACGCAGTCTCCGGAAATGCGCCAGATCCAGCGCGAGATCGACACCCTGGTGCGCGAAAAGAAAGTGCGCATCGAAAACCAGGAGTTCGAGAAAGCCGTGGACCTGCGCGACAAGGAAGAAGAACTGCGCACCAAGCTGGAACAGGCCCGCAACAGTTGGGAACAGGAAAATCAACTGCAAGAGCCGAGCATCACGGAAGAAGACATCGCCGCGGTGGTCTCCAGCATGACGGGCATTCCGCTCAACCGCATCGAGGAGAAGGAGTCCACCCGCCTGCTCAACATGGGCGAGGAGTTGGGCAGCAAGATCGTCGGCCAGAAGGAAGCCGTCGAGGCCATCACCAAGGCCATCCGCCGCTCGCGGTCCGGCCTCAAGGACATGCGCCGGCCCATTGGCACCTTCCTGTTCCTCGGTCCGACGGGTGTCGGCAAGACGGAGTTGGCGGGCGCTTTGGCCGAGTTCCTGTTCGGTCAGCGCGATGCACTCATCCGCCTCGACATGTCCGAGTACATGGAGAAGTTCAACGTCTCCCGCCTCACCGGGGCGCCTCCCGGCTACGTGGGTTACGAAGAAGGCGGCCAGTTGACCGAAAAGGTCCGGCGCAAACCCTACTCCGTGGTCCTGTTCGACGAAATCGAAAAGGCCAACCCGGATGTCTTCCACCTGCTGTTGCAGATCATGGACGACGGCCGGCTGACCGACAGCTATGGACGCAACGTCGATTTCAAGAACACCGTCATCATCCTCACCTCCAACATCAGCTCCAAGATGCTGGACAAGGGATCGCTGGGATTCCACAAGGATGACATGGACATGAGCTTCGACAAGATGGAGAAGGACCTGAAACAGGACCTGCGCAAAACGTTCAACCCGGAATTCATCAACCGCCTGAACGACGTCATCGTGTTCCGGCCGTTGACGCTGGAAGACGTCACGCAGATTCTGGACATCCAGATCGGGCAGTTGAACGAACAGCTGATCCAGCAGGGTCTCACCATCGACATGACCGAGGACGCCAAGAAATGGCTGGCCGAAAAAGGCTATGACCGCAACTTCGGCGCCCGGCCGTTGAGGCGCGCCATCCAGAAATACCTGGAAGACGTGCTGTCCGATGAAATGCTGAAAGGCCGTTTCAAATCGGGCGGTGTGGTGGAAATCACTCTCGGAGACGACGAACTCGTCTTCACCGAAAAAGCCGGGGCGCTCAACACCGTTTGACGGTGTTGGGTGCCGGGCACCGGCACTCGGATTTCCCGATCCCAGTTTAAGATAGACAAAGTATTAAGCTTTATGGTTATTTATGCCGTAAAGCTTAATACTTTTTTTTGCCCGAAAAACCCACTCCCTGCAAAACATTGGACGGATGCCGCATTGAACACACCCGGTCAGGTCCTCCGGCACGGATTTGCCGGATTGCGCTTGTTTGCCTCTGCCTTTTTCTGACCGCCATTTTCGCCGCCCCCGCCCCCGTCCGCGCCCAGTTCGAAGCGCCCCAGCCCACCGTGCGCGGCATCGAAATCCGCGGCAACCAGCGGGTGGACACCTCCACCATCCTTTACTACATCAAGACCCGGGTCGGCGAACCCCTGTCGCGCGTCCTCGTCGGACGCGACATCGAGCAGATCTACAGCCTCGGCCAGTTTTCCGACATCCGCGTGGACACCCAGCCGATGACCGACGGAGTGAAGGTCATCTACATCGTTGAGGAAATCCCCTCCATCGGCGACGTCAAGTTCCGCGGCAACTCCAACCTGAAAACCGAAGATCTGCGCGACCTCATCGCCCTCAAACGCGGCGCCACCTTCCGCGACCATCTCATTCAGGACAGCATCACCAAACTCACCGAGCACTACAAGGAAAAGGCCTACTTCCTGGCGAAGATCGACATCAAACACAAACTCAGCCCCAACGGCCTTGTGGACGTGATCATTCAGATCCAGGAAGGCGAGAAGGTCAAGATTGAAGAAATCCGGTTCCACGGCAACAAGGCGTTCGACGGAGATGAACTGGAAGACCACATGGAAACGAAGTCGGAGACCTGGCTGTCCTGGTTCGACGAATCCGGCATCTACAAGAAGGACGTCCTGCGCATCGACGTTTTGCGGCTGGAATCGTTTTACCACGACAACGGATTCCTTAAAGTTCACATCGAAGACCCCACCATCGAGATCAACCGCAAGGAAAAAGAAATCTATGTGGACATCCGCATTGAGGAAGGCGACCAGTACCGGCTGGGGAGCGTCACCGTCCAAGGCGATGAAACCTACACGCGCGAAGAACTTCTGAAGGTGGTGGAGTCGAAAAAAGGGGAAATCTACAACGCCACCAAAATGCGCGAGGACGCCCTGCGCGTCTCAGAACTGTATTCCGAAAAAGGTCACGCCTACGCCGACGCCCTGCCACAGACCACCCTGGACGACGAAAACAAAACCGTCGATGTCGAAGTCACCGTCAATCCCGGGCGCAAGGTGTACGTCGGCAAAGTGGACATCTACGGCAACACGCGCACGCAGGACAACGTCATCCGGCGCGAGTTCCGCCTGAAGGAAGGAGAGTTGTTCAACAGTAAGAAACTGAAGCGCAGCAAACAGCGCATCAACAACCTCGGCTTTTTTGAAAACGTGAAGATCGACACCCACCGCGGCGACAGCCCGGAACTGGTCGATCTCACCACCACCGTCACCGAAAGGCCGACGGGCGCCGTGACCTTCGGCGCGGGATTCAGCTCCGTCGAAAAAGTCGTGTTCAACGCCTCCATCTCGCAGAACAACCTGTTCGGCACCGGCCGCAGTCTGAACCTGTCGACCGATCTTTCGGCGCGGCGCACCAATTTCAACTTCAACTTCACCGATCCGCGCATTTTTGACAGCGACATCTCTTTCGGCATCGATCTGTTCAACCGCCGTTCCAACTTTTTCAGTTTCGACTCCCGTTCCACCGGCGGCGGCCTGCGCCTGGGCAAAAACCTGTCGGAGACGGACTGGCTGGGCATCGGCTACCGGTTTGAGAAGGTGAATATTTCGGATGTCGATCCCGCCACCCAGACCACATTTTTACAGAATGGAACCCGCACCACCAGCAGGATCGGGCCCACTTTCATCCGCGATACGCGCGATGACTTTTTAAACCCTACACAGGGCACAAGGCATGTGGTACGATTTGAGTTCGCCGGCAGTTTTCTGGGCGGTGCGGACTTCTACAAGACCAGCTACGAAGGAACCTATTACACCCCGCTGATCGGCCAACTGGTTTTGGCTCTGCACGGCGAAGTCCAGTTTGCCGAGGGTTACGGCAACGACGGCTTGCCGATCTTCGAACACTACTTCATGGGCGGGTCCAACTCCCTGCGCGGTTTCACTATCCGCCAGGTCGGCCCCAAGGACCGCAACGGCGATCCGCTGGGCGGCGACCAGGCCCTGCTGATCAACATCGAGTTGCAGTACCCGATCACCCGGGAATTCCGGTTGTTTGCTTTTTATGACCGGGGCAACGTGTACGGAACCGGATTCGATACCTCCACCACGTCGCGGCACATCGACCCGTTCGACATGCGTCAGAGTGTCGGCGGCGGCGTCCGGTTCCTCAGTCCTTTCGGCCCCATCTCCCTGGCGTACGGTGTCAAGCTCGATGCCGTGCCGGGCGACAGCAACGCTGAATTCCATTTCTCCGCGGGAAATGCTTTTTAACGTTAATGACGTTTCATAAGAGAGGTTTTCATGAACAGGTCAAGACGCAAAACTACAACCATTTGGAAAGCTATTCTGGTGCTGGGGTTGGCCTGTGCTTGGCTCCCCCTGTCCGGCACCCACGCCCGGGCGGCGGATCTCAAAATCGGTTTCATCAACATGCAGGAAGCCGTGTCCGGCACCAAGGAATTCAAAGAAGCACTTCAAAAATTCAAATCTGATTTTGAAGAAGAAAAAAAACGCATCGCGCTGAAGGAACAGCGGGTCCAGAAACTGCTGGAAGAAATCAACAAGCAGAGCTTCGTCCTCGATCCCAAACTGAAGCAGAAAAAGGAAGAGCGCTTCATCCAGGAGAAGAAAGATCTGGAACGGTACGTGCAGGATCGCAACGATGAGTTCGCCCGCAAGGAACAGGAGATCACCAACCGCATCCTGAAAAAAATGCTGGACGTCATCAAGAAAATCGGGAAGCAGAAAAACCTGACCATGATTCTGGAAGAAAAAACGGTGTTTTACAGCGACGCCTCGGCGGACCTGACGAAGCTCGCCACCGACACCTACAACCGCATGAACAAGTAACACGCAGGCAACGGCCCCTTTGACAACCCCGCGGCCCGCCTCGACACCCTGAGGAGACCATGCTCGACATCAACGACATCAAAAAAATCATTCCCCACCGCTATCCCATGCTTTTGGTGGACAAGGTGATCGAATGCGATGACGACAGCCGCATCGTCGGCATCAAAAATGTCACACACAACGAACCGTTTTTCCCCGGTCATTTCCCGGAATTCCCGGTGATGCCCGGCGTGCTGATCGTCGAGGCCATGGCGCAGGTGGCGTGCATCCTCGCGCTCCGCGTGTTGAAAAAAGAAGGCCACGCCTCCGTACTGTTCACCGGCATCGACGGCGTCAAGTTCCGCCGGCCCGTGGTGCCGGGCGACACCCTGCGCATGGAATTGACCAAGATCAAACAACGCGGCGAGTTGTTCCGCTTCCAGGGGCAGGCGTTGGTGGACGGCACCCTGGCCTGCGAGGGACAAATTCAGGCCGTTCTTGGAAAAGATTGAAAACGCTTTCAACCCGGGTTTAAAATTTATCGGTACCTTGTCCTGTTCGCAGCCAGCCCGACCCCAATCCCGCCGGCCGAGCGACCTCGTTCACAACCCTTCTTCACGGAACCGCTTCAGTGAGCATCGCCAACACCGCCATCATTGATCCAAAAGCCCAGCTCGGAGACGGCGTTTCGATCGGGCACTACAGCATCATCGGACCGAACGTGGTCATCGGGGACGGCACCGAGATCGGCCCGCACGTGCTGATCGAGCCCGGCAGTACCATCGGCAAAAACTGCCGCATTTTTCAGGGAGCACAGATCGGCGGCGAGCCGCAGATCACCGGCTTCAAGCGCGACATGACGTCGTTCACGCGCATCGGTGACAACACCACCATCCGCGAGTACGTCACCGTGCACCGCTCCGGCCACGAAAACGGCGCCACCACCGTCGGCAACAACTGCATGCTGATGGGGTATGCACACCTTGCGCACGACTGCCAGATCGGCAACCAGGTCATTGTAGTCAACTACGCGGGATTGGCCGGGCACATCGTGGTGGAGGACTTCGCCTTCATCTCAGGCCAGGTCGGAATTCACCAGCACGTGCGCGTCGGCACCGGTTCCATGGTGGGCGGCATGTCCGGCGTCAATCAGGACGTCCTGCCTTACACCACTGTGGCGGGCAACCCCGCCGGGCTCGTCGGCCTGAACGCGGTGGGCCTGCGCCGCCGGGAGGTGAAACCGGAAGTGCGCTCCGCCATCAAATCCGCTATCAAACTGATCCGCAGTCCGGAGTGGAATACCACCCAGGTCATTGAAAAGATTGAGGCGGAAATTGAAATGCACCCGGAAATTCGATATCTTATTGATTTTATGAAGAACTCCAAACGAGGATTTATCGATTAATGGAAGCACTGCGAGCCGGCGTGGTCGGCATTGGAAAAATGGGACAGTACCATGTCGGTGTTCTGTCCGAAATGCGCGATATCAAACTGACGCATATCGCCGACGTCAACGAAGACCGGTGCCGGGAGATCAGCAACCGATACGGCCTGACCGCCGTCGCCGATTATAAAGACCTGTTCGGTCAGGTGGATATGGTCGTGGTGGCCGTGCCCACTGCTTTGCACTATCCCGTCACTAAAGATTTCCTGAAGGCAGGCATCCACGTTCTGCTGGAAAAACCCTGCGCCACCAACCTCGAACACGCACGCGAACTGTTTGACCTCGCGGAAAAGAATAAGCTCATTCTCCATATCGGTCACGTCGAGCGCTTCAACGGCGCCGTGCAGGAATTGCACAAGCTGGTGCACGAGCCCATCTTCGTGGAATGCAAACGCATGGGGCCCTTCAACCAGCGCATCAAGGACGACGGCGTGGTTTTGGACATCATGATTCACGATATCGACATCCTGCTCAACCTCATGCAGTCCAAAGTGGTCCAGACCAACGTCATGGGCACCTCCGTATTCACCGAACGCGACGACCTCGTGAACGTGCAGATGGAATTCGAAAACGGATGCATGGCCAATATCATTGCCAGCCGCGCCTCACAAAACAAGATCCGTACGCTTTCGGTAACCCAGAAAGAGTCGTACATTCTGCTCGACTACACCGATCAGGAAATCTACGTTCACCGCCAGACTTCCTCCGAGCACCAGTTGAGCAAGGACGCCCTGCGATACAAGCAGGAGTCGTTGATCGAACGCATCTTCGTGCACAAGGACAACCCGCTCAAGCTGGAACTCCAGCATTTTCTCGACTGCGTGCAGAACGGCACGCCGCGCAATGTGGCCGTGGACAAGGAGCTGTATTCGCTGGAAATCGCCCTCAACATCGTGGACATGTTCAACAAGCAGAGAAACGGGAAGTGAACGACCCGGCCCACCGCGCTGTGCCCGCGGGGCCGGCCCTGCGTCCGCCCCGGCCCGGCGAAGGAAACCAACCGTCATGAACCACGACAGCGGACAGCCCATTGGTTTGATTGCAGGTGCGGGAGACATCCCCGTGTATTTCGCCCGCAAGGCGAAGGAACGCGGCATCCCCCTGATCTCCGTGTCGTTCACCGAGGCCATCGGCGAAACGCTCAAGCCTTACGTCGAGCAGAATTTCTGCATCAGCCCCGTCAAAGCCGGAAAGATCTTCAGCACGCTGGAAACCACGCATGTCCGCGACGTGCTCATTCTGGGCAAGGTGGAAAAGGAAATGATTTTCCGCCCGCAGTTGTTCGACCTGTTTTCCCTGAAGTTCGTGATGTCGCTCACCACCAGCCAGGACAAAGACATCCTCACCCGCATCATCGAAGAAGTCGAAAAGCGCGGCTACACCGTGCTCGACCAGATGGATTTCATGAAAGAGCTGTACCCGTCCGCCGGTGTGCTGACACGCACCAAACCGACAAAGAAAACGCTGGCCGACATCGAAGCGGGGTTCGCCATCGCCAAGTACATGGCCGACCAGGAAATCGGCCAGACCCTCGTGATGAAAGGCGGCACCGTCATCGCCGTCGAAGCGGTGGAAGGCACCGACCGCGCCCTCGGCCGCGGGTGCGAGCTGTCGCAGGGGGAGTGCACCGCCATCAAAGTCAGCAGAACCGACCAGGATTACCGCTTCGACAGCCCCGGCATCGGACCCAAAACCGTCGAAACCCTGATCGCCGGCAACGCCGCCGCGCTGGCCATCGAGGCCGGACGTGTCATGGTGATCGAACGCGAGAAGGTGATCGACATGGCGGACGCAGCGGGGCTCGTCATCGTTTCCGTCGATCCGCCCGCGCCACCTTCCGGTTCCACACAATCTCCGGACGCGGCATGAGCAGGAACGCCCAACGCATCCTCATCGTAGCCGGGGAAGCCTCCGGCGATCTGCACGGCGGCAACCTGGTGCGCGCCATGCGGGAACGCCATCCGGAGCTGGAATTCGAGGGCGTCGGCGGTCACCACATGCAACAGGCGGGCGTGCACACCCTGTTTGACATCCAGCGCATGGGCGGCATGGGTCTGTTCGAATTCTTCAGCAACCTGTGGCACCACATCGCCGTTTTCCGCAAGCTGTCGCGCGAAATCGCCAAAGGACAGTACGCCGGAGCCGTTCTCATCAACTACCCCTTCTTCAACCTGCGCCTCGCCCGCGTGTGCAAGAAACACGACTGCCCGGTATACTACTTCATCAGCCCGCAGGTATGGGCCTCGCGCAAGGGACGCATCCACACCATCGCCCAGACCGGAAAAAAGATGTACGTCATCCTGCCTTTCGAAAAGGACATCTACCGCGAGGTGGACGTGGACGTGGAGTACCTGGGACATCCGTTCGTGGACATCGCCCAACCGCGCTTGTCGAAAGAAGACGCATTCCGCGAGTTCGGGCTCGATCCCAACAAAACCACCGTTGGCCTCATGCCGGGAAGCCGCATGAGCGAGATCAATTACCTGCTCGACGACATCCTGGGCGCGGCGCGCATCCTGAAAGACAAACTGAGTGACGTGCAGTTCCTTCTGCCGGTGGCAGACTCCATCGACCCCGAACTCCTGCGTGAACGCCTGGGGGACAATCCGCTCGGTATTCGTCTTGTCACCGGGCGCAACTATGAAGTGATGGCGGGAAGCGATTTCCTCATCATGGCATCGGGTTCCGCCACGCTGGAAGCGGGCCTGCTCGAATGCCCGATGGTCATCATCTACAAAGTGCATCCGCTCACGTATTTCATCGCGCGCTTTTTCACCGACATCCGCCTGTTCGGCCTGGTCAACATCGTCGCCGAGGAACAGGTGGCCACCGAGTTGCTGAACGAACAGGTGACGCCTGAGGCCATCGCCGACGAAGCGCTCAAGGTGTTGAACGATCCCGAACGCGCCGCCGAATTCCGCCGGCGCCTCAAGGACGTGCGCCGCTCGCTGGGCGAGCCAGGCGTGGTGAACCGCATCGCGCAAAATATCATCGACTCATTGAACCTGCCCGCCGGGGCCTCCGATGAAAAGGTTTCTTTATAATCGCATCCTCGTGCCGCTGTTGATTGCAGTCGGCACAACCTGGTTCAAGTCGCTCAGGATCGAGTGCGAAAACCCGGAAGCCGTGCGCGCGCTTCGCGAGTCCGGAAAGCCGCACATCCTCACCTGCTGGCATCAACACCTCATTCTCATGTTTTATTATTTACGCGGGTGGAGCGACCTCACCATCCTGATCAGCCCGAGTGCCGATGGCGACATCGCGGCAGGCCTGTGCGATCACCTGGGGTTCCGCGTGGTGCGCGGCTCGTCATACAAACAGCCTCTCACCAGTTCACGTGGCCTGGTAAAGACCCTGCGGCAAAACCTGAAAATCGCCGTCATCGCCGACGGCTCGCGCGGGCCCCGTCACGTGGCACAACCCGGCATACTGCGTATCAGCCAGGTGACCGGGGCGCCCTACTCCATCTGCGCGTGGGACGCGCGGTGGAAACTCCGCTTCAACAGTTGGGACCATTTCCTCCTGCCCCTGCCCTTCAGCCGGTGCCGAATCGCCTTTGGCCCCACCCTGCCCGCCATTCCCAAAGGCACTGACGGGGGCCTTTTCGAGGAGCGGCGGCAGGAATTGGAGAACACACTGATGGACTTGACCCGGCAGGTGGAGTGGAACTGATTGCCTCAATTTTGATCACCCTTTTTTGGTTTGACGCATTTGCGGGCAACCTTGTGGCGGATCACAGCACCGGTTCCCGCATGCCTCCTGCATCCACGCCGTAATTTGTTGATCTATAAGGAATAATTGAATTTAAGTTTTGCATCTAAAATTGGGAAATTGGCACGGAAATTGGATATTATTTGCCATCAAACGTCTGGGATGAGGGCGGTTGCGCCAAAATTTGCTAGATCGGATGAGAATTTTGGTTTAAGGTTCGGTTCCATTGGCCCATCCAAACCAGCTTGACCCCAACAGATACGAACGACTTCCCCGGTTTTGGCCTTGAGGCGGAAATCCGCGGAGCGTTCCTTTCGACGCGAGGATATGTATATGAAAAAAGTGGAGGCAGTGATCAAGCCGTTCAAACTCGACGAGGTCAAGGACAAGCTCAACGAGATCGGCATCAAAGGCATTACCGTCAGCGAGGTGAAGGGGTTCGGCCGGCAGAAGGGGCACACTGAACTCTACCGGGGCGCAGAGTACGTGGTGGATTTTCTCCCCAAGATCAAACTCGAAATCATCATCCCCGACAACCAGCTCGACGACGTTGTGGACGCCATCATGAAAAGCGCCCAGACGGGCCGGATCGGCGACGGCAAGATCTTCGTCACCGACCTGGTGGACACCATTCGAATTCGCACAGGGGAACGAGGCGAAGAAGCCATCTGACCCATTGCCGGTCCTCCCCGCGATGGCGCCGGGTTTCCACGAACGTGCACCTGTTCTGAATTGTTTTATCCATATACAAGCTTGAGGAGAACATAATGACCCCCAAAGAAGTAATCGATTTTGCTAAAAACAAAAATGCCGAGATCGTGGACCTGAAGTTCATGGACCTTCTGGGCACGTGGCAGCACTTCAGCGTTCCCATGAGCGAGCTGGAGGAGCACCTGTTTGAAGAAGGTTTGGGATTCGATGGTTCCAGCATCCGCGGCTGGCAGGCCATCAACGCCAGCGACATGCTGGTCATGCCGGACAGCACCACGGCGGTGATGGATCCTTTCATGCAGGTTCCGACTATCAGCATGATCTGCAACATCGTCGATCCCATCACCAAGGAAAAATACACCCGCGACCCGCGCAACATCGCACAGAAAGCGGAAGCGTACCTGAAATCGACGGGCATCGGCGACACGGCATACTTCGGACCGGAACCGGAATTTTTCCTGTTCGACGACGTGCGCTATGAAGTGGGCATCAACCGCTCCGCATACTATGTCGATTCGCGTGAAGGCAACTGGAACAGCGGCCGCGATGAAGGTCCCAACCTGGGCTACAAGCCGCGCCACAAGGAAGGTTACTTCCCGGTTGCGCCGAGCGACAGCCTGCAGGACATCCGCACCGAGATGCTGCTCATCATGGAAAAGGTCGGCATCGCGATGGAATGCCATCACCACGAAGTGGCTTCCGGCGGTCAGTGCGAAATCGATATGCGCTTCTCCGACATGGTGAAATGCGCAGACAACCTGATGTGGTTCAAGTACGTCGTGAAAAACGTCGCGCGCCGCCACAACAAGACGGCGACCTTCATGCCGAAACCGATTTACGGAGACAATGGTTCCGGCATGCACGTGCACCAGAGCATCTGGAAAGACGGCAAGCCGCTGTTCGCGGGCAACAGCTACGCGGGCATGAGCGAGATGGGCATGCACTACATCGGCGGCGTGTTGAAGCACGCACGCGCACTTGCAGCGTTCGTCGCTCCGACCAACAACTCGTACAAACGGCTGGTACCCGGTTTCGAGGCGCCGGTCAACCTGGCGTACTCCAGCCGCAACCGCAGTGCGTCCATCCGCATCCCCATGTACTCGCCCAGCCCGAAGGCCAAGCGCATCGAGTGCCGCTTCCCGGACCCGACCGCCAACGGCTACCTGGCATTCTCGGCGATGTTGATGGCCGGACTCGACGGCATCGAAAACAAAATCGATCCGGGCGAACCGCTGGACAAGGACATCTACGCCCTCGGGCCGGAAGACCTCGCCAACATCCCCAGCCTGCCGACGTCTCTTGAAGAAGCGTTGGAATGCCTGGAGGAAGACCACGAGTTCCTGCTCAAAGGCGACGTGTTCACGCAGGACATCATCGACCGGTGGATCTCTTACAAGCGGGAACACGAAGTGGCGCCCATCCGCCTGCGCCCGCATCCGTACGAGTTCTACCTGTACTACGATGCGTAATCCGGCCGGACGGCGGACACCGCCACGGCCCTGACAGGTTGCCATCGGAAAACCCCTCCGGACCATATCCGGAGGGGTTTTTTATATGGTAGAGTATTGCGCATGACCCCTATCTTTTACATGTAACCATGAATGTCGTTACCCGTTTGAGCTCGCTTGTGCTGGAAGGACAAGCCTGGTCGGATACGTGGGCCGAGCCGCTTTCCGGCGTCGGCTTCGACGATCCCAAAAAGGCCTGGCACAACCTGACCCTGCTCAAGGAGCAGGCCAACTTCAACGAACTGTATCCAACCTTTTTTCCCAGCCTGCTGGAATGTCTGGAACAGTGCTACGATCCGGACCTCGCGCTCAACAACTTCGAGCGCCTGTCCACCAAACTGCCGGACAAGGAACACCTGTACTCGTTCCTCACCCGCATGCCGGATTTTCTGAACGCCCTCATGATTCTTTTTTCCGGAAGCCAGGTGCTCACCGACTCGCTTCTGCGCCACCCGGAATTTTTCGACTGGCTGGTGGAACCCGAAACGCTGAACAGTTCCCGCACCAAGGACCAGGTGTACCGCGATTTCTATACGATGCGGGACCAGGCCCCGGCAGGCAAAACCATCCCGTCGCTTCTGCGCAAGTTCAAAAAGCGCGAATACATCCGCATCGGTCTGCGTGACCTGATGGGCCGCGCCGATACACTGGAAACGCTGCAGGACCTGTCGGACCTGGCTGACGTGTGCCTGCAGGTCGCCTATGAACATACCTACCGCGAACTCGTGAACAAACACGGCGCGCCCATGTTCCGGGACCTCGACGGCAAGGAAAAGGAATCCGAGTTCACCATTCTTTCAATGGGCAAGCTGGGTGGACGCGAACTGAACTACAGTTCCGACATCGACCTCATCTACATCTACACCAGCGCCGAAGGCGAAACCCGCGCGCAGGACGGCATCACGCCCACCTCCGGCCCGATCACCAGCTACGAGTTCCACACCAGGCTGGGGCAAAGCATCACCCGCCTCATCAATGAAATCACAAGCGAGGGCAACGTGTTCCGCGTCGACCTCAACCTGCGGCCGGAGGGCCAGAACGGGGAGATCGCGCACTCGCTCTCCTTCTGTGAGATCTATTACGAGTCGGTGGGACGCACCTGGGAACGACAGGCGCTCATCAAGGCCCGCGTTTCCGCGGGCAGTGAAAAACTGGGGCGGCAGTTCTTTTCCATGATCCGTCCGTTCGTCTACCGGAAAACGCTCGACTTCAACGCCATCGAGGAGGTGAAGTCGCTCAAGCGCAAGGTGGACGCCAACCTGAAACAGAAAAAACAGGAAAAGGGCAACATCAAGCTCGGCTTTGGCGGCATTCGCGAAATCGAGTTCATCATTCAGTCCTACCAGTTGCTCTTTGGAGGACGCGATCCCAGTCTGCGCGACGCCAGCACCCTGTCCACATTGACCAAGCTCAAGGAACGGGAATTCTTCACCGCGGAAGAATATAAAAAACTGTACGACGCGTACATTTTTTTACGCAACCTCGAGAACCGCGTGCAGTTGACCTTCGGCCTGCAAACCTACAGCATCCCCAAGGAAACGCGAAGCCAGGCGGTGCTGGCGCGGAAGATGGGGTTCCATGCCGAAACCGTTCCCACGCTCGCCGAAAACCTGCAAAAGGAATTCGAACGCCACACGTTTTTTGTCGGCTCCATGTTCGATCAATTGTTCTCTGAAGACAAAGACCAGAAAGCCGCACACGACACGTCGCAAAAATGGGACGCACGGCAGGATATCGAAAGCCGCTTTTCGGAAGAATACCTTGCCCGGTTTCCCTTGGCCGACACCCGGCGCGCCTACCAGTTTCTCTGTTCCCTGCGTGACGGCCCGACCGCCAAGCCCACCACGGAGCGCGGCGTCCAGACGTTCTACCGGGTTCTTCCATCCATTCTGAATTTGTGCCGCCAAGTCCCGAACGCCAATTCCGCCGTGGAGAACCTGGTCAAGTTCATCGAGGCCAGCAAGGCAAGGGAAACATACCTGAACCTGCTTCACGAAAACGAAAAGTTCCTGGAGCTTCTGCTCATCCTGTTCGGCTCCAGCGAAACGCTGTCCACGGTCCTCATCAAGCAACCCAACTTCATCGACGTGCTTTCCAACGTCGAGTCGCTGTACCGGTTCAAGACACCGGAAAAAATGAAGCGGGAGTTGAACGATTCCCTGTCGACCTGCGAGTCGGCGGAGCAACGCAACCTGTTGCTTCGCTGGTTCAAGCAGGCGGAAGAATTGCGCATCGGCACGCGTTACCTCATCCACGAAGCGGACCTGCCGGGCACCTTGATGGACCTGTCCAACCTGGCGGACCTCTACCTCCAGTCCGTGCTCAAACTGGCATGGGACCGGGTGCAGGCCGAATCCAAAGCCCCACGCCCGCGCGAGGGCTTCGCCATCATCGGCCTCGGCAAGCTGGGCGGACGCGAGTTGAATTTCGGTTCGGATCTCGACATCGTCTTTGTTTACGACGAAAACGCGGACGGATCGGAAGGCGACCTCACCGCCATGACCATGTACTCGCAAATCGCGCAGGGCCTGTTCCAATTGTCGTCGGAAAGCTCCGCCGTGGGTCCGGCGTACAAGATCGACACCGACCTGCGCCCGGAAGGAAGCCGCGGCGCGCTGGTGCTGTCGCTCAAGGGATACCAGGACTACTTCGAGTCGCGCGGCCGAATCTGGGAACAACAGGCCATGACCCGCGCGCGTTTCATCGCCGGGGACCAGAAACTGGGGGACCGGTTCCTCGAGGTGGCGCACCAGTTCACGTACCGCTCCAAACTGGAGTACGGGTCGTTGATCGAGATCGCGCGCCTGCGCGAACGCATGGAAAAGGAACTGGCGGAAGAAACCAAGAAAGGCAGGAACGTGAAACTCGGCCACGGCGGGCTGGCGGACATCGAGTTCACCGTACAGATTCTGCAACTGATGCACGGGCGGCGCAATCCCAAACTGCGCGCCACGCACACGCTGGAAGTCATCAACACCCTGTCCGCCTACGGCATCCTGCAGTACGAACAGGCGGAGAGCCTGCAGAAAAATTACGAATTCCTGCGCAACGTGGAGTGCAGTCTGCGCCTCATCAGTCCGCAGTTCAGCAACCATCTGCCGAAAGACCCGGCGGCTTTGCAAACGCTGGCGCGCATCCTCGGATACGAGGGGGAAAACAGAGAGGCGGCGGAGGCGCTGATGGCCGACTACGAGGAAACCACGAAAAACGTGCGCACGTTTTACACGAACAACCTGGACACGTTTCTGCGCACGGCCCTGTGAGGGACCCCTTCCGCTTGCAATATTTCAGGATTTCTTAAAAAAAGAAAAACCGCTTCAGACGGCAGGAGTGTTCTGCTGATGGCGGCTGGCGACGCCCAGCTTGTAAACGATGGCGTCGATCAACGCCTGCCAACTGGCTTCGATGATATCCTCCGACACGCCGACGGTGCCCCACTTTGCATGCGAGTCGCCGGATTCCAACAGCACGCGGATCTTCGCACTCGTGCCCTTGCTTTCGTCGAGGATGCGCACCTTGTAGTCGTACAGGCTCATCTCCTCCAGCTCCGGGTAGAACCGGGTGAGCGCCTTGCGCAACGCCTTGTCGAGCGCGTTGACCGGACCGTCGCCTTCCGCCGCAGTGACTTCCTGCACACCATTGACTTTCACCTTCACCGTGGCCTCGGCGATCGGCGCTTCGTCTTCCTTGCGTTTTTCGACGATCACGCGGAAACCAACGAACTCGAAATGCTCCTCACGCTGGCCCAGCGCCTCACGCATGATGAGCTCGAACGATCCTTCCGCGCCTTCGTACTGAAAGCCCAACCGCTCGGCACGCTTAAGCTCTTCCAGCAGTTCCTGCACCTTCGGGTCGGCGGAGTCGATATCCAGCCCGAACTCCTGAGCCTTGTAAACGATGTTGCTCTTGCCGGAGAGGTCGGAAACCAGGATGCGTGTCTGGTTGCCGACCAATTCCGGGTCGATGTGCTCGTACGTCTCGCGGTTTTTGCGGATGGCAGAAACGTGCACGCCGCCCTTGTGCGCGAAGGCGCTTTTGCCGACGTAGGGTTGATGGTTCCAGTGTGAACGGTTGGCCAGCTCGTCGACAAATGCAGACAGGTCCTTCAACTTCTTCATCTGTTTGTCATCGAGGCAATCAAAGCCCATCTTCAGTTTCAGGTTGGGAACGACGGAGACCAGGTTGCAGTTGCCGCACCGCTCGCCGATGCCGTTGATGGTGCCCTGCACCTGCCGGGCGCCCGCCTTCACCGCCGCCAACGCGTTGGCGACGCCCAACTCGGAATCGTTGTGCGTGTGGATGCCGAGCGGAGCCCGGACTTGCCCCACCACGGTTTCAAAAATCGAATGCACCTCCCACGGCATGGAGCCGCCGTTGGTGTCGCACAGCACGATCCAGTCCGCGCCGGCGTTCTCCGCTTCCTTCAAAACCTTGATCGCGTATTCCGGGTTCTTCTTGTATCCGTCGAAAAAATGCTCTGCGTCGAACATCACCTCGCCGACGTTCTTTTTGAGAAACGCAATGCTCTCCGCCACCATGCGCAGGTTTTCATCGAGGTCCGTCTCCAGCGCCTGCCGAACGTGCATGTCCCAGCTTTTGCCGAAGATGGTGACCACCTCCGTCCCCGCCTTCAGCAACTGGTTGAGGTTTGGGTCCTGCTCCGCTTTTTTGCGCGGCGACCGCGTACTGCCGAAAGCAACGATCTTGGCCCGCTCGAACTTCGCGTGCTTTATCTTCTCGAAGAAATCCACGTCCTTCGGGTTGGACCCCGGCCAGCCGCCCTCGATGTAATGAAACCCGTTTTCGTCCAGCTTGTGGGCGATGCGGATCTTGTCTTCGACGGTGAAGGTGATGTCCTCGGCCTGGGAGCCGTCGCGCAAGGTGGTGTCGTAAAGTTTGATGACAGACATGTTTGGTTTATGTGGACTTGCCGGGATCGGCGGACGATGCCGGTTCCGGCTCGGTGACGCGTTCGGGTTCGTGTTCCAGATCAAAGGCGTCGTGCAGGGCACGCACCGCCAGTTCTGTATATTTTTTTTCGATGACGCAGGAGACGCGGATCTCCGACGTGCTGATCATGATGACGTTGATGCCTTCGTCCGACAACGCCTGGAAAATACGCGCGGCGACGCCGAAATGACTGCGCATGCCCGCGCCGACAACGGAGATTTTCGAAATCTGCGAGTCCGACTCCACACTGCTGGCGTGAATGGCCTCGGCCACCTGCTGAACAATGGGCTCGGCTTCCTTCAAATGCGCGGTGGGTAGAGTGAACGAGATGTCCGTATGCCCTTCGGCGCTGACGTTCTGAATGATCATGTCCACGGAAAGCGACTCCGCCGCCAGCGCGCTGAACAGCTTCGCCGCCACGCCCGGCTGGTCCGGCACACCCTTGACCGTGATTTTCGATTGATCCTTGTCGTACATGACACCCGAGACGACGGGTTCTTCCATATCCGGACTCTCCTTGCAGATATACGTGCCTTCATCCTCCTCGTCGAAAGTGGACCTCACGACAAGAGGAATGTTGAAATTCTTGGCGAACTCGACACAGCGCAGTTGTAGAACTTTCGCGCCGAGGCTGGCCATCTCCAGCATTTCATCAAAGGATACCACATGCAGTTTGCGCGCGTTCGGCACCACCCGCGGGTCCGCCGTGTACACGCCTCGGACGTCGGTGTAGATTTCGCACCGGTCGGCCTTCACCGCCACCGCCAGCGCCACGGCGGAGGTATCCGATCCGCCCCTGCCGAGAGTGGTGACGTCGCCCAGTTCGTTGATGCCCTGGAACCCGGCGCACACCACCACGTGGTTGCGTGCCAGGACCTCCTGCGCACGGTCCGCCGAAATCTGCTTGATCCGCGCACGGGTGTGCGAACTGTCGGTCAACAGGCCCATCTGCCGCCCCGTCAGCGCCACCGCCGGACAGCCGATGCTGTGAAGCGCGATCGACAGCAATGCGCTCGATATCCGCTCGCCGGACGACAGCAGGAGATCGATCTCCCGCCGCTCCGGGCGGTCCGACAACTCGTTGGCCATGCCAAGCAGTTTGTCCGTTTCCCCGGCCATGGCCGAAACCACGACGAGGATGTTCTGTCCCGCTTCCCACGCGGCTTTCACCCGGCGCGCCACACCGCGTATCCGGTCCAGCGACCCCACCGAGGTGCCGCCGTATTTCTGTACGATCAAGGGACGGCTCACAGGGCTCCTTTCAACAGGGCTTCGATCAGGGACGGCCCATCCTTGAAATGCTCGGAGCCGTTCTGTGCGAGGTCTTCGTCAAATCGTTGAATGGAATCCCTGCCCTTGCCGGAAGGATACACGGCAAACGGCACCGGCACTTCGTCGTAACGCATGCGGTCCACACTGCTCATGTGATTTTCCGTCACCAGCAGAGTGACGTCTTTGTGCGTCTCCAGGTAATCGAGAACCGGTTCCAGCACCTGCTCGTCCATGTCTTCGATGGCGGCAATCTTGTCGTCGATGTTGCCCTGCAGGGACACGATCTCCGCGCCGGTCATGTGCAGGTACACCACATCGTGCGAATCGAGCGCCTTCAACGCCGCCTCCACTTTTCCTTTGTAGTTGGTATCGGCAAATCCGGTTGCGCCTTCCACTTCCAGGACCGTCATGCCCACCTGCCGCGCCAGCCCCTGCATGAGGAGCGAGGCGGTGACCATCGCCCCCTTCTTTTCGAACCGGCTGAAAAAGGCGGGCATGGTTTCCCGGCCGCGGCCGTTGGTATTGCCCCAGAACCAGACGCTGTTGACCGCATCCGTGCCTTCCGCCATGCGTTTCCGGTTGAACGGGTGGTTGTGCAGAATGATCTGCGCCTGGTTCATGATGTTCACCAACTCGCGGTACGGCGCGTCCTGTGGAATGTGCTGGCGGATGCCCTCGCCGATCAACCCGTTCGGCGGCATGAGGCGGCTGGGAAACGGGTCGCTCTGCATCACCATCAGGTTGTGGTATCCGCGTCCGGCATGAAACGCCACCGGCGTGTCCGCCATCACCTGCTCCTGCAACGCCTCGATCAACGTGCGCGCGTCGGCGTCGGCCAGCTGTCCGGCGGTGAAATCTTTCACGATCATGTCGTTGTGGCTGGTCTGCAGGATGATGAAGTCACAGCACAGCGGCACTTCGTTGGCCTTCACCTCCACGCCCAAAGCCTGCGCCACGTACTCGCCCGCTCCGGCGCCGTGTTTCTGCGGATCGTAACCGAGAAGCGACAGTGCAGTGACCTCGCCTCCGGCGGGCAGACCCTCCGGCGCCGTGCGCACGGAGCCCGTGCGGCCTTCGGCGACGATGCGGTCGAGATTCGGGATGTCCGCCAGTGTCAGCGGGGTTTTATTGTCACGTTCGGCAATGGGGTGATCACTCAACCCATTGGCGAGAACTATTAAATATTTCATTAACTTACGCGTAATTCGGGGTTTTCGATAGAAAATTATAGCTTGGAATTAGGATGAAATCCACGCCCAAAGGCTTTGAAATCTACAATTCTAAAAGATTTTTACGGATAATGCCGGGGACGCCGCAGGAAGCCTCATTGCCATTACATCATCGAGAGAGGAAAAGGTACGCACATGAAAGGATTGTGGATCGTGTTCACCACCGTGTTTCTGGCCGAATTGGGAGACAAGACCCAGCTCGCCACCCTGTTGTTTGCCACTGACGACAAGCTGGACCGCGTCGGCGTGTTCATCGCCGCGTCGCTGGCTCTCGTGCTGGCATGCCTGATCGGCGTGATCGTCGGCTCGCAACTGCCGAAGCTGATCGACCCGGGGAAGCTGAAAGTCATCGCCGGCATCGGCTTCATCCTGGTCGGCGTCTGGACCATGTACGATGGCGCGGTGAACGGTGGTTGACCCGGCCACGCCGGGCTAGAGATACGCGCGGTAGTCGACGAAGGGGAAGGCGTTGTCGCGGAGTTCCAGATCTTTCAACCACACTTCGTCGATGTGATGGCGGTTGATGTCTTCGTACAGCTTGTTGAAGCGGACGAGGTGATCCTTGGTGCGCTTGACGGCGTACTCGACCATCGTTCCAGCAAACATGATGAACGCCCAGTCGCTGGCCTGCGCCAGTAACAGCTCCCGCGCCGCCTGGTTGAGCGCGCGTTCCATGGTGCCGTGGGCGTTCGGGTGTTTCTCCGCCAGTTCCACCATGCGTTCGGCGGCCTTGTGCAGGTGGCGGTAGATCCAGTCGTTCTCGCCGCTCATCCAGTGTTCGTGGTACCCCTTGTATCCCCAGCTCGACATGCACGGTTGCACCACCTGGTTCTTCGGGAACCGGCCGAGGTGCAACCCTGGCGTGGTGAGTTCCAGCACCTCGGTGTCGAATCCGATTTTGCGGATGAGGTAATTCAAAAAGTCCGGGCCTTCGAACCACCAGTGGCCGAACAACTCCGCGTCGTAAGGCGCGACGACGATCGGCGGTTTGCCCATGAGTCCGTTCAGGTGTTCGACCTGCCGCTCGCGGTTGAACATGAAGTTGCCCGCGTGCTCCGCCGCCTTATCCATGGCGCGGAACGGATGGTACGGCTCCTTGCGGTCGGTCTTGCCGGTGATGCGGTAATACTTGATGCCCGTCATCTTGCGGTCGCCGGTGGAGGCGATGTACGGGCGGATGTAGTCGTAATCGAGATCGAACCCCACGTCGCGGTAGAAGTCGCGGTAATCGAAATCGCCGGGGTACCCCTCCTTCGAACTCCACACCTGTTTCGACGACTCCACATCGCGCGCGAAGGCGGCGACGCCGTTCGGGCAGAACACCGGCGCATAGACGCCGTACTTCGGTTTGGGATCGGCGTACAGGATGCCGTGCGTGTCCACGAAGAAATAACCGATGCCCTCGGCTTTCAGAATGTCCTCGACGCCCGGCACGTAGGCGCATTCCGGCAACCAGATGCCCGGCGGTTTGCGTCCCAGGTACACCTCGTGCGTGCGCACGGCGGTGCGGATCTGCGCGCGGATGGCATTCATGTTGCCGTTCATCAGCGGAAAGTATCCGTGCGTCGCGCCGCAGGTGATCAGCTCCAGATGGCCCCGGTCCTGAAACTCGACGAACGCGTTGACCAGGTTTTCCAGGTACTGGTTGCAGAACAGGTCGCGCGTCTCCTCCAGCCGTTCCTTGTACATGAGCGCGACGGTGTAGAAATCCGGTTCGTGACGGGTGCGGTCCACTTCCTTGTTGGCAAGTTCGAGCGTGCGGTCGAGGTAGCGCACGTAACGGGTTTGCAGGAGCGGATCGCTCAGCATGGAGATCAACGTCGGCGTGAGCGACATGGTGAGGTGGAACGGCACCTTGTCGTGCACCAGCCCGCGGAACATGCGGATGAGCGGGATATAGGTTTCCGTGATGGCCTGGTACAGCCAGTCCTCCTCCAGAAACTCGTCGTATTCCGGATGGCGGACGAACGGCAGGTGGGCGTGCAAAACGAGCGCAAGGTATCCTTTGGCCATGAGCGGTCCTTTGGCTGAAATTTATTTTTTGGAAAAAGACGGTGGCCGGTACTCGCTGGCTCCCCCCGTCTGGACAGGACGGCCCGACTGCCCCTCATCAAACAGGGAGCCTTTGCCCGTGGGCTTCATGCCTTCCGCGTGAGGAAACTCCATGCCCGCGTAATGGTGGTGCAGTTCCTCATCGCTCAGCATCCACTGCTCGTCCATGTTGCTCGATGGACGATCCATGGGCAGGGTCACGCTATTGGAACGCGCCACGGCGGCATAGCGCCCGGTCCCGTCGAGGATGCCGATTTCCGCGGTGAACGTCGCGCCCGGCGGAGCGAGGTGCATGTACCAGCTACGCGCGCGGGTGTCGATTTCCGTATCGAAATGTCCGGACCCTTTGCGGCCCCCTTCCGGGTGCATGCGCAGGACCCAGCGCACCTCGTGCGCCGGGCGGCCCAGACGGGAGAGCGCTTCTTCGATGTACTGCGGTTGCAGTTCCCAGTAACAATAAACCCAGTACGGATCGCGCACCATCATCACCAGCCGATGGTCGCCGTAGCCTGCGGGCAGGTCCATGCGCGCCTCTCTTTCCGATTCATCCTGCATGGCGGCGGGACCGAGGATGAATTTCGCCGCCAACTCCTCGTCCACCTCGCGTGGCGGGTGGAGGCCGCTTGCCGGAGTGGGGCGTTTCCTGGCTGCTGTGGCGGCGCGGGGTTTGCGCGGCGCCTGCTTCTTGGCAACGGCACGCGCGGTCTTGGAAGCCGCTTTCGGTTTTGCCGTGGCCTTACCGGTGGTTTTGCGTGTGGAGGGGGTTTTCTTTTTCGTCGCGGAGACAGCTTTGCGCGACGTGCTTCTGGCCGCGGTCTTTTTGCTTTGCGTTGCTCCCGCCTTGACGGTCGATCGGGTCCCGGTTTTGGCTTTCGTCCTGCCGGCGACCGCTGTTTTTTTCGTTTTGCTGGAAGCTTTGGCCGTGGCGGCTTTCTTTTTGCCCGGAGTGGCGCGAGTGGAACGCGAGCCGCCGGCTTTCTTCGTTGCCGCTTTTGGGGTCGCGGCCTTTTCGCCAACCGTCTTTTTCCTGGAGGAGGTATTTTTTTTGGCTTTCCCTTTTGCGCCCGCCGCTTTCCGCTTTTCCTGCTTGCGCAGTTCGCGCCCGACTTTGGACGCCAGATCTGCTTTCAACAGGTTGGAAGGAACCGCAATTTTTTTACGCCGGGCGAGATCCTGCAATTGCTGACGCGTCATTTTTGAAAGATCGGAAGGCTTCATGACCGTTTCAAACCTCCTGTCAAAGGAGATAAAAGTTTTTGGCCCCTTCTGAGCTTGGAACCAATTTTGCAGTTACGCTTGCATGACTGAGGGCAACCACATGTCTTCGTATAACGGATATTCGCCAAAAATCCTTGACTTTGGCCTTATTACTTGGACTAAAAGGTCAAGAATTTGATTTTAATTTTATTAAGTATAATATTACAATAGATGGGATTCCGTGAAAATAATTACGGATTCCCTACAGATTATCTAAAAAACGGGCCCGATGCCATGTATAAAATTACAGAAAGTTTCGACAAAGAACATCCCCTGCCTCTCACCACGGATGGAGAACTGCGCATCGTGTTTGTGGGGGTGGGTTCGGCATTCGCAAAAAGAAATCGACAATCCAATATTCTTATCATTCAAGGCGACCACCACCTGCTGATGGACTGCGGCACCCAGGGCCCGCTGGCGCTCAACGATGTGGGGTTGAACGTCAAAACGGTGCGCTGTTACCTGCCAACGCACAGCCACGCCGACCATATCGGCGGATTTGAAGAAATCATGTTGACCAACCGTTATTTTGGCAAGCCGACACCGCCGGAGCTGATCATCCTGCGTGACTACCAGGAGATATTGTGGTCCAAAAGCCTGTCCGGCGGCGCGGAGTACTGCGAGGCCAACCAGGGACGTCCCCTGCAGTTGAACGATTTTTTTGAAATCCTGCGCCCAAAGGCGACGCAGGTGCTGGGACGCAAATGCTGGGTGTATCAGCACGGTCCCATCGAAGTGGTGCTGGTGCGCACGCGCCATTTCCCGGACTCCGCCGACAGCGTGGACGAGTCTCAGTGGTGTTGCGGCCTGTATATCAACCGCCGTGTCTGGATTTCCGGCGACACCATGTTCGACAAGGAATACCCGGAACGCTTCGCGCAGGAAGCGGAGATCATGTTTCACGACTGCCAGTTGTTCACCGGTGGCGTGCACGCCTCCTATGAAGAGCTGATGACGCTGAGCCCGGACATCCGCGCCAAGTGTTACCTCTACCATTTCGGTGACAACTGGGATCAGCCGGAGACTTGGGTGCGCGAGTCGGACAAATTCACCGGCATTCCAGAGGAAGACGGCTTTCTCGGCTGGGCCCAGCCCCGGATCGCCTATGATTTCTTCTGACGATTTCCAGAGGCTCTCTATTCCTTCCGTATTTCCACCCACCCGGTGGTCCCGCTGGACCGGGTTCCTGTTGACCTGTGCGCTGGCTTTCACCGGCACCGCCTGCGGTAAAGATGATAAGCAAGTCGCGCTGGACGACCTGCAAAGCGGCCTCGCCGTTGTCGCGTACCTGACCCGCCACGACATCCTGATGATCTCCAGTTTTCCTTACCGTTACCCCCGGCATCGCGCCGAGGATTTCGTGAAGTGGGTGTTCTCGCCCGATGCAGAGCGCGTCTGGCCCATTACCGAGGAAATGATCGATGCCAATCCGGATCTGGAAGGCTGGCGCGACCTCCCCGGACATCCCCTGCTTCCCAAAACCGTTCATCTGGTGCCCAACGAACCCGATCCGCAATACGAAAAGCAGGTGGTGGTGAAAGCCGGAGACGGACCGGACAGCATCGTGGCCGAGGCCTATTTGACCGCGGACACCCCGCCGGTGCTCCAGCAGGAATTTCTCCTCCCCGAACTGCACATCTGAACCGCTCCTTCCCCAACCCGGCAATTTCCGGATTTTCAAGCCTCCCTGCCCTTTTCTTTATTTTTACTTTGCTTTTCACGGTGAATCGTTGATACTAGTAAGATCAAACAATCCAACCATTTAACCAAACAAAAAGTGAGGAGACCCATGAGTCATTACATTTTATTGAACGGTTGGATGGGCGCCGACCAGGACGAGGCTACCGAGAAGATGGCTCGTGTGTTTCGCATGAGCAACGAAGAGGCCGGTCCCATTGTGGATCTTCTGGCCAACGGCAACCCCTGGCAGTTCGAATATCAGGTATCCGATCAGCAAACCGAGGTCGCGCGCAATTTCCTGAACGATCTCGGATTTGATGTTGAAACCATCCCCGCCATCGTCAAGGGCGGTGCACCGGAGGCCATGCCGCACGAAATGATGGCTCCGGCGAAAAAGAAAGGCGGCATGTTCGGCGGACTCATCGCAAAACTTTCCGGCCTGTTCTCGCGCAAAAAGAAAATAGCCGAGCCGGAAATGGAAGCCGCCGCCATGGAAGACTCCATCGACGACTCCTTCGACGACTCCATGGATGCGGACATGGCCCGGGACATGGACAGCGCCATGGAACCGGATTTCGATGCCGATGACGAACGAAGACGGGACGGCTGAATGCAATCCTTAATTCAAGGGTCAGAGGAGTCATGAGCCAATACGTCAGCCTCAATTCCTGGGACGGCAACGACATCAACCGCGCCGCCTTCCGCCTGGCCACGATGTTTGCCCTGACGCAAAAAGAAGCGGGGCAGATCGTCAAGCAGGTCAAAAAGGGAATCCCATGGCGGTTCGCCGATCCGCTCGACAATCAAAGCGCTCAAAACGTGAACCGCTACCTGTCCAGCCAGGGATTTTCCGTGGAGTTGATTCCGGTCGAAAGCAACGGCGATGGCGCCACCGCGGCGATGGGAAATGATACGGCCATGATCCCGAGTTCGATGGAAGAGACGGCGCACGCCACTTACGGCGGCGGCATGCCGCGGGACGATGCGGACATGGACGCGTTTGACGCCGCTACGGACTGGGATGAAGGCTTTGACGAAGCGCCCCCCGCCGATACCGCCACCGACGAAGCGATGGTGGCGGAGGGACCGCAAAAAATGTACAAGGTGGAGTTCCACGGCGTCGGCGGTGAACTGTTCCGCATCATGTTCGTCAACACCATCCTCACCATCCTCACCTTGGGCATCTATTCATTCTGGGCGAAGACCAAGGTGCGCAAATACACCCTGGAACACACCTCCTTCAACAAGGATTACTTTGCATACCACGGCACCGGCGCGGAGTTGTTCCGTGGCGCGGCATTCTTCTCCCTCATTCTGATCATCGTGGGTGTCGGAAGCGCCGCCCTGCAGATGTACCTCGGCCCCGGCTCGCGGGAAATCGTCGAGCCCGCCGTAGGTCTGGTGATCCTGCTGTTGATCCCGGCACTCATGGTCGGCGCGTACCGCTACCGTCTCACCCGCACCTCGCTTCGCAACATCCGCTTTTCATTCCGCGGCAAGCGCGGCCAGGCGATGCTGAACTACTTCGTCGGTTACCTGATGACGCTGTTCACGGTGGGCCTGTACTACCCGTTCTTCCTCGCCAAGATCAAAAAGTTCTGGGTCGAAAACTCGCACTTCGGCAACCAGGCGTTTCATTACACCGGGCAGGGCAAGGACCTCTTCGGCCAATTCCTGCTGTTCGTGTTGCTGTTTCCGCTGACGGCTGGCCTCAACATTCCCTGGTGGCAGGCGTACCTTTCGCGTTACAACTGGAGCCACACGCACTTCGGAAGCGGCTCGTTCAAATTCACCGCAAGCGGCTGGGAAATGTTCAAACTCCAGTTCGGCAATCTGCTGATCCTGGTCTTCACGCTGGGCATCGGGTTTGCCTGGGTGATCTGCCGGCGTCAGCAGTTCCTGGCGAAACACCTGTCCTTTGAAGGCGCCATCGACATGAACCGGGTGATCCAGGACATGCAGAAAAGCGGCGCGTTCAGCGAAGGCGGACTCGACGCGCTGGACATCCCACTCGATTTCGGTTGATCCCCGCACCTCGCAAAGGAGCGCAGTATGGCGGCCACCCCGGCGGCTTTCCGGGCCTGGTATTACGACGGCCGGACGGCCAACAAACATCCCGTACTCATCCGCGCCACGCCCCAGTCCCTGACCCTGCGTTTTAAAAACGGGCAGGAAATCGATTGGCCGTACCCGCAGATTCGATTGTCCCCGTCCGGTAAAGGCAAAAAGTCCGTCCACCTGGAGCGCACCACCGGAGACCCGGCCCAGTCCGTTACCGAACAGTTGCTGGTGGAAGACACCACCTTCCTCGAGCAGGTGGAAGCCATCGCCCCGAACGCGCTGGGCAGTTTCTGGTCCCGGCCGAAGCACGCTTCCAGCCGCCGCATCCTGCTGTGGCTGGCGGTGGTGGCCATTCCCTTTCTGCTGTACGGGGTGTGGACGCTCGCCATCCCGGCCATGGCGGACCGCGTGGCCGAGAACGTACCGGTGGAGTGGGAGGTGAAGCTGGGCGACACGGTGTACGAATCGCTTTTCCGCGGGGCCCCGCAGACCGCCGTGGGCACGCAGAAACAGATGCTGGACGCCATCTCCGAACGCCTGCTGGCCACGGTGCCGGACCAGCCTTACGACTTCCGCGTGTCGATCCATCCCTCCAACCAGATCAACGCGCTGGCCCTGCCGGGCGGCATCGTGGTGGTGTTTCAGGGACTGCTCAACCAGACCGAGTCGGCGGAAGAACTGGCGGGCGTTCTCGCCCATGAGTTCCAACACGTGTTGCACCGCCACTCGACTCGCGGTATCATCCGCCAACTGGCTTCCGGCATGCTTCTCTCCATGATGGTGGGCGACACCAACAGCGTGATGAGCGGTGTTCTGCAGACGGCGGGCGAACTGGACAGCCTGCGCTTCAGCCGAAGCATGGAAACCGAAGCGGACCGGGAAGGCATGAAAATGATAATCGCCGCGCGCATCGATCCCAAAGGCATGGTGCGCGTGTTCGAGAAACTGGAAAAGGAAGAAAAGAAACTGCTTGAAATGGTGCAGGACGAGACAGGAAACGTTCCTGAGTGGACGCAGTACCTCTCCACCCACCCCGCCGCCGGCAACCGGGTGAAGATGCTGGAGAAGATGTCCGCCGGCAACGGCGCCCCGCCCCAACCGCTCCTGCCGGATGCGGACTGGAGCACCATGCACAAGAAATCATCAACCCCCCCACAGCAAAAAACCAAAGAACCGTAATCATGATCATAGTCACGGGAGGAGCGGGATTCATCGGCAGTGCCCTCGCGCACAGCCTCAACCAGCGCGGGCACGACGACCTCTGGATCGTCGATGTGGACGATCATCCGGAAAAAAAGAAAAACCGGGAAAGCCTGAACCATTCCCGCTTTCTCGACCGCGATGAATTCATAAAAGCGGTGGGCGCGGGAGACGTGCCGAAGGTGGAGGCGATCTTCCACATGGGCGCGTGTTCCTCCACCACCGAAACCGATGAAGAGTTTCTGCGCATCAACAATCTCGAATACACCAAGACGCTGGCGCGCTTCGCCCTCGACCAGGGTGCGCGTTACATCTACGCCTCCAGCGCCGCCACCTACGGCAACGGCGAACAGGGATACAACGACGATGAGGACCGCCTGGACGACCTGAAACCGCTCAACCCCTACGGCCACAGCAAGCACCGCTTCGATGTGTGGGCGCGCGACGAGGGACTGCTGAAGCACATCGTCGGCCTGAAATACTTCAACGTGTTCGGTCCCAACGAATATCACAAGGAGGACATGCGGAGCATGGTGCTGAAAGGCCACCTTCAGGTGCGCGACACCGGGCGCATCCGCCTGTTCAAATCCTACCGCCCCGAATACGCCGACGGCGGGCAGGAACGCGACTTCGTTTACATCAAGGACGCGGTCGCCATGACGCTGTTCTTCTACGATCACCCGGAGGTCAACGGCCTCTTCAACATCGGCTCCGGTACCGCCCGCAACTGGAACGACCTGGCCCGCGCCATCTTCGACGCCATGAACCAGAAGCCGCTCATCGAATACATCGAGATGCCCGCCTCCATCCGCGACCAGTACCAGTACCACACCTGCGCCGACATGCGGAAAATCCGGGATGCCGGATACAACCGGAGTTTGTCCTCGCTGGAGGAGGGTGTGCGGGATTACATCCGCGAGTACCTCATTCCCGGCAGGCGGCTCGGCGCCTCCGCCTGAGCCCCGCCGGCCCCCCCCGAAGGCCAGCGCGTTTTCCCCCCACCACCTCCTTTTGGGTTTTTTTCCTAATGCATTTCAGTCTATGATTGGGGTTTCAACACCCCAAATCAATCATTCGCAAATGCATCATATATAAACCAAAGGCAATACAATGAGACATCTTTCAGAAGAAGAACTGCTCGAATTGTGGGAGCAATATCGCGAGGGCAAAGACGCCTCCGAGGTGGAGAAGAAAGGTGAAATTCTGAACGCCATGTGGAAAAACCGCATCAGCATTCCCACGCTGGCGAACCTGCACCTGCCCAAGGTGGACCTGTGCGGCATGGACCTCACTTATGCCGACCTGTGCGGAGCCAATCTGCAAAACGCCATCCTCATCGGCACCATCTTCGTTTCCGCGGACATGATCGGCGTGAATTGCCGGGAAGCCAACCTGGGCGGCTCCAACTTTTTTGATGCGGAGATCAACGAGGGCAATTTCGCCGGGGCCAATCTGGCGAAAGTGGATTTCACCGAAGCACGCGCCGTCGGCACCGTGTTCACCGGGGCGGACATAGGACACGGTTCCATTCTCATGGATTCGGATTTCTCCAAGGCCGATCTCAGTCGCGCCAGTTTGCAGGGAGCGAAATTTCGCGGCACCAACCTGTCCGGAGCCAACCTCAAAGGCGCCGATCTGCGGGGGGCGGAGGAGCTGACGGCGGAACAGGTGCGCACCGCTGTCATCGACCGCGAAACCAAAATGCCCATGTACATGAAAATCAACTGGACCGCCAACGGCGAATTCGAGTGCTACGTGGAATACCTGGAATGAGCCGCCTGCATCCCGCCGTTCCAGAAAACGGTGGTGCCCCTGACCGAACCGCCCTATAATTTAAGGAATTCCACCACTCAAGGGCAGATGGGATGAAGGCGCCCCGCACTCAAGGGATACGACGCAACCTCGGACGGAACCTGCTGACCGCCCTGCTTTATTTCCTGTGCGGATTCGGCATGGTGCGGCTGGCCAACGTGTACGGCTATTCCATCCCCCTGTTCGCGCCCGCCGGGTTCGCCTTGGGCGCATACCTTTGCTGGGGCCCGCGCATCCTTCCCGGAATCTGGCTGGGATCGCTGACCTTCACAATGTTTCTGTGGAGCTCCATGGCCGCCGTACCGGGGTTCACCCTGCTCGGTTTCTTTCCGGTCGCCACCTTCATTGCCCTGGGGGCCGTTATCCAGACCGCCACCGGCGCCCTGCTCCTCAGGTACGGCGTCGGCTCGATCAACCCCCTGACCCGCATTCAGGACGTCCTGATCTTCATCTTCGGCGTCGGCGCGCTGAACTCCACCATCCATTCCACCCTCGCGCAGACCAGCCTCCTGCTGGGGGGATTCCTCCAGCCGGACCAGTTCGCTTCGGCGTGGATGACCTGGTGGCTGGGCGACGCCATGGGCATATTGACCGTGACACCCCTGTTCATGGTGTACCTGTCGACGGGTCCGATCCGGTTGACGCGCAGTCAGGCGCTGGAAGCCACGGCGCTCGCCTTTTTCTTTTATTTCACGACGCAGATGGCGTTCGGCGACTGGCTGATCTACTGGCACTATCCGCTGGTGTACCTGCTGTTTCCCGTGCTGGTGTGGTCGGCGTTCCGGTTCCGCCAGGCGGGGGCGGTGATCGCCATTCTGCTGGTATCGCTGGCCGCCATCTGGGGCACGGCGCAGGGACGCGGTCCCATGGCCCTGCAAACGGTCGAAAGTTCGCTCCGTCTGCTCCAGTTCTACCTGCTGGTGCTGACCATCATGACACTCATCCTCACCGCCGCCATCAGCGAAACCGAAGCCGCGGAACAACGCACCTCCTCGCTGGGCCGCATCCTGGAAAACTCGTCCAATGAAATCTTCGTGTTCGACGCCAAGACCCTGAGGTTCCTGCAGGTCAACCTGGGGGCGCGGCAGAACCTGGGTTATTCGATGAAGGAACTGGCACAGTTGACGCCCCTCGACCTGAAACCGCACTTCACCCGCGAAAAATTTTTCAAAATGCTGGAACCCCTGCAGGGCGAGCTCCAGCAGATCGTGTTCGAAACCCACCACCGCAGAAAAGACGGCTCCACCTATCCCGTCGAGATGCGCATTCAGTACTCGGAAATGGCCTCACGCCCGGTTTACTTCGCCATCGTGCAGGACATCACGGAAAAGAAAAAAGCGGAAGAGGAGCTGTTCAAGTACCGGCACAACCTGGAAGAACTGGTGGAACAACGCACCGCCGACCTCGAAAGCGCGCACCGCCAGTTGATGCACGCGGAAAAACTGTCCGCTACCGGCAAGCTCGCCGCTTCCATGGCGCACGAGTTCAACAACCCCATCTTCGGCATCCGCAGTGTGCTGGAAAAAGTTTTCCGCCGGGGCAACCTGCAGGAAAAGGACCGTGATTTCGTCTCGCTCGCCATCAAGGAATGCGACCGCATCTCCAACCTCATTAAAAAGCTGTTGAACTTCCACAGCCCGTCGTCGGATAAAAAAGAGGTGTTCAATTTCCACGAAGCGGTGGAGGACATGGTGTTCCTGATCAAGAAGAAACTGAAGGAAAAGAACATCGATCTCGTCCGCAGCTACTCCTCCGATGTCAAAAACATCGAGGCCGTACCGGACCAGATCCGGCAGGTCATCCTGAACATTCTGCAGAACGCCGAGGAAGCCATCACGGAGCCACATGGCAGCATCGGCATCCGCACCAGCCTGGAAAAAAGCAACATCCACCTGGAAATCACCGATACGGGCCAGGGCATCTCACCGGGCACCATGAAGAACATCTTCGATCCGTTTTTCACCACCAAGCCGCTGGTCAAGGGCACCGGGCTGGGCCTGTCCGTCAGTTACGGCATCGTCAAGATGCATGGCGGCGACATCCGGGTGGACAGCAAGCCGGGACAAGGCACGCGGTTCACCGTCATCCTGCCGGTCAAGGCCCGCAACCTGCACATCGACATTCTGCAAAACCCGGCGCTGTTGTCTTTCAACCAGAAGGAACCGGATTCCACCCCGCCGCATTCCTGATCCCTGAAAATTGGCCATTTACCGAAAGTGCTTTATAATGACCGCACCACGTTCCAGCACGGCCAATACGCCGTTTCCGCATGGGGCACATGACCGCAATTCAAGAAATAACAAATGTCTATATTAAACATACGCAATTGTCTCGACCCGGTGCTCCGCAAAAAGTGCGAGCCGGTGAAAAATATCGACGGCAACCTGGTGACGCTGTCGAATGACATGATCGAAACCATGTTCGATTCCGTGGGCGTCGGGCTTGCCGCCAACCAGGTGGGCATTCCGCAGAGGTTGATCGTGGTCGATTTCGGTTTCGATGCCGAAAGGAAGGAAGACCACAACCCCCTCATCATCGTCAATCCCATCATCACCGCGGCGGAAGAGGAGCAGGACGGGCAGGAAGGGTGTCTCAGCATTCCGGAGATCGTTGCCGACGTACCGCGCTTCAAGCGCGTGGAAGTCAAGGGCGTCGATCTCGACGGCAACGACGTGCGCTACGAGGTGGAAGATTACCTCGCGCGTGCGTTCCAGCACGAACTCGACCACCTGGAAGGCAAGCTGTTCTGGGACATGCTGGGCCGCACCAAGCGCGACATGCTGAAACGCAAATTCAAGAAACTGCTCAAAGAGCAAGGAGCGGGATGAACATCGTCTTTCTCGGCACGCCCGATTTCGCCGTGCCCACGCTGAAGGCCCTGCACGCGTCGCGCCACACCGTGCAGGCGGTGGTCACCCAGCCCGATCGGCCGAAAGGCCGCGGCCGCGCCGCCCAGCCGCCGCCCGTCAAGGAGTTCGCACTGGCTCACGGACTCGACGTCCTGCAACCCACGAAAGCCAGCGCGCCTGATTTCGTCGAACAGTTGAAACCGTTGCAACCCGACCTCATTGTCGTCATTGCCTACGGTCAACTGCTGAAACCCAACTTCCTGGAACTGCCGAAACATTTCTGCATGAACATCCACGCGTCCATCCTGCCGAAGTACCGCGGCGCCGCGCCCATCAACTGGGCCATCATCAACGGCGAAACCGAAACCGGCGTGACCACGATGAAGATCGACCCCGGCCTCGACAGCGGCGACATGCTGTTGATCCGCAAAGTGCCCATCGGGCCGAACGACACCGCACAGGACGTGCACGATGCGCTGGCCAAAGCGGGTGCGGAGCTGGCGCTGGAGAGCATCGATCAACTGGAGGCGGGGACGCTCCCCATCACGCCGCAGAATCCCGACGAGGCCACCTTCGCCCGCAAGCTGAAAAAAGAGGACGGCTGGGTATGCTGGAGCCAGCCCGCGCAACGCCTGCACGACCTGGTGCGCGGACTCAACCCGTGGCCCGGCGCCTACACGTTCCTGAACGGTCACCGGCTCAAGCTGTACAAGACGGAAATCGCACCGCGGCAACCGACCGACGAAGCGGGCACGGTTCTGCGTGTCACCAAACACGGCATCGAAATCGGCACCGCCGACGATCGGCTGATCCTCACCGAACTGCAACCCGAGGGCAAAAAGAAAATGAACGCGCAGGACTTTCTCGCCGGGCATGACGTTCAGATCGGCCACCGGTTCGAGTCCGCGCCGCAACCCATCCAATCCGAATAGAGGACACCCATGCCAACCACCCTGGTGACCGGCGGCGCCGGATTTGTGGGATCGCATTTCTGCGATCTTCTGCTTGATAAGGGACACGAGGTGGTATGCCTCGACAACTTCATCACCGGTTCGCGCGACAACATCGCGCACATCACCGATTCGCGATTCCGTTTCATCGAGCACGACATCACCGAACCGTTTTCGTACGACGGCCCGCTCGACTACGTGGCGCACATGGCGTCGCCGGCCAGCCCGCCGGATTATTACGCGCATCCGATCGTCACGCTCAAGTGCGGCTCCTACGCCACGCACCACACACTGGACCTCGCGCGCGAGAAGAACGCCGTGTTCCTCATCACCTCCACGTCGGAAGTGTACGGCGACCCGCACGAGCACCCGCAACCGGAAACCTACTGGGGCAACGTGAATCCCATCGGCCCGCGCAGTGTGTACGACGAAGCCAAGCGCTATGCCGAGGCTTTGACCACCGCCTGCCACCGTACCCACGGACAGGAAGTGCGCATCGTGCGCATCTTCAACACCTACGGACCGCGCATGCGCCTCAACGATGGCCGCGCCATCCCCAACTTCATGCACCAGGCGTTGAACGGACTGGACCTCACCGTGTACGGGGACGGCACCCAAACGCGCAGTTTCTGTTTCGTGTCCGATCTTGTTGACGGCATTTACCGCCTGATGACCTCCAGCATCAACGAGCCCGTCAACATCGGCAACCCAAAGGAAATGACCCTGCTGGAGATGGCCCAGAAAATTTTGCAAGTCACCGGGAGCCAGAGTAAAATCGTTCACAAACCATTGCCGGAGGACGACCCCAAACTGCGGCGGCCCAATATCGACAAGGCCCGCCGCCTCCTTGGCTGGGAGCCCCGGGTCGATCTGGAAACGGGACTCCGGGCCACTCTGGACTATTTCAAGCAACAAATGGAACCCCCGAAGACATGATGGCGCTCTTATGGCAGACAACTCCACGTCCTCGTCCTCAATCAAGCATTGGCCCGAGGATGATCGTCCCCGGGAACGGCTCGTCCGTTACGGCGAAGACAAATTGTCCGACGCGCAACTGCTCGGCATTCTGATCGGGTCGGGGGACCATCGGTCGCAGAAAAACGCGGTGGACATCAGCCGCGAACTCCTTCAGGAGTTCGGGAATTTCCAGAGCATCGACCGCGCCTCGGTGAACGAGTTGTGTTCCGTTCCCGGCATCGGCGTGGCCAAGGCGGCACAGATCAAGGCCGCCATGGAAATCGGCAAGCGCATGGCCGCGCACAGCGTCGGCCAGCGGCAGAAGATGAATTCCTGCCAGTCGTTTGTGGACCTGTACGCACCCTTCCTGAAAAATCTCAGAAAGGAAATCGTTAAAGTCGTCCTGCTCAACCAGAAGCTGAACATCATCCGCGACCTCACCATCTCGGAAGGCAGTGTGGACGCCAGCATTGTGCATCCGCGGGAAGTGATGATTCCTGCGATCAAGGAATCCGCCGCGCGGATCGTGCTCATCCACAACCATCCCAGCGGCGACCCGACACCCAGCCATGCGGATATCGAAATCACCCACCGCGTCTCCAAGGCGGGCGAGATCATCGGCATCCAGTTGATCGATCACATCATCATCGGCGGCTCGGAGTATTACAGTTTTTCTGAAGAAGGTTTTTTGTAAGCGAAACTCAAAGGAACCCCATGGACCGGATCAAGGAATTTCTGAACGAAAGCGCGGATCTGAAACGCGAAGTCGCCAACACGCTGGCGCCGCAGATCCTCGAGGCCATCAATCACGTGCGTCACAGTTTCGAGAACGGCGGCAAGCTGTTGCTCATGGGCAACGGCGGCAGTGCGGCGGACGCCCAGCACCTGGCGGCGGAGTTCATCGGCCGTTACAAACTGGAGCGCAGCCCCATCCCCGCCATCGCGCTCACCGTCGATTCGTCCATCCTCACCTGCGTCGGCAATGACTACAGTTTCGACGACGTGTTCGCCCGCCAGGTGAAGGGGCTCGCGCGGAAAGAAGACACGGTGATCGCCATCAGCACCAGCGGCAACTCCGGCAACGTGATCAAGGCAGTGGAGGCGGCGAAGGAAATCGGCGCGGTCACCATCGGGTTTCTCGGCAAGGGCGGCGGCAAACTGAAAGACCTGGTGGACGTGCCCATCATCGTGCCGTCTGCCGACACCGCGCGCATCCAGGAAGTGCACATCACCATCGGTCACATCCTCTGCGAAATCCTTGACCAGGAGTTCTAGGATGAAAACCAAATTCCAGCACCTGTTTGATGAAAAGAAACGGCTGAAGATCCTCGTGGTCGGCGACCTCATTCTCGACGAATACATCTGGGGATCGGTCAGCCGCATCTCGCCGGAAGCGCCGGTGCCCATCCTGGAGAGCAAATCCGAAAACCTGGCGCTGGGCGGCGCGGCGAACGTCGCCAACAACCTCGTGGCGCTGGGTTGCGACGTGTACCTCGTCGGCGGCGTCGGTAAAGACGAAAAAGGCGACAAACTGCTGGAACTCATCGGCAACCGCAACATCCACACCGACGGCATCTTCCGTTTCGTTCACCGGCCAACGACGTCCAAAATCCGGGTCATCGCGCACAACCAGCAGGTCCTGCGCATCGACAAGGAAGACAACCGGCCCATCATGGTGGAGACGGAAAAGAAGATCATCAATTACATCAACGAAACCGTGCCGCAAATGGACGGCGTCATCTGCTCCGACTACAACAAGGGCATTCTCACCGAAAAAGTGACGCACACCATCATGCACCGCGCCAAGAACGCGAAGAAACACGTGGTGGTCGACCCCAAGGGCACCGACTTCAGCAAATACAAGGGATGCACGGTGATCACGCCGAACCAACTGGAAGTCGAGCGCGTCGCGCCGATCAAGATCGCCACACAGGACGACCTCGACCGCGCCGCCGAGTACCTGATCTCGCTGGCGAAGGCGGAATCGATCCTGGTCACACGCGGCAAGGAGGGCATGATCCTCTACCGCAAGAAAAAGAAACCGGTGAACATCCCCACCGTCGCACGCGAGGTGTTCGACGTCACCGGCGCCGGCGATACGGTGATCAGCGTGTTCGGCATGTCGCTGTTCAGCGGCTTCACCTTCGAGGAAGCGGCGCGCCTGTCCAACATGGCGGCGGGCATCGTCGTCGGCAAAATCGGCACCGCCGTCGTCACGTTGAACGAGCTCAACCAGTTTCTGCAGGAAGACATGCTGCGCACGTCGCCGACCATTCTCGAAGTCGAGGAAGCGAAAAAGATCGTCAGCCTCGCCAAGAACATCGGCAAGAAAGTGGTGTTCACCAACGGCTGTTACGATCTCATCCACGGCGGGCACATCGAGTTCCTGCAAAAATCCCGGCGCATGGGCGACATCCTGATCCTCGGCCTCAACAGCGACGAATCGGTGCGCGCCATCAAGGGACCCAGCCGCCCCATCAAAAACCAGCAGGAGCGCGCGAATATTCTCTCCGCCTTGCAGGATGTGGACTACATCGTCATCTTCAACGAAAAGACGCCGGAAAACCTGATCCGCGAACTCCGGCCCGATGTCCTGGTCAAAGGCAACGACTACAAAATCGATGAAGTGGTGGGGCGCGAAATCGTGGAAGCCTACGGCGGCAGGGTGGCGCTGGTGCCCATCGTCAAGGGCCTGTCCACCACCAACACCCTCGACCAGATTCTGCAACACCACAAAATCTGACCGCGCAGAGCGCAAACAAAAAAAGGGCCCGGCAAATCAGCCGGACCCTTTTTGTTTTTCACAGAGACGATACGGCGCACCGTCAGATCATCTTGATCAGTTCCTTCACCGTCTTTTCGATGCCTGCGGCGACTTCCGAAATGCTCTTGCCCAGCATGTACGCCGGACTGGTGACGATCTTCGCCGCCTGGTCGATGACGATGTCCTCCACCGCGCAGTCCTGGTGCTTGCTTCCCATCGCCACGATCTTGCCGCTGGTGCCCTTGTCGTTGCCGATGGTGAGCGTCGGGTGCATGCCGGTATCCTTGTAGATGCCCGCCATCACCGCCGGAGCGATACACACCGCGCCCTGCGGTTTCTGTTTGTCCTTGAATTCGCGCACCAGCCGCTGGACTTCCGGATGCACCTTGCAGTTTTCCCCGTTCACCGCGAAGTCGCACAGGTTCTTGGCCGCGCCAAAGCCGCCGGGGAAAATGATCGCATCCAGGTCATCCGCCTTCACCGTGGTGATGTCCTTGATCTCGCCGCGGGCGATGCGCGCCGACTCCACCAGCACGTTACGGCTCTCGCCCTTCGCCTCTTCTCCGGTGAGATGGTTGATGACGTGCATCTGGTCCACGTTCGGAGCCATACACACCGCCTCCGCTCCGTTGCGGTCGATGGTCAGGAGAGTGATGACGGCTTCGTGGATTTCCGATCCGTCAAACACGCCACATCCGGCCAGCACCACACCAATTCGCTTTTTCATAATGGACACCTCCCCCTGGAGACCCAGGTTGAATGATTGAAAATGGGTGGATGGTTCCGTTTCCTGTTATTTGCGAAAATTCTAGCACAAATGTTGAACGCCTTCCAAAACCCTCGTGCGTGCTCCCTGTACGCCGAAAAGCCCGCACCGTTGTGAAAAGCCTCAGGCTTTGGGGTTTTATTTGGGTCTGGGCGCGGGATGTACTAAAATGAGGCCAAATTCTTAAATCAAACCGGAACGCACGTCTTGCAGAAATGGCGCGGCGGGTTTCATGCATTGGAACACGTCCGGCGCGCGCGGGCCTTCTCGATTTCCATAAAGCAGATTCATGACCGACACCCACACCGTAGAAACCAACATCAAGTATTCCATCGAAAAGAATGGGTACCCGGAGAAAACGGTGAAACTGCCGTTCAAGCCCGTGTACCAGAGTTGCAAGGACCACGGCACCGCGCTCCAGACCGTGCTGGCCAACCTGAAGAACGAACAGATCACCGGCCACATCGAGGGCGACTACATCGTGTTCCCGTCGCCTCACCACAAAGAAGTGGCGAAGGACCCGGAAGTGGAACCGTCCACGAACGCCTACACCCCGCCCGGCGGCGGTGCGGAGTCGTGGCTCGACATGCTGAAGCGCATGCCCGGGCTCAACAACCTGTCCAACCTGGAAGGGGAAATGCAGAAGGCCATGTCCCAGCTCACACCGGAACAACTGCGCGAAGTGCAGGAGCGGGTGAAAAACATGACGCCGGAAGAAAAACAGGCCATCATGAAATCGCTGGGCGACCTGTTCAAACCCAAATCCGGGCCGCGCTGAACCGCATATCCATTCACCCTTCATTCAATGTGATTCCGCAATCATGCTTATCTTTGCCAAGGACATTTATCAACGCGAACCCCGGTTGAAACGCGAGGCGGACAATCCCGAGCTCGCGCAGTATATGGAATACCAGCGCCAGTTGTTTCCCTACACCATCGTGCGCGCCGGGCTGGACCTCGCTTACAAGGAACTCGACGACATCCTGAACTATGTCGAAAACGATCACCAGAAACCCGAAGGCTCGCAACGCGACTCGTATCCGGCGGACGTCCCGGCGTGGTACCGCGACCGCTTTCCGTGGTCGGCGTCGTTCCTGAATATGGAAGACATGCACAGCCTGATGGTGACGCTGATCCAGTCGCTCGACTCCTTCCGCACCTTCGAGCGCGGCACCACGTACCAGTGGGTGATCCTGTATGACGCCACGCACAACATCGTGCGCGTGTACAACGATCTGCTCAAGACCAACCCCAACGGTGCGCGCGACATCCGCCTGAGCCGCGAGGTGGAAGTGGATTTCGACGACTTCATCAACACCTACTGGCCGCACCTCGAGTTCATGATCCTGTCGAAACCCGATTACCCGCACCGGCGGCTGATGGAACGCAACCACGAAATCGAGGAAGCCATCAAGGCGCAGTTGGCCGACGGCGCCTCGCCCTTGAAAGCACTGGAGGACGCGGCCCGGCAGTTCTCTTTCGCGCCGGGAACCCTGCCCCTTTTGCGGCGCGATGCGGTCACGCCGGACGTCGCGATCCTGGAGAACGTGCCGATCGAGTCCAATCCCTACGACCCGATCCAGAAACCGACGCCCGCCGACGCGCCGATCCCGAACGTGCCGTGGGTGGAGGCGGAGTACGAACTCACCTTCCAAAGCCGGCCGCGCGTCACCGCGGGATAACCCAAACGCATGGTCTGCCTGCTACGAGCCACATTCCTTTTGTGTTAGAATTGCGCGGTTTTCAACACCCGCGACCGGCGCATGACGCAATCCACCACATCCCACAACACGTTCCGCATTCAGGGCACCGACGGCATCCGCCGCGAAGTGGCGTTGTCCTCGCACCCTTCGATCAAGGGACTCACACCACAGCAAGCGTTTCTTGAAAAAGGCGTCATCACCGACCTGTTCATGGAGCAGTACGCCTACGCCCACGTGCAGACGGTGCTTAAAGAGCGGCGCCGCGACACACGCCCGGTGTTTGCGGTGGCGTGGGATCCGCGCGACATCGAGGGCAAGTTCAACGAGGCGGTGGTGCGCGGCATCCGCAAGGCCGGGGCCGACGCCCACGTGCTGGGCATTGCGCCGACGCCCTTGGTCCCGATGTACGTGCAATACGCGAACGCCGACGGCGGTTTCATGGTCACCGCCTCGCACAACCCGAAGGACCAGAACGGCATCAAGATTTTCCTCGCGCACCGCGGCATGAAGCTCCTGCCGGAAAACGACATCGCCCTCACGCGCGCGCTTCTGGACGCACCCCCGCTCGTCAATCATCCGTTGCAGGGGAAACGCATCGACCGGCATGAATCGGCGCTCGACCTGTTTCTGCACTTTTCCCTCGATCCGGAAAACAGCTGGGTGGACGATCCCGCACGTTTTAAAAACATCACGCTGGTGGTGGACCCGGCCTGCGGCGCGTTGACAGGAATCGCCGCCGCCGTGTTGCGCCGCGCCGGATTCGGCCGGGTCATCGAGACCAACACGCACATGGACGGGCATGTGAACGTGAACAGCGGCGTCGCCGACCTGGAAGGCCACCGCACCATCACGGCGGAGGAGATCGATTCCAGATCCGGCGCGTTCCGCAAGCACAAGGCGGTGGTGAAGCTGTTCCAACTGGGACGCAGGCACCGGGCGGAAATTCAAAACGGCAAGCGGCGCATCGCGGGTGCCGTATTCGACGCCGACGGCGACCGCTTCTACCGGCTCGACTACGATCCATTTCAGGACCACCTGACTGTGTCGAGCGGCGACGAAACCGCATACCTCCAGGCCGCATACCTCGTTGGAAAGCAGCCGGACCGCTACAAAAACGCCGCGTACATCCACACCGTCGAAAGCGATCTGAACACCGGCATCGCCGCACAGAAACTGGGATTGAAACGCCAGCTCTCCGCCGTCGGCGACAAATGGATCCTGTACCGCATCGCGATGATGATCGCCCACACCCGCATCCAATCGTTGCCAGCCAAACAAAAAGCGCCGCTCCAAAAAAAATTGAACGCCTTGCAAGCGGACGGACGTTTCGACGTAGCGCAGTTTGAAACGCTGGAACGAGAGATCGACCGCCTGGGTGGCGGCCGTGCGGACGCGCCGCTTTCCCTTGCCTTCGCGGTGGGGAGCGAGGAGACCGGGCACAACATCACCCTCGGCTGGATGAACACGCAGGCGGGAGGGCGCGTGCCCGTGTTCTGCGGCAACGGACTCAAAAGCGCGCTCAACACCTTCGCCGCCACGGAATCGCTTCTGCAAAACAAACCGGCGAACCGGTATTACTCCGTGCTCGCCAAACCGTTCGCGCCCGGCTTCAAGGCAACGCTCTATGCCTATTATGTGAAACAGGCGGAGTTTCATCACAATTCGCCGGTGTGGAAACGCGTGCTGACGCTCATCCGCAAACAGGCGAAGGAGCTGGGCTTCGTCTGCAAGACGGTGCGCTTCGGCGAAGACCCGGACATGCTGTACGTGGCGATGACCTCCGCCGACGGACGCGAGGCGGCGGTGTTCGTGCGCAATTCGGGAACGGAAAACAAGATCGGCGTCAACCTGCGCGGCGCAAAGCCAAACGCCAAAGCGCTGAACGAAATCGGCGAGGCCACCCTCCGCCTGCTGATGCAGTCGCTCAAGGACAGCGCGCATCCGTTGCACACCGTGGAGCAGGACCTCCTGCAACGCATGAGCCAGGCACCGCTGGCCGCGCCCAAGGCAAGCGAAGACAGCGCCCAGCGCGTGCTTCGCGAGATGGGCAAGCAGGGTTTCACCCGCCTCACGCTGAAAGGTTTCGTTTTAACGCCACGGGGGAAATGGTATATTGAGGGCTGACAAACTCAGCGCCGCCCACCCGTGAAGCGAGATCCCTCCATGCGCGACCTCACTCCATTTTTCGATCACCTCGACGAGTTCGAACACAAGGCGGTGTTCGACGGCATCGACCGCGTGTGGGAACCGCTGACGCGGCTCAAGGCATCGATCCAGAACATCCTCGACTGCCTGCCTGATTCGGTCCACTGCATGCAGGGACTGGAAGGCATGCGGTTGCTCCCGGCAAAAACCCTCAGCCGCTTTCCCGAACCCGCCCTGCTGGTGGAACGGTGGATCGAATTTCAGGAACCCACGTACATCCAACCGGCGCAGGTGTATTTCGGCGCGGGCACGGTGGTGGAGCCGACGGCGGTGATCAAGGGCCCGGCCGTCATCGGCAATCACTGCGAAGTGCGGCAGGGCGCGTACCTGCGCGGCACGTTGCTTGCGGGCGACCACTGCGTGCTGGGTCACAACACGGAGATCAAGAACTCCATTCTGATGAACCACACCGAGGCCGGGCATTTCAATTACATCGGCGACAGCATCATCGGCAGTTACGTGAACCTCGGCGCGGGATCGAAGCTCGCCAACCTGCGTTTCCGCTCGCCGCAGGATAAAATCGACGTCGCCTTTCCGCCGATGACGCTGGAATTCGACGGCGAGGTCATCGAATCCGGCATGGCAAAACTGGGCGGGGTCATCGGCGACCATGTGGAGATCGGGTGCAACGCGGTGCTGTGTCCGGGCGTCCTGCTGGGCAAACAGTCCTGGGTGTACCCGAACATAACCGTGTCACAGGGCTACTACCCGCCGGACAGCCTGCTGGCCTCGCGCGAGAACAAAGGCCGGACGCGCAAATCCACCTGACGCCACCGGCAAACCCTCATTCCCGCGGCCCCCTGCCGCGCATCCGCACGATGCGGCATGAATTTTTATGAAAGCCTTTCCTTTGCCCATCGACTGCCTATACACTATTCCTACCTGAATTCACTCGCACGAAGGCACATGACCCCCTCTCCCATCGAAGAAGCGCGGCAGTTGCTGGAAGACGCGATCATTTATCACAAGGGCCGGCCCGTGGGCACCGCCGCGGCGCGCGACCCCAACCTCGCCTCGCCCAACTACGCCGACTGCTTCATCCGCGATTTCTTTCCGGCGGCGCTGGTGTTTTTGAACGAAGGCAAGCCGGACATCGTCAAAAACTTCCTGGAGATCGTGCTGGAACTCCGCAACCAGCAGAGGCAGGTGAGTGGCCACCAGATCCACCCCGGCGTCATGCCCGCCAGCTTTCACATCGAGCTAACCGACGACGGCGCGGAGACACTGGTGTCCGACTTCGGCGACCGCGCCATCGGCCGCGTCGCGCCGGTGGATTCCATGATGTGGTGGGTGCTGTTGCTGGGCGCGTACGTGCGCAAGACCGGCGACCGCGAGCTGGCCCACACCCCCCGTTTCCAGAGCGGCATGCGGCAGACACTGGAATTATTTTTACGCGATACCTTTGAGGTGTTCCCGACGCTCCTCGTGCCCGACGGCGGCTTCATGATCGACCGCCGCATGGGTGTCTATGGCCACCCGCTGGAGGTGCAGGCGCTGTTTTACGGGCTGTTGCAGACCCTCCTCGACCTGCTCCCCGAATCCGACGACACCTGCCGCAAACTGCGCGGCATGGCGGAGGAGCGCATCAAGGTTCTGCGCACCTACGTCCGCATTTTCTACTGGCTGGACATCGAGCGGCTGAGCGAGATCCACCGTTTCAAAACCGAGGAGTTCGGTTCCGGCAGTGTGAACATGCTGAACATTTATCCCGAGTCGATCCCCGACTGGTTGAGCACCTGGCTTCCGGAAGAAGGCGGCTACCTGGTGGGCAACCTGGGTCCGGGGCGCATGGATTTCCGCTTTTTCGCGCAGGGGAACCTGCTGGCCATCCTGTTCGGCCTGGCCACGCCGGAACAATCGCAGAGCATCCTCAATCTGTACACCGCAAACTGGGACGACCTCATCGGCGCCATGCCAATCAAGATCTGCTTTCCGGCACTGGAAGGCGTGCGCTGGCAGATGCTGACCGGAAGCGACGCCAAGAATGCCGCGTGGTCGTACCACAACGGCGGCAACTGGCCGGTGCTCCTGTGGCCGTTCGTGGCAGCGGCCCTGAAATCCGGGCGCGACGATCTGGCGGAGACGGCTTTCGAGCATGCCTGCAACCGCCTGCCGAAGGACCGCTGGCCGGAGTATTACGACGGGCGCATGGGGCGGCTCATCGGCCGGCGCGCCAACCTGTACCAGACCTGGTCCGCCACCGGCCTGCTTCTCGCCAACCAGCTTCTGGAGGAGAAAAAAGGGCTGGGATTGTTCCCCGCAAGCCCGGAATCCGGCACCGCCGAGGCCCCGCCAGAGGCCCCGGGCCCCCTTCGTTGACAGTCCCCGGAAAAGGTGGTCTAATTTTCCTTTTGAATTTTGCGAGGGTGGCGGAACTGGTAGACGCGCTGGATTTAGGATCCAGTGGGCAACCGTGGGGGTTCGACTCCCCCCTCTCGCATGCCCGGAACCCTTATCCATTCACCCGGAAACGAACCGAATCATGAAATGTGAAGTTGAAGAAATCGACAAGTGCAACCGGAAACTCAAGATCGAGATTCCACTCGGCGACTACCAGTCCCAGGTCAACGCGTACTACAAGAAACTGAGCCACCAGGTCAAAATGCCCGGCTTCCGGCCCGGCAAAATCCCGCAGTCCATCATGGAAAAGCGCTTCGGCCCGGAGGTCAAACAGGAAGTGCTGACCCTGATGGTCTCCGAGAGCATCAACCAGGGAATCCAGGACAACCACCTGCACGCCATCGGTGAGCCCAGCATCGTGGAAATCAACGCCGAGGAGGGGACGGACATCACCGTCACCGCCAACGTGGAGGTCCTGCCGGAGTTCTCCGCGCCGGACATCAGCAAGCTGGAGGTGCCGCTCAAGGTGCCGAAGGTCACCGACGAGCAGGTGGACCAGACGCTGGAGTCCTACCGCGAGCAGAAGGCGGTGAACGAAACCGTCACCGACCGCGGCATCGCCAAGGATGACCTCATCAAGATCGATTTCGAAAGCACCTGCGACGGCAAGCCCTACGAGAACAGCAAGGGCGAGGATTATGTGGTGCAGGTGGGCGGCCACCTGATCGGCGGTTTCGACGACAAGGTGCTGGGCATGCAGATCGGCGAGACGCGCTCGTTTTCGCTCACCCTGCCGGACGACCACCCCAACAAGGAAGTGGCGGGGAAGGAAGTGGAGTTCACGGTCACGCTCAAAGGCATCCAAGTGAAGAAACTGCCGGAACTCGACGACGCCTTCGCCCAGACCGTGGATCCCAAAAAGAACTACGAAACGCTGGACGCGCTCAAGGCAGGCATCCGCGCCGAACTGGAAGAACACCACCGCAAGCAGGCGCGGGTGGAAGCGCAGAAAACCCTCGCCGACAAACTGGCCGACGTCAGCTCGATCGACGTGCCGGAAAAGCTGGTGCAGGAACAGATCAAGTTCATGGTCAATAAGGAAAAACAACAGGATGCCGCGGGCCACGTGCACGAGCACCAGACCGACCATGTGACGTTGACCGATGAGGACCAGAAAAAGCACCGCGAGCAGGCGATGAAACTGCTTCAGCAGGAACTGGTCATCAACAAGTTTTCGGACGAGCTGGCCATCGAGGTCAGCGAGCAGGAACTCGACCGGGAACTGCAAGTATTCATGTCCCTTTTGCAGATCAAGGACCTGAAGAAAATGAAGCAGGAATGGGCCCAATCCGGCGCGTTGCTGAGACTCCACAACCGGATGCGCCGCGACCGAACCCTGGAGAAGCTGTTGGACCAGGTTCAACTGCAGGAAGAAATGGTTGACAGCGCCGATATTAAAAAAGATAATTAATTGTAATGATTACCCTTTCAGTTTATCCCCTACTCCGGCAAGATCCTTTTGTATCTCGCAGGAATTTCCGTCATAAACACGCCTGTTTGCGTCACCATTCATATAGAAAGTGAATTTGTGTGCCTATGAGACAAGACATCTACAACCAGATCACCAACCAGTTGGTCCCCATCGTGGTCGAGCAGACCAGCCGCGGAGAAAGATCGTATGACATCTATTCCCGCCTGCTGAAAGATCGTATTATATTTATAGGCCAGCAGATCGAAGACCACATGGCCAACCTGATCATCGCTCAGCTTTTGTTTCTGGAATCGGACGAGCCGGACCAGGACATTTATCTATATATCAACAGCCCCGGCGGACACGTGTCCTCCGGTCTGGCGATTTACGACACCATGCAGTACATCAAGCCGGACGTGCAGACGATCTGCATCGGCCAGGCGGCAAGCATGGGAGCATTGCTTTTGACTGCGGGTACGAAGGGAAAACGCTTCGCCCTGCCCAACGCGCGGGTCATGATTCATCAGCCCTCCGGCGGGTTCCAGGGGCAGAGCACGGACATCCAGATTCACGCGGAAGAGATTCTGAAGGTGCGCAACACGCTGGACGACATTCTCGCCAAGCATTCCGGCCAGACGAAAGATGCGATCCGGCGCGATACGGAACGCGATCATTTCATGACCGGTGAACAGGCCAAGGCATACGGACTGATCGACAATGTCATCACCAGCCGCACTGAATCGAAAGACCTGTCCAAAGGAATCGAGAATTAGTTCGACAGATCGAAGGAACCGCAAGGTTCCCCCATTAGCGGACGCACTCGGAGGCATTCATGGCTAAGAAAACTTCCAACTCGGGTAACTACCGTTGTTCTTTTTGTGGTAAGAGCCAGGAAGAAGTCAAAAAACTGATAGCAGGCCCCACGGTTTACATCTGCGACGAGTGCATCGAGCTGTGCAATGAAATCATGGTCGAGGAGTGGGCGCAGGAAAAGACCGAAGATTTCAAGCACCTGCTCAAGCCGAAGGATATCTACACGCACTTGGACCAGTACATCATCGGTCAGGAGCGATGCAAGAAGATCCTGTCGGTAGCCGTGCACAACCACTTCAAACGCGTCGATGCGGGCATCGACATGGAAGATGTGGAATTGCAGAAGAGCAACGTCCTGCTCATCGGCCCCACCGGCTCCGGCAAAACGCTGATGGCGCAGACCCTGGCGCGCATTCTCGACGTGCCGTTCACCATTGTGGACGCGACCACGCTGACGGAAGCGGGCTATGTCGGCGAAGACGTCGAGAACATCATCCTGAAATTGTTGCAGGCCGCCGATTACGATGTGGAGAAGGCCGAGCGCGGCATCATCTACATCGACGAGGTGGACAAGATCAGCAGAAAGTCGGAGAACCCGTCGATCACGCGCGACGTTTCCGGCGAGGGTGTGCAACAGGCCCTGCTCAAAATCATTGAAGGCACGCACGCCAGCGTTCCGCCGCAGGGCGGACGCAAGCATCCGCATCAGGAGTTTCTGCAGGTCAACACCACCAATATTCTGTTCATCTGCGGCGGCGCGTTCGTCGGCCTCGACAAGATCATCCGCAACCGCATCGGCAAGAAGACGATGGGCTTCGGTCAGGAACTGGTCAGCAAGGACACCCACGACATGACCGAAATCTTGGAGAAAGTACAACCGGAAGACCTGCTGAAGTACGGATTGATCCCGGAATTCGTCGGCCGCCTTTCCATCACCGCCACGTTGAGCGAATTGGACGTGGACGGGCTGGTGCAGGTGCTGACCGAACCGAAGAACGCGCTCATCAAACAGTACAAGAAGCTGTTCGAGTTCGAAAACGTCAAGCTGAAGTTCACCGAGGGCGCCATCCGCGCCGTCGCCGAGAAAGCCTATCGCATCAAGACCGGTGCCCGCGGCCTGCGCTCCATTCTCGAAGAAGTCATGCTCGAAATCATGTTCGACCTGCCGTCCCGTGAAGACGTGGAAGAAGTCGTCATCAACGAAGAAGTCATCACCAATCAGGAAAAACCGTTGATGGTGTACCAGAACCAGAAACAAGCCAGTTGACCTCTATGACATCCGAACGGACTATTCTTCCGCTGGTTCCCCTGCGGGACATTGTGGTATTTCCTTTCATGGTCATCCCATTGTTCGTGGGAAGGGACAAGTCCGTCCTCGCGCTGGAAAAGGCGATGGCCGACCAGAAGAACATCTTCCTCGCCACACAGAGGAACGCGAACCACAACGACCCCGGCCCGGCCGACATTTTTGAAACGGGGACGATCGCCAACATCCTGCAAATCCTGAAACTCACCGACGGCACCATGAAGGTGCTGGTGGAAGGCGTGCAACGCGGCCGCATCATCAGTTTCCAGGACAACCCGAACTACCACGAAGTCGAGGTCGTCCGCATCGAGGAAAACATTCAGGTCGCTCCGGACGTCAAGGCGCTGATGCGTAGCATCGAGAACCTGTTCGAACAATACGTCAAACTCAACCAGAAGATCCCGCTCGAAGCCATCTCCGCCATCGCCAACATCGCGGAACCGCACCGCTTTGCCGACACCATCGCTTCCTACATGGTGTTCCAGACGAGCGAGAAACAGGAACTGCTCGACACCTACAATCCCGTGGACCGGCTGAACAAGTTGATCTCCTCGCTCAAGTCGGAGATGGAAATCCTCAAGATCGAGAAGCGCGTGCACGGCCGTGTGCGCAAGCAGATGGAGCGGTCGCAGAAGGAGTTTTATCTCAACGAGCAGATGAAGGCCATCCAGAAGGAACTGGGCAAGCGCGACGAGTTCAAGTCCGACATCGACGAGCTGACGCAGAAAATCAAAAAAGCTAAGATGCCGAAGGACGTCCACGAAAAAGCGATGAAAGAAGTCCGGCGACTGGAGATCATGCAACCGATGTCGGCGGAAGCCACGGTGGTGCGCAGTTACATCGACTGGCTGGTGGACATCCCGTGGAAAAAGGGCAAGGACTCGGACAAGATCAACATCAAGACAGCGCAAAAGATTCTGGACGACGACCATTACGGTCTCGAAAAAGTGAAAGAACGCATCGTCGAGCACCTGGCGGTGATGAAGCTGGTGAAGAAGATCAAGGGCCCCATCCTGTGCCTGGTCGGACCACCCGGCGTCGGCAAAACCTCGCTCGGCAAATCCGTTGCCCGCGCCACGGGGCGCAAGTTCGTACGCGTGTCGCTCGGCGGCGTACGCGACGAGGCGGAGATCCGCGGCCACCGCAAAACCTACATCGGTTCGCTTCCGGGCAAGATCATCCAATCCATGAAAAAAGCCGGCACCACGAATCCCGTGTTCCTGCTGGATGAGGTGGACAAGATGAGCATGGACTTCCGCGGCGATCCGTCGTCCGCCCTGCTGGAGGTGCTCGACCCGGAACAGAACGTGAGCTTCAACGATCATTACCTGGAGATCGATTACGATCTGTCGCAGGTGCTGTTCATCTGCACCGCCAACGTCCTGCACGCCATCCCGCAACCGCTGCTGGACCGCATGGAGATCATCCGCATTCCCGGTTACACGGAACAGGAAAAGCTGGCCATCGCCGAAAACTTTCTGATTCCCAAAAAGCTGAAAGAACACGGGCTGACGAAAAAGCAGTTGACCATCAGCGAAAATTCGCTGAAGAAACTCATTCAGGAATACACGCGTGAGGCAGGAGTGCGTAGCCTGGAGCGGGAGATCGGCTCGCTCTGCCGCAAGGCCGCGATGAAAGTCGTCGAAGAAGGCAAGAAGACGGTGGTGGACGTGAAGCCGCAGTCGCTTTCCAAACTGCTCGGCGTACCCAAATACCCCGGCGACCGCGAACGCGACAAGCCGGAGGTCGGCGTCGCCACCGGTCTCGCCTGGACGGAGTTCGGCGGCGAAATGTTGAGCATCGAAGTCTCCGTCACCCCCGGCAAGGGCATGGTAGTAAGCACCGGCAAGCTGGGCGACGTGATGAAGGAATCCGTGCAGGCGGCGATGAGCTACGTGCGCAAACGCTCGAGTCAGCTCGGACTCAAACCGAATTTTCATATGGGCGTGGACGTGCACGTGCACATCCCGGAAGGCGCCATCCCGAAGGACGGCCCCTCGGCGGGCATCACCATCGCCGTGGCGCTGATCTCCGCCCTCACCGGCAACGTGCCGCGGAGTGACGTATGCATGACCGGCGAGATCACCCTCACCGGCAAGGTGCTGGCCATCGGCGGGCTCAAGGAAAAAGCCCTCGCCGCGCACCGGATGAAGATCCAAAACGTCATCATCCCGAAAGACAACGAAAAGGACCTGCCGGACATCCCGGAGTCCATCCGCAAACAATTGAACTTCATTTCCGTGGAAACGATGGACGACGTGCTGGAACACAGCTTCGAGAAGAAGCTGAAGGTCAAGCCCAAGCGCGCCGCCAAAAAATCCACGACGAAGAAAAAAGCCGCCAAGCCGAAATCCCGGTCGCGCAAGACGCCGGCCCGGAAACAGCCCACCACGGCGCATTTGAACTGACGGCAACGAACGGCCCCGCCGTTCCCGTTACCGCACCACCCCTTCACCGCTTAGTGCGAATACAGAAAGGAAACCCTCTCTACTATGTTTCATCCGTGGCATGACGTGGAACTGGGCGACGAACTGCCGGACGTGTTTCCGGCTATCATCGAAGTGCCCAAAGGCTCCAAAACCAAGTACGAACTCGACAAGAAAACCGGCATGATCAAGGTGGACCGCATCCTGTACAGCTCCGTGCAGTATCCCGCCAACTACGGCTTCATCCCGCGCACGCTGGGCGAAGACCACGACCCCCTGGATGTCCTCGTGCTGGGACAGGACCGCGTGTACCCGCTGTCCATCATGCGCGCCAAACCCATCGGCGTGATGGAGATGGTGGACCAGGGCGAGGAAGACGACAAGATCATCGCCGTGCATATGGACGATCCCGAATACAACCATTACGAGTCGATCGACGAGTTGCCGCCACACCGGATGGAAGAAGTGAAACGGTTTTTCGAGGACTACAAGAAGCTGGAGAAGAAGGAAGTGGTGGTGGAGGATTTTCTGGGCCGGGAAGAAGCCGTGCGCATCCTCAATGCCTCCATCGACCTCTACCGGAAAGAATTCGGGAAGTGACCAACTCCTTTTAAGACGGCCAATTTCATATCCATCTTTCGCCTGCGCGGCGACCGTTGCTTTCCTTGTGGTATTTCGGAATAATTGAATTATCCTGAAAGATATATCCGCAATAACCGTTTGGAGCCGGAGGGACACGTGCGCGCGGCAACCCGCATCACATTGGCATTGACCGGACGGCGGCCACGGCCGCCGGGTCTTTTCTCCGGGGGAAGACGCGCCACGGCGTACGGCACCCTGGTCCTCCTCTGCGCCTTTCTCCTCACCGCCTGCGACACCACCCGCTACGCCCGCAAGCAAATCCCCAAAGAGGTCATGCAGGCGTACCTCGAAAACAAACCGAAACCGCTCCACAAGGTGTACCGCGACGTGCTGGAAGAAGGCGAGCGCAACTTCGTGCTCAACCACATGCGCGCCGGGCTGGGCGCCATGGAGCTGGGCCACGACCGCCTCGCCGCGGAGTCGTTCGAGATCACGCTCCTCAGCATCGAGGCCGTCTATGCGGAAAACGAGTCGGCGGAAAAAGCGCGGAGCGTGTGGTACGAGGAGGGCAAGAAGGATTTCAAGGGCGAACCGTATGAGCGCGCCATGGCCTACTACTACCGCGGCCTGCTGTTTCTGAAGGAAGGCGACTACGAAAACGCGCGCGCCTGTTTCAAAAGCGGCCAGTTGCAGGACGCGCTTGCCGAAAACGAAAAATACCAGATGGACTTCGCGCTGTTGATCTACCTGGAAGGTTGGGCGTCACATCTGTTGGGCGACGAACAACTGGCGAAGACGGCGTTTGAGGAAGCACAGAAGATCCGGCCGGACCTCACCCCGCCCGCTCCGGGCGACGATGTGCTGGTACTGGCGGAAAGCGGCATGTCGCCGGTAAAGGTCGCCGCGGGCGAGGGGCAGGCGGCGCTCACCTTCAAACGCGGCTCCGGGTTCCGCGAAAAGGGCGCACGGCTGTTCGTCAACGGCCGCACCTATTCGCCGCGCATGACGGAGGACATTTACTGGCAGGCCTCGACACGCGGCGGCCGCGTGGTGGACGCCATCCTCAAGGACAAGGTGGTCTTCAAGGAAACCCACGAGACCGTGGGCAAGGCGCTCACCGAACTGGGCGTGCAGGGCATGCTGTTGTCGGCGCAACATGACAGCGACGAAGGCCTCCTCATCTCCGGCATCGTCACTGCCATCGGCCTAATCGAGCAGGGCGTCGCCGCCAGCACGCAGACCCGCGCCGACGACCGGTATTGGGAAACCCTCCCCGACAGCGTGCATGTGTTCACCTACGCCAGGGATGCCAATCAGCCAAGTGGCACGGTGACGGTGAGTTTTGTCGATCCCAACGGCAACGCTGTATCGGACTTCACATTCGAAACCGAAGTGCAGATGACCCCGCGCGGCCACGGCCTCGCCTGGGTGCGCTCGCGCCCGAAGTTCGAAAAACCGGGTCAAACGCAGACGGATCCCCAAACCGGTTCCTCCGGCACATTGGAAGCCGACCCGCAGACCGCCCCCCGTCCCGCCCACACCCCCGCACGGCAACCTTCCCAGCCCGATTGACGGACCGCCACCCCCTTCTCAAGAATCGCTTTTCCGATATAAATATTTTTTTTCACACGACGATTACCGCCCCCATCCCCCCTCCTTACTTCTATCTATTTGTTATCTAAAAAGCCTGAGCGAAATCCTTAGTATCGGATAAGAAATACTATCTCATTGCGAGCAGAAATACCCCGACAAACTTCTTGCACCCTTGGGCTCAAGTCTTTATATTTTCTCTGCATACCGAATTCACCTGTGTTTGGTCGGTGTCATCCGGGGAGGGGCCTGCCGATTGATTTTACCGCGCCGACTCACGCCCTCTGTACCTTACATACTTGCCTGAACTGGCATTTTATATATTCATTCATTCTGTTTGAGGAGGCAGAGTCATGAACCACCCAACCTTTTCTTTGTTCAAGAAGTGTCTTTTACTGGTTCTGGCGGTCACGCTGGCGGCCTGCGCCGGTCCGCAGATACCGAAACCGCAGGACATCGTCAACGTGCCCCAGCCGCTCATGGACAACACCGGCGAGTTCATGTCGCCGTACACGCAGGACGGCGTGCTGGCGTTGTGGGTGGACAAAGCCATCAACGCCCAGCTGGGCTCGAAGGTCGGTCAGATGGCGGGCGCCTACGCCGGGCAGAAGGCGCTGGAGCAGGTGCCGTTTGTCGGTGGCCTCCTGGGGGCGCAGGTCGGGGAATACGCCGGCCGCAAGATCGCCATCGAGGCTTCCGGCGGCATGGAATACATCACCGAAACCTCGGACATGTCGTTCAACAACGTCAACGACATGGCGGTGTACCTCTACGCCCGCCACTCCACGCACGAGCACTACCAGCAGGCGCTGGAAGCAACCTGGGAAATCTATCCCGATCTGAAAAGCAATTACTACCAGGCTCTGGTCAATGCCGGCAACAAGCCCTGACCTCGCTGGTTGAAATTCTCTGAAAACCGTCTCATTACGGAGGCCGCGCATTCCGGAGTCATCACGTTTCCGGAGTGCGCGGCCAAAGTTTTTTGCCCCCCGCCGGGTTATGGGGTACCATTCGGTAAGACGACTTACCCGGCCACACCACGCTTTTCTTAATCAAAGAAGGAATGGATCTCATGAACGGATCGGTCAGACTTGGGTTCCCTTTGGCAATCGGCCTGCTCCTGCTGGGCGGGTGCGCCACCTATTCCGCGTCCACCATCGAAAACGCACCGGGCAGCCCCACGGTGTATGAAGACCCGAATTCCACCGGACAACTCGCGGGCGTGGGCATCGAATCGCAGGACATCCGCGCCATGACTGACAAGATGATGCGCGACATGTTGACCAACCCGTCGCTCGCCGGCGCCAAGACGCCGCCCAAAGTCATCATCGACGCCGAGTTTTTCCGCAATGAAAGTTCGTCGCGCATCAACAAGAACATCATCACCGACCGCCTGCGCGTGGACCTGAACCGCGCGGCGCAGGGCCGCATGGTGTTCGTCGGCCGTCATTACGAGGGCATGGTGAAGGAAGAGACCGCTTACAAGGGACGCGGTGCCAGCCTGCTCTCCGGCGACTACCGGCTGGGCGGACGCATCACCACCCTCGACCAGATCAATCCCACCACCGGACGGACCTCCCGTTATCATCAGATCATTTTTGAAATGGTGGACCTGAACAACAGCGCCATTGTGTGGACGGGGATTTATGATTTTCGCAAATCTGCGCGGGACGATATCATCTACCGGTGACGCCCGCTCCATTGCCGGCAACCTGAAACGCCGCCTCGGTGCATTGGCGCTTAGTTTGCTCCTGCTTCCGGCCTGCGGCCCCACCTCGCAGAAGGCGCACGTCTCGGACGCAGCGATGAACGCCTATCTCCAGGACAAACCCGCCGTCCTGCACACCCTTTACCGCAAAGCGCTCACCGAAGGTCCGCGCAACCAGGTGCTGAACGACATGCGCGTCGGCCTCGCCGCCATGGAACTCGGTCACTACTCGCTGGCCCGCGAATCCCTCGACCGCGCCCTGCTGAACATCGAGACCATTTATGCCGACGATGAAACCGCCCGCAACGCGCGCAGTCTGTGGTACGAGGAAGGGCGCAAGGATTTCAAGGGCGAGCCGTATGAACGCGCCATGGCCTACTACTACCGCGGCCTGCTGTACCTCATCGAAGGCGACCTGGAAAACGCGCGCGCGTCGTTCAAGGGCGGCGTCCTGCAGGATGCCTTCGCCGAGGAAGAACAGAACCGCTGTGACTTCGCCCTGCTCATCTTCCTGCAGGGCTGGGTGTCGCAGAAACTGGGCGACCACGACCTCGCCCGCATGGCGTACGAAGAAGTGAAGCGCTTCCGCCCGGATTTTAAAGTTCCCGGCGACGATGACAACGTGCTGGTGCTGGTCGAAACCGGCACCTCGCCCCGCAAGATATCGGACGGCATCGGCCACGGCGAGTTGAAGTTCCGCCGGGGACGCGGCTTTGTCGAAACCCGCGCGCACCTGCAATTGAACGGCAACACCTACGATACGTATCCGATGGAAGACATCTACTGGCAGGCCACTTCCCGCGGCGGGCGGCAGTTCGACAAGATTCTGGAAGGCAAGGTGTATTTCCGCCAGACCAACGCCGTGATGGGCTCGGCGCTGACCGACATCGCCTCGAAGACCATGATCATGGCGCCGCTCATGGAAAACTCCGGCACGTTCCAGATTGCCGCCGGTGCCTTGGGGCTGGTGGGGGCGACGCAGATGGCGTTGGCCGCCAACACCAAAACGCAGGCCGACACGCGTTACTGGAACAACCTGCCGGACAGCGTGCATGCGCTCACCATGAAAGTCGATCCCGCGGAATGGGGAGAGGTGGGCCTCTGGTTTGAAGACGCAAATGGACAGAAACAGACTGCCCTGTCCACGCAGCGTCCCATTTTAAAAACACACGGCGGCACGGGGCTGGTGTGGGCCCGTTCCCGTTCCGCCCTCGTCAAAAAATGACAATGACTCATTCACAACATTTTATCGGAGGCCGCATGAACCGATCGGGAACCCTGATTGCCTGCCTTGTGGCGGCGGGCTGGTTGAGCGGATGTGCCACGGACCCGTGTCCGCGCATCCTGGCGGAAGGCGAAGCCGACGCCGCCATCAAAATGAACAGCGTCCGCTTTCTCGATGAAGGCTTGCAACGGCGCAGTGAATGGCTGAACTACTGCCGCGGCAGCCGGCTGGGTCCGGAACCCTCCGTGCCGATGAACGCCCCAGGCAAGAAAAAGGTTTCCATTACGGAACACAACTCGCGTCCCACGGCCACCGGCACGCTGGAAGTGTGGATGCAGATCCGCAACCACACCGATTATCCCCTGCAGGTGCAGGCGCGCGCGCGGTTCTTCGACAAGGACCGGAGCCCGACGGAAGAAACTTCCAACTGGGATCGCGTCCAACTGCCGGCGCAGAGTTATGAAACGTACCGGACCTTTTCCACCAGCCCGAAGGCGCAGTGGTACTACATCGAGGTGCGGGAAGGACAGTGACCCCCGCGGGGGAGGTCACATTTCGTTACGGAATTTTTCGTAGGGAACCTGCAGGTCTTCCGTGCGCGCCATCGCCAGGTGGCTTTCCCCCGACATGCGGGAATGGATGACGTCCAGCAGGGTGACGCTATCGGACAGGAACTTCTGCTCGTTGCTTTCATCCACCTTGCGCGCCAGCAGTTCCTGGTACAGGTCAATCAACGGTTTGGTTTGCAGAACCAGCCGCCCGACTTCTTCATACGGGATGTTGCGGTCGGCGATGCGTTTTGCTTCCTGTGCATACTTGATCCATTGGTCGGTCACCGACTCCGGATTGCCCAGCTGGATCATGTGTTTCCTGGTGCCTTCCACTCCCCTGCTCTCGATCATCCGGTCAACGGTGATGGCGAGCCCGGTCATGGGCACGCCCTTGGCGGTTTTGCACAGATAGCTGAGGGCGAAGAACAGCTTGTTCATGTTGCTGTCGATCTGAAAACCGGTATCGGAAAAGGGGCGCAGTTTTTCGTTCCGCTCGAAAGCATGCCACATGCCGCCCTCTCTCTGCACCGCCTTGCGGGCTTTGTCCATCGGTTCCAATACCGCATGGCAGGAATCGGCAGAATTGATCTGCGCCACCTGCACGCTGACATCCACGTTGGTCAACGTGTCTTTCAGAGCCGGATCCACCTCCGCTTTCAAGGTGGGTTCCGGGTTCGCCGCCACCTTGTCCTTGGTGATCTCCACCTCCTCGGTCTTCACCCAGGTTTTCTCTTTTTCGGGTAATTGCAGGGGTTGTTCTTCCACCGTCGTCTGCGTGTTGTCGCAGGCCGCCGTCATTGCCAACAGGAGCGCCCCCATGAGGATCCATTTCTTCATATTCAAACCGCCGTAAGTTAAAAAAAACAGGAATGTATCCTTTATACAGGAAAACTCCGGGCGGTGCTACCCTGTGCATGGACCCATCCGAATACAAGCCGCCCGTCGTATTTTTCGCACGATCCGGGTCCTGAAGGAAAAGGGAAAGCTTTTCCCTGCCATCTGGAAATATTTGCCCCTCCCCCTCCACGCCTGCCCCCTCCCGCATTTGGACTGGCTCGGACCCAAACCCATAAACCACCTGTTTATAACCTGTTACAGGCTAATCGAAGATTTTTCGGGTTTTGGCACCGGGCTTGCTAGGAAAGGGTTGAATCCTGAAAAACCGGTCCTCCTGGGCCGCGGATTTGCCGATAAGAAATAAAGGAAGGACGAGCGACATGGATTTCATCCCGATGCACACACCCGTCAACCCGCTGGGACCCAACGCGGCCGACCAGGCCAAACGGCTGGGCGAGCAGGTGCCGACACTGAACCCGGCGAAAGCGCTGACACAATCTTTCTCGCAGACGCTGGCGCAGGTGAAGCAGAGCGGTGAAGGCGAAAAGGCATCGGGCGGCAAGCAGGAATCGGAAAAACTGATGGAGGTCTCGCGCCAGTTCGAGGGCCTGCTGATCCATCAGATGTTGAAAGCCATGCGCCAGACCGTCAACAAAACCGGATTGCTGGAAGGCTTCGCCAGCCAGCAGTACGAAGCGGTGCTCGATGAGGAACTGTCCAAGGAAGTGGTCCAGCACCAGAGCATTGGCCTGGCCCAGACCCTTTACGATCAAATGAGCCGGAGTCTGCCGGTTCTGTAGCAGGACCCCTTTGGGAGGTGTGTCATGAAAGAGTTGTATCAGGCGCTCAATACCATTCTGGAGCAGAAGATCGAGCTGTATGACCGGCTCATCAAGATCTTCGGCGAGGAGTGGAGTGCGGTGACGGAATTTTCCCGCGACCGTCTCATGAAAACCCTGGAACGGAAAGAGGCTTTGCTGACGCAGGTGGGCGAGCTCAATCAGAAACGCGAGGCCATTCTCCGCCAGATGGCGGAACACTGGAACATCCCCGTTGAAAAGGTAACGCTCCGCAGGATCGCGCAGTTCAAAAACAACCAGTGGTCAATGTCGATGATCCTCTGCCAGAAACGCATGAAGGAACAAATCAGCAAGATCAAAAAGATGAACGAGATGAACCGGCGGCTGATCGAACGCTCGGCGATGTCGATGAAGGAATCCATCAACGTCCTGTACAAGGCGGATTCCAGCTACGCGCCCTATCATGCCGACGGCAAAACGGACCAGGTTCCGCTGACCAGCGGGTTGATCAGCACCAACATCTGACGGATCGCATCCATGACGTCGAACATCTTCAGCATTCTGAACACCGCCAAGCTGGGACTGCAAAGCCAGCAGTTGGCCATCGAGGTGACCGGTAACAACGTCGCCAACGTGCAGACCGAGGGCTACAGCCGCCAGACGGTGACGCTGGAACCCAACACCCCGCGCAATTTCAACCTGGGGCAGATCGGCACCGGCGTCCGCGCCACGGGCATCACGCGCTCGTTCGACCAGTTCCTGTTCAACCAGATTTTGAGCGAAAACCAGAGCCTCGGCAATTTCACCGTGCGCCGCGACGTGTTCGAAAACCTCGAAGTCCTGCTCAACGAAACCGAAGGCGTCAGCCTCAATGGGGAGCTCAGCAACTTTTTCAGCGCGCTCGGCGACCTGGCCAACAACCCCACCGGATTTTCCGAGCGCAGTAACGTGATTTCCGCGGGCGCCTCGCTGACGCAAACGTTCAACAAGCTGGGCAACTCCCTGACCGAGGAGCGGCTGAACCTCAACCGCAGAATCGATGACGAGGTGACGCAGATCAACGGCCTGATCACCGAGATCGCGCGGCTGAACGAAATCATCCCGAATACAGACCTGACCGGGTTCGCCGCCAACGACCTGATGGACCAGCGCGACCAGCTGGTGAAAGAACTGTCGCAGAAACTGGACATCACGCGCATCTCTTCCGGTGACGGCCAGATGAACCTGACCCTGTCCGACGGCACGCCGCTGGTGCTGGGCAACCGGACCTTCACCCTGAGCACACAGGCCAACTCCAACAACAGCGGCCTGCTGGATATCTCCATTCAGGATGCCGGGGGCGCCACGGTCAACATCACCTCCGCCATCCAGGGTGGCGAGGTGCGCGGCCTGCTCGACATGCGCGACACGGAAGTGGCCGGCGCTCTCGACCGGCTGGACCGGCTGGCCGCCAGCATCGTGACCGAGGTCAACCGCGTGCACCAGGAAGGCATCGGCCTGGACGGCAGTACCGGCAACGATTTCTTCACCGTACTGTCCGTGACCACGGCGGCCAACTCCGCCAACTCCGGCACCGGTAGTGTGACCATCGCCAACGCCAGCCCGACCACCACGTCCACCGACAAGTTCCGGCTGACGTTCACCTCCGCCACCGATTTTGACGTGGTGAACCTGACCACCGGGCAAAGCGTGGGGTCGTTCACTTACGCCGGCACGCCCATCAATCTGGACGGCGGCTTTGCGGTGACCGTCACCGGTGCGCCGACGGCGGGCGACGTGTTCGACTTTTCCACTTCCGCCAATGCCGCCTCCGGCATGTCCATGTCCACCGCACTGCTGGCCGATTCGCAGATCCTCGCCGCCGGGCAAAACGGCACCGGTGACGGCGACAACGCGCTGGCGCTGGCGGGGCTTCAGACGCGCGGCGTGTTTTCCGGCATCGGCTTTTCTTCCGGCACGGGCACGGCGACGTTCGACGATTTTTACAGCGGCATCCTCAACAACGTGGGCAACGGCGCGCGCTCGGCGCAGACCCTGGCGCAACAGCAGGAAGGCATCAAGCTCCAGCTCGATGCCCGGCGCGAAAGCATCTCCGGTGTGTCCATCGACGAGGAGATGATCAACCTCATCAAGTTTCAACAGGCGTTTCAGGCTTCGGCGCGGATGATCAGCATCGTCGATGAGATGTTCGACATCCTTCAGAACCAGATATGAACACAGGTCCGTACACGATAACGGACCGGGAGACATGACATGGTAATGCGGGTGACCAACCAGGCACAGCAGGCAAACGCGCTTCGCAACCTGTTCCGCATCACGGAAGACCAGTTTCTCACCAACCAGCGCATCGCCAGCGGCAAGCGCATCCTCGCGCCGTCGGACGATCCGCTCGGCCTGCGGGACGTGCTCAGCCTGCGCGCGTCCATCAGCCGCTCGGAACAGTTCAACCGCAACATCACCTTCAACCGCGTGTTCGTGAACAGCGCCGATGCGGCGCTGGGCTCGGTCAACACCAGCCTCGTCCGCGCGCAGGAGCTGGCGGTGAACAGCCTGAACGGACTCAACACCACCGCCACGCGGCAAGCGGCGGCGGAAGAGTTGGACAAGATCATCGACACCGTGTTTGAAGCGGCCAACACGAAAGTGCAGGGACGCTTCCTGTTTTCCGGAACCGGGGTCACCACCGCACCCTTCCAGCAAAATGCCGGCGCACTGGGTGCACTGTACAGCGGCGACGGCAACAGTCTGAACCTGGCGGTGGCCGACGGACTGACCGTGCCCATCACCAAACCCGGGTCGGAAGTGTTCGCCGTGGACCTGAACCCCGCGGTGACCACCGCCACGAATCTCAGCGACCTGAACGGCGGCGCGGGAGTGACGCTGGGGAGCCTGTCCATCACCGATCGCGAAGGCAACAACGCGGTGGTGAATCTCGGCGCGGCGACGACGGTGAACGACGTCATCACCGCCATCAACGGCGCGGGCATCAACGTCACCGCCTCCATCAACAGCGCGGGCAACGGACTGCTCCTCACCGACACCAGCACCACCATCACCCAGGCCTTGACCATCACCGAATCCGGCGGCGGCACCGTGGCGCAGGAGCTGGGCATCCTGGGGTCACGCAACGGCAACCTGACGGGGCAGGACCTGAATCCCGTCATCACCACCGCCACGACCATCGCCAGCCTCAACGGCGGCAGTGGCCTGACGCTGGGTTCGGTGGAGGTGACCAACGGATCGCTGTCCGGCACCGTGGATCTGAGCGGCGCGACGACCATCAACGATGTGATCACCACGCTCAACGGGGCAGGGCTGAACCTGACGGCGAGCATCAACTCACTGGGCAACGGGCTGGATGTGGTCTCGTCCAATGCAAACACCACGGCGGTCATCGCCGACACCGCAGGCGGCAACACCGCGTCCATCCTCGGCATTGGTGGCAATAATGTGTTTCTGGCTCTGGATACGTTGAAGCAGGCTTTGGAACGGGACGATACGGAGGGAATTGCGGCATCCCTGGATCTGTTGAATGCAAGCCGCGACAAGGTGAGTGAAGTGCGTGCGGAGTTCGCCGCGGTCGCCCAGACGCTGGACCAGATGGACACACTGAGCAAAGCGGATGTGGTGACGCAGACGGATCAATTGTCCGACATTGAGGATGCCGATTTTGTGGAAGAAGCGGCCAATCTTGCGGCCCTCGAAATCGCACTGCAGGCGACGCTGGCCACCACGGCACGGGTCCTGCAACCCACCCTGCTTAGCTTCCTCAGCTGAGTGGAGTTCCGTTCGGCGCGCTCAGTGGTCCTGCTCCACGGAGATGGAAATCTCCTCGCATTTTTGGACGGGAATCCACAGGTGAACCGAGGTGCCCTTCTCCTCTTCACTTTCCACTTCGATGAATCCCCCATGCTGTTCCAGGATGGTATAGCAGACTGACAACCCCAGGCCGGTGCCCTTTTCTTCCGGCTTGGTGGTGAAAAACGGCTCGAAGATCTTGCCCAGGTTCTCGCGGGAAATGCCCACACCGGTATCTTCGATTTCGATGTGAAAAAACGATTCGCGGCGAATGGGAATGCTTTCCGGGTCGAGGTACACGTCCTCCTTACGGCGATTTTGAATGATCTCGCGCACCACCTTCTCCGTCCGCACCGTCAATGAGCCGCCTTGCGGCATGGCATGGCGGGCATTGTTGAATACATTCAGAAACACCTGGCGCATGCGGTCCGGGTCGGCACGCAGGTACACCTCTTCCTCGGTGAAGTGCCGGCGGAGTTCGATGTTGTCCATACGCATCTCCTTTTCCAGCAGGGACAGGACGAAGTCCAGCTCATCGTTGAAGTTCACCTCCTGAAACTCCATATTGCCCTTGCGCGAAAACCGGAGAAGATCGCTCAGGATTTTGTCGATGCGGAAAATCTCCTCGCGCATGGACCGGTAGTGCTCATCACGCCCGGCATCCCCGGCGTGATCGCGAATGAGGGTTTGCACGTGGCCGGATATGATGTTGAGGGGGTTGAGCACCTCGTGGCACACCATGGCGGCGAGACGGCCGATGCTCGCCAGCTTTTCGGAGCGGACGATGCCTTCCTGCGCCACCTGGAGTTTCTGGAGCGACCCTTTCAGCTGACGGTTGGCTTCCATCAGCTTGTCATTGGCGCGCTTCAATTCATCTTCCGCCCGCTCGCGCAAATCCGCTTCGCGGCGCAACTGAATGGCCACCTCGATACAGCGGATCAGGGATTCGGCGGTGAGGTTGTTCTTCGACCGGTAGTCGGTGGCACCGCTCTTGATGGCTTCGGCCGCCACCTCCGGGTCGCTCTGCCCGGTCAGAAAAATAACGGGGTGATGATGCCCCCGCGCCCGCACACTGCGGAGCAGGTCGATTCCGTTGCTGTTGCGCAGGCGGTAATCGAAAAGACAGATATCAATCTGGTCTTCTTGCAGGATACCCGGGACCCCTTCCGGCTTGTCCAAATGAGTGAGCTCGCAAATAAATTCCGGCTCGCTTGAGATCAGCATATTTCGGATGAAGAATGCATCTTCCTCATCATCTTCCACCAGCAGGATCCTCAAAGCCCTTTTCATCGTACCTCTCCCAACAATAAGGTGAGCGTAAGAGTCAGGCCCTCTCCTCTTAGCACAACTCAATATAGGAATATTCCTATATTTAAATTCGGATGTTCTATACCCTTGTTACAAGGCTCAAGGATGTGGAAAAACGAAAAATACACATTGAATTAAATGGTTATATATATTATATGGACCCCTCCGTAAATTTAAAGTGATTTTTTCGTTTGAGCGAATGCCTCACAAAAAATCGCTAGATCCATAAAAAACCGGGAGGAGCTTTTTCCGCAAGCAATCCTTGATTTGGATTGAAAAACGCAAACTTAAACCGTTCCGATGACTTCAAAATACCGAATTTTTTGATCCGCAAAGTTGTTTTGAACCGATACGGACAAATCAACTTTTTTTGAGGAGGGGATGAGCGGGCAGACGGTTTCATGTAAAACCGGTGCGATTCCGGGTCGGCTTCCGCATCGTCCCGGTTTCCAACCAAAACCGATTCATCTCCACCTGCCGGAAAGAGGGGGGCGCACAGCTCAAAGCTTAGATTTTCGCCCATGGCGTGGCCCTGCCGGTGAGGCCCCCCGGCAGGCAACGGGAAGGGGACGGGACGCGCCATGAGTCTTCTAAAAAATCAACTTGCAAAACACGCGTGCAAACATCTTAAAATGTTGCTCGTGGTGTTTCTGGTCCGGATGGACCGCTTTTTCACACACCCACCGCAATTCGATCCCGACAGACAGTTTGAAACTCAATACAAGGAGTTGACTCATGACCCGGACAAGCCCCTACACCAAACTCGATCCTCAATTTCTCTACCGCTGGTCGCCACGTTCGTTCCTGAGCGATCCATTGAGCGATGAGGACATCATGACGTTGTTTGAGGCGGCGCGCTGGGCTCCTTCCTGTTACAACGAGCAACCCTGGTTTTTTGTGTACGGCCGGGGGGACCGGCTGAGTGAGTTCCAGACGGCGCTGGTGGACGGCAACCGCAAGTGGGCGGACAAGGCGCCTCTGCTCATCCTGGTGTTCGCGCGCAACGATTTTGAGGAGCGGGGCAACCCCAACCACTGGGCGCAGTTCGATTCCGGTTCGGCGTGGATGTCGCTCTGCCTGCAGGCGCAAAAGATGGGGCTGGTGTGTCACGCCATGGGCGGCTTCAAGAAAGACCGCGCTCACGAGGTGGCGAACGTCAACGAAGACAAGTTCACGGCGATGTGTGCGATTGCGGTGGGAAAGCAGGGTCCGGCGGAAAGTCTCGACGACGACTTGAAGGAACGGGAGGATCCCAGCAATGACCGCCGGCCGCTGGCTGACATCGTCCATGAAGGCCCGCTTCCGGGTTGACCCGGAAGGCGGGACGGGATCACTTGGTTTGGCGTCCGCCCGCCTGCTTGAACTGTTCCGGCTGGTGGCGCACAATCCTTCCCTCCACCAGATAAATCACATCTTCGGCAATGTTGGTGGCGTAGTCGGCGATCCGCTCCAGGTGGCGCGAAATTGAAATGTAGTTGATGAGGGTTTCCACCTGGTCGGGATTCTGCCGGATTTTCTCGTACACCCGCTGGTACACTTCCCGGTTCATGGCGTCGATCTCGTCATCCGCCTGCCACACCTTGTGCGCGGTGACGGGATCCATATTGATCAGGCAGTCGATGGACTGGCCCAGCATGGCGCGGCTTTTTTCCGCCATGGTGGTGAAGTCGAACGGCGGCGTGACGTTGCGTTTGCTGGCCAGCACGATGACGCGCTCGGCGATGTTCACCGCCAGGTCGGCCACGCGTTCCAGGTCGTTGTTGATCTTGAGGGCGGCGACGACGAAACGCAGGTCTCCCGCCACCGGCTGGTGCAGGGCCAGCACCTTCAGGCACTCTTCCTCCAACTGCACCTCCGTATTGTCGATGGCCTTGTCCTGGTCGATGATTTCCTGCGCCTGCTTCACATCCAGAGAAGCCACGGATTTCATGACCCTCAGCACCATCTCCTCCACCTGTGCGCTCAGGCCCAGCAGTTGTTTTTTCAGAACATCGAGTTCACGTTCAAAATGTTTGGTCATGGCTTCCCATCAGGAATCAACCGAACCGTCCGGTGATGTAATCTTCCGTTCTCTTCTGGTCAGGTTGCGTGAATATTTTTTTGGTGGAACCAAACTCCACGAGGTCCCCCTCGTATAAAAACGCCGTCAGGTCCGAAATGCGCGCCGCCTGTTGCATGTTGTGGGTGACGATGACGATGGTGTAACGCGAGCGCAACTCCTGGATCAAGTCCTCGATGCGCGCCGTGGCGCGGGGATCGAGAGCGGAACACGGCTCGTCCATCAGGATCACTTCCGGGTTCATGGCAATGGCGCGGGCGATGCACAACCTCTGCTGTTGACCACCGGACAGTTTCAGCGCCGAGTCGCGCAGGCGGTCTTTCACCTCGTCCCACAGCGCGGCCTTCATCAACGCATCTTCCGCCAGTTCGTTCAGGTCCCCCTTATAGCCGTTGATCTTTGGTCCCCACACCACGTTTTTGAAAATGGATTTGGGGAACGGGTTGGGCCGCTGGAACACCATGCCGATCTTCTGCCGGATGAGGCCGGGGTCCATCTTTTTATCGTACAGGTTTTCGCCGCGGAATATCACTTCCCCTTCCACCCACGCGGTCGGAATGAAATCGTTCATGCGGTTGAACACGCGGAGCAGGGAACTTTTGCCGCAACCAGAGGGACCGATGACGGCGGTCACCTGGTGTGCCGGGATCTGGAGGTCGATGTTTTTCACAACGCGATGATCTCCATAGTTGATGGAAAGATTCCGCGTCTCCAGAATGGTATTGCACTCTTCCAAGCCGACCTCCCTCATAGATTATTTATACCTTTGCAGTTTTTCGCGGATGAACACCGCTCCGGCATTCATCGACAACAGCAGGGCCAGCAGAACCATGATACCCGCCGCGGCGAGTCCATGAAACTCTTCCTGCGGCCGGGCAGCCCAGTTGAAGATCTGCACGGGCAATGCGGTGAACGGGTCTTCCGGCGTCTCCGGGGTGAACGCCACGTAACTCAACGCGCCGATCATGATCATCGGTGCGGTCTCGCCCATGGCGCGCGACAAGGCCAGGATGATGCCCGTCATGATGCCCGGCAGGGCGGACGGCAGAACCTGCCACCACACCACCTGCCAGCGGCGCGCCCCCAGCGCAAACGCGCCTTCGCGGATCGACGCGGGCACGGCGCGGATCGCCCCCTGCGCGGCGATCACGATGACCGGAAGCACGAGCAGGCTCATGGTCATGCTACCCGACCACAAACTGCGGTCAAATCCCAGAAAGCGGACAAAAATAGCCAGTCCCAAAACGCCATACAGGATAGACGGCATTCCGGCAAGGTTGGCGATGTTGATCTCGAAAATGCGGAGCAGGCGGTTTTTCGGGGCGAACTCTTCCAGGTACACCGCCGTGGCCACACCCAGCGGAATGGCGAGCATCGCCGTCATGCCGATCAACCAGATGCTTCCCCACAACGCGGATTTGATCCCCGCCTCCTCCGGATGGCGCGAGGGAAAGCTGTTCAGAAAATCCCAGTCCAGCCAGGCAAAGCCTTCCTTCACCACGTGCGCCAGAAGGATGCCCAGCACGCCGACCGTCATCCACGTCACCGCGGAACAGAGCCAAATGAACCAGCGGTCGCGCTGTTTTCGTTTTTCGCGCAAGTCCGTCATGAGTTGTATTTCTTCGATTTCAAAATGAAATGGTTGCCGATGATGTTCATGGTGAGCGTCATCAGGAACAACAGCATGCCAACCGCGTACACGGTGTAGTACTCGACGCCGCCGGCGGGGATGTCGCCGAGGCTCACCTGCACGATGTACGCCGTCATTGTTTGAATGCTTTCAAGAAAGCCGATCGACAAACTCGGCGTCGCCCCGGCGGCCAGGGTCACCGCCATGGTCTCCCCCACCGCGCGCGATAAAGCCAGAATGACGGCGGCGCCGATGCGCGAGGCGGCGGCGGGGATGATGATCTGCGACATCACCTCCATGTGCGTGCCTCCCAGCGCATATGCACCTTCCCGCAAACTTTCCGGCAAACCGCGAAACGCATCGTCGCACAGGGACGACACCATCGGCAGAATCATGATGCCCACCACGATGGCGGCGCTGGCGGCGTTGAAAATATTTGTGTCCGGGAACACCATCCGCAGGATCGGCGTCACAAACGTCAGCGCGAAGTAGCCGTACACCACCGTCGGGATGCCCGCCAGGATTTCCAGCACGGGTTTGATGGCCGAACGCACTTTCGCGGAGGCAAACTCGCTGAGATAGGTCGCGATCAACAGCCCGAACGGCAGGGCAATGAGGATCGCTCCGAAAACGACTTTCAGCGTCCCGGCAACCAGCGGCAGAACGCCGAACGATTTCGGTTCCAGCAGGGGCGCCCACTCGGTTCCAAACAGGAAGTCGAAAACGGACACCTCGCGGAAGAACAGAAACGATTCTTTCCCCAAAAGAAAGATGACCACAAGCGTGGTCATCAAGGTGATACCCACGCAGAGCACGAGAACCCCGTGCACTGCGTGGTCCATCCACTTTGAAAACATATTATTTCTTGAGAAGTTCAGTTGCTTGCCAGTTTCATGAGGTCGTTTTCAAACCGCTCCAGGTTTTCGCGGTACAGGGAATCCGGCAGAGGAATGTAGCCCACTTCCTTGGAGAGCTTGCCGGCATTCTTGATGTAAAACCGGATGAACTCTTTCACCTCCGGACGCTTGGCCGCATCCACGTTGACGTAGATGAAGATGGGCCGCGACAGGGGCGAGTAGGTTCCCTTGTTGATGGTCTCCATGGTCGGAAGCACCGGAGCCTTGTTGCCTTCCTTGATCGGCACCGCTTTCAGGATCTCCTTGTTTTCCACGTAGTAGGCGAAGCCGAAGTAACCCAGCGCGTATTTGTCGCCGGCCACGCCCTTGACCAGCATGTTGTCGTCTTCACTTTTGGTGAAGTCGGCGCGGCTGGCCTGCGACTTGCCATTGATGGTTTCGGTGAAGTAGTCGAAGGTGCCGCTGTCGGTGCCCGGACCATACAGCTTGATCGGCTTGCTCGGCCAGCCTTCACGCACATCGGCCCACGTTTTCACGGAGCTTCCCGGCTCCCAGATTTTCTTCAGCTCGTCGGTGGTCAGGTGATCCACCCAGGTGTTGGCCTTATTGATTACCACAGACAGGCCGTCATAGGCCACCGGCAACTCGAGGTAGCGGATGTTGTTCTTTTTCGCCTTGTCGATTTCCTTTTGCTTGATGGGGCGGGACGCGTCGTTGATGTCCGTTTCGCCCACGCAGAATTTCTTGAATCCGCCGCCGGTTCCGGAAACGCCGACGGTCACGCGAACGCGGGCGTGGTCGCGGATTTTGCCGAACTCTTCAGCCACCGCCTCGGAAATCGGGAACACGGTGCTCGATCCGTCGATGCGGACGGTACCGCGCAGTTTTTCGCCTGCCAGGGCAAAGGAGGAAGCGCCCAGAACCAGCGCCACGATCAACATTCGGGGTATCCAGCGATACATAGGGGATGGTCTCCTCAAAAGGGAATAGTGTCTTGTCTTCATTCCCCATCAAGGTACCGGCTCAATGTTAGGGGTTTGTTAGAGCTCCGTTGAAATTTGGATGGGTTTTTGCGGGTCCCTGCCCGATTCCGGAATTGACCACCTAACTAATTAATTTTAAATACATTTCAACGCAACTCTTCAAGCAGGAGGGGTGCTCAACCGCAACCACACCCGCCGGAGAAATCATCGCGGCAGGTAGCGCGGATGGTGTCCACCCCTTCATGCACGATCAGGCCGCCGATGACGATGGCGGAGAGGCTGTCGGCCCACCACAACACGGGCGACAACAGAAACAGCAGGCTCCCGGCGAACAGCACCGCCGACAACTGGATGCAGGCCAAAGAACAGCGCGCGTCTTTCATCATGGTGGCGCTGTCCAGCTCGCGCGCCACCCGCACCTTCGCCCGCCATAAATAGAACATGAAACTCAGGCTGACGACGGCGATGACGAATCCGGGAAGGGTGGTTGAAGGACGCGCCTGCGCCACCCACTGGAAAGCGGAGGCGAGAATCGTCCCCGCCCCAAGAAGCAAAAACAGGATGCCGATGCCGAAGGTGGCACGGCGTTCTTTGTTCAGGGAAAGCTCCGCATCCAGTCCCTGCTCGCCTTTGAACCGCCACAGAACCAGCGTTGCGGAAAACACTTCGATGAAGCTGTCGAGGCCGAATCCAAGCAAAGCGAAGGAGTGTTCCTCCACGCCAAACGCCACCGCCACCACCCCTTCGAGCAGGTTGAAACCGATGGTGAACCAGGCCAGCAGAACGGCCTTGCCAACGGCATTGCTTGTAAGAACCCTGGATGAAAACATCACAAAAAATATATCGAAAATTTCACGCAATTTCGATATATCCCGCCGTTATAGTGAAAGTTTCTGTTTTTTCACCATATCAGAGTGGGCACCGGGCTTATCTCATCCTCCTCCTGTCACAGCCAGGCGCGCCAGCCAGGCGCTGTAAGCGAGATACACCGCAAGCAGAATGCCACCCTCCCAGCGGTTGATGCTTCCCGGACGGTCGCGGAACCCGTAGCCGATCACAAACAGCGACACGGTGAGCGCGCCCATCACGGAGCAGTCGCGCGTCACCACCTCCGGCGCCACGGGCATGGGCTGAACCACGCCTGCCAGCCCCACCACCGCCAGCGTGTTGAACAGGTTCGATCCCAGTATGTTACCGAGCGCGAGATCGCTTTCCCCTTTCCACGCCGCCACCAGCGACGACGCCAGCTCCGGAAGCGAGGTGCCGACGGCAACCACGGTGAGACCGATGATGAGGTCGCTGACGCCCAGGCTGTGGGCGATCTCCACCGCGCCCCACACCAGCAGGCGCGAGCTGACGATCAGCAGGATCAATCCCACGACCACCCAGAACAGTGCACGCCCGAGTGGCAGGGCCATCCCCACGAGTTCCTTCTGCATGTCAACAGCGAGGGCATCTTTGCGCTTCTGCAGGCCTTCGCGGATGGTCCAACCCATCACCGCCGCGAATACACCCAGCAGAACCACCGCGTCGAGGCGCGTCAACTCGCCATCCACCAACTGATACACGGCCAGCGCGGTGATGCCGGTGAGGAGCGGCAGTTCGCGGCGCAGGACGCCGGACTCCACGGCGATCGGTTTGAGCAACGCGGTGAGCCCCAGGATGAGGGCGATGTTGGTGATGTTGGAGCCGTAGGCATTGCCCAGGGCGATGCCGGGGTTGCCCTGCACTGCCGACAACACCGACACCGTCATCTCCGGCGCGGAGGTGCCGAAGCCCACGATGACCATGCCGATCAGCAACGGCGGCAGTCCGAAATGTTGCGCCGAAGCCGCCGCCCCTTCCACAAAACGGTCGGCGCTCCACACCAGAAGAGCCAAGCCTCCCAATATCGCCAAAGCGGGCCATATCATAATGAAAGCACCATTTTCATTTAAAAAGACTTGCTGGATTGAAACCGCTACTCATTCAATGAATCGAAAGAGGACACGGGACGCGGCCGCACTTTGGCGTACAGGTGCTGGTCGAGGACCTCGCCGTCTTTCACCACGCTGGCTTTCAGAACCCCTTCCAGTTCGAACCCGGCCTTCTCCAGCACACGCATGGAGGCGGGGTTGTTGGAAAACACGCCCGCCCACAGCCGGAGCAAACCTCCGCCATCCAGCAGGTGATCGGAAAACCGCCGGACGGCTTCGGTCATGATGCCTTTGCCGTGGTACGGTTCGGCCAGCCAGAATCCCAGTTCCGCCGAATGCCGGTGCACGTCATAGCCGGGATGGTAACCGAGGGTGCCGATGGCCTCGCTTTCCGTCGCGATGGCGAACGTGCGCGGCGGGTATTCGCGCGTCACCTGGTCGACAAACTCCTCCGCGTCCTCCCGCGTGTAGGGGTGCGGAAACCAGTCGCGCAGTTGTTTCCAGATGGAAAAATTATTGGCGTAACGAGCAATGGCCGCCGCGTCGGCGTGCCGGAACCGCCGGACGTGATAACCCTCGAACTGAAACAACGGATCGCTTAACGGGAAATATTCGGAAGTCATGTCATTGGCCGGGAAATTCGATTAACATAACCGCTGATAACGAGTGGAGACTTTCAGCCATGCCCCTCCGGCACATTATGGACTGAAAGTTCATTCCAAGTACAATACGTTTCCTCCGGCACGGCCCGGCAACCCGATCGTTGCGCATGCAGAATTCTCAACCGCAAGGCAAGACCGATACGGAACCATCCCACTGCGCGGCGTGGTGGACGCTGGGGGTCCTGGCTCTGGTGCTGATCTGCCGCGGCGCGGCGGCGGCGGTGGTGCCCATCATGGACGAAACCGAGGCGCGCTACGCGGAGATCGCACGCAAGATGGTGGAGACGGGCGACTGGATCATGCCTCAGTTCGATTACGGCGTGCCGTTCTGGGGCAAGCCGCCACTCTCCACCTGGCTGTCGGCCACCGGCATCGCCCTGTTCGGCGCGGGAGAGCTGGGGCCGCGCCTGCCCATCCTGATCCTGTCCGCCGCCTTGCTGGTTCTCTTCTGGCGCTTCGTCAAGGAAAACGAAGGCTCGTTCACCGCTCACCTCGCAACGATCCTGCTCGCCACCAGCGCCATCTTTCTCGCCGCCGCCGGCGCAGTGATGACCGACATGGTGCTGATGTTCTCGCTGTTCGTCATGATGAGCGCCTGCTGGCGCTTCACGCGGGAATGGAATCCCGCGCACGCACGCTGGATGTTCGCCGGCATCGGCATCGGTCTTCTCACCAAGGGACTCATGGTGTTCGCAGTCGGGGGGCTCCCCATCGCCGTGTGGCTGATCCTCACCAAAAAATGGAAACCGTTTTTAAAGAAATTGCCGTGGGGAACGGGACTCTTCATCACCGCCGTCATCGCCGTGCCGTGGTACGTTGCGGCGGAGGTGAGGACGCCGGGCTTTCTCCACTATTTTTTCATCGGTGAGCATTTCAACCGCTTCCTGGTGCCGGGATGGGAAGGCGACCGCTACGGCTTCGCCCACGCGCAACCGTTCGGCATGATCTGGGGATTCTACCTGCTGGGACTCGCGCCGTGGATCGTGTTGGTTCCGGCGGCCTGCCTGCTCACCCTCCGCAAACCGGAGTGGATGAATTTTAAAGACACCGGACCGCAACGCGAGTGGGTGCTGTTCCTGTTGTGCTGGGTGGTTGTGCCCGCACTGTTTCTGACGTTCGCGCGCAACATCATCTGGACCTATTCGCTTCCCGCCGCTCCGCCCGCTGCAATCCTTCTGGCACTGTCCCTGCGCAACGTACCGGATCCATCCAGAATTTTGCGCCACGTCCATGTGGCAACAGCGGTGATGATGTTGGGAATGATGAGTTACATTTTTTATGCGGCGGATAAGGATGCGTCCTGGCCCCTGCCCACGCACAAAGGCGTGGTCGCGGAATACCACAGAGTGTGCGAAGGCAATCCCGACTGCCGCCTGTGGGTGTTCGGTGAACGCTCGTTTTCCGCCGAGTATTACATGAAGGGAAAAGCCCGGCGCACGGAACGGGTGAACTTCCTGCTTCACGACGCGCGCGGAAAGAAACGCGATTACCTCGCGGCACGCGATCACCTGCTCGACCGCCTGCATCCATCCGAAAAAAATCACCTGCAACCCGTGGCGCGTTTCGGCGACCTGGTACTGTGGCGGGTCGAACGCTGATTTCTATTTCAGGCGGATTAAAGAAGGCGGGTGCCCGCCGCGCCGGGATCAACGGTCGCAGACGCAGGTGGACCAGGACTTGGGAATGAGCGACCGGTACTGACCGGTTGCGTCTTCGAAATAGAAGGTGGGTTCCAGCGACAGCGTGTACCACGCCCCGTCGGCGGTGATGTACCACACCTCGCCCAACTCGTGCCGCACTTCCAACCGCTCCTTGCCGGAAGGCAGGTACTCGATCGCGCCCTTCTTCGGATGCGCAAAGCGGGACCCGTCGGCATATGTGAACACCACGCCCAGGCTGGGGTGCGTCTCCATCTCAATCGCCTGTTCGACGGGCGGCTCCGTCGGCGCCTGCGACCACGCGGTGCCCGCACTCAAAATCACCAACAATACGACCGCGAGCAGGATGCCCACCGGTTTACTCAACCGCAACAACGTTTCTTTATCCAATGGCAGGATTCCTTTCGAAGCATCTTTGTTGAAGGAAGGGGGTGTTCAGCAGACGGCGGCGTTGCGCTGGAGTTCGCGCACCATTCCGGGGATGCCGAGCAGACCTTGCGTTTTGTCCACGTGGCGGTCCACGCCGAATTCGCGGTAACGGTCGCGACAGTACAGCGAACACAGATCGCTTCCGCAATTGCAGAGAACAATCACCGTCGTGCGCGGCCGCACCTGCCGGATGGTTTTGATGAGCGACATCCCCCACTTCTCGGAAAACCGCGGGTCCACGACCACGAGGTCGGGACCGCTCTGCAACGCCAACTGCACCGCGTCCTCCGGCTTGCGGGCTTTTTGAATACGCCAGCCACCGCCTTGCGGCGAGGCGAACCGGATCAAATCCTCGAGCAGGTCCAGCAGATCGGATTCTCGGTCGATGAGCAAAATGTCCATGGGGAACCTCCCTGATTGAGCTATATTGATATTGATAATCATTATCAATAATGAGAGGAATTTGTCAATGATTTTTTCAGAATTGCTTTTAACTTTTGAATTTAAAGGGGTTTTTAAAAAGCGGGGGATTCTCAGGAGATGAGGGAAGGGGCCGGAAGAAGGTTCAATCCGCCACTCCAGCGCGAGGCCTCATATCTGCAAAGCGGTTTCTCAATCGGCTCCAGGCTGGGTCTTGGGTTTTACTTAGGTACTCCGATCTGCTCGAAATGGAACGCGGGAACGGTAAGGAGAGCTCTAGCGCGGTTTGGCTTTTTCCCGAATCATTTGTGGGACACTCAGGAAGTCTTTCGCCTTGTCAAAATGCCGGTCGGCCCCTGCTTCCAGACATTGCTCCCGGCAATTGCCAAAGCACGGTTCGCTTAAACAATTACTGAAGGCAAACACGACGGTATTGGGTTGGATTTCCTTCAACGTTTTAATGAGGGGCATGCCCCATTCCTTGGAAAATTGTGGATCAATCACCACAAATTCCGGACCGCTTTGCAAAGCCATTTGCGCCGCCTGGTGAGGTGTATCCACAGTTTCGATTTTCAGATGCGACGTCAAAATCGAAAATTCGATCAACCCTTCTATTAAATGGAGCAGGTTTTTATCACTGTCTATCAGTAGGACATTCATGGCTTCCTCCCAGGGATTTCCACGAAAAAATATTTCCCTGAAGCAGTTTTTTAAAAGGTTTTATTTTTTTGGAATACCTTAAATTTATACCCTGAGACGAATTAATCAATCTGTATCTGCTTACAAAATGCGGAAAAACCCCCATAGGCCAACAACCGCCCTGTTTTTAAAACGGTTATCATCGAGCCCATACGGGAAAATATTTCGGGTCGGCTTCAGGGGATCAAAATTCCATGCCAATCCGGGCAAACCCCGAACGCTGGCTCACGGATTGAATCGCAATTTATAACTCGATAATGGTATTAAAGCGGATTCGGCGGGTAGTGAAACTCGTACATCGGGTTGGCGTGCGGCCCCCCTTCCCTGTCCGGCGAGGCGGCGGTGGGTCCCCGGTATTTTGCCAGGTAATCCAGAATCGATTTGCGCACATCCGGGTCCAGCTCCCACAACCCCTGCTCTTTTTGCATCCAGGTGATGAGCGCATCCCAGCCGCTTCGGCTCATGCGGTTCTGCAGAATGAGCGCGGCGTTGTGGCAGGCGGTGCAGTTGGCAATCACCGCGTCGCGGCCTTCGCCCTGCGGCAACCCGGCGTTGGGGTCAACCTCCTCGGCCCACGCAACAGACGCAGCCAATACAACGGACACGAAAACCAGCACGGCTCTCAAGACGGGAAGCGGCGGTTTCATCTTACGGTCACCGCGATGCGGTGCATGGCATTGTTGAGGTAGCCAGATGGATTCCATCCCGGCACCACCATCGGTTGCATGACGCCCGCCTCATCCGTCGCCCGCGCCCACACTTCGTAATACCCCGGCATGGGAAACCGCACCTGCGTCTGCCAGCGTTGCCAGGCGTAGCGGTTGACCGGCTCTTTCAATTGCGCGCCCTGCCAGGTGGCGCCGAAATCGACCGACACATGCATTGCCGCCACGGACCGGTCGCCCGCCCAGGCGTGACCGCGCAGAACCAGCGGCTGGTCTTTTTTGATTTCGATCCCGGTTCGAGGATGCGTGATGAGCGACTTCACCAACATCGATTCGATGATCACCGTGTCCTCCAGCGGCACCGGCGTGCCGGGCTTCACCGGATGACGCGGCACGCGGTAGTGATCCATCTTCATGCCATCGTGCACGCGGTCGCGCACCCAGATGCGCTTCAGCCATTTGGGCGACGTCGAGCCCGGCCAGCCGGGCGTGACGAGCCGCAACGGAAACCCATTGAGAAGCGGCAGGGGTTCGTCGTTCATCGCCCACGCGATCAGCGTGTGTTCGTCCATCGCCTTGGCGATGGGCGTGCCGCGGGAAATCGACACCTTGCCCGGCTGACCCGAAAGGTGCAGGTCGTCGCCATAATAGCCGGTGTACACGGCGGAGGCCTTGACGCTCGCGGCATTCAACACATCGCACAAACGCACGCCGGTGAAGCGCGCGCACCCGATGGCCCCGAACCGCCACTGGTTGCCTTTCGCCGATGGATAAAATCCGGCGCGCCCGTTGCCGCCGCACTCGATCTGCAGCGCCAGCGTGTGATGTTTGAATTTACGTTTCAATTCATCGAGGGTGAGGGTCAATGGCTTGCGCACCTCGCCGTCCACGGTGAAGGTCCATGCGCCGGGGTTGTCGGTCGCGCCCGGCGGCAGGCCGTTGTTGCGCACGAAGAAATGTTCTTTCGGTGTGAAGTCGGCATCGAGCAGGTGCGGCGGCGGCTCGGCGTTGATCGGTCGATCATTGTGCACGATCAAGCCGCTCTTGCCTTCGATGACGGGAGTGGTTTTGGATTCGGCGAGCGCGACGGGGATCAGCCCTTGAGGAATGAACCGCGCGTGAGGGATGTGCGCGCCCACGGTGAGCGCCATGAAAGCGAGCCCGGCGTCCTTCAAAAAACCGCGGCGGGAGACGGGGTCGGCCTCGCGCCCCCACAGTTCCCAGTCGGCTTTTTCGGGATCATCGCGATACAGTTCAAACAAACCGCGTTCTTTTTTTCCGGGCATTCTCACCCTCCATAAAAGGGCAACGCACTCAATACAAGAATAACCCCTTCGAGCAGGAAAGCAAAAATTTAATGGAGGGGAAACCGCTCCTCCCGCCGGAACGCGGGAAATGCCAGAATGACGGACATCAGTGACTCAACGCCACTCAGTGACTGAGCACCCGTCAGTGACTGAGCACCGCGCGGTAACGCACGTTGCCCTGCTTGAGTTTGGCGATGGCGTCGTTCACCTGGGAAAACTTGAATTGCTCGATCACCGGTTGGATGCCGTGGCGCTTGCAGAACTCCAGCATGGTGGCGATGGTGGCGGGAGAACCCACCGGCGAGCCGGAGACCGAGCGTTGTCCGACGAGAAGCGGAAACACCTGCAAGTCGAGTGGCTCCAGCACCGCGCCGACGAAATGCAGACGGCCTTTCGGTTTGAGCGCGTTGAGGTACAGGTTCCAGTCGAGCTTCACATTGACCGTGGAAATGATGAAATCGAAGTGCCCGGCGGCGGCCTCGATGACTTTCGGGTCGCGCGAATTGATGACATGATGCGCGCCCATCTCGCGCGCTTCCTTTTCCTTCGCCGTGCCGGAGGTGAGCGCCGTCACCTCGCACCCCCACTTGCCGGCGAACTGGAGCGCCAGGTGACCCAGCCCGCCGATGCCGATGACGCCGACTTTGTCGGTCGGACGGACATCGAACTGCACAAACGGATTGAACACGGTGATGCCGCCGCAGAACAGGGGGCCGATGGCGGCGAGGTCCATGCCGTCGGGCAGAGGCACCACACTGTGCGCCCGGGCGCGGACTTTGTCGGCGAAACCACCGTGATGCCCGACGATCGTCTCCTGCGGCGCGGCGCACAGATTGTGATCGCCGGTGGCGCAGGACCCGCAGGTTCCGCAAAAGCCTGCGTGCCAGCCCAGCCCCACGTGCTGACCGATCTCCAGGTTGCGCACCGCATCGCCTTTCTTTCCGACTTTACCCACCACCTCGTGACCCGGCACCACGGGAAATTGCGTGATGCCCCAGGCGTTGTCGATGATGCTGACATCGCTGTGGCACAGGCCGCAGTGCAGGACGTCGATTTCCACTTCGTCCGGTCGCAGTGCGCCGGGATCGTATTCGAACGGTTCGAGCGATTGTCCCGCCTGTTTCGCGGCGTAAGCTTTAATCATGACTACGATCTCCTGATATGAAAGGGGAGAGAAAATTTATTGAACTCCGGATCATCGTTCGCCCGCCAGGACTCTTCCCAACAAAATTCCCGCGTTGGCCCCGTTCGCACCCCGCCGGGCGTGGTTCGCTCCACGTCGTGCGTGGCGTGGCCCGGTCAGTCTTCGGCCATGGCTTCGGAGAATTCGAGGATCAGGTTGAGCGCGCCAACGACGCGGGTGCGGTCTTTGTCCAATCCATCCATGTCTTCGATCGATTCGTGATAACCGCTTTCTATCAACGCATCGCGCACCGTGCGCCCGTCGGGCAGCACGCCGTCGAGACTTTTGAAAGCGCTCATCTCCTGTCTCGCGTGCTCGACGATCACCTCGTAATCCTCGATCGCGTGGATGGACTTGTAGGTTTGCAGGCTTTTCGGGATCTGCCCCGAGTATTCATTCAAAATCGGATGGACGCTACCCATGATACAACACCCTCCTCTTTATATTTCCATGAGGAACCGGGGGCCGCAAGGAGTCTCCCGGTTCAAAAAATAAAAACACGATTCCCGACTTTATGATAAGTCCGCAGAGCCTGTCAGGAAAAAACACGACGGCAAGGAATTCACCCCCGGCATCGCTTATCGACCAGCCACACCGCTGTATGGAATGCCGGAGAGGTCGCTCATCTCGCGTTTCCACGTGGTGAGGTCGCGCATCGAAAACCGGTTGAGGTGATCGTGACCGCAGGCGCGCGCCATGACCTGCATCAACTCCACCGACGCATTTAAAAACCGCGTCAGCCGTTTCGGCGCTTCCCTGGTATCCAGAATCTTGCGGCGCTCCGGGTCCTGCGTGGCGATGCCCGCCGGGCAGTTGTTGGTGTGGCAGATGCGCGCCGCGATGCACCCGATGGCCTGCATCGCCGCGTTCGACAGGGCGATGGCGTCCGCCCCCATCGCCAGCGCCTTCACGAAATCCGGAGGCGTGCGCAGGCCCCCGGTGACGATGAGCGTCACGTGATCGTACCCCTTGTTATCTAGGTACCGCCGGGCGCGCGCCAAGGCCGGGATGGTGGGGACGGAGATGTGATTGCGGAAGAGCAGAGGCGCCGCGCCGGTGCCGCCACCGCGTCCATCGACGATGATGTAATCCGCGCCGGCCTGCACCGCAAACTCGATGTCGTCTTCGATGTGTTGCGCCGAGGTTTTGAATCCGATGGGAATGCCGCCCGTGACCTCGCGCACACGATCGCCGAACTTTTTAAAATCGTCCACCGTGTGCAGGTCGGTGAAAGTCGGGGGAGAGACGGCGTCCTGCCCCGGCTTCAGACCGCGGATTTCGGCGATGCGTTCGGTGACTTTCCTGCCCGGCAGATGACCGCCGGTGCCGGTCTTCGCGCCCTGCCCGCCTTTGAAGTGAAACGCCTGCACTTTTTTGAGAAGCTCTTCCTTATAACCGAACTGCGCCGACGCCAGTTCATAAAAGTAACGCGAGTTGTTTTCCTGTTCTTCCGGAAGCATGCCGCCTTCACCGGAACAGATGCCCGTGCCCGCCGCCTCCGCCCCTTGAGCCAGCGCGATTTTCGCTTCCTCCGACAACGCGCCGAAACTCATGTCGGAGACGAGCAGGGGAATTTTAAGAGTGAGCGGTTTCTTCGCGCGCGGGCCGATGACCACTTCGGTGCCGACTTCGATTTTTTCCTGCAGGGGTTGATTGGAAAACTGCGCCGTCAGGATCTGAATGTCGTCCCAGCGCGGCAACTCCGGCGCAGGCACGCCCATCGCCGCCACCTCGCCGTGGGGTCCGACGCGCCCCAGCCCATGCGACGCCAGTTCGTGGATGTACTGAACCGTCGGTTCCTCTTTAGTCGGCTTGGGGAGGGCCGCGTCCCCCGAAACCTGCGAGTCGGCACCCTCCTCCTCTCCTTCCTGGTCGTCTTCAGGAAGAGAGGCATGCGAGCCGTCGCAGTACGGCGCATCTTTCGTGTGTTTGCACATGCACAGGTACGCCGTATCATCCTTGTCCACCTTGAACATCTTCGGCTGGAACGACGTGCCTTTGTGCGAACCGTCGCAGAACGGCTGGGTTTTGGATCGGCCGCAGGAACACCAGGCGTAAACCTTGCCTGCTTTCAGTTGCACCTCGGCGGGTTGGGTGTCGGCCACCACGGGTTTGTCCACGATGCGCTCCTTCAAAATTTTTTAACGGTGAAGTGCCCTCAGTGTATCAAGGCCTGCCGGTGTGGGCCACTGTTTCTGGTTCGTCGCAGATCCACCCCCATTCTTTCACCGTGTCAACCACGGGAGTTCCGTTTGGCTCAATCCCGTGGACCCACCCAGAAATGCGGATTGTAGGCGATCTCCCACAGATGGCCGTCGGGGTCCTGGATGTACCCCGTGTAGCCGCCCCAGAACACCGTTTGCGCCTTGCGCGTGAGCGTCGCCCCCGCCGCGAGGCATTGCGCGATGACCTGATCGACCTCCGCTTCCGAGCTCACATTGTGCGCCAGCGCGAAATTGTGAAAGCCATTCCCTTCCGCGGAAACGTCCGCATCTTCCGCCAGCGAGCGGCTCGAGAACAGCGCCAGCCATGTGCCATTGAGAGTGAAGAACGCCACCTCCGGCGGCGATTCTTTCCGTGGGAACCCCAGCCCCTGTTCATAAAATCGGACGGCGCGTTCCATATCCTCCACACCCAATGTGATCATGCTGATTCGTGGTTTCATCATACAACTCCGGCTGTGAATAAAAGAAGCCCCCCAATCCCCTGCGACAGAGCCGAGGCGCTTTTCCCAAAATGATTACGCTGATTTTTCCATCAAAGAAATCCGGAAAGCAAGGTGGCGGTGCCGAGGAAGGAGAAGAAGCCCATGACGTCGGTGACGGTGGTGAGGATGATCGACGACGCGGTGGCGGGGTCCTGTCCGACGCGCACCAGCACGATGGGCACCAGTGCGCCCGCCATACCGGCGATGACCATCGAAATGATCATGGAGATGCCGATCACTCCCGTCAATCCCGCCGACTGGCTCCACAGAAACACGCCGAGGCAGGTGGTGGCGCACACGCCGACGCCGTTCATGAATCCGGCCTGCGATTCCTTCCACACCACGCGCACCCAGTGGCGGGTGGTGATCTCGCGGATGGCGAGGCCGCGCATGGTGACGGCCAGGGCCTGCGCGCCGGTGTTGCCGCTCTGCCCCGCCACCACCGGCAGCAGAACGGCGAGCGCGGTGAAGCGTGCGATCATGTCCTCGAACAAACCGACCACCGCCGCCGCGAGAAACGCGGTGACGAGATTGATCTGCAACCACGGCTGGCGTTTGCGCACAGCGAACGTCGCTTTCGACAGCGCGCGTTCGTCGCGGCTCGCGCCCACCATCGCCTGCACGTCGGAGGTCGCGTCCTCTTCCACCGCGCGCACCAGGGTGTCCTGCCAGATGACGCCGATCAACTCGCCGTGCAGGCCGACCACCGGGATGCTTTGGAAACGGTGCTTGTCAAACAGGGCAACGATCTCTTCCTGCGGCGTGAGCGGCTCGACGAAAATCGAAACGGGTCCTTTGATCTCGTCGAGCGACTGGTCCGGCCGCGCCGCCACCAGGGTTTGCAGGCTGACGCGTCCGCTCAATCCGCGCGAATCGTTCTGCACGAACAGCACCGGCTTCACGCGGTAGCCGGGCTGGCGCAAGCGTTTCAATGTTTGCTCAACGGTGAGTGTGCCCGCGTACGGTTCGACGCGCGGGTCCATCAAATTTCCCGCGGTGTCTTCCGGATACTGCATCAACGCCGTCAGTTCTTTTTTGACCGCGGGGGACACGCGGTCCAGATACGCGTCCGCCTGTCCGGCATCGAGCTGGTGCAGGATGGCGACCATCGCCTTGGGATCGGTGAATTCGATCACTTCCTTAACCCGGTCTTCACCCAGGTGCGGCAGGATGGCGGCGGCGGACGATGGCGATAGTTGTTCGAACACCGGGGTCAGTTGCGCCGGGGGCATTTTATTGAGCAGAGCCGCCGCCGACTCCGGATCCAGTTCCTCCAATCGCCGTGCCGCGGCGAGAGGATGCTGTTGCAGGAAACGGCGGTTGAGCGCTTCGGCCACGGTGTTGGCATCACCGTTCATGTTCGTTTTCCTTCGTGGCAGGCGGTTTGGGCGGTTCGAGAAACGGCAGGGACACCATGCCGCGCACCCACGCGGTGGCGGCGAGAAGAAACAACGGCACCAGGCTTTCGAACAAGGACGTGTCCTCCACAATCACCTGCCCCGTATCCAGCGCTTCACGCACCTGCGCCTCTTTCAGCACGCCTTCGAGTTGATGGTCCACATTGAGGACCGGCAGGGCATGGGCATGGTGCCAGGCGGGGAATGTCCGCACGGTGGTGAGCGGCGCCTGCACCAGCACCGGCTCCACCCGCGGGTCGAGCAGTTCCGTCACCTGCCGGTTCGGCGACTCCTGCAACAGTCTTGCAATTTCCACCGCACCGACATAACGGCCGTTTCTCTGCATCACGAAAAAGTGTTGTCTCTCGTTGGGCCCGGCGCGTCGGAGCTGGTCGAGCGCATCCTGCACCGTCGCCTGTTCGGACACCACCGGCAGGGGCTCCTCCATCCAGTGCCCCACCGTGTCCGGGCGAAAGGTGATCTGGCGGGACAACACCTTTTGTTTCTTTTTCGGCAACGCTTCAAGCAGGCGCTTGCGGGAGTCCGCATCGCTCAATCGCAGGACATGACACGCGCGGAACGAGGAAAGAAGATCAAGCCGCTCCGCCGCTTGTTCCGGCGTCCAGTGCGCGACGCATTGCTCCAAGTACCAGGGAAGCATCTGCTCCATCACCCACGCCGCCTCCTCCGGCTCCATGGACGCCAGGTAGGCGGCGGAGTCCCGCGAGTCCATGCCTTCCAGAACGCGCGCCGCCTCTACGGGGTACTCCGCCAGGTAACTCCGGGTGAATGCAAGCGTGTCATTCATTTTCTTTTTGACCGATCAATTGCTCCATCGGTTCTTCCTCGAACAGGCTGGCGGGGAGGATCAGGCGTCCCTCCTTGGTGGCCAGCACCACGGACGTCGGGGTGAATTCCAGAATCACGCCCTCGCGTTTGCCCCAGCGCACGCGCTGGCCCACCTGGTACTGCTTGTGCACGAAATGCGCGCCGATGAGGTTGCTGACGAAGGTGCGCCCGCCCAGACCGAACGCCAGGGCGAGACTGCCAAGGAACGCGGCCGCGCCGATGGCGATGAGAGTGGACAGAAACGAAACCTCGATGCCGATCTGGTCGAGCCCGATCACCAGCGCGGTGATCAGCGTCGCGCCCTGCGCCAGCGTGCCCAGCAGGCTGGCCTGCGGAATGCCCGCCGTGTCCGCGGTGGTGATGGTGAGGTCGCGTACCAGAACGCTCAGCAATACACCGGCAATGAGGATGATGCCGCCGGCAAGAAACGTCGGCAGGTAGGTGACGACTTGGTTGAGCCACTGCGCTACTGCATGCAGGCCAAGGATATCGGTGGCGAACTTGACGAAAAACAGGATCACCGCCCAGAACACGATTTTGCCGAACAGGTCGAGCGCGGGATGCGTTACCTGCAGGTGCGGAGCGGTGCTGCGTTTGATCGGCGTGCGGCTGAGTACCCGGTCGAGGGCGACCACGGTTTTCACGAAACCCACCTGCGCCAGGCCGGCGACCAGCCAGCCTACCGCAAGAAGCGCGGCGGCGCCAAACAGACTCGGTAAATAACCAATGAGATTTTCCAGCGCGGGAAGACTTGCCGTTTTGATCTCTTGAAACCAGGAGGAGAGGAGTTCCATGCAGGTCACCTCATCGTGTTCCAGGAAAATAGAATCGAAGCAACGCCAGGAAGCGCAGACACGCCGTTTCTGGCCCTATATTGTAACTCACTTAAAAGGGATTGAAAGGTAAAAGCAGAAAGCGTGTGCGACGCTTTAAGGAAAGAAGTTTGCGACGCGCGCCTTGCGGACCAGGGAAGGGACTGGAGGGGCAACCTGTGGTAAAATTCACCATAAAAAAGACGGCTCCCTGAGCCACGTCACCATCAACAATTCATCCAACCGCGAATATTGGACAGTGCGGCGCTCAAGACCATTCGCAACGCGGCCCCGTTTCCGCACATTCCTGAGATTTTGAACGAAGACAAAATGGTTCTGGAAATCCCCATTTCATTCATCCTGAACAAATAAGATCATGACCCGACCGATTCATTCCATCGCTTTGACTGCATTTGCGGTGCTTGCTCTCCCCACCGCTTCCGCATTCGCGGAGGTCCACGAAATCGATTCCGACTTCGATGGCAAGGTGGATCAGTGGCAACACCTGTCCGCAAGTGGCAAGCCGGAAAAAGTGGAGTTCGACAAAAGCGGCGACGGCAAGGCGGACCAGGTGGAGTATTACGATGGAAAGGGAAACCGCATCCGCGTGGAGTTCGATCGCAACCACGACGGCAGGATGGACCAGTTCCAGCACTACTCTGCTTCCGGCAAGATTGAGAAAATGGAGCTGGACTCCACCCACTCCGGAAAAATCGACTGGACCGAAACGTACAACAGCCAGGGCAAGCTGGCGAAAGCCGTAAGAGATGAAAACGAGGATGGCAAACCCGACCAGTGGCAGTTCTTCAACGCGTCGGAACAACTGGAGCGCATCGAGTACGACACCAATCACGATGGGCAGGTGGACCGCTGGGATCGGCTGAACAGCTCCGGGAAAATCGCCGAGTCGTCGTTCGACACCAACGGCAACGGCAAACCCGATCAGTGGCAGTCCTTCAACAGCTTCGAGATGATGGAGAAGGTGGGGTTCGACACCAACGGCAACGGCAAGGCCGACCAGTGGCAGATTTACGGACCGGACGCCAAAGTGGTGCGCGTGGAGATCGACCGCAACCACGACGGCAAGCCGGACCAGGTGATCAATAAATAGCCCGCCCCCACCACCTCGCGTTCACACCAGACAACTTCCACTCACAAAAAAAGCCCGTTTGCAGCGGGCCATCGGCTTTTCGGTTTTAATCGGAGCGAACGCACGTGGGCGCGGAATCATTATGATGGAGGACGCGCTCCCTCCCTGCCACTCACCCGCCACTGCCGTAAGGCCGGGTGAGGATTTCCAGCAGGTGGCCGGAAGGTTCTTCAAAATAAACGCCGCGTCCGCCATCGCGGTGATTGATCTCGCCCTGCTTCGTCTGCTGGGGGTCGGCCCAGTGAGGCAGGCCGCGTTCCTTGATGCGGCCGAAAATCTGGTCGAACTCCTTCTCGCTTACCAGAAACGCATAATGCTGGGTGTCGATGGCCTCGGTGATTTGCAGAAAATCCAGGCTGACATTGTTGCTGGTTTTTATAATGAGAAAATGGTCGAATTTTTCGGGAGCGGGCAGGCCCAGAATTTCCGCCACAAAGTGGGCGGACTTCTTTTTGTCCGCAACGTAGATGATGGTGTGGTTCAGCTCAACGCCCATGAGGTTTCCCATGCCGGGGGGATGCCGGGATCCCGACGCCCTGTGCAGACAGGTGAAAAGGTCATCCTGCTTTCTTTCCGTCATGATAAACAACCCGGCGGGCCGATTCAACGGTTTCAGGAAACGCCGGGTCGGGATCGGCCGGAACGGAGTGCCTCCACGCCACAACGCCAGTTGCAGAACCACGGCAATTGCCGCCCGGAAACAACCTCGTCTGGCACCGGAATTCACCCCCCCCACCCGGCTTGCTCCACTCAAAATTTCAAGGCCGCCCTCTTATTTTTTAATCGGAAATTCCAGCTGGCGTATAATTAAGAGACCCCAGCAATGGCCGGCAACGTCTGCGACGACGCAGAGGAGTGTGCGGAAGGACCCTTCCCGGAGCTTGAAATCAAATTGAATCTCATTGATTTTTCAAAAATAATCAAATATTCAGCCATTCTGACGCCATCCACAAATCTTTCCAGGGGCAAACGGCATCCAAAAAAATCGATGTTGAGATGTGTCGCCCGCGGCCCACGACGGCTTGCCTCAAGCCAAGGCCGCGCAACTTTATAAGAACTGAACCAACAATCTGGTCCCGGCTGGAAAGAATGTCTTTTCAGGGCGGCTTTGAATGAGCTTCCAGGTTACAGGGCCAATCCCGGCCACGTACCAGTTTTAAAGGAATGAATTTTTCAACTCTATGATTACACCATTGATCGATGGTTCCAATACGATGTCTTCCGTGGAAAACGGTTCCTTTTTTCCGGCGCGGCCCGGCTACTCCAGCGCCTGCTCGGAAAACATGCCTTCCAACCTGAAGTTGGCTTACGGGTTTTATCCGGGAATCACCGCCCACATTGAAGAACTGGAAAGCCTGCTGGCGATGGACGACGAACCCCTGCTCTCAGCCATTCGGAAACAGCAGGTCATGAGCTTCATTGCCCGCCACTACAATGACCGCGACCGCAGGACGACCCCCATCAAGCCGCAGGAAGTGCAGGATCTGGTCCGTCAGGCGGAGGGCAACTGGGAGGTTTTTTATCAAAGCCATGCGCTGGCCGACCCACAAAAACGGAGCGCTTACTGCGAACGCCTGAGGTTCGGTGTGATGACCGAAAAGCGGGCGCTCTCCACATGGGCCGCGGAAGTGAACCCGTACCCGCCCGCGGAGTACGTGGTCGTCGCCAACCGGGGCGAGGTGGCGTGCCGTATTCTTGAGGCCGCGCATGCCCTCAACAAGAAAGTCATTCTCCTGCACGATGGAAACGATCTGCCCTACGACGGATTACTGCGTGAGGGCGATTTCCTCTATTACGTCCCCTGTTTCAAGGACACCAGCCGAAGGGGCAACATCCGGTACGACATCGTCGGCATGCACGCCCTAGCCCAGGCCCTGGAAAACGATAAAATCGACCTGCATACGGTCGCGGTGCATCCCGGCTGGGGGTTCAACGCGGAAGATCCGGAATGGGTGGCGGAAGTGGAACGGCTGGGGTTCCGCGTGGTGGGACCGCATTCGCAGATCATCCGGTACCTGGGCAACAAGACCAATGCCGTGGCGTTCGCCCGCGCCGCCGGGCTGGACACCCCCATCAGCTCCGGCAAGATCGTCGGACGAAAAGGCCTGCCCACCGGCGCCGATCCCGAGACGGAATGGAACGGGGTGGAGATTCTCGTCCGGCAGTTCTTCCACCAGTGCGGCGAGCAGGGCATTTCTCTGCTGATCCTGAAAGACGCGCTGGGCGGAGGCGGTGCGGGGCAGAAACTGCTCACCCGCCCCACCGTGACGGAACTGGTCGAGGCCGTGCGGCAGTACTGGCAAACATACATTGAGTTCAGCGTGGACCAGTTCCTCGCCACCACGCGTCATGTCGAGTTCCAGGTGGTGTCCGATGTCATGGGCAACGTCCGGTTCGGCGAACCCAGGGACTGCACCCTGCAACGGGCACGCCAGAAATACAACGAAGAGACCACCGGGTTTCCCCCGGCGCTTGCAACGGCCATGCAGGAAAAAATCCGCAACTTCCTCGTGCGGGTTCACCAGAAGCTCGGCTGGCATTACACCGGCGCCGCCACGTTCGAGTTTCTTTACGATCCGGAAAGCGAACGGTTTTACTTCATGGAAGTGAACACCCGGTTGCAGGTTGAAAACTGCGTGTCCGCCTGCGTGGACGGCATCGACTACTTCCGCACGCAACTCGATATTGCCGACCGCAAAATTCTTTTGAGCCAGGAGGAATTGGATCGGCGCAGGCATGAAGACCGCGCTCATGCCATTCAGGCGCGCATCTGCCTCGAGCGCATTCTCGGTGAAGACGAACGGACGGCGCTTTCCAGATCGCTCAAGCATGAAGTCGAATGCATTCCCGTTGGCGGCCCCGGCGTATTCCTCACCCGCCTGGACGTTCCGGCGCAGCAGGGGGTTTACTTGTTCGGCGACGACCGCCTGCTCTGGCAGATTCGCCGGCAGGGCCAGGCGCCCATCCCGATGGGGTACGACTCCATGGCGATGAAAATTGTGGCGACCGGCAAAACGGCGGAGGAAGCGCGCTGGAAACTGCACGAGGCCATCAGCCAACTGGTCGTCGAAGGACCGGGCATCCATTCCAACAGGGACCTGATCCTGCTGACGCTGGAGCACGCCCATCGCGGAGAGGCGCGCGAACTGGCGCGGAGAAAAATTGCCGACGATGCCCTGGCGATCCTCCGCGCGCAAAAGGAATGGGAAACACTGGCGGCGAGGGGCACCATCCGCCGGCACGAGTTCCAGATCCTAACCCTTCGCGAAGGCGCGTTGACGGCGGAGCAGTGGGCCTTCCTGGAAACCGTTCTCGACGGGTACAATTTGAAAACGTTTTACCCAAACCGGTTCAAGATTTCCTGTCTCTGGATTGGGATGCTGAATCCCTTGTGGAGAAAACTGAACCGGTACGGCATCTCATTCGTGCATCCCACCATAGAAGTGATCATTCACGAGCGGCTGGTTTCGTTTCTCTCCTCCTTGCTGCGGTGCATGACGGGTCTTGACCCGCAGGAGATCGTGCTCCGGAAAAAAAGCGCCGGCCTGTTGCCGCGGGACCTCGTTTCTTTTTCCGGATGGGATCAGGCGAAACTAAGAAGTTATTTCCGGCAAGCCACGCTCAGCGGACTTTGATTCCCGCTCACGCCCCGTTACAGTCCGCCGACCGTTGGGATTCACGGACACAATGAGGAAAGAAAATGAAACGTGGCGCGTCGATGCGGCCGCCTCCCCAACGGACCCGCACTCGAAAAATAAAAAGCCCGCTATACACGGGCTTATGGACCTGCTCGGATTTCATCGGACTTGAATTTGGTGGGCGGGGACTCCTGAAAGAACTATACACCCAATTTTTTAAGATAGTTTACCCAGATCGGACCTTGAACCCCGCCCCCCAGAGTTGTCCTCGCTCAACGTTTTCACTTCTACCATTCAGATTTTTTATCAAAGCTCCCTCTTCCAGGATGGCATCTCTTTAGGAAAACGATTCACTTGCCCCCATCACAAATTCCCACTTCGTCAACCTGCCGAGACTGTGGAATATTTTATTATGGACACCGGCTGCTTCCCCATTTTTTCCCGCAACAGTGTCTCCAGAAGGCGGGACTGATGGTAAAGTTTCAGATGGGTTTTGATACGCGCCTGAACAATGGAAATGTTGATAGGCTTGGTGATGTAATCCATGGCCCCGACTTCGAACCCTCTCGCCACCTCCTCAATCCCATGCAACGCTGACAGGAAAATAACCGGAATGTTTTTTGAAACAGGGTGTGCCTTAAGGTACTTACACACTTCATACCCGTTCATTTCCGGCATGCAAATGTCCAGCAAAATCAGATCCGGGGGCTTGTGCGACTGGGCCAGCCGGAGCCCCTGTATCCCGTCCAGGGCGACCTGAATTTCGTAGTCATTCTTCAATACTTCGACCATGAGCTTCAAATAATCCAGCGAATCATCAATCAAAAGTATTGTGGGTCGGGTGGTTTCTGAATGAGTCATGATGCTTTTCTTTCTCAAGAGGGGGTATTGAGCTGGTTTCGGCCTCCGATTCAACCTCTATTGGCCCCAGCCGTTCTTTTCCTATGAGATAAATTCTATATCTTAACTGAGACACGGACAATCGTCTGGCTTGCTATTGATTTTTAGAATAAACGAGGAACAACCTAGTAGTCTTAAGGGGGTAAATAGCGCTTATACTAGGCTGGGAATTCACGAAAAAAGAGGGGGGACTTCACTTGATCTAATCTACGGGAATTCAACAATCTTGAGGTTCTACCTGGTGGGTTCCAACCTTCTCCGGTTGGCAAAATCCATCAAACCCTCGCTGCGTAACCAAAAACCGGGTGAACGACTCAAAAAAAGTTGAATGGGGGCTTCCAACCAAACCTTAGGGTCCGGTTATTTTACTCAACCGGGACGGCTATTGAAATTCTGTATTAATTAAATGATTCCATTTTTCAGGGCGTACTGGATGATGTCCGCATTATTTTTCATTCCCATTTTTGCCAGGATGTTTCCGCGGTGCGTGCTGACGGTGGTGATCCCCAGCGCCAGCTCATCGGCGATTTCTTTTAATTTCTTTCCGGCCGCGATCTGGCAAAAAACCTGGAACTCACGATCCGTCAAGGTCTCATGAGGGAGCTTATCCGAACTGCTGTCCAGATTGAAAGCCAGTTTTTCCGCCAGGCTGGGACTGATGTATTTGCCCCCGGCGGAGACCTTCCGCAGGGCATCCACCAGCAACTCCGGCGCGCTGGACTTGGTCAGGTACCCGGAAGCGCCGGCGCGCAAAAAGCGGAGTGCATAGTGATCTTCCGAATAAATGCTCAAAATTATGATGGGCAGTTCGGGAGTCTGGATTTTTAACTGAACCAGGGTTTCCCAACCGCTCTTTTCCGGCATGTCTATGTCCATCACCACCACATCGGCTTTGACATTTTTTACCAATTCCAAAACTTCATTTCCGTTTTCCGCTTCTCCGCACACGACCATATCTTCCGTTTTGGACAAAACCTGAATCAGTCCCTTCCTGACGATGCCATGGTCGTCTGCAATGAGAACATGGATTTTTCCGCGAACAACACTATTCATAATTATTTACCGGGATGGTCACATGCACAATGGTTCCTTTCCCCACTTCTCCGCTGATAACAGCCTCCCCTCCCCAATGGAGGGCGCGTTCCTGGATGCCGATCAACCCAAATGATTTTGGATCCGCCATCTGACTTTTTGTGATGCCCGCCCCATTGTCTTCAACTCTCAGCACCAGCTGGTTGTCTTCGTTGAATAAATGGACCTGAATCTTAGTTGCTTCGGCGTGCCGGGCGACATTGGTCAGTGTTTCCTGAAAAATCCGGTAAATGGTCGTGGCGCAGTCCTTGTTCAAATCGGTCAGGTTGTTCTCAATAATCATCTCACAGTAAATCCCGGTCCGCTTTTGAAATTCGGTGGCCTGCCATTCAATAGCCTCATTGATGCCGAAAATATCCAGTATCTGGGGCCTGAGTTCTGTGGTGATGCGTTGTACCGTTTCTATAGTTCTATCGACCAGGAGGGACATTTCCTTAATTTTGTCCTTGATAGGCCTCTGGTCCGGTGGAAGGTCGCTGTTGACATTCGTGAGGTCGATTTTCAACGCGGTCAGGGTCTGCCCCAGTTCGTCATGGACTTCCCTTGCGATGCGTTTGCGTTCGTCCTCCAGCAGATTTTGCGCATGAGAATACAACTTCCGAATCTGCTCACGGGAAACCTTGAGAGCCTCTTCATTATTTTTGCGCTCGGTAATGTCCCTGAACGTTCCAACAATCCGGGTGGGATTTCCTTCCTTATCCCTGGCAACGATTTTACCCCGCACCAACGTCCAAAGGTGGTATCCGGACTTCGTGATCAATCGGCTCTCGTACTCATATAGAGGCGTCTTCCCCTCCGTATGAGCACGGGTCGCATGGACAGCCAGCTCCATGTCATCCGGATGAAGAAGGCTGCGGAAAGATTCAATGCTGGTTTCGAATCCGTCCGGTTCATAGCCCAGCATGGTGTAACACCCCGGGCTGAAGAATACCTTTCCGGTGGTGACGTCCCAGTCCCACACACCATCTGTAATGGCCTCCAATGCCAGCTTGAGCCGTTCCTCACTGTCCCGCAACGCCTCCTCGGATCGCTGACGCTCCAACATCTCATTCATCAATTGCCGGTTGGTGGCGGAGAGCGCGGATTCCCGCTTTTCAATCTGGGACACCATTTCGTTAAAGCCATTGAACAGAATGCCCAGCTCATCCTGGTTCTGGTGCTTGACCCTCAAGGAGTAATCGGGCTCTTGTGAAATTTTCCTGGTTGTGTTCGCCAGGGAAAGGATGGGTTTGGAAATGATGCTTTGAAGCTTGAATGCGATGGCCACCGATACCAGGATGGTGACGAAAAGAATGCTCCCAATCAGATAAATGTAGTTGGACAGGACTTCTTCATATTCCTTCAGGTGAGCCTTCAGGTAAATCCGGCCTATGATTTTCCCGTTCAGCTCAATGGACCGGATCAGCTCCAGGCTGTTGTTATAGGAAGCCTGCCCTTCCTGGTTGACCGGAAAAACGGGGGGCACGATGTTGACGGTTTCATCGCGCCGGTACGTCACAAAGGAATTGCCATCCGCATCGTAAAGAACCGCGAAAAGGATTTGAGGATCCACTTTAAGAGAAGAGAGGATGTTTTCCGCGGTGTTAGGATCTTCGAAATAAACCGCGGCACGGCTGTTGGCGCCAACCGTCTTCGCCAGAATGTCCAGGTTCCGCACCAGGCTCTTTCGGAACAGGTTCAGATCGTTATAGAGGAAAATCGCACTGCACAGGGCAAAGGTGATCAAAGTCATAGTCAGCAGGATAATGATCAGCTTGCTTTTTATGGAAAGATCACCAAAGTTTTTCATGGCCCGTCACTCATCAACCAAAATGGCTAAGTTTAGCAGTTCCGAACTAATTCGGATATCCCTGTCTTCCACGGCCCTCCGATTGATTTTAAACCGGATCCTGTTATTTAAAATCACAAAATTGATTCCCACACCGCGCTGAGAATATCCTGGCGTGTCACCGACAAACAGGATGGGCCTGCCCTTTGTGCGATGAAGTACCTCTTCCAAATTCTCATTCTCCGATTCACCAATATAAGCCAAATGGCAGGAGTCCAGATCGGAGCCCGACGAAAAGTTTTTGACAATCAGCTTGTTCCGGAAGACACCCTCCTGCTGAGCCCGCTGAAACAGGTTACCGAAAGGGTTGCTGCCCACGATACACAGGACAAACTGGGGCTCGCTGTTATGAATCATTTTTTCTTCCGGCCATTTTATGAATTCAAAGATTTTCAAAATGATACTGGTTTTCAGGACATATTCACGCGGGACGGATTCCTCACTGTAGGCGTATGGCGTTTTCTGGGAAAGCACCGCCATAATGGCCAGGAAATAACAGATAAATAGTTTAAAAAGGTCGCGCCTTAGCATTCAGTAAGTGTCAGTCAAAATTATATGTGACTTTAAAGTAGAAGCTTCTCTGGGTTTCAGTGGAGGCTTCCAGCAATTCGGTCAGTTCAGAATGAGCATTGTCCTGAAGGTTTTGGGCCACTAGGGACAGATCTAGAGAATCCACAGGCTTCCATCCCAAGCGCAAATCGACCCGCGTGTAAGCTGGTATTTTCCGGCTTGAATTCCTGGATATGTAATAAAGGAAAGAATCGAACTCCAAATTGTGAGGGAGGTTCAGGTAGGAGCGGATGTTAAAAATGTGTTCGGGTTCGCCTTCCGCGTCCAGGTCCCCTTCGCTGTTGAAGGAACCCGGGTTGAACACGTTTGACAGTATGGGCTTGAGGTCAATTTGGGTGAATGTGTAACTTCCCGCAATACGCCAGTTGGTGAGAGGCTGCCATTGTGCGGCCAGCTCAAAACCATAAACCTCCCCCTTCAGGGAATTATCGCTTTTGAAGGGAAGAACCAGGTGCGGCGGCGGTGGGCCGGCCTCAAAAAAAACCGATCCGGTGGTGAACTCGATTAGATTGTCGTAATCGAAATAATAAGCCGTGGCATCAAAATTCAATTCCTTTCGAGGCTTGAAACGATACCCCACCTCATAAGCGAGTAACTCTTCAGCATCCAGGTTGTCCTGGTTCCGCTCCCGAAGCAGTAAAGGGGGCGCCCCCGGAATCAATGCGCGATTGACGGTGGCCGTGGCCTCCGTGACCGTCGGGATCCGCACGGCGCGGGAAACGGCGGACCACAAGGTATGCCGGGAATTCGGAGTCCATACGGTGCGAATGCTGGGTTGAAATTCAAAACCGGAAAACTCGTTGTGCTCGATCTTGATGCCGGCAATCAAATTCCAGGTGTCGGGAATAAGGGAAATTTCATCATGAATGAAAAAGCCGAAGAGGTTGGTATCCCGTTCAGGGAGGTCGAGAATGGCGGTGCGGTCGAAATCGAATCGCGTGTAACGGTAGTTGAGCCCCCACGAAATATTGTGTTTCTTGTTCCAGAACTCGGTTAAAAAATCATACTGGAACTCGAAGTCCGCCTGCTCGACCAGGTTGTCAAACGGAACGCCATCGGCCTTTCTCAACAACCGGTCGTAATAAGCCTGCACCTTGAAGGCCGAAGCATTTTCCAGTGACCGGTCCCAGCGCGTCAGGAAGTTATAACCTCGTTGCGTGGTGGTTCCCTGAAAGGGAGCGTTTCCCTGAGACAAAGACACAAACCGGCTGTTGAAATCCAACCCGGCATCCAGGCTGTAATGGTCTCCTTGAAAAGTCAGGTGATTTTCCGGGTTCACCTGCCAGTCCGAACGAAACCCACCCTGATACATTTGTTTGTCATCGATACCGTTGTTTCCATCCGGCCTCAGCCCTTCGTCACGGTCCCGGTATCTTGCATAAAACCGGTAATTCAGCCCCTCCTCCAACTCACCCGCATAGCGCATGGAGCCGAACCCTTTTTCTTCCGTACCGGCCCCCCCAGACACCAAAAGCCCGTCGGTTTCGTGAGCGGACTTGGTTATGATATTGATCACCCCCGCGACGGCATTGGACCCCCACAGGGCTGCGCCCGGTCCGCGGATGACTTCAATGCGGTCGATATCCTCCAGCATCGTATCCTGACCAATCCAAAATACACCGGCCGCTGACGGGCTATATAAAGTGCGGCCGTCCATAAGAACCAGCAGTTTGTCCGAACCCAGTCTGCGGTTGAAACCACGGATGGAAATAGCGTACCGGTTCTGATTGATCTTTGAAACCTGAACACCCGGAACGATGCGCAATGCTTCCATGATGTTCACCGCACCGGTTCTCCTTATGTCCTCCTGCGTGACGACATAAATCGCCGACGCGGTCTCGTGAAGTTTTTGAGGACGCTTGCTTACGGAGGTCACCACCACCTCCGTTTGCATCAGTTGCTGGAGGTCCATTTGGAAAAATTGCTTTTCTTCTTCCGTCAAGGTTCCGCTTTGCTGGGTGAAAACGGAATGGTTTTCCTGGGGATAGGCGGGGTCAATGGGTATATGAAAAACGGAAAACCAGACCAGGAGCAAAACAAAAATCTTGGACTTTGCTAACTTGGCTGTAAGGAAGGGGCCGAAAGGATACCTGATTGAGGGTGCTAGTGAAGCCATACCGTTTTTTTCTCCATTTCGGACAAGCTTTTTTATCCTGGCGGTACAGGATTTTAACACAAAAATGAATGACTTAGCCTTTAAAAACAATAACTTATAGTAGCTATACTATCAAAATATAGTAGTTTCGAGGATTGAATATTAGTACCCTAGGCATTACGTTTGGGGCGCAAATTGTGATTTGTTAGGACTTTTCGTTGACCGGATTCCTAGTCTTCAAAAAGTTCTAAAACACGATTCAAAGTGGATTATTCCAACCGAACCCATTACAAACCTACCAAGGGGGACACCATGACCCACAAGAATCTCCAGGACGCTTTGGCCAAAATCTCCAGTGATGCCGATTATTGCGAAACCATTGTTATCGACCCGGAACGCCTGAAAAAGGACTTCGGGTTGGAATCTGAGGACTTGGATTTCTTGAAGACCGGCGGAGTTCCCGGCATGAAGGATGGCGCGATCCGTCCCGTAGCTATTTGTTGCACCTGCTACGCAGCACCTTCGGATCCGTCTCGGAACTGATCGTTCCGAGTTTTCACAATTGGCATCTCAGCCCAACCGGGGGCTCTGCATTTTCTTCATATTCGCTTCCGGATTCAATGTAACTATCCTTAAAATCCTCTACTTCATGGGTGTTCTATGAAGGGAGTCCAATACACGCCGTCGGATTATCTCGCCGTTACTCTCCCGAGCCGGCCTTGTTTGGCTCCTTGGGCCACATTGTTGGAACTTGAAGACGGCCGTCTTCAGTTTTGTGGAGCAGAATTCGATTACGCTCTACGGAACGATCTATTGATCGAAGCGTTCCACACCATCCAGCCTCTGCTGGATGGAAACCACAATGTCGATGAGATCGCCAATGCCGGGGGCAACGAAATTCTGCCCACCACGATCGTCTTTCTTCTCAAAATCCTGAGGGCGCATGGCTTGTTACAGCAAAGCCTTGCGCCCTCTTTGGATTCGGCTCCCTCCGGGGCATTTCATCAAGGAAACGGCGAAATCCAATTCTTTTCCCATTTTGTATCCGATGCTCCTGGTTCCCTGGACAAATTGCAACAATCCCGGGTAGGAGTGGTTGGAGCCAAATCCCTGAAGGACTCGGTCGAAACCTCCCTGTTTTCCGTCGGAATTGAACAAGTCATTAAAATCGGAATTTCCTCTGCAAATCCTGAATCAAAAACCCTGCAATCCAGGGCGCTGATGAATTTCCTGAAAGGCGTGGATTTTCTCATCGCCTGCCAGGACGCACCGGCATATTCTTTTTTCGAAATCGTCAATGCCGCCTGTCTGGAAGCGAAAAAGCCCTGGTTGCATCTCGCCATCGAGGGCACGAAAGCATTGCTGGGACCGACGTTCATCCCGCACCAGTCGGCCTGTTATGTGTGTTTTGACAAACGCCTCGCTTCCAACGTGCCGGACCTGGAAACACACGCCGCTTACCAAAAGCAATTGGCCGCCCAGCCGCATTCCAGCAACGAAGGCGTGTTCCAACCCCTGTGGTCTGTCCTCGCCGCTCAGGCTGCCATGGAAGTGAGCCGCAACCTTTCCGGATATGCACCGCCTGTCACGATCGGACGGTTTTATGAAATGCCGTCCACCTCGCCTGTGGCGGTGGGGCACGATGTCCTCAGGCTTCCCCGTTGCCCCGCCTGCAACCCAAAACGTCCCCGGCACGAGGCGTGGGACAGCACTTCACCCGTGAAGAACAATGGAAACCACTGAGACCATGCTGGAGGCCCGGCACGCACCGGCCGGCACCACCACGCCGTCTTTACAGGATAGCTTGAAACGCGCCCGCCGGCTGGTCAGCGACCGTACCGGCATTATTCAGAAGGTCGAGTTTGAGGAGCTGGTGTGTGGCGAGCCCAATGTGTTTTTCGCACGCAGTCATCCCGCAAACCTCAAACCCATCTGCGGCCAGGAAGCGTTGAACAACGGCGACGCCGCCTCCACCGATCCCGACCGCGCCATCATGAAAGCCGTGGGCGAAAGCATCGAGCGTTATTGCAGTGCCCAATACGATGAAGACGACCTCCTTCTCTCCACATACTATGAGTTGGACAGCCCGGCGGTGCCCCCCCAGGCCTTTGCCCTGTTCAGTGAAAAGCAATACGCGTCACCGAATTTCCCCTTCACCGCTCCCGGGACCAAAACCCCTCTATGCTGGGCCCAGGGATACTCGTTGACCCATGAAAGGCCGACCTACGTCCCCGCCGCCTTCGTGTATGTGCCCTATTATTACAGGGCTCCGCACGAACCGCCCGTGCAGGATTCCATCTCCACCGGTCTGGCCTGTGGACCCAGCCTCGCCGCCAGCGTGTACAAGGCCATTTGCGAGGTGATTGAACGGGACGCGTTCATGATCGTCTGGCAAAACCGCCTGCCCCGTCCGCGCATCGATCTGGCAACCGTCCACGACCCCTTCGTCCATCAATTATTGCAGGCCTTGGACGGCATTCCCGTTACCTGCGAAGCATTTGTCCTGACGCTGGATATTCCGGTGCCGGTCATCGCGGTCATGTTGCAAAGCACCGAGGGGCACATTCCCCATACCGTCATGGGACTCGGCACCTGCCTGAATCCCAACAAAGCTTTGTCGCTGGCCCTGGAAGAGGCGTTGCTGACGTACATCGGGATGAGCCGGTATGCGCGGAACAACCCGGATTTTCAACCCGACCCGGACTACAGCAATGTGGACAAGCCAACCCTGCACGCCCTGGCTCATGCCCTGCGCCCGGAGCTTCGAACCGCCATGGATTTTCTGATGACGTGGCCGGACAAGATCCCGATCCAGAACCTGACCAACCACTTTCAGCCTGATATGTCCGCGAACGTGCAGTTTCTTACAAACCAACTGAAAAAATACAACCTCGAGACCGTGGTGCTGGACTTGACCACATCGGATATTGATGAAGCCGGGTTTAAAGTGGCGCGGGCGGTGGTGCCCGGCATGCAGCCCCTGGATTTGAATCATGCCCGCCAGCATCTCGGTGGCCGCCGATTGTACGAGGTGCCCCATCGACTGGGATTGGTCGGACGGCCGAGAACCGAGGACGAATTGAATCCTTACCCACACCCTTTCCCCTGAATTGTGGAGGCATAGCGCATCATGGCCGATATGCTCAAACCCGTCATTGCCCTCGGACCTCGAAAAGACCCGGAGAAGGTCTCCCTCTCCGAGCTGTATCACGAGAACACGAAACTCCACCCGGATCTGCTGGCGGGGATGATTCCCAGTTCCTTTTCACGTACGGAACTGGTCGCCATGACGCACGGCTACAAACAGTATTCGCATGCCAAAAAAGTGAAGCTGATACCGAAGGAAGAATTGAGCACAAACGACCGGCCGTTTGACGAGACGATCACCACACGCCGCTCCATCCGCAATTTCGGGAGAGCGCCGCTGAGTTTCTGGGAGCTTTCCAAAATCCTGCACCAGAGCTACGGCATCACCGGGGAGATGCCCATCCCCGGCGGCGGTGTGCAGACGTTGCGATCCGCCCCCTCCGGCGGCGGCCTTTATCCCGCGGAAATCTATCTGGCGGTGAGGAAGGTGGAATCCATCGAGCCCGGCATTTATCATTACAACGTGCCCCGGCACGAACTCGAACTGTTGATCCCCGGCGACCCCACCGACTCCGTTTACGAAGCCTGCTGCAATCAGGAGCACGTGCGCCGGGCGGGTGTGGTGGTGTTGATCTCCGGCGTGTTCCAGCGCACCAAACGCAAATACGGTGAGAGGGGTTACCGCTACGTCCTGCTGGACGTCGGGCATCTGGGCCAGAACATTTATCTTTCCTGCCACAACCTGGGGCTCGCGGTCATGACCACCTGCGGCTTTTTCGATGACATCGCCAACGATCTGCTCCGCCTGGACGGCGTCGACGAAACCATGCTCTACGTCGCCTTCCTCGGCAAACGCAAATAATCCAACCAGCCCTCACCCCATCCCACCGGGGGATCCCGGCGTCGGCTTCGAAGCCATAAAAAAAGCCCGCTTTTACACGGGCTTATGGACCTACTCGGATTTTATCGGACTTGAAATTGGTGGAGGCTTGGCGAAAAAGTTCGAACCAGGCTTGGGCGAATCCCCATGCACTGCGAGCCGCCCATCGAACCTGAAAAACGGAACCAGTGTCACACGGGTGGGCGGGGACTCCTGAACAAATCCCATAAATAATTATGCTTAAATTCTTTGAGTAATTAAAAATTTCTGACCTGCCCCCAAACTACTTAAAGAAATACTAATTATATCGGTAGGTCAAAATAGAAGGTGCTACCCATTTCTTTTTCACTTTCCACTCCCATTTCCCCGCCATGAAGATTTATGATTTTTTTTGATATGGCAAGCCCTAGGCCAGTCGCTTTCTCCCCTCCCGTTGGCTTGGCGCTCAGCGTCTGGAACTCCTCAAACGCCAGGGCCATTTCCTCTTTATCCAGACCGGGCCCTTCGTCCTCCACCGAAAACCTCCATCGGTTTCCGTTTTTCCGCGTCGAAACAATCACCCGGGCACCCGGAGGGGAAAACTTGATGGCATTGCCGACCAGGTTGTCAACAACCTGGATCATGGAGCATTTATCAACGGCCACATCAGGCAATTCGTCGGGAAAAAACTCAAGGCGGATTTGCTTTTTATCAGCAAGTTGCTGGCTCATCTCCACCTGGGACTGAACCAGCAAATTGAAATTTGCTGGTTTCTTATCCAGATGAAACTGACCGCTTTCAATTTTCGAAATATCCAGCAGATTGCTCAGTAGATCCCGCATGTATTCTCCCGAATAGATGATTTTGTCGATGATTTTTTCCTGCCGGTCGTTCAACTTTCCCAAAGACCCTTCGGCTAAAATACTGCAATAAGTCAAAATCAAGTAAATGGGATTTCGCAAATCGTGAGAGGCGATTCCAAGGAACCGGTTTTTCATAAAATTGAACATTCTTAACTGCTTGTTCTGCTTTTGGATTTCCTTTTCATATTGACGGTGCTTGATGGCGTTTCCTATAAGCGCCGCAATGGAACGAAGCACATCCCGGCTACCTTCGTAGCACGGAGGAGATTCCGGAGTGTAAAGAAACAGAACGCCCATCGTTTCATTGCGGCATTTGAGCGGGACGATGTAGGAACCGTATTGGTTTTCCTTCCCAAAAGGACCGGGCTGCTGTGGATAAAACATGCACCAGTCCCGCACCACCATTTCTCCAGATGTGAAACACCGTCCATAGGGAATGTTGTAAAAGGGAATCTCCTTCAAGTTTTTAAGAAAGCCGGCGGGGAATTTCCCTATCCTGACCGCGAGGCGCAACACCTGCTTCTCCTGGTCGGCGAGAAAAATCCCCGCCTTGTTTTCAACATGGAGCTCCTTGCTTCGACTGATTGCCCCCAGCGCTTCCCGCAACATGGCTTCCATGCTGTTCGAGTTCTGAAGCGCCTGCGCCACTTCATGCAGAATCTTGTATTCTTCTTCGCGCAACTGGGCCTGTCGGATGGCGTTCTTGCTTTCCGTGATGTCTCGAATGATCCCGGTGAACACGACCCGGCCGTTCTGACGCGAGGGCACGATGGAAATTTCGACAGGAAGCTCACCACCGTTGCGATGCAGTGCGCTCAATTCCAAATGCTGATTCAACACACGGGCTTTACCCGTATGCATGAAACGCCGCAAACCCTCGGTGTGGGCGGCACGGTATTTTTCCGGAATGAGGACCTCGGAAAGTTTTTTGCCAACCACCTCTTCGGCTTTCCAACCGAATGTGGACTCCGCGCTCAGGTTCCAACCCAAAATCGCTCCCTCGGTATCAATCGACACAATCGCATCGAACGAGTGATCCAGCAGGGCCTGATGCATATCTTTAAGATCCAGTTGACATTCTTTTTCGTCGATGGGAACCATGGCCATCCCCCTTCCTCCCGCTTGCTCGAAGGAAGCGTCATCACCTTTTTTATGGGTCCATTCTAGATTTGGACCCAAGCCGGGTAAATAGCCTGAAAAAGTCATTTTTGCGGAGACGGAAGAAAAACGGTCCGACGGTGTTTCCCTGATGACGGGTTTATCCTGAAGGGGCAAATCAATGAGGATCTTTGAGTGCTGTCAAAAATGGTAGGCAAGCGTGATCTGGCCAAAATCTTCATCGCGCAGAAATATGAAGGGATCGTCGTCCGGTTGATCCATGATGCCGCGCAATTCCACGGTCAGGCGCCAGTGTTCGTCCAGCCGGGAGCTGGCCTCGATGAAAAACGCCTTGCTGGGGTCTTCCAGATCCTGAATGAAAGCGAACAAGACTTGCGTTCCGTTGATATCGTTCCAACCCCAGCGAAAGCCAAACGTGAGGTCATTCTGAAACAGCGTGGTGGCGCGGGACTGGCGCTCGTCGTACGACCACTCCGTGAGCACACCGATGTCCATGCCCGTGCCAAACACGCCGGAGAAGGTGTATTCGTAGCCAAACGTGGTGGCATAAAAATCCTCCGGACGCATGTCCCAGCGCTGGATCACTTCCAGCTTCCAGATCCAGTTCGCATAGATGTAAAGCAGGTCCAAACCCACCTGATGAATCTGCTCGTAAAAGGGAACGAGAACGGGGGAGCCCGATGGCGACACGCCGAGATCAAACGTGGGCTCCCGGCCGGTACCGGAAAACGCGGACAGGCCGATGTCCCACTTGCCGATGTTCTGGAAATAACGGACGGCGAAATCGGTGTGCCATTCTTTGGCGGAGCTTTCGTAACGGGGGTTGTCGATATCGACGAGGAGCGGTGGCCGCAGGCGGCCCCCGCCGCCGGGGAAGGTGCGCTCGCGGAAATACGGCAACACGAAAAAATCCACAATGCCCCAGTCGGTGACCAGGGCGACGTTCACCATGGGCTGGCCCAGCTTGTCCTCCCCGTCGAGGCCTTCCAGAAAATCCGTCTGGTTGACGATGTCCACGAGGTGCACCGTCTCCGTAACGCCCCAGAACACCTTGCGCACGCCCACCCGTGCGCTCCAGAAACTGCCTGAAAAAATGAAATCGAGCTCGCGTAGATCGAAATGCGTGCGCTCGGAGTCGGCATGATCGTAGCGGTAAAACGGGATGAGGTAGAACTGCGTGCCGCTTTCAAACTCGTGAAAGAGTTCCGGGTTGAGGGCGACGGATACGGTGTGGTCTTTTTGTCCAGGAAAACTGGCCGAAGTGAAAAACGGGCGGGCTTCACCTTCCACAAAACCGCGCAGGTCCCAGGCATGAGACGGATCATTCCACATCAGGGCAAAAAAAATTCCGACCGTCCATCGACAAAGGTGCTGGTGTGATTGTCTCCCCAACCAATCCCACATAGAACACCCATTTTTTGAACAAGGAACTTGAAAGTTTACCAATCAACGGATGTTCTGCAATCCATTCACCGTAAACTGGCTCTCTTTCAAACCAATATTGAATCTCCAGTTGATGAAATCTGAAACGGTCACCTCTCCCGTCCGGTGGTCCGTCAACTCGTGCCGGTCCCAACGCCAAAATCGATCCTTATACAGTTTGTAACCGAAAAACTTCAGCGTTTTGACATGGTTTCCGGAAAGGTCGTAAGAATCGATCTGTTGAAAGCGAAAATGATCGGTGTCGATCCACAGCACCTGCCGGGAGTAGATCGTGCTTTTTTCTTTTGGAAAACGATTCACCAGGTAACATTCCAGCTCCCCGCAGGATTTGGTTTCCAAATACTCGTAGGTGTACTTTTCCGGCTCGGCGCGGATCAGGTCCTCAGTCTGGAACTCCGTGCCCATGAAGTTGCTACCCTTGGTCTGGGTGCTGATGCGCTTCACCCGGCGCCGGTCGGGAATGTACACCCACAGATCGTCGAAGGTGTCCTTGTGCGTCCAAATTAAAAAAGCCATGCCCTTGACGTCCGCCGGATGATAAAACTGCATGAGCGCCTTGTCGGTGTTCTCTTCCGTCACCAGAACCTTCAACGACATTTTTCGGGTGATCGTGGTTTGGTTATTTTTTTTTATATGAATGGCCACTTCGGCCGTGTTGTCGTTGAATTTGTCGAAGGTTTCTTCTGCCTTGAAGGCGATGGCCCGGCCTTTTTCCCGGGAAGATCCGGAAGGCAGATCATTGATGGTGGGTGTAAGGGCAAGCAGAATTGTCAGCGTGATGATTTTCATGGGCGTCTCCTCCCCTGCCCACAATATATTCCTTTCGGAAAAAAAAATGCCAGAATTTTTACTTCACTGAATTTTTATTCGGAAAGGCTGTTCCTTTTCGCAAGAGATTGTAGCCAAAAACAATGGATGGCTGTAAAGCTCAATTGTTAAAAGGCATTGCTCGAACAAACTGTAGTTTGGTTTAGACTTATCCGCATGCCCCCGTTCCTGTAGTCTTTAACAACGTGATCTGTGGGGAATCCATTCAATGCCCCCACTGCCATTGTCTTTTCTTCAAATCCCTATAAAATGGACATACCCCCTTCTTCAGAATTTGGTATTCGAATAGTTTCAGTGAAAGGATAAGGTCATGTCTTCATCCTTTCAGGTGTTGAGCGAACGGGATTACCTCAACCTCATTGAGTTGATCCACAAACTTGAAGAATGCGAAACGCAATCCGATCTCGAGGGGGTTGTCCGAACGCATCTATTTCCCCTGTTCCAGATTGAGGCGTTCGGCAGTGCGACGCTCGCAGCCAACCCTGAAAATCCTTCCGCCAGCACATTGACCCCCATCGCCACCGCGGGGTATTCGCCACAGGAAATCGAGTGGGCGTTTCTTTGCCAACCCTACATGGAAGATTTCACCCGGCTGTATGCCACCGGCATGCGCGCGGTGCTGGCCACCGGCACCGATCTGCCCGGCGACACTCTTTCCAACAGCCTCCATCGTTTTTTTGAAGACCATCCGGAGATCGATCCCAACGACGCCCCCACTTTGAAGAATATGAGCGGGCATTTATCCATAGTGAATGGGCCGGAGGCTTCGCTTACCGTCGGCTTAAGCCGGGTGCGGAATGACAAGCCGTTCACCTACCGCGAATTGCGCATGGCCGAGTTGGCGCAACCCAGTCTTTTGCACGCCTGCCAGTACGTAGCGCTTCGACGCGATCTGCATCACTTCAGCGCGCTGGCCGACCACTTGGCCGACACCTCCACTCCCATCGCGCTGGTTCAGCCGGAGGGGCGCATTCTTTTCTGCAACGGTTCCTTTCAGAAACGGTTTCAACTTCAGCAGGGAGAGCGGTTGCCGGAAGAGATTCGGGAATGGATACAGAAACAAGACGACCTGTATTCCCCGGCGGAAAGGCTTGATGAACTGTCACGGTTTTCTCCCTTTTACAAACACAAAAAAGAGGTGTACCGCCTGAACCTGACACGGCTGGACCCGTTGCAGGATTACGACAACCGCTGTTATCTATTGCAGTTCAAATCCGCACTGGGGCCGCAGTCGCGCGTGGGCGTTGCCATGGATGAGGCGCGCCTGACGGCGCGGGAGATCGAAGTGGCGTCCCTGGTGTGCGACGGGTTCAGCGACAAGGAAATCGCAGAGCGCCTGTTCATCAGTCCCAACACCGTCAACAACCACCTGAAACGGATATTCAAGAAAATGGGAGTGCACACCCGCGTGCAACTGCTCCACCACCTGCAGGGCATCATGAAGGGGAGGGCCACACAATGAAACCAAGCGGAGACGTTCCTCCATCCCTGCCGGAAGAAGATTATCTGCGAGTCATAGATCTGATCCGGCATCTACAGCAGTGCCAAACCCGAAGCGATTTAAAGACCTGTTGCAGACAATACGTGCTTCCTTTTTTTGAAGCCGATGACATCAATTTGTTGAACATTTCTTTCATCGGCGGCGAGGCTATTCCCGGTAGAAATCTCGACAGCATCATGATTCCTGAAGAGTTGTTTCAGGTAATCGAAAAAATAAGAGAGTATATTGTTTCCATTCCCCAATTCTTCGCCCGCACCACCCGCCAGGTCATTGCTCATGATGTGGACATTCCCCGTGAAACCCTGCAGGCGGAACTCGAAAATTTTTTCAAGGATCACCCCGAATACGCGCCTTCGGATATATACCCCATAAACGTGGGCTATCGGACCTCGCTGGCGGCTGTCGACCGTGCGGAAAATCTGGCCATGGGACTCAATCGCTATGGCCAGAATGATAAGGTCTGGACAAGCCGCGAAATCCGCCTCATGGAACTCCTGCGCCCCAGTTTTTTTAACACCACAATGCGGGTTGCCGTTCAAGAGGAACTGCAAACCTACAAAGCCCTGGTCACGGCTTTGGGAGAAAACGGCACACCGTTTGCGCTGGTGCAGAAGGACGGCAGAGTGCTGTTCCGTAATGATGCCTTTCATGCCGCGAATCCCGTCGAACCCGGAAACCTGCTTCCGAAAATGTTATGGGATCTGGTCGAGCAACAGTTGGTTTTTCTGAGCCTCGATCATCCGCCGAAAACCAGCGCGCCGCCGATGGCATTTTATCAGGATGGTGACAGGGTTTATCGGCTCAGCATAATACACCTCCGCCCCGAGCAAGATAAAGTGAACCCCGCGTGGCTGTTGAGCCTGCAGACGGCGGACGATCCGCACACCCAACTCCATTATAAATTGCAGGCGGCCGAGCTCACCCCGCGCGAGGTGGAGGTCGCCATTTTGGCGGGCGACGGTCTTGATGATGGCGACATCGCGCAACGGCTGTTCATTTCCTCCAACACATTCAAAAACCATCTCAAGAATATCTACAGAAAACTGGACGTCCATTCCCGCACGCAACTTGTGACGCGCCTGCGGTCGACCCCTGCTGAACAGGAGTTCTAAATTATGGATAACAACGGACCCCATTCGCTTCCAGAAGAGGATTATCTTAAAATTTTTAAGATCATGGAGAAGCTGTATCAATGCCGCGCCAAGCCGGACCTGCGCTTGTGCATGAAAAATGAAATCAAGCCCCTTTTTAATTTTCAGATCGGGGGTTATGCCTGGACGGACCTGAATTTGTGGAAAGGCATGGTAAAACCCGCGCAGGCCATCGATATGATCGGACTCGACCCCAGCCAGTGGCCCTGGGCGAACAAATTGCATACCTATTTAAGATCTTTGTTTGACATTTCTTATAACGCGAACCGTCCGGTTATTGCCCACGATATCGATGTGCCGAGGGAAGTATTGCAGAAGGAACTGAAACAATTTATCGAGGACCATCCTGAATTCAACCCCCGTGATTTTGTGGGATTTGAGAGCTACAAAGCCACCATGGCGGCATTGGACCGTGAGAACCATATTGGCATCGGGCTTCACCGGCATGCCCCCAATGATCCATTCTGGACACCTCGCGAAGTTCGTCTCCTGGAGCTTCTTCTGCCCAGCTTTGCCAACGCCATCAAGGGGGTGGCCATTCAGGATCAACTACAGACATACAAGGCGCTGATCACCGCGCTGGAGGAAGGCGGGGCGCCCCTGGCGCTTTTGCGCGAGGACGGGCGGGTGATCTTCCGCAATGCTGAATTTCAGGCCTTGATTCCGGTGGACTCTGGAAAATTTCTGCCAAAAGCACTGCGGGATCTGGTCGAACAAAAAATTGCTTCAGACGTTCCCGATTGGCTTCCGGAGTCCGCCAAGCCTCCCATGGCGTTTTATCAGCATGGCGACACGGTGTACCGGCTCAACCTGACACAACTCCGCCCCGAACAAGACGACTCGGAACCGGTCTGGCTCCTGCGCCTGCGCACGGTGGACGATCCCTATTCCACTCTGCACCACAAACTCCAGCAGGCGGATCTGACTCCCCGCGAGGTGGAAGTCGCGGTCCTGGCGGGCGACGGTCTTGATGATGCCGACATCGCCGGACGCCTGTTCATTTCAACTCACACGCTCAAGAACCACTTCAAAAGCATTTATCGAAAGCTGGATGTGCATTCACGCACACAACTGATGGCGGTTCTCCGGCCGCCCGCCGCTGAACAGGAGTTATAGACAATGAACGACACAGTGACTTCTTCCCTTGCAGAAGAGGATTATTTGAAAGTTTTCGATATCATCAATAGTTTGACACGGTGCAAATCCATGCACGATCTCAAACAGGTTCTTGAAATCCAGCTTTTTCCTTTAATCAAGGTAGAGATGGGCGGGTTCGTTTGGAGTGGCCGTGATTTTCTCAGCGGGGGAAACCCTGTTCAGGGATTGATCTGCTCTGTAGGTATTGAGGATCAGGAACGGGATCAAGCCTGCCTGCTGGAAGTTGGACCGTATCATAAACAATTTATGAGTCTTGTCACCACCACTCACCGGAATGTGCTTGCCGGCGATGTGGATTACCCGCGTGAGACCTATAAAAAAGAAATCCGGGAATTTTTAAAGGACCATCCGCGGTTTGAAGGAACCCGGTACGCCCAGTCACATGTCACCATTGCTCTGCTCGACAGGCCGGAATTTAACGTCGGCCTGGGGTTATGCCGGATCCATCCCAACGAAGACCCCTTTACCCTGCGCGAAGTGCGCATTCTGGAGTTGTTGCATCCCGGCCTGATCAGCACGGCGAAAACCATTGCTCTCAATACCGAACTCAAAACATGGCATGCTTTGATTGAGGGGTTAACGAATAACAGGGACCCATTTGTGCTGGTCCGCAAAGATGGCCGGGTGCTGTTCCGCAACACCGCGTTTCGCGCCATCGCGCCGGTGGAGGCAGGAAGCCTTCTGCCAAAAATGCTGCGGGAGCTGGTCGAACAGAAAATTGCGTTAGACGTTCCAGATCAGCCTCCGGAGTCTTCTATTTCTCCCATGACGTTTTATCAGTATGGTGACACGGTGTACCGTCTCAACGTGACGCAACTCACTCCTGAAGAAGGCAACGCGGAGCAGGTCTGGTTGTTGCGCCTGCAGACGGCGGACGATCCACATACCCAACTCCATCATAAATTGCAGACGGCCGAGCTCACCCCGCGCGAGGTGGAAGTCACCATCCTGATGGGCGACGGCCTGGACGACGCCGACATCGCCCAGCGCCTGTTCATCTCCCCCCACACGCTCAAGAACCATCTCAAGAATATCTACCGGAAACTGGACGTCCATTCGCGCACGCAACTGGTGGCGCGCCTGCGGCCCCCTGCCTCATCACAGGAGGGATAGAGCATGGACGATCCAGCGTAGACCTCTCTACCTGAAAAAGCTTACCAGGCCATCAGAGGCGGAAGTGGCGGTGCTGGCGAGCGACGGGCTAGAGACGCAGGCATTGCCCGACGCCCGTCCATCAGTCCCCACACGGTGCAGTTGGTCACCAGGCTGAAGCCGGTTTGACCCCACGCCGCCTCCCTTCTCGGCCGACTCTTTTTTAACGCGTCCTACTCTGTAGCTGATTTGAGCCATTTTTTATGGCGGGTTTTATTTGACTGATTTGGGTTATTTACTTTCTTTTGTGTAATTTCTATTGTTAAGGCAAGTTCAATCCTTCCGAAATAAATGACGCCTTTGGGGGGATGCGTGTCCAACAATCAAATGAAGGGGAATGATCATGTCTATCATAGATGACTGCGCAGGCACTCACGGGAAAATTTTGATTATTGAAGACGACCCCGACATTCGGGAAGTGCTCCGGATCCAATTGGAGCAGGCCAATTACAAAGTGATCGACGCCGAAAACGGGGAAGAAGGCATCGATCTGATGAAGAAGGGATCCAACCTGTTGCAGGTAGGCCTGATCATTACCGATATTCGCATGCCTAAAATAAATGGGGTCGAGACCATCGAATACATCAAGGCGAACGCCCCGTCTATTCCGATCATGGTGATCACCGGATATCCGGATACGGATTTAGCGGTGGATTTACTTCAAAAGGGAGTCAAGGATTTTCTAGCGAAGCCGGTGGGAAAGGAAATCCTGTTGAACAAAGTGGCCAAGATTCTTTCTTCGCCGCAGGAATTCAAATACGCCTGAAGCCGGACGGGTCGTTTCGTAGCCGTGGGCCGAAAACAGGGTTTCACCGTACCCATTCAAACGGCCGGAAAAATCGAACACATGATTCCCAACGGTTTCTGGAAATACTGGAGGTGTGCTATGCGAACTCCAACTCGAATTCTGCTGCTTCTTTGCATACTTTCATGGGCATGGATGGCCCCTGTTATTGAAACCTCCGCCGAGGACAGTGTACCTCTCGACGGAGTGCCCCCGGACCGGGTGGCACACTACCTTCATTCAGTTATTGAAGGAAGTCGAACCATCTATTCCCAATACCTGGTCGAGCGCCTCAAGGAAACCGTTGGACTGGATGCGACGGAAAATTGGGAGGAGGACAATACCCTGCCCCTGCCTGCTCAGTTTTTGGCGATGACGTCGGAACATGTGCGGTCTCAAAACCTGGGCTTGAGCTACAAGCTGATGAGCCTGTGGCCCATCAACCCGAAGAATGGTCCTGCTAGCCTCCTTGAGAAAAAAGGACTGCAGGACGTTCTCGCATCCCCGGACGACCCCTTTGTCTGGATTGAAGAAAATAAAAACAGCCTCTCTTACAACACGATCTTTGCAGACAAGGCCGTGACCCGCCAGTGTGCCGCCTGTCACAACAATCACCCTGAAAGTCCCAAAAAAGATTTCAAACTGGGGGATGTTTTGGGAGGCATCCACATTCAATTTCCCATCCATCGCAGGACGGAGGGTGGAAAGACCGACCATTATGTTTTACCTGAAATGGCGGCCGACTACATCCACGCCATTTTGGAAGCCGACCGCACAATCTATGCTCAATATGTGGTTCATCGTCTGGAAAAAAAGAAGGTCAATTATGCATCGGCAAACTGGTGGGAAAACAACGCACTGCTCCTTCCGGCCCAGTTTCTGCTCAATGCGTCGGAGTTGATCAAAACACTTCGGCTGAACTTTGATTACCGACTGATCAGTTTGTGGCCCATCAATCCCAATAACAGGCCGGCCAATGAGTTTGAACGGACCGGATTAAAGTTTATGTCGGAATCGCCGCACCATCCGGTCAAAGGCATCATGCGGTCCGGCAACCAGAAATATTTTCAGGCGATTTATCCGGACCGGGCGGTCACGACTTCCTGCGTGAAATGCCACAACGCCCACCCAGATAGCCCCAAGAACAATTTTCTGCTGAACCAGGTGATGGGAGGCATTGTGGTGAGCTTTCCTCTGGACAGGGAGGAGGGACTGGTGTCATTCACCCCGGGGGAATAGTAATTTTAGGGGTGGGTGTATGAACCGGCTGACTGCTGAAGAAGGCATCGGTTAAACACATTCATTCTGATAGAGGTTCTGCTCGATCTTAATCAGAATGCCGTTCCGTGGAACAGGCTTGGGTGTGAACTGGGGAGAGCACATCCATTAAGGCAAAGGGACTGGCTCACGGAACAAAAAGGCCCTGCACCTTGAAAAAGATGCAGGGCCTTTTCTCAAATCGCCACCACTTCCCGCCATTCGGGGAAATTTCAAGATACAGGCCACGTTCATCGTAAAGGCGGAGGGTTTTCGCGGAGGGCTTGGCGTTTTTGACGGCAGTGCTGGCAAGAGCCATTTGGGGGCAACTCCTTTTTGAGTTCCATTGTTGCCCCCAATAATGCCCCCAGTTGCCCCCGGATGTCAATACATCCCATCGGGTGAGCCCGGACCCCATAAAAAGAAAAAGCCCGCATTTACACGGGCTTACGGACCTACTCGGATTTTATCGGACTTGAAATTGGTGGAGGCGGGGGGAATCGAACCCCCGTCCGGAAGTCTTCAACAAAAGGCATCTACATGCTTAGTCCGCGTTTTGGATCTCACCGGAATTACTCCCGCGAACAGGATTGCATTCCGGCCAGCCTCTAAAGTTTAGCCACACACTCCCGAGACGCGAAGTGTACAGCGAGTCCGCAGAGATGACGTCCATATCCTCCTCGCGGACCGAAGAGAACGGGACGGTAGCAGGTAAGGGTTAGTTACGCAGCTACAGCTACTTCATAATCATTGGCGATTATGTTTTTTACCGTTTTTTAAGGGGCCAACGGTATCCCCTGCATGCAACCTTCGTCTCCTTACTCCCGTCGAACCCAGATCGCCCCCAAATGGGTGAAGCGCGGGTGAGAGCACAAACGAAGTGTTCCTATACTATTAATATAACACCGCCCTTCCCGTTTCCCAAGGTGACAAGTTACTTTTAAGTATCCCCGCCTCCGCCATTCGTGGAGGGCCCATGCAAACTAAAGCACCCCCCCAACCCGCGATTGGAGGGTGCGGCCAAAAGGAGAGGGATGGCGGAGCCGGGAGCTTCCCAAAACCCTTGCGGCTCCGTTTGCCAAGCCAGGCCCAACCGTCCACCGGCCGCACCCGTTTTAATTATCGGAAGCGCCCCGTAAAAAGTTGATTTTATTCGTTTTATGCCATAACATAGAACCTCTCCGAAGGGCTCGCAGAGCCCGGAAATTCATTGATTTATGCACTTTTAGGACTTGGAGGAAGCATGCGTGGTTTCAGGTTGGCTGTGATTTGGATGATGGTTTGGGGACTCCCGGCAACGGCATTTGCGGATATGGACCCGAAATATTCTTGCCTCGACTACTTTTCGCGCCAGGTGACGGTGGTGAAGGCAAAGGACCGGAAAGCCCCGGCGGTGGAGGCGTCGTACACCTTCCGCGGCCTGCCGGTGCTGAACGTCAACTTCCACGCGCTCGCCGCCTTGAAACCGAGCACCCTCATGCAGGAGTTCATGTACTACCGCGAATGCGGCCGCCATGTGCTGGGCTTCGTCGTCAACCCCGCCACCACGGCTTTCCAACTGCGCAAACAGACAGAGCTCGCCGACTGCTGGGCGGTCAACCGCCTCTACTACTACAACGGCACCAACAAGGAAACGGTGATGAAGGTGCAGGAAGTGCTCAACGCCCTGCCGCGCGGCCACTGGCAACACTTTCCCGGTCCCATGCGCATGGTCGATTTCCCGAAGAACTGCTACCTGCGCTGATGGGAAGCGGTTCCGTTTCCCAGTCCTTGGGCGCGGTGTCGTCTCGCGGATGATATGTGCTAGAGTGAGCGCATGGATAATGATTCCCCAAAACCGCCGCCGAAGCGACGCGAGAATCCCATTTTTACCGTCTGGGTGCACGTCGGCTACACCATCCTGGTCATCTCCATGATCGGCTGGATGGTGTACATGGAATTCTTCATGTAGCGGAGTGCCTCCGTAGGCAGATGGCTACTGCTCAACAATCCCTGCGATGGTCGGTGGGCGCGATTCAGATTTCAGTGCATTCAATACACATTACCCGATTGCCGCGGGCCATGCCCGCCGTTGGCTTTCGGCGCCGCCGGGTCAATGGAATGCCACGCGGCGTTCCAAGAGATCCACCACTTTCGAGAACAGCAGGGTGAGCAAAAGGTAGGTGAGTGCGACGTAGGTGTACGTCTCGAAGTAATTGAAGTGCGTCGCCGCGTACTGGTTGGCCACGCGCAGGATGTCGCTGATGGCGAGCACCGAGACGAGGCTGGTGTCCTTCAACATGCCCAGCGTCTGGTTGCCGATCGCCGGGATGATGGTCCGCCACGCCTGCGGCAGGATGATTTCAAACATCGCCTGTTGTGCGTTCATGCCGAGACTGCGCGCCGCCTCGCCCTGCTCTTTCGGCACCGCCTCGATCCCGGCGCGGAACACGTCCGCCATGTACGCGCCGTAACTGAAGCCGAACCCCAGAATCGCCGCCAGCAGTTTCGGCACCGAAAAGATTTCCCCCAGCGCGTAATAGATGTAAAACAGAAACACGAGGAGCGGTATGCCGCGCAGGGTTTCTGTGTACAAGGACGCGGCCAGTTGCAATGGACGCCTGCCCGACAGCTTGCCGAACGCGACGACGAGGCCGACGAAGATGGCGGCGAGGCTGCCCGCCACCGTCACCCCCAGCGTGTACAGGATGCCGATCGGCAGTAGTTCGGCCAGTCCGCGGTAACTGCCCGGCACGGCGCGTCCCATCAGCGCGTCTTCTGCGGGCAGGTAGACGAGCAGGATGAAACTCGCCGCCACCACCAGGTTCCACGCCAGTTGCGTGACCGTACCGGAAGGTTTGCGCGCGGGCTCCACGATCAGTTCTCCTTACCCGACGCAACGGTTTTCGGCACCATCGCCGCCTGACCCAGCTCCCACTTCTCATGCAGGCGTTGCACCGTGCCGTCGTCCAACAGTTTCTTCAACGCGTCGTTCACTCTCTGCAACAACTCCGTCTCGCCTTTGCGCGCGACGATGCCGTAATGCTCCTCGGTCAAAATGTCGCCCACCATCTTGATCTCGCGGAACACCGCCGCGTCGTTGTTTTTGTAATACAGCGTACCCGTGCTCTCACCCAGCACGGCGGTGATCTCGCCCTTGATCAAATCCTGAATGGCGTGACCGTACAACTCGTACGCCTGCTTGTTGAGTTCGGGGTAATCTTCGAGATAAAAGAATGCGGTGGTGGCGCGTTGCGCCCCGACGACGCCGTCCTGTGCCTGCACGTCCTCCAATGAAGTCACACCTTCCGTATCGCGTCGCACCACCAGCGACAATCCGCTTTGCAGGTACGGCACGCTGAACGCCATGCGTTCCTTGCGCTCCTCCAGGATGGTGACGGAACTGATGACAAGATCGTATTTTTTCGTGATGAGCCCGCCGAACAGCCCGTTCCACTCGACGTTGATGAGGTCGTACTCGAATCCCGCTTCCCTCGCCACCGCGCCGATGAGATCGACTTCGAATCCCGCGAGTCGATTCTGGTCATTCAAAAATGACATCGGCGGCAGGGTGGCGTCGGTCGCCACGATCAATTTGCGTTTTGCGTTTTGCGGTTCTTCTCCCCCGCACGCGGCAAGCAACACCATCGCCGCACAAAGAAGAAGAATCAAAATTTGTCGCATCTCACGCACTGGCCGCCTCGTTTTGTTCGCGTTCATAAATCAACGTGTCCTCCGCCGCCACCTGCACCCACACCGCCATGCCCGAACGGAGGCCCGCATCATTGCCGTGCCGCACCTGCACCGTCACCGCACTTCCGTTTTTGAGCGCCACCCGGTAGCGCGTGTGACTGCCGAAAAACGATTTGCGCTCCAGCACCCCTTCCAGCAGGTTCCTGCCACTTTCGTAATTCGGAGACGAACACAACACCGCCTTTTCCGGACGGAAGAACACATCGACGAGCGCACCTGATTTGAGCTTCCTGCCGTCCGCAACCGTCATGACTTCACCGCCGCCATCGAGCCGCACCGTGCAACCGTTTTCCATTGCGCTTTCCACCACGCCGGGCAGGCGGTTGACGCCGCCCAGAAACTCGGCGACGAAACGGTTTGCCGGCCGGTCGTACAACCGTTCCGGCTCCCCCACCTGCAGTAATCGTCCGTCTTCCAGCACACCCATGCGGTCGGCCAGACTCATCGCCTCTTCCTGGTCGTGGGTGACGAACAGGAAGGTGATGCCGAACGCCTTCTGCATCTCCACCAGTTCGTCGCGCAGATTCTGCCGAAGAGTAGCGTCGAGTGCCGACAGCGGTTCATCAAGCAGCAGCACCTGCGGCCGGTTGATGACGGCGCGCGCCAGGGCGACACGTTGCGACTCGCCGCCGCTCAATTGACCCGGCCACGCATGGCGCAACGCACTCAAACGCGTGATGGTCAGCAGGGCGTCGATTTTGTCGCGGATGTCCGCCTCCGCCTCGCCGCGAATGCGCGGTCCGACGGCGATGTTGTCGTACACGGTTTTGTGAGGAAACAGGGCGTGGCGCTGGAAGATGAACCCGACGGGCCGCCTCTCAACCGGCAGGGAATTGACGACGCGGCCCTGAATGGAAATGGTTCCGGCATCCGGTTGTTCAAACCCGGCGATGCAACGCAACAGCGTGGTTTTGCCGCATCCACTGCGGCCCAGAAGAACGAAGCGTTCTCCTTCCGCGATCTCCAGCGACAAATTCTGGAGCACGGGTTTGCCGCCGAACGATTTGGAAAGTCCTTCGATGCGGATCATGCACACCTTCGCGGATTACAGCCACGGCGCCCGGCGGACGCCGTCAATAGGAAACAGGCTGATGCTTTGCGGGCGAACGAGGGTTCCGGAGAAAATTTCCAAATAAACCCGTCCGCTGTGCGCCAGGCGCACCCGTATAAAAATAGCATGGAATCCCGGCGGCGGGGCGGCGCACGATTAAAATTGTACGGGGTGCCGTTTTTCTATAAAATTCAGGCCAGCCACGAAATCCGCACTCATTCATAACAAAGGAAACAAGGGTAATGAAAATACTCGTCATCGGCGGCGGTGGCCGCGAGCACGCGCTGACGTGGAAAATCAAGCAAAGCCCGCTGGTGACGGAAGTCTTCTGCGCGCCGGGCAACGCGGGCACCGAATCCATCGCCCGCAACATCGCCGTCTCCGCTACCGATCTCGACTCGCTTCTCGCCATCGCGATGGAAAATCAGGTCGATCTCACCGTCGTCGGCCCGGAACAACCACTCGCCATGGGCATCGTCGATCTGTTCCAGAGCCAGGGATTGAAGATCGTCGGCCCCACCGCCAAGGCGGCGCTCATCGAAGGAAGCAAGGCGTTCGCCAAGGATTTGATGAAAGCGAACAACGTACCCACCGCCGATTTCGAAGTGTTCGAAGACATGGAAGCGGCGAAGGCGTATTGCCGGGGACGCGGCCCGGTGGTGGTGAAGGCCGATGGGCTGGCCGCGGGCAAGGGCGTGTTCGTCTGCAACGATGAAGCGGAGGCCATCGACGCCGTCGAGCAGATCATGGGCGCCAAGGCGTTCGGCGATTCGGGCAAGCAGGTGGTCATCGAGGAGCGGCTGGAAGGACAGGAGGTGTCGCTCCTCGCCTTCACCGACGGCCACATGGTTCTGCCGCTGGAAGCGGCGCAGGATCACAAGGCCGCCTTCGACGGCGATGCCGGACCCAACACCGGCGGCATGGGCGCGTATTCACCGACACCTATTTTCACCTCCGCTCTCAAGGACGAGGTGGTCGAGCGCATCATGCTCCCCGTGCTTCGCGGCATGCAGAAAGAAGGCGTGCTTTATAAAGGCATTCTCTACGCGGGGCTGATGCTCACCGCCGACGGACCGAAGGTGCTGGAGTTCAACTGCCGGATGGGCGACCCGGAAACGCAGCCGCTCATGATGCGCATGAAGTCGGACATCGTGCCGCCGCTCAAGGCCTGCGCCGATGGCACACTGGAAAAACTGACGCTGGAATGGAAACCGGATGCGGCGGTGTGCGTGGTGATGGCGGCGGGAGGTTACCCCGGATCATACGAAAAAGGCCATACCATTACCGGTATCGAGCAGGTGGCGTCGATTCCCGAAGCGCAGGTGTTCCACGCCGGAACGAAAATCGATGGCGACCACATCGTCACCCACGGCGGCCGCGTGTTGGGCGTCACCGCATTGGGTGCGGACATCGAACAGGCCATCAACAACGCCTACCGCGCTGTCGATAAAATCCGCTGGGAAGGCGCACACTTCCGCCGCGATATCGGGCAAAAAGCAGTAAAAACGAAATGAAGGGTGAGTGCGGCGCAGGGGTTGGAGGGATCAGTCCAACTGCGGTTCCTTGAGGGTGTGGACGTCTTTCATCTTGCGGCTGAAGACCTTCGCCGAGCCCCACCAGGTGAGCCAGGCGACGCCCAGCACCAGGCTGATAGCAACGGTCGCCCACAACCCCACGTTGCCGGAGGCGGACGCGCCGCGCAGAAACACGAACATGCCGAGCGGCAGGGCCATGACAAAACCGAAGCAGGTCAACAGCATGGAACTGCGGGCAAAATATTTCGGACGCACGTCGATGTTGAGCTGGCTCAGGTATTTCTGGTTTTCCGGCACGGCGGCATCGAGCAGTTCGATGTTGCCCTCGCAGTTCGGGCAGAACTGGCCTCCCCAGAAAGCGTCCTTGCATTGCAGGCAGAATTTGACCATCCGTCGGTCTCCAGCGAAAATGGTACCTTATATATAACGATGCCTTATCATAAACCATCCCGGCGCCCGGGACCAAGCGGAAAGCGGCTTTTTTCATGACGGCACACCGATATGCCCTGCTCGCCCACGGCGGCGCGGGCTCCGACAACGCGAATTCCGACGGCACCGACCGCGCCTGCGAGCGCGGCCTGGAATTGATGCAAAGCGGTTCCTCGGCTCTGGATGCCGCCTGCGCCGCAGTGGAAGTGCTGGAAAACGACGGCCGCTTCAACGCGGGCGTGGGATCGCGCCGCCGCGACGACGGATCCATCCAGATGGACGCGGCGTGCATGGACGGCGCCCGGCACAAGTTCGGCGCAGTGGCGGTGGTCGAGGGATTCCAGAACCCGGTGCACATTGCCCACGCCCTGCTCGACGAACCGTATCACCTGTTGGCCGGGGACGGCGCGGCGCGGTACGCGACAGAACGCGGCTTCACCGCGCTGGATGAAAGCCGCGTACGCGGCACCGGCGCCAAGAGCTCGGACACCGTCGGTGCCGTCGCGTGGGACGGCAAACAGTTCGCCGCGGCGCTCAGCACCGGCGGGACAGGCAAAAGCTGGCGGGGACGCGTCGGCGACGTGCCCTTGATCGGATGCGGCCTGTACGCCGGTCCCAGCGGAGCCGTCGCCGCCACCGGGCACGGTGAATCGATCGCCCTCAACATGACCGCCTACCGCGCGTATCAACTGCTGGAGGCGGGCGCTCCCGCCGACACCGTCATGCAGGCGGTGTTGAGCTGGTTCGAGGCGGCGCAGGATATCGGCATCCTGGTGGTGGGCGCAAAGGACTGGGCGGGCGGCTCCAACCGCAGTATGGCCTGGTCGGGCAGGCAGGGCCTACAACAAACGGGCTGATTTCCGGCGGGCGAACGATGGCCGGTGGGCGCAGGCTACGCCTGAGGAGAATGGCTAATACGTTGAGGGCGAACGATGGCCGGTGGGCGCAATTCAAGGTGAAGTGCTTTGCAGGCCGGCGCGATTTCGGCATTGATTTTCGAGGCCAAAACCGCTTTAATACACAATTCCAACCCAAGCAAGCCGACGTAGCTCAGTTGGTAGAGCAACTGATTCGTAATCAGTAGGTCAGCGGTTCAAGTCCGCTCGTCGGCTCCATTTTTTAAATAACTTATGAAACCGTCCCACAGGCCCCTATTGATTTTGTAGACATTATGTAGACTAGTAACTTATGCAACCTTATTTATCCTTAGAATGAGCATTAAGGCCTTAGGTATAACCTTGTAAAGATTTCTGGATAAACTCAGAAAAATCGCGAGCAATTTTGGACCAAACTAGATGCGGGGAAAGGCTTTTTCTAAAATTATCCGCATTTTTATATGCCGAGCCTAAGTCCGATAAAACTTCGTTTATTGCCTTGGCCCACCTATCCGTTACTTCGTCGTCATTACCCGAAACTGACACGACACATTTCTTTCCCATCCCAGGTGGTAGCTGACCCTCAATATCCATTGTAATTAGCATCATACCGAGCCCGCTTTCATCACTAACCAAGACAGGAATTCCGGCAGAAATTGCTTCCAAACCTACCAACCCAAAACCCTCTGACCTGGAAGGCATGATTAAAATACTTGAACTTTGAAAATCTTTGAGAATTTTTCCGATTTCTTCCTCGTAAGGTAGGGGCTCAAAGTATTGCTTAATAGTTGAATCCTTAATGCCAAAACTATCAAATTTTAGATTAGGATCTAACCCACGAATCCTTAATTTAGGCTTGTAGGGCTTTCTATACAATTCCTTATCATGAACTTTCTTTAAAATATGCAAGGCATAATCCAACCCCTTCAACGTGGGGTCATCACCCATTCTTCCGATAATCAATATAATGGGTATTCTATCCCATGGATCATTGTGAGTTAAATTCATAAACTCTTTATTTAAACCAGGGCAAAGCTGGAATATTTTATTAGTATCCACATGACTTTTTAGGTTGTAACCAATCCTTGGACCTATTGGAACGACAAAGTCGGCTTTTTTACAGAGTTCCATTTGCCTTTCATCTCTTTCAATACCTTCCTTGTATTTGTCGGAATCCTCATTGTGATTTTTATAAATCTCTATTTCTTTCGGTAAAGTGTGAACAAAGTAACAAAATTTACTATCTGGGAAAAAGGTGCCAGCTATATGATTTGCACCCGGGCCTAGTTTTGGTCCATGGCCAAAAATCACCTCTGGAGACAAGCCCCCAAAATCATCTTTCTGAAACAATAAAAGTCGATTTATTCCTTCTACTCCAATATTTTTTGGCGCACCAATTAAATTCACATTGTTTGATTCAGCGTCAGCAATCTCGTCCTCTGTGGGATCTAAAACGATACAAGTGACCCCGTGCCCTAATGCAGAAAGGGAACAACATATATCCTTATTTAATCGAGAAATACCACCTTGCCTTGGAAACCATTCATCCGCAACAGCCAAAATTTTTAGAGATGAAACAGGTATGCCTTGACTTATTCTTTCTTTCTCTAGCCCTTCTTTCTGTGTTTTGGGGACTGTCAAACGATCATCTTGAGGATCATATTGCTTGTCATTTTCCATTTCCTCATAATAGGAAATGATAGATTCCTTTGTACTTATTTGCCTATACTGGGGAACCTCTCCAAATATTAAAGTTAATATTTCCTTCGGGGAAAACCAGAACCAAACATTTTTATTATGATTCTGCCTTGCTTCTTTTACGCTCCATTTTAGCCATTTTTTTTCAGGTAATTTTTGTGATATTTTTTCTAGAGCAAGTATCCCATCATATGTCCCATCATTAACCAATTTATCTATAATTGTTTTGTTCAGAGAAAGCACATTTTCTTCTGAAGTCACAAAATGGGCTTCACCGTCATTATTTTGTTTCTTTACATCCTCTTCAAATTTTTCGTCGGCCCATATGTATATGTCTGCTAATTGGTTTGAATTAATTTTTGAAACAAAGTCATAGTTACCCCACAACCGGAAGCCAGTGGAAACCATTTTCCAAATTTCTTTTGCCTTTTGATTATTTTTCTGGGCTACTTGCCAAAAAAGAGGCAAACCAATTTCAGGATTAAATTGAATTAACCTAGCCGGCCCTATAATTTTATTTTTCTCATTCTCAGAAACTGTAATCCCTTCGGCTGTTATTAACTCGTAAAATTCGGTTTTAATTTTATCGATGATCCCCAGATTTCCTTTTTCAAGAAGAATCTCAACTAAGAGCTCATATTCATTTTCACCTTTTACTCCCTTCATAACCTTACTCAATAGCACATTGGCTATTTTTTGATCATAACAATATTTAACGATCTCCTTTAATTTAGTATAGTTTTCGTTCTCTATGACGCTTTTTAATGAGGCCAGAAATTTTTCAGGCGCCTTTTTATACGCGTCCCCCGTAATTTTGGAAAATATTTCTCTCTCTTCATCATTTTTGAAGTTGGTTACAAAACCAACAATAGCTGGGGTCCAGGTTTCCCAAATAGGCTCTTTCAAACTATAATATCGGTCTTTATCTTGACCAAATAATAATCTAAATGCTCTATATCCAGCTTGAGCTGGTCGATGCACAGTATTTTTTTCAAAGCATTTCGAGAATTCAATTTCATTTTCAATTAAATAATTTTTTGCAACTTCAATTATTTTTGCTTTTTCCTTATCGCTAGATTTAATCCACCCTGAGGACTCTAAAAGGTTACTTTCAAATTCATCAAGCCCATTACCAGGCTCCTCTGAATCCAACAATGCGAGATTAAGACGCCACCAATTAAAGCTATCCTGCTCACATTCTTTTATAAGGGTATTTATTACCTGCCTTAAACTCGGTCGCTCTTCTTCTGTTGCTACATTCTTATTATGCTGGTATTCCTCTCTAAGCCACCTGGCATGCTCTGAATCTAGATTTATTACATATAGGCCTTCAAGAATTGAATTCAGTTCTTGGTTTTTCTTAGCAAGATCTATTACCTCGGGGATATCATCTGGTTTTTTGTCTCGGATTAAGTTAATTAATAATTCGATAAAATATTTTTCCTTTATGGATTCTCTTTTATTTTTAAGCTCCTCGACCAACCAAGCCCTATCTACATCAAAAACCAATTTCCATGGCCACAAATTAATCCACCCCGGGCTAATACCTTCTTCTGAAAATTTTTCCAATATTTTAATTACAAAAGCCCTGCGTATTTCCAGTTCACTTTTTTCATATAGGGGACTCAAATCGGCCAAGGGTGCAATATGGTATTTATGCTCCCTAATAATATGAACAAATACTACAGCCATCTTCTCTAAAACCCTGGGAGCTTCCACAAATTCCCATGCTCCAAATAAAACCTGTCGAATAACATTTTGAAAATCATAATCTGCCCTTTTATTTTTTATGGCATATTCAAGCCATTTCAGGCCTTCCAAAACATCTTCCTCGGCCCATTTTTCAAAATTTATTTTATGGAGAAAATACCTATATGAGCCGAGAAAATTTTTCGCTTTTGGAACTATTAAATTATTAAATAGCTCTTTCTTATTAAGATATTTAGGCCATAGACTTGTTATCAACTCCCCTTTAATTTGATCCATTGGATCATCACCTATTCCCGAAGACAAAATATCCTTTAATTCTTCTTTATATGAAGAGATATCCAGTTTCCTTATTGCTGAAATTGCCTCCTTCCTTATTAAATGGTTATCCTTTTGATTTTTTGCAATTTTTAAAATTTCCCCTCCTAATTCTTGCAATCCACATGCTTCTGCAATATTTATGGCGACTCTTCTAACAATTATCCCCCTCTGTAGGTTTTGAATATACGGCTTCAATTGCTCTGTAATTCCCGGATGAATTAATTCTTCATACCGGACTCTTTTGTCTTGCCAAAAATCGTGAATTTCCTCCTTATCAAACTTTTTTAATAGCTCATTAAGAAGTAATTCTTTAATGTCATAAGGAAGAGATGCAACGTCACTTGCCAGCAATATTTCGGGATCAATCTCAATTATGCGTTTGCAAAAGGATGACTTAAATACCGCTAACCATCTAACAACTTCTCTAGTTTGTGGAGGAATTTGAATTTTTTCGTCATTTACAAAACTGACTAAGGAAAGAATTTTTAGATCTGACAGACCATTAACGACCAAATAGTACGCAGCTAAATATTCTGCGAAAGATAGATGGCTCCATTGATAAAGGTCAGTTTTTATGCTGTAGAAAAGCTCTGTATTTAATACCTCTCTAACAGCCGCCTCATTTACAACAATCTCTTTATTTAAATAAACTTCTTTTCCCCCACATATTTCAGAAATAGCCAAACTCTTATCTGGAAAATTTTCTGAATATAACCCAGCCCAGATATAATTTCGGTTTGATAAAATGGTTAAAGTAGCAATCCTACCAGCAATAAGATTCCTTTCTTCCACATCCAGCAATCCGGTTTTCCCTATTTTTCTTCTTGTCCCGCTGGATTCTTCAAGTGCAGCCAAAATACCTCTTTTAAATAATTCGGCCTGCCCACTTGGCAATTCTTCTCTATTCCTAAAAATTCTTAATAACATTTGAAGAGTTATAGGTCTCCGAGCAAACCCATGCAATCTAAACACTTCAATTATTTCTTCATACTTATCTTTTTGTTCTTTGAAATTTGAGGCAATTGCGCTCTTAATTTCATAATCATTTAAAGGCAGCAAATAAAATTGCCTTACCTCCCTTTCTCCAAGCATTCCTTTTAATTTTTGCTCAAATTCCTTCGGCCACTCTTCACTTCTACAGCTAATTCTTATATAAATTTTTTGGGCCTTACTTTTTTCCCTTACTTCCTTTATATTTTTTATTTTTCTAATTATGGCTGATGTAAGCTCATTTATATCTATGCGACTTTCATCAAGCCCATCAAAAAACAAATAAACTTCATTAGAAGGATCATTAATTTTTTCAATTTCATATTCTTCTTTGAAAATTTCATTTAGGGTATCTTTAGAGGATATCTGATTAATTGGAATGAATACGGTAATCTTGCCCTCCCCCTCTCTTTTTATTTGTTCCTCTTTTAACAAAACCGTCTTTCCGATTCCTGGGGGGCCCAAAATCACAGCACATTCATAATCGTCTAAAGAATCAATAGTAGTTGCTTTTATTTCTTTTAAATATTCACTGGAATTAAGCTTATCTTCATCTATTGAAGTAATTTCTGGGTTTTCTGGCATTAACGTTCTTTTCAATTTAATTTTGATTTTATTCATGAGCTTCATTTTCCAGTTATTAATTAAAATCAAATTCGTACCATTTTGGTACAAAAGTGCGGTATTACCAATACCGCACTTATTTATTTTGGAATCAGATTTTGCCTTCTAAGAGGGGCTCACCAAAGGGAATCATTGATTCCCTTCTCCGCCCCCCCCGGCCGGGGTGAGGGGGCGGCTCCGAAGGGAATCAATCAGCCCTCCTCTAATATTATTCATTCTAATCTTGCCGGCCCTTCGGGCCGACCACTGAATAAATAAACTTAGTTGGGGAATAATATCTAATTTTAGAACTCAGGATTTTCTTTATTACCCCCCCCCCCCATAAAAAGTTATTAATCTATTTTAGGTAAATAAAGAAGGCCACTTTCTATTGCCCACTTTGGAACCCTAATAAATTCCTGATCCAAAATATTTCGGATAGGAATTAAGTCCTTATCTGGATTATTTCTGGGGATTCCAATATCAACACCATGCTTTAATATTTCCCTCCTATAACGGTAAAAGGTATTTTTGGCTAAAACAGCTTTCAAATCCGTTCCACTTTTCCAAGCTTCAAATACCACTTGAAGTCTAGGTTTTAAAAATCTGTATTTTTCACCTGTTAACCTAAATTGATCAGCTAGATCCAACTTCTTTAAAAAAGACCTTAATAGGATGTTTGGCGTTTTAATATTCCAGGCACCTGCATAATCCAATTCTAATTCCTCTAATTTTGGCCTTCTTAATACCAACTCATATCTGAGTTTATTTTTTGAAAATCTAATCAACTTTTCATTATTTGGTAAATCTGGGGAAATCCTGTGGCCTCTAGCCATTATTTCCTCTCCTTTACAATAGAATTTCAGTGAATACCTTCGAGAATGTTTCCCAAAGTATAGGGTCCCGCCGGTTGTTATGGGACGTCCATGCCGACTTTTCGATTGAAACTGAGCCGCGCTAAGCCAGCTCGTTACATCCTCCATGCAACGAAATTCCCACATATCGGCACAATCTACTCTCGTCACCCTATATAATCCGCCTCTCCAAGAATCCAGATCCTTTTCACATGGTTTAAATTCCCAAATATCTGAAAGACGTATCAGAACCGAATAGACCAAACCCACCAGGTCATTGGATCCAAACAAATTGTGACCTTGTAACCATTTAATTGGGTTCCCATCTACTTTGATATGCATTCCGGATGAAATAGGGTAGCTACTTATCCTGATATTTGAATCATACGAGCCGGGTATGGTTTTACCGATTTCCCTGGACCATTCCACTTTTCCGTCAACGTTGATTCGGCAAATGTGCCCATCATTCAATCTGGAAATATTCAAATTTGAACAGGGAATGATTGCCGTCACCCAATCGATCATTTTGGAACCTGAAAGAAAGGGTGATTTAATTGTCGCTAGTTGATTTTCTTATGCAGGACTTTACGTATGCCTCTAAGGCGGACAACTCATATCGGACCGCCCGCGAGCCAATACGAACGAAGGGGATTTTTGCGCCTGCCCAACGATCCCTCTCAAGAAAGGCTTCACTGACACCGAGGAACTTTGCTGCCTGTTTGGTAGTTAAGAGGTTATTGTCCATTTTGTTCTCCAAGTAAAAGTTATTAACTGGAAAACAATTTATAGACTTGGATATTTATTGAATAGAGCGCCTGCATGCAGACGTACTATTTTGGTAGAAATTAGATATCCTTCTGCATGCACAAGGTGGGAAATGTTACTTTTTTATACAGGCCTTAAATGCAGCTAAATCGGCGGGGTTTTCTGTCCTATGAATCATTCGATGACAATTTGAACAAAGAACTGCAAAATCTTTTCTAGGGTCTCGATCTACGATTTTTCCCTTCAATTGGGAAATTGGGGTTAAATGATGGGCCTCAATATACTTTTCCCCTAATTCACCGTAATATTTTTTAAAATCAAAGCCACAGGCCTGGCAAATATAACCGTGAATTTTTTTTGCTTTTTTAGTAAGCCTAGAAGGCCTCTCTATCCCCCAGTGGAATTTGAATTTAGTTAAATCTTCCTTCTCCAATCCAATATAAATGTCATCATTTTGGAATCGCTCCTCCCCTTGGGCTTGATTTTGAATTAAAGCTTCATAATGCTTCAAAATATTAATGAGGTCCTTTTCAAATTGCTCATTAGAAGGCAGATAATTCTTTGGATAGTATTTTGCAAAAATATTCCCTTTTTCATAAAAAGCCGCAAGGTCTCCTGAGTTTTTAATTGTGAGATCTATAGCAATTTCTGGAAAAGTATTTGGATTTGAACCGATTTGAGCTCGAAAATCCTTTGCTTTTATTTCTAATACTTCTTTTGGGTTTTTCTTATATTTTTCCCTAATTTCCGTAACACCCTGGTTTAAGGATAAATAGACCCCGGACATATCTCCTTTAAATAGATAAACTGGGTAAAACCCTTTATGAGCTGTCTCCGTTATCAGGGTGTCTAAAATAACCACTCCAGGACAGCGTGACCATCTCCCTTGGCCTGCCAACCCCTTAATTAAATAAGGTTCTGTATTTGAAATTAATCCTCCGATTGCAAGGGGAAATTCTTTTCGAATAAATTTAGCCAAGGGATGCTTGGGAAAGGGCTCTTCTTTTGCGTCTAAATAATTATTTAAAACCTCCTCGATGCATTCTCGTAAATTCATAATCAATTCTTCTTTATATCTTTAATAGAATTAACCAAAAACCTTTCAACATTGTCTTCGCTTAAACACCCCTTTTTATATTCCGATAACTCTTTATAAAAATTTCGTGCTGCAGCAGCTTTAGTCAAATGCAGATTTTCTAAATAAAACTCTCTAAAATCTTCCTTTATTTCATTGGTTATCTCATGACGTTTTATTGCCGCTTCTTGATTTCTTAAACTAATTTGTTTTTTAGCCCCTTTTTCCACAAGGACCTTTAATTTTTCTTGGTTATTAAATATTTCTGCAAAAGAAACTGCCTCCATTGCATTTAAGAGAAAATGATTAAAACAATAATATTTGTTTATCTCAGGGTCTTCATCCCCAATTTGCGAGGCATGCATTGGGTTCTTTAATTCCTTTATCAACACCTCGATAATCGCCAGGGCCATAATTGCAAAATACTCAGCGTAAATTGCATTAGGGAATTCAGTTTGATTGCTAATGTCATACTTGCCAATTTCATTCAATAGCATCATTGCCGGCGAATAATAGGCCGATGTATTCGTTTCATCGTTTCCAATTTCTATTTTTACCGATTTTGCAGGAATCTCCCTATCTTTTGTTGAGGGTGATTTAGTAGAAACAAATTCAATTGGGTCATTATTAATATCAGCCATTTCCATGATCCAATTGACCGTCTTAATTGCATAATCCAATTCTTTTCTTTTTCTACCCTTTAATATTGATCTTGCCTTATTAGCAATATATTCCAGATTTCTTTTTTCAAATTCAGGCAATTCCCCTTCAATGGGGTCGAATTCTGAAAAAGGCTGAAAATAATATTCCATAATTTAAGAAATGAATTAATCAATTAAGCTTTAAAACGAGATTAATTATATATTTTCTTAAATTTTAAGGAAAGGATGGCGTGCTCACGGTTGTTCAAAGAACTGCATACGGGAGGCAGGCTTGGGGCCTGGTTGGGAAGGGGAATAGGTGGGATTTTGTTTGAAGGGGCCTGAGGAATCTAATAAAAATTGTGAAATCTCTTCCATCGGTTTTCGGAGGCGTTCGATATCTGAAATGATATAACCGGCCGTCACATCATCCCTCAGTTTATGATTGGCCAGTCTTTTGATGGTATAAGGCGAAATATTGAGGCTTTCCGCAACCGTGATAAAAGTACGCCTGAGATCATGAAGGACAAAATCTGCCTTGAACTCCTTTATCACATGGGCAATTTGGCGCTTGGGTTCGATCAGGTACCCCTCCCCTTCCTTTCCCGGAAAAACGTATTCGTTGATTCTTTCTTCAAACCGGGAATGAAGCAAATCTCTCAGGAAACCAGAAAGAGGCAAAGTAAGAGGAATTGAGTTTTTAGGGTCTTGAATCAATACCGATCGATCCTTAAAATCCACATTCTCCCAAAGGATCTTGGCCGCTTCCTGGCGCCTGAGGCCTGTGAAGAGCAGGAAGATCAAATAATCCCCCACCGTTCTTGAGAAATAAGATTTTTCCGGACCTCTCAAAGTATCCACCGCCTGGAACCATGCCGGCAACTGGTGAGATTTTAGAACCGTGCGCCTCCGTTCCAATCGATACCAAGCCCGAGTTCGGGTGAGAACGCAGACCGGATTCTCCAAGAGAATGGAATGGCCGTTTTCACTGTCGTAGTGGGCCATAGCAAAATTGAGGACGGACCTTAAAAACCGCATGGAGAGGTTGGCATAGGCTGGCCCCCGCTTATCCCCCAGGGCTCGGTGTTTTTCGGCCACCATCGATTTGGAAATCTCCACCAGGGGCTTTTGGGCCCAATCCTCAAAGGCCACCTCCATAAGCCGCTCATAATCGTAAAGGGTTCGGGGCTTGAGGTTCTTTCGGGCTTTTAAGAATTGCTTGTAGGCTTGTTTTAAAGTGGTGCTGTGCAGACGACGCTGGCGACTCTCGGCTTGGGGATCGATCCCCTGAGCCACCTTCCCCAGGTATTGCAGGGCCATCTTGCGGGCCTGCTCCACGGTCAACTCTCCAAAGCGGCCCAGGGTTTTCCGTTTGACCTTGCCGTTGACCCGTTTTTCTATAATGAAGGCTTTGGAGCCGGAGGCGGTGGCGCGAAGGCCAAACCCCTTAAGGAAAGTGTCACGCAGGAAGGCTTGGCCGCTTTCTGGAATAGGGAACGCATCGACCGTGGACTTGGTGATTTTGACCTTCTGATTGCCGGGTTTTGTAGACCCCATGTAGACACCTCGTTTAAAACTCCTGACAGGGAGCTTAAAACAGGGTCAGCCGGGAAATCAAGTAAAATAGGGGTTTTCAAAGGGTTATCCAACAATTTCAAAAAATATCAAACTGCCTAAAAGGGCACAAAAACGGATTCGTAATCAGTAGGTCAGCGGTTCAAGTCCGCTCGTCGGCTCCATTTTCCTATCCGCTTAAATAATTCCGCTTCGGAAAAACCAGCTCTGGGCCCATACCATGGCTGGCGAATGCATCGACCACTGCCTGCTGGTTTCCCCCTGCCCCGCTTCATCTCAGAGGCAACAGACTCATCCTGCTCGGGGCCCCGGGAAAAGAATGCCTCAACGCCGGATGGTTTCAAGGTTTAATAACGGGACGACGGGGGAGTCGTCGTATATATCGAACAGGGCGTTGATGTGATCGCGCAGTTCCCTCTCTATGACGGTGGCCCGCCTTCGAGACGCTTTTGGAATCACGAGAATGTAAGTCAGCTCGCTGACAACGGGCAATTGAGGACCACCCCCCGATCCGGTATTGATCCGGTGGCGCTGGTGGTTGATCCGCACCCATCTGGTGATCTGCCGTTTCATGCGCGCGATTTTCATGAACAGGTCGCGGCCGCTCATCACCGATTTCACTTCGATGGCGTGCTCCGGGCTGAACAGGAAATCCTGAAGCTTCAACGGCCGTCCGGCGGCGTTCAGGCCCAGCGGCGACACGTAGCGAATTCGTTCCCCGAAACGTCTGAGTGTTTTCAACTCACCCAGAACGCCGTTGATGTTTCTCCACCGCGGCTTGCGCTGGGGCGACCGCGCCGCCAGTCCGCTCCACAAATCGTGCAGGATGCGCAAGCGATCGTTGGCTTCCAGTGTCATCGGATTGCCGGCGAAATCCAGCGGACGCAGGTCCTGCACCAGGCGGCGGGCGTGATCGCAGTCCTGCAGGACTTCAATCAGCTCCTTGGTGATTTTGCCGTCGGGACAGAAGTTTTTGATCAGCTTCACCGCGCGGTGGGGGCCGGAAGCCGCGGTGAAAGCCATGAGCCCGCGCAAAGCGGTGGGACTGATTTTGGGAGCCGCATCCTCCATAAACCGTGACAGGAATCCCATGGATTGACCGAGGATGATGTTTGCCCGAAGACGCTGGTTGGGGCCGCGCAGATGAATGTTCCACTTCATGGCGCTGGAAGACCCGGCCACATCCGAGTCGTAAACGGTTTCCAGCATACGCAGGAGTTTTTCATCGCGCACATTGGTGGTGCCCCGCAGGCGGCGGAAGAACCCGCACAACTCCTGAATATGCTCCGCACTGAAGATCGCGGGATTGAACATCTTTGCCAGGATTTCAATGCGCGTGGTGACGGTGCGGAGGGCATCGTTGATGGCCGGGGTGGCGCCTGCCAACGCCAGCGCGGCGGGTGTGGTGTTGAAGTCCGGCGGCCCCGGATACGGCACACCCTGGAAGTGCCCCATGATTTCGTTCAGGTGGTTGTCCATGCCCTCAAAGAAAAACTCGATGAAATCCTCGCCGAGCAATCGCTTCAACCCCGACAGCTCGTTGATGGTGACACCCACCTGCACGGCCTGACCGATGCGGATGCCGTGCATCTCCACCAGCAGTTTCCGTGCGTAGTAGCCAATGTAGCGGGCCACGCGCATGCTCTCCGGTGTCGCCAGGCGGCGCGCCAGGGACATGAGTTGTTTGATCACCGCCACCACCGCATTCGGCGCGGCCGCCGCCCCGGCGGTGAAGAACTGCGCGACGTCCAGTCCCAGTCCCAGAACCGAAAGCCAGAACACCTTCCAGTCCGGCTCCCGTCCGCCCGGCACGCAGTAGGCCAGGTTCTTGATGATGTCGCGCAAATCCCCCCAGCCCAGCATGCCCGCACCGAAATCCCCGGCGAACCCGACAACGGTCCGGCTTTCTCCGAACAACACGCCGTTGGCCAGATCCGACACGTAATGAAACACGCGCACCGCCTCCGGACTCAACGCGGCGATGTCCGCCGATTCCCAATCCGTTGAATCGCAGTAACCGAAGGTCATCTTGCCCCACGGCGCGATGGGGTTGTTGTGAAACTCGTAATCGGTTTGCGGCGTCTGGCGATCGACCTGGTAGCGTTGCACGCTTCCATCGAAGTGGGTGACGACCCACGGCGTGCGCATGCCGTCCTGCCGCACGAAGTTCAACGTGTCCGATTGCAGGTAACTGTATTTGAACTCGTGCAACCAGCATGCGCCGCGGTCGGGAATGCCCACGGACATGTGGTACACGGGGCCCGGAAGAAAGTTGAAGCCGCTGATCTCCCGGACATAGGTCTGGGCACCCGCACCGCGGCCAAAGGTCATCCGCACGTAGGTTTTGTTTTCCTGCATGTTCGGCTCGACCTGCACCTTGACCGCAATCCACTGGCGGGTGGGTACGGATTTGACAAACCGGCGCATGCGGGCGCGGCCCAGCCCCCGGCACCCTTCCGCTTCGAACTCCACTTTCACGTGGGTGATGACCTGATCGTTGTCAACAAAGGACAATTTCAAGAATCCTTTTTCCGGTAACCGGTCGCCGTTGGCACGACTGCCTTCGATCTTGATGCATTCGCAGATACAACGCGGATCGCCGCGGAGAATGATCGAAAACTCGAACCCGGGAGACGCAGGCATGGACGCTCCATAGCGGTACGCACCCAGAGCCGTCCCCATGTGGGTGCCGACCACACCGGGGGTCACCCGAAGCGCGGCGGTATCGGTTCCCAACGGCGGCGCCAGCCGGGTGGACAGACTGGTGTGGCCATAAATGCCGGGGGTCAGCCCCTGGGTTTCCAGGGTCGAGGTGAACGGCAACTGCGGGTCCGCCGGAGCGAGGTTGTTGAAGCTCGGATTCGGGTTGCTGTCAGCCGTTCCCGAAAGGGAAAAGTGGACGATGTTCTTCACCTGCAGGCGTTGCCGCAACTCGATCAATCCGGTTTTGTTGGCCGCGCCGTGCACTTCGACGGGATCGTTGGCACCGGGGGCCGTGACCGGCGTGCCGAGGACGTCCGCCGGCCGCGCCACCCACTGGAAGGTTCTCTGCTCGACGAAGGGCATGCCGGCGAACAACAGGCGCAACCTGCGTTCGATGGAACGGACGCTGTCGTAATCGACTTCAAACATCGCCGCCCCGCCGCCCACGGCCACATGCAGATTGGCGCGTCCCCAGGCGTCGAACTTGAGGATGTTGCGCGATCCGTCGGCGTTGTAGCAGACGGGAGTGAGCGTGATGCGCGCCCGGCCCTGGCCGTTGAGCTCCACCACCGCGTTGGGCCCGAACTTGTTGTTCTTGTCCTGAACGGAACCATCGGAAACGCGCAGGTGCACTTCCGTCCCGGCGGGCAGGTTCACCTGCTGTCCCTGTTGATCCAGATAAACGCGGACGTCGATGGAGAACCGTTCGTTGCTGGTGAGGGAAGTGATGCCGCGCGGACGCAGGTCGGACTCTCCATGGATGGGAATCAATTCGAATTGAGCGGCGGCGAGTTTGTCGCCGAGAAAAAATACCTTGTTGCCGATGGTGAACTTGATGAGGGATTTCAGAACGGACTGGCCTGAGTCGGTCCCTTCTCCCGGCTCGTACTGGAAGTGGGCGGTGCCGTGTTCGTTGATCTCGGCCTCGTCGCGCGCACCGGCGCGGCTTCCCAGACCCAGGGAGCCGTCGCCAAACAGGTCGGCATTGATCGGCGTGCCCACGGGCAGGAGGTTGCCGAACCGGTCGTGGACCCGCAGGGAAATGCCGAGACGCTCGATGCGGTCCGGCGCATCGGCCTTGAACCGCGACCAATCCATGGCGAACTTGCCCCAGGAGTTGGCGGCACTGTTGGCGGCGGGATCGTTGTAAACGTCGCGGCCGTTGCTGGTAAACTCGTGGATCTCCACCCACTCGTTACTGCGGGGCCGCCCCGGATATTGCAGGCGCGCCTCCACCTTGTCCGCTTCCCCCGGACGCAGCTGGATGTCGTCGATGGTACGGGTGAGATTCAGTCGCGATACATCAATCGGACCGTTGGATCCGTAATAGCTGATGCTTTCGACCGTCCCTTCCACGCGAATCCGTTCCGAAGGATCCCTTCCCAGGGAATATTGCGTGGAGAAGGCGTCATTTTCACGGTGAGGTCCCGCCGCGCCGCGTCCTCTCCAGTTGATGACGGGACGGAACACGAACTGCGTCCAGCGGGTATGACGTCCCCCTTCCAGTTTGAAATCAACATGGCCGGACACATCCAGCACCCGTTGATCGAGGGACAGGACCGGGGCCGTGTCCTGCTCCGTGGCGTGCGGGTCTTCATCGCCCAACGCGTCGCTGGACAATTCGAAGCCCACTTCCACCGCCTGGAAGCGGAACGTTCCCATCGCCAGCGGATTTTCATGGTCGGTGATGGCGCGCGCGGCAATCACGTATTCACCGGGCTTGAAGGCGCGCACGCGGGCTTTCTCCTGTTTCGATCCATACGGATCGATGACGATGCCGCCGAGCTTCGGACCGTAAATCACCTCCCAGGCAAAACGACGGACGTCCCCGGCGCCGTCGCCGGTGACGGCGGCCTCGAACTCGTGTTCCAGGTTGCGCACTCCCTGCGGCTCTCCGGTATCCGGGTTTCTTTCATAAGAGAGAAAACAATACGGCTCGCCGGTGACGGAAACCCGGAACAGGGGAATCTCAAACGGGCAGTCCGGATACGCCGCGTTCAAATGAGGATCGTGGTCCACCTCGTTTTCCAGGCGGAACACGTGATCTTTCACGCGACCGGGAGGCGATTGTTGGCTGTCCGGCCAGAACCCGTAACGGGACAATACACAGAATGCTTCTGGGTCGATGGAAACCAATTCGCCACCGTTGTTGCTGAGCACGAAGGGAACGTTCTCGACGGTCCCCGTTTCCGCGGGCGGCGCGGTGCAGTCGATGGCCGTGAGACGGTAACGGGCCGTGTCCGGGAGCACCGCCGGCAACGGACGAGATTCGCCCGCAGTCCAGAACGCGGCGAACGAGTCCATTAAATTCCGCACACCGGTTTCCTTATCATTGCGGATGGGGTCCAGTGCGGTTTCCAACTCCTGGTGGAGCGTGTTCAGCGTGGCTTCGTCGAACTGCGAACCGGTCTGCATGTAATCCTCCACCCGGTCGAGCCACTGCTGTTTTTCCTGCTCCATGCGGTGGTCGATGTCGTCGAGCAGGGACCAGTAGTCGCTCGGATAACGCACGGTGCCGGTGAGGATCTGGATCGCCTGCGCACCCGTGTGACCGGTGACTGACAGTTGCAGGGTATGACTGCGGATTCCTTTCAGTGTCACCTCGAACAGAAACGCACCATCGGCCGCAAGCTCGATTTCATCCTCGGCAAACTCCAAGCCGGAAGTGCCTTCAATTCTCAGGATCAGCTTTTCCACACCGAGAGGATCGACCACCTGGCCCGAAACGGTGAACCGGCCCTCAAAGTTTGCCAGACTGGTTCCCTGGATGTTGCTGAGAAGTCCCAGCTCGTCTTCACTGCCGGAGACCACAGGGGTGTGCAATACGATGGAAGGAGGATGGCCCAGAATACCCACGCTCTCCACCGATTCGAGTGTGCCGAGAGCGACACCGGGTTCCGGCACCGAAAGCGTGTCCTGGTCCGAACACTTCTTCTTGCCCGTATCCAATGTGACCTTGACCGTCGGGCATCCCGGCTTGACGGCACGGTAAGTGATCTTTTCCGTACCCTGCCCCGTCAGAATCCGCAGTTCGGATCCGACGGTCCAGTTCAGAGCGCCGGCGCCCTTTTTGATTTCCGCCTCCGCCGAGCCTTCTTCACCCAGGCACAGGTAGTCTTCATTCAAAGTCAGCTCGACCTTGCACTGATGGTCGTCGGGCGGAGGCTTGTCCGTGTAGATATAGTCTTCGTAATCCAGATAGTCCGGGTAAATCGGCTCGTAAACGGGATCGTAAACCGGGTCGTACACCGGATCGAACGGCGGGTAAACCGGATCGCCTGTTTCCGGGTACACCGGATCGATGGGAAACAGCGGAATGCCCTGCGGCGGTGGCACCTGCGTGCCGAGATCGCCGCGTTCACGCAGATTCGGGAAAAAACGTTTTTTGCCGGCCGGTTTGTTTTTCAGCACCCGCTCATAAATGGCGACGTGCTCCAGCGTCTTGTTGAGGACGTTGAAGTGTTCCAGCGCAAACTCCCGGTTCAGTTTGCGAAGCGACGCGATTCTCTCCGGTTCATTGAGCACCGGGTGCAGGTCGCGCACGATGGCGTCGGCGATGGCATGCCGTCCGGAAACCTCGGGCAGTATCGAAAAGTCCAGCGTCTTCTGCCCGGCGAGCGTGCGCAGTGTGGGTGGATGCACCAGGCCGTGGTAGGCGCGGCCGAGGATCAGGCCGATGGCGCCCGTCGCCATGCCTTCGCGCAGGGACTGGCCAATGCCCGCGATGAACGTCAATCTCTGCATGGGGGGCCGGGGATCCATGAACCAGCCGAGGTACTTGACATGGCGCGGGATCAACGGCCGCGGACCGGACCCGATCAGCACCATCTCCAGGTTCAAACGTTTCGCCGCCTCGGCCAGCGCCAGAAATCCCGGCAGACGCGAGGGATCGACACGGCCCACGTAACCGAGCCGCACAGCCGAAGACGGTTTCACGGCCCGGTAATGATCGAGGTCCACACCCAGACGGATGACGTGCAGCTTGTCCGCGTCGATGCTGGTGATCGAGTTCGCCGTGGTCGGTCCCGGAGCCAATATCGCATCCGCCGCCTCCAGCAATTTGCGGTAGGGAAGCTGGTCGAGCCCCACGCCGTGGGCGGTGAGCACAAAGCCCGCGTTCGCCGCTTTCGCAATTTTTTTGGCGAGACTCCAGGTGGTGGAGGAATGCGCGTGCACAATGTCCGGTTTGAAGCGGCGGATCTGGGACACCAGCTGATCGAACCGGTTTGCGATGAAAACCGGAACCCCCGCCTGGTGCGCCGCGCGGAAGATATGGGAATACCGGGGGAAGGAGATGGGAGACAAGTAAGCCACCAGCGGCTCATGACCCAGCTTCCGCAGGGAGGCGGCGAGGGTGTCGACAAACGTTGTCTGCCCGCCGGGATAAAACCGGTTCAAAAGCAAAATTCGCATGGCTGACTTTCAAACTAGAGTAGCAGAAAGACTCTGGGAGGAATCAAAAGGTAAAAAACCCTTCCGAATACGGGCACCGAATGACCGCCCCCCTCCATTCGACCATGCGTGCCGTCACGCCATTATTTTAGCTTTAATATTGCATATCCGAAGAAGGCCCAATCCTACCACAATTTTCGGTTTTTGAACGATTCAAGGGGGGAATCCTTAGCGGCTCATGGGCACCCGCATAGGGGGAAAATTTTAAATACCTGAATTCGATGCCCTTAATCCATGCCCCCGGCTCGACGCTCATCCTTCTCCGGGCCCGCACATTTCCCGAAATCGTCCGTTCCGTTGCCCCGATCCTCCACGCCCTTCAAAAATAGTGGCTCCCGCCGGGCACAGTTCCTATTTTCATACATATGATGAACGCATTCGCAAAGGAGGGCATCATGGCCGACACCACACACCCCACTCCGCAAACCCAATCCCCGCGCCCGCCGGGCAGGAAAAAATTCTTCCGCTACCTCACGTACAAGGAACCGCGCTGGTTCCACATTTTCATCCACACGGGATTCCTCTTCGCCATCGCCATCGCGCTCATCATCATCGGCATCGCCTTGTGGATGAACCCCGAAATGGCGCACTGATTCCCGCGCGCTTCTCCCTACGGCAAACGCGCACGCCGTCATTCGAAAATCGTGAAGGCGTACTGCAACTGCACGCGGTGATCGGCGAAGCGTTCGTCGGCGCGGTCGGCGGTGATGACACCGAAGCGGTAGCGGACGGAAAATCCTTTCAGCATTTCCTGGAAGCAGTACAGGATATCGAAGTTCGTCTCGGCGGAATCCGCGCCGCCCACTTCTTCCGGCAGGTCGTAATGCGCGTGGCTGAGCTTCACCATCACCTGCTCGCCGTAACGGTAGATGGCGGTCCGCCTTCACCGCCCAGCCGGCCTGCACGGTGGGCTTCACGGTGAGGCCCCGCATCATGCTGTTGGTGAACAGCGCGTCGGTGGAAAAGTTATACGGCGACAAAAAGCTTCCGCTCCGGAACGCGGCCGCGCTCGGCGGGGTGGCACAACATCCCCACCGGGCGCGGGGGATTGTCTGCATGAGGTGCGTGGGCAGGGAATGGCGGACAGGGCTTTTAAATTTCGCAGGTTGAGATATACTTAGCGGAGAACTTGCAGACGGAAGTTTCTGATCTTTCCTGAAATCCAGCCAAGCATGCCGGTGTAGCTCAGTTGGTAGAGCAACTGATTTGTAATCAGTGGGTCGGGGGTTCGAGTCCTCTCACCGGCTTCATATTTTATTGACTAGCACTCCTGCTCCTAATTTTTAGGGCTATATAAGAATTGAAATACAACAAAAAAACATATGTCTTTCTGGCGATCATAGGATTTCTTGCGGTTTCTATTTCATGGCTAATTCCCACGACGGACCTAATGAAAGGCATTATTGCAAGTCCCGTAGCTGGCTCTTTATTCGCAGCCTTATATCAAATATTCCGAGACCAAGCCGCATTTGAAAAACAAAAATATTTTGAACTGCGAAAACGGGTATTTGATATCGGCGCAACGTCTCATATGGCCAACACACTTTTTGATAAACACGTCATTTTTTGTGAGAAGTACATTGAAGAGCTTTACAAAACTCTTTTAACTCTTTTCAAAAAGGACCAACAAAAGAAGCTGTCGACCATGCGAACCAATTAACTTTACTCAGGCAAGAATATGCAGCATGGCTATCAAATGATATTACTTCTGAGTTGGAGCTATTCGAATCGGCATTAAGGAAATTTGGCGCTGAAGCTGGCTTTGTCGAAGATACACTTGGCGTACCTGAATATAATAAAGATAGACAAGAAACCATAAAGAGAAACTATGAGATGGTTAGCAAGTTATTGGGAAGAGTAGATAAAAAAGAAGTTGATGAAACCTATGCAATAGAATCAGTGATAGAAAAAGTTAAAAAGATATTAGGTATTGAGGAACTTACAAAAATAAGAAAATTCTTAATAGAAGAAGCCACAAAAGTACTAGAAGGATAAACTGCTACTGAAAATGAAGCTCCCCTTTCATATAAGGATCATTGAAGCGCCGTCCCCTCTTTCCTGATTTTTCACCCACTTTCCATTCCCGCCGAACACTCTAATTGCAGAAATCCCACCCACGTGCCGCATGGTTCCCGGATTTCGTTTTCTAAAATCGATCGTCCTCCTTTCCAAAAAATGCCCGTCCCCTTTAAGGGCCGGTGCTGGGCCTAGCAGGAAACTCTGTCCAAGGTCGGCGGCTGATTTCGACATTTCTCCGAACATACCCCAAACACCCCCTTGAAACTCACTCTTATTAAAGGGGTTGTGCTTTTTTCATAACTCCTTTTTCTCGTGGGAGGCAATCCTATGGCGCTTGTGGTTCGGGTGCCGCTCCTCCGCGGAGCGGAGGTGCTGCAACACCTGAAAAGCGCCCATCCCACAGGCCCTTTAATTTGGTTGACTTATGAAATCCATTTCATGTATCGTATTTCTTCTATAGGTAGATCGAATTCATTCTATTAATGGAATCGCCGGTGGGACCCTGGAAACATGGCGGGGTCCTGATGGGGTTGTGGTGGAAGAGGACAGAAAAACAGTGACTCCGTCGTGGACGTTTTTGACGAACCATGCGCACGTTCTGTTGTGCCTGGCCAAAAACCCGTCTGAACGGATACGGGAAATTGCGGTGGAAGTGGGCATCACGGAGCGCGCCGTGCAACGCATCATCGCAGAGCTGGAGGCGGACGGCTACCTGAAGCACCAACGGGATGGCAGGAGAAACGTGTACCAGGTTTTCAGCCGCAAGCCGCTCAGGCATTCCATTGAAAAACATCGACAGGTGCATGACTTGATCCGGATGATCAACAAGTGACGGAACGCACATCGGAAACCCTGCTTGGACTAACTTGACAAGGCTGAAAGAATGGGTCGCTCTCTATGAGTACTGTTTCAGTGAAGCCCCTTTCCCCGGAAGATCGCGACCGGGTTCGGCAAATTGTGCTGGACGCCTGCGAGCCCATTGCGCCGTTCTGGCCCATGCGGACCATGGTCGCGCAGAATCCCCTGCACGGATTGGAATACCTTCCGTTTGATGAGGCGGTTCGAAAAGGCAAGGACCTGCTTGGCGGGAATGGGTATCTCGCCAATGAGGAGTACCGCCGGTTTTACCGCAACGGCCGCATCACCAGAGAAAGCTTCGAGCGCGCGTTCTTAAGGACCGGGCCTCGCCCGGATGAGCCCGCTTCCATAAAAGTTGGAAGCCGAATCATCACCGCCGAAGAGGTCTGGCAACTGCACGTGCTTTTCGGCTTCGAGGAACTGCCTCTCCCGCTCCTGGAATGGGAGCTGAGCGGAGGCCGCGCGACAAAACGGTTCCGGCAGGACCTGCCCGAAGCATCCCGCCAACGCATCATCGAGCAGACCAGCAAGCAAGGTGATCCGGGCCGAAGGCATCCGGAAGAAGCCTACCTGACGGATTTATGGAAGAGCGCATTATCCGCCCTGGAGCTGTTTGATTGGCATGCGCCCTCTCACGTCTCCGAGGAGGCGCATTCGCAAACCGGCGCGCCCGTTTCCCTGCCGCCTCAGCGCACCCTCAGCGATTGGGTGGACAGCTTGACCGGGGGCGAGCTGGTCGAGCAAATCAACAACCAACTCATCAAATGGGTGACGGCGTTTCTCGATGAAGGCCTGGCCGGCTGGGAAATGCCCGGCCGGGAAGAAGGTTTCTACCAGGCATGGCGGAACCTGGCGCCGGAGGATTTTTCGGCGCGCCTGCTCGGGATTGACGACTTTTCCGAAAAAGTTCAAAACCTCCCCGAAGCTCCCGAGGACGCGATCCTCGCCTGCCTGCACCGGCTCGAAGTTCCCCGGGAACGATGGAAGGACTATCTCTCCCGGCAACTGTCCTCATTGCCGGGCTGGACGCGGTACATACGGTGGCTTGGGGAACACCCGGCCTACCATGCGCAACGCGAACATCCCATCGACACCACACAATACCTGGCCGTGCGTTTGTTCTATGAAGTGGAGTTGAGCCGCATCAAGTGCCAGGAGGAATGGGGCATCGATGGAACGGTTTCCGCCCTGACGGCATACTGGAATGATCGACCTGAAGAATATGACCAGCGAGCTGGACATGGAGAGCCATCCGGCAATTCCATCAAAGAGATGGCATGCCGGCATGCCTGGCGATTGTTTCATTTGGCACAGTTTCTTGAGCTGTCCCCCGGAGACGTTCATGATCTGCCGCTTGCCGATGCCCGGCGGTTGTTGCAGTGGTTGGATGAATTTCCGGCCGATCGGCATGGGCGGGTCTGGATTGAGGCATACGAAGATTCCTTTCGCGAGAGGTTGCTGAGAAAAATTTCAGCGCATCTCGGAACGGTTCCGGAATCGGACACACGCCCCCGCGCACAACTCGTCTTTTGTATTGACGTCCGTTCGGAATCGTTTCGCCGCCACATTGAAGCCCAGGGCCCTTATGAAACGTTTGGGTTTGCAGGTTTCTTTGGCATCCCCATCAGTCATCAGCCTTTTGATTGCGATCAGCGCGCCTCTTTATGCCCGGTGTTATTGACTCCCAGCCATGCGGTGATGGAAACCCCGCGGCCGGAAGGAAGCGCGGCGTTGGAAAATTATTCTTCCGGCTCCCGCTGGTGGCAACTGGGCGATCATCTTTTTCACGATATGAAGCAGAATCCCATTGGATCGATGATGGTGATCGATGCACTGGGATTCTTTTTCAGCCTGGGGCTGGTGGGCAAGACCCTTCTGAAAAAAACATTTCGGCGAATGACCTCTGCCGTTGAAAGCTGGTTGACGCAACGGGTTCCGACCCGGATCTCGATTTCCAAACCATCCGACCCTCAGCACACAAGGATAGGAGAAGTGATTGCGGAAGCGGTTCCGGACGGGCTGGCTCCTGGCTTTTCTCTTTCGGAGCGGGCGGGGTTCATCGAAAACAGTTTGCGCGCCATGGGGCTCACCAAAAATTTTGCGCGGCTGGTGTGCCTTTGCGGGCATGGCAGTGAGACGGACAACAATCCCTATTACGGCGCGCTGGATTGCGGGGCCTGCGGGGGCAAACCGGGTGATGCCAATGCGCGGGTTTTTGCCGCGATGGCGAATGAACCGGAAGTTCGCCGCATTCTGAGGGAACGGGGTTTGCCGATTCCCGATGACACCTGGTTTCTTCCCGGAAAACACAACACGACGACGGATCGGGTTGAATTTTACGACCTGGAAGAATTGCCCGATTCGCATCAGGAAGATTTGCGGGCGTTGCAGAAGGATCTCGAGAAAGCGGGTGCGATGCAGGCGCTTGAACGATGCCGCCGCATTCCCAAAGCTCCGACGGAAATTTCTCCGGAGCGGGCTTTTGCGCATGTCGATGAACGCAGTTGCGACTGGGCCAACACCCGGCCGGAATGGGGATTGGCGGGCAATGCCGCGTTTCTCATTGGAAGACGAAAACTGACCCAGGGGTTGGATTTGGGCGGCCGGGTTTTCCTGCATTCTTACGATCCCATTGCGGATCCTCAAGGCGCCATTCTCGAAAAAATCATGACCGCCCCATTGATCGTCGGCGAGTGGATCAATACGGGCTATTACTTTTCCGCGGTGGATCCATGGAAGCATGGAAGCGGAAGCAAGGTGTTGCACAATGTCGTCGGGGGTGTCGGGATCATGCTGGGAAGCCAGAGTGATCTGCAAATGGGATTCCCCCTGCAAACGGTCAATAACGGGAGCAATCACTACCACGAACCGATGCGGCTTTTGGCCATCATCGAGCAGACACCGGACGTGATCTCATCGATCATCCAGAAACATTCTATCCTCCAGCAGTTGCTACACAATCAGTGGCTGAATCTTGTAGCCCTGGACCCGCACCGGCTTGAGTTTCATCGATACAACCCGACTGCGACATGGGAAAGAATCGTGTTTCATGATTAGACATCAATTGAAGATGGGCGTCTGGACTGCGGCAGGAATGCAGATGCTACATGCTGAATCTCTGGTTGGTTTTTCACAGCAAAAACCCGAATGGACTGATATTCATCGGACAAACCCGTATCGGATAGTTTCATGATAATTCGACCCAGGCCCATATCATCTGGATTCCTGTTCTTTAAAACCATGGCGCTCTTTGCGTTTTGGATTTTGCTGTCTGCCAGCTTTGACTGGATTCATCTTGGCTTGGGGCTGGCCCTTTCCTTCGCCGTAGCCTGGATCAATGCGGGCCACTCCCCCTTTGTTCCGAAATTCCGCATATGGCACCGAATCCTTCTGTACCTGCCATGGCTTTTTTACAAAATCTTTCAGAGCAGTCTTCACTTGTCCAAGCTCATTCTTCACCCCGCGCTTCCCATTTCACCCCGTTTGATTTATGTGGAATCAAACCTTCGTCACCACGGCGCGGTGGTTCTCCTTGGCAATTCCATAACATTAACCCCTGGAACCATTACCGTAGAGGTGGATCGCAACAACCTCATTGTGCACGCGGTGGACGAGGTTTCAGGCGAAGATGTTACAAGCAAGCTGATCGAATCAAGAATTGCGGATATTTTCAAAGACGAAAAACCGGATTTATGAAAATTTTTCTTTTCAGTGTTTTGGTGTTGCTGGCCGTTCTCATTGGCGCGTATCTGTACCGTGTCCTGCAGGGGCCCACAATTTTCGATCGCGTGCTGGGTCTCAATGGCATTTCCACCAAGGCAATCATTTTGCTTATTGTCATTGGAATGTATTTTGAACGAGTCGATATGTTCATCGACATCTCGACCGGATACGCCCTGCTGAATTTAGTCGGCGCGCTTGCCGTGGCCAAATATCTGGAACAACGGGGGCATCATTAGCATGGACATTTTTTCCATTATTTTTATAGTCGCGGGATCATTCTTTCTGATTGTCGCCGCAATTGGCGTGATTCGATTGCCCGATGTGTTCAGCCGCTCTCATGCCGTATCGTTGACAGACTCTCTCGGGGCATTTCTGGTTTTGGTTGGAATCGCCTTTCATGAGGGGCCGGACAAAAATTCGCTGAAAATCCTGGTGGTGCTGGCCCTGCTGTACATTCAAAATCCGGTCATTGCGCATGCCACGGTTCGCGCCGCTCTCCGATCTGGCTTAAAACCCTGGAAAAAGGAGACCTCATGACCTTTTCATATGAAATTCTTCTGCTCCTTCTTCTGATTGTGACCGCCGCCGGCGCCATTCTGGTTAAGGATTTGATGAGCGCCGTTCTGCTCCTGGGTTCTTATAGTTTTTTCCTGTCGCTGGTCTGGGGATTGCTTGGCGCTGTGGACGTCGCCTTTGTGGAGGCCGTCGTAGGGGCCGGGCTGGCTACGGTTCTTTTTCTATTGACCCTGTTCGGCACCGCGCCCAAGGACACGCGCCTTCGACGCCCTCCCCCCTCTTTGACGACGCTGATTGTTTTTCCTCTTCTGGGGGTTCTCCTGCTCTATGGCGCGAACGACCTTCCGGAATTCAGGGACCCGAATTCTCCAGCAAGCGCTCATGTTTCTCCGATCTATCTCGAGCAGAGCTATCAGGACGCCCACACTCCGAATGTTGTGACTGCGGTACTGATGGACTATCGATCGCTCGACACGATGATCGAAACCGTGGTGATTTTTGCAGCGGGCATTGCTTGCGCCTTACTGCTTAGGAGGAATGCCAAATGATACGGCCACACGACAGCATTATCGTTCAGACTTTAGGACGCTTTCTCATTCCGGTGGTTCAGATTTTCGGTTTGTACGTGTTGTTTTTCGGTCAATACGGACCCGGCGGAGGGTTTGTTGGCGGGGTGATTCTGGGCACGGGGATGATCTTGTCGGTTTTGATTTTCGGCCATGATGCGTCCCGGAGCCAATTTGGCAAAAGCATTTTACATGGCGATGGAATCGGGATGCTGATCTATGCGGGGGTGGGGGGCTTATGCATGATTGGAGGTGGAGAGTTTCTCAATTACGCGAATCTGCAAATCCCAGGCCTTGAAACAGCTTCACGCAGATCTTTGGGAATCGTCCTGACGCAAATCGGTGTGGCGGTGGATGTCATGGTAACGGCCGTCTCCATTGTTTTCAGTTTGTCTGCTGAAGAGATCATCGAGGATTCAATAAATGGTTGATGCAATTTTCGCGGTTTTCCAGCGGCCCAACTTTTTGACCTTTGTCATCATTTTCCTGTGGGGCTTTTTCATCATGATTACGCGGTACAACCTCATCAAGAAATTGATCGGGATGTATTTGGTGCAAACCAGCGTGATTTTTTTCCTGGTGTCTATCAGTGCGAAGAAGGGAGCGACGGTTCCTGTGCTCTTATCAACCACGGAACCGGTGCAAGCGGCAACTTATGTGAACCCATTACCTCATGTCTTGACGCTGACGGCTATTGTGGTGGGCGTGGCCATCCAGGGCGTGGGATTGGCTCTGTGCTCGGCAATTTACAGAAAGTATGGAAGCCTGGACGAAGAAAAAATTCTTGAGAAATTAGAATGAGCCACCAACTTCCCGCAATTTTATTTCTTCTCCCCTTGTTTGCCGCTATTTCGATGCCGGTGGTGTGCCTGCGACACCGTCATTGGAGCTGGCCCATTTCCGTGGCAGTGCTCACGATCATGGTCCCGGTCTCCATCTGGAACCTCCACAACGTGATTGATCACGGAGAGGTGCGGTACATGTTCAGTGGCTGGACCGCACCCCTTGGCATTGAGTGGGTGGCGGATGGCCTTTCAAGTGTCATCATGGTGTTATTGAGTGTCCTGGGTTTGCTGGGTGTGTTGTTTGCCGGATCAACGGCCCCAAGGGCTTTGGGCGGCCGAATTGTTCATTACTACACGATGATTTTGCTATTGGTTTCCGCTCTGACCGGCATTGTTTTCGCCAGGGATTTATTCAATATTTTCGTGTTTCTGGAAGTCGCCTCCATCTCGAGTTACGCACTTGTTGGTGTTGCTGGCGGAAGAGCGCTGTTCGCCTCCTTCCGCTATCTCATATTAGGAACCCTGGGTGGTTCCCTATACCTTCTGGGAGTGAGTTACCTTTATGCATTGGGCGGCACACTGAATATGGCTGACATGGCTGACAGGCTTTCTCATTTACTGAGCTCGAAAGCTTTAGTGAGCGGACTGCTTTTCATTTTTATTGGCTTGGGGATCAAGATGGCCCTGGTTCCGTTTCATGCCTGGATGCCCGAAGCCTATACCCATGCGCCCGAGTCCGCTGTACCCATCCTAGCCCCACTCGTCACAAAAGTGGCGCTCCTGGTGTGGATCAGAATCATATTCTGGGTCTTTAACGCATCCATGATTATCAACACCCTCCCGATTCTGTTGCTGGTGGCGGTGGTCGGCGCCTTGGCGGCGGTCATAGGTGCAAGCCTGGCCCTGGCCCAGCGCGATATCAAAATGATGTTCGCTTATGGCGGGATTTCACACATCGGCATCATTCTCATCGGAATCGCCCAAGGCAATCAAACCGGATTTGCCGGAGGGGTTTTTTATTTATTGAACGATGCCGTTATGCAGGCGGCCTTGTTTTTTTTGGCCGGCGTGGCGTTTTTTCTTTATGGGGTCAAAACCATTGACGACCTCGGGCGTATTGGAAAACAAACTCCATGGATTACCGGATCTTTGATCGTTGTGGCTTTGGGCATGATTGGCCTGCCTCCGACGGGCGGATTTTTTGGCAAATGGTACATCATTCTCGGAGCGCTGGAAGCGGAAGATTATGTTTCCGTCGCGGCGGTGGTGCTCTCCACCCTCTTGACGCTTGCTTATTTCGTCAAACTGTTTGAGCGCATTTTCCGCCAACCTGCAACTCCATTGGACGTTCCACCGGGGGAGATTCCCTTTTCATTCAAACTGACTCTGGGAGTCACGTCTGCGGCGATCATGGTTCTTGGTATCTTCAGCGCTCCTATTGTTCAGCTTTTGTTGAACCAGGCTCTGCCACCGCATCTTTGAGGGAAAGAATGACTCTTTTTGTTCTCATTCCTTTGCTTCCTCTCCTGGCTTCTCTCATTCTTCTGCTTGGAGGGCGCCGCTGGGGTGAAAGCGGTCACCGGATCGGGATTCCCGCCATCGGCCTTTCCTTCGGCTTATCCGTCGCCGCATTCATTGATGTGTTGCGAAATGGTCCGTTTACGATTTCCCTTTATCGCCTCTTTCAATCCGGTTCCCTGACCATTGACCTAACCCTGTTTGTTGACCAACTGACGGTTCTGCTTTTGCTCCTGGTCACCGGAGTGAGCGCGATTGTGCATGTGTATTCTTCCCGCTACATGATAGGCGAGCCCAGATATAATCGCTTTTTCGCCATCATTGCGTTGTTCACTTCCACCATGATTTTGTTGGTCATGAGTGGCAACCTTCTGATGTCACTGGTTAGCTGGGAAGTGATGGGAATCTGTTCTTATCTGTTAATTTCTCATGCCGCGGAGCGGCCTTCCGCCTGCCGGGCCGCCACCAAGGCTTTCCTCGTGAACGCGGTCGCGGATGTCGGATTCAGTTTTGGCATCATTCTGACCTTCTTCACCTTTGGCACCCTCGATATCCAGACCATTCTTGCCCAGGCTGAAGGCATGCAGGACCACACCGTCAACATCCTTGCGTGGATGGGATTGGATCTTCACATCCATCCTGTAACGCTCATCCCCTTCTTTCTCTTTATGGGGGCCATGGGAAAATCCGCGCAAATGCCGTTTCACGTGTGGTTGCCCTTTGCGATGGAAGCGCCGACGCCGGTATCGGCACTCATTCATGCCGCTACCATGGTGAATGCGGGGCCTTTTTTGTTAGTGCGCCTGAGCCCGCTGATTGCCCTCTCTCCATCCGCCATGGCGTTCATTGCAATCATTGGCGCCACGACCGCCGTATTTGCCGGAATCGTTTCCCTGACTCAGTCGGACATCAAAAAGATCCTGGCCTATTCCACAATCAGTCAAATCGGGTTCATGGTGATGGCCTGTGGATTGGGCGCGTTTGCGGTTGCGATTTTTCACCTCCTGGCCCACGGCTGCTACAAAGCATACTTTTTTCTATCTACCGGCAATGCGTTGCGATCCGTGGAACGACACCTTGAACACGGTGGCCATAAACACCCTGCCCCTGAAAGAATGGGGAGCTTGCATGGCGGGGCCTTGTTGCTGGCGCTGATTCCACCGTTCGTATTGTTTTCCGGTTCGTATGAAAACCTGTGGGGAGTTACCGGGTTCGCTTCCGCCACGATTGGATTCAAGGTCATCGGCTTGGTCACGGTGTTTGTGGCTTCTCAATATATTTTTAAAGGCGTCGCTTCGCTGTTTGCTCACGGTCCAAAGACGTACTGGCCCGCTTCGGGACAGCAGGGTTTGCGGACGCAATCCGTCCAGCCACGGTTTTTGAATGTTCCCCTTCTGGCCGGTCTTTTCCTGGCTACGGTTTTTGCCGGTGGGTTGTTGACTCTGACCTGGGAGTGGTTCGCCAACTTTCTGGCTCCGGCCCTGGGCCTTCCGGGGATCACGGCAGACCAGGGTGCCGCCCAGCCTGGCTTTCCAGTGTGGCTTGCGGTTTCCCTTGGCGTGGCAGTGGCGGGGTGGGCCTATGCTTACTCAACGCAGATTCGACCTCGACATCAGGCCTCGAGAGCAAATGCAACAGTCCATCGATTGTATGTCCTGTTTTGGAATAAAGGCTACTTTGATGAAATCTACGACGCTTATCTGGTCACGCCAACCGTTCGGCTCGCACACTGGCTGTGGCGTATTGTTGACTTAAGGCTCATAGATCGTTTCATTCATTCCATCGCGACTTATTCCGTATCTTTCGCCAGGTTGCTGTGGCGAATCGTTGACATGCGGGTGATCGATCAATTCATCCATTCCGTCGCGACATACTCCGTGTCATTCGCCAGGTTGCTGTGGCAAATCGTTGACATGCGGGTGATCGACCGTTTCATCCATTTCATCGCGAATTATTCTGTCGTTTTCGCCAGGTTATTGTGGCGAATTGTCGATATCCGGATGCTGGATCAGAAAGTGGAGCGCGTGGCGGGACAGGTCAATACCGCGGGTCAATTACTGCAGGAGATGGAATCCCGCACGATCGAGCGTCAATTGCTGGTAATGATATTTTGGTTGGGGGCAATGACAGCCCTCCTGTACTTCTTGGTTTAATGAGCTTTCGGTTTGTATTTCTGTCATGAACAATGGATCCGATTATGAACATCCTCAATCATGTTTCCGGTACCGACTTGAAAACCGCAAGCCCGCTTCCTTCTTGGAATAGAGGTTTCTAAAATGGCCATATTGATGGATAACCTGATCAGTTGGATGATTGCCGTTCCATTTTTAGGAATCGTCATTCTGGGATTTGTGCGTAATGACGAATCGATTCGGCGAATTGCCTTCGGCGCCACAATGGTGGAATTTTTCCTTTCCCTGATCCTATGGAAAAATTTTGATTTCAGCCTGAAAGACATGCAGTTTGTGGAACGGGTGGAATGGATGCCCACGTTCAACATTCAGTATGCGGTCGGTGTTGACGGCATCAGCATTTTGCTGGTGATCCTCACCGCCCTGCTTTGTCCACTCTGCATCCTTTGCTCGTGGACGGGAATCACAACGCGAGTACGAGCCTACCTCTCGCTGATCCTGTTGGTGGAAGGCGCCATGATCGTGGTCTTCACCGCCCTCGACCTGTTCCTGTTTTTCATGTTGTGGGAACTCACCATGATTCCCATGTATTTCATGATCATCCTCTGGGGCGGGCCGAATCGCATTGCCGCCGGGCTCAAATTCGTTTTGTACAGCCTGACAGGAAGCTTACTGCTCCTGGTGGGAATACTGGGTCTTTATCTTGAGGGCGGGCATACCTACGACCTGCTGGTGTTGACGGGGCAGACTTATTCTTCCGACACGCAGTTCTGGTTATTCCTGGCGTTCTTTCTGGCTTTTGCCATCAAGATGCCAATGGTTCCCTTTCATACCTGGCTCCCGGACGCGCACTCCGAAGCGCCGACGGCTGGCAGTGTGATCCTAGCGGGGGTTCTGCTGAAAATGGGAGGATACGGGTTCTTGCGTTTTTGCTTGCCGATGTTCCCGGGGGCTTCGGAGATTTTCGCCCCGTATATTTTGTGGTTATCGGTCATCGCCATCATCTATGGTGGGTATATGGCCCTGGCGCAGTCCGATCTTAAAAAGCTCGTGGCCTATTCTTCCGTTTCCCACATGGGTTTTGTGACTCTCGGAATTTTCGTGTTCAACAGTCAGGGCATCCAGGGGGCCGTCCTGCAAATGTTCAATCACGGAATCACGACGGCCGCCTTGTTCATTGCTGTCGGGCAATTGTACGACCGCATGCACAGCCGGGCGATTTCCGATTACGGCGGCCTGCATAAAACCATGCCGCGGTTTGTTGCCTTGTTCTTTTTGTTTTCGGTCGCCGCCTTTGGCCTGCCCGGCACCTGCAATTTCATTGGAGAGTTTTTGGTCCTGGTGGGAACTTCCTATGTCAGCTTTGCCATGGTTTTCATCTCTATCGGCGGGATTCTTTTGGCCGCCTCCTATATGCTGTGGATGCTCCAAAGGGTGGCGTTGGGAGAGCCTTCGACGAAAGCCGCCAAAGCGCTCCCGGATTTATCGAAATGCGAATTGGCCACGCTGATTCCACTGGCCATCCTGATATTGGGCATTGGCTTGTATCCCTCACCCTTGATGGAAACGATGGATGCGAGTGTGATTCACCTCATTGAGCAAACCACAGGACTGCAGGTCGATAAAGCGTCTTCACTTCAGATCAGCCCCTGAACAAGCCTCTATCCCTCCCGTGCAGTTCCAGAGGCATCCACCCGCTCACCACTCCTCTCTGGGCGGTGAGGGGAAGAAAGCCGTCGAGATCGGCAGCGATGGTCTGCATGAATTCTTCCGCCTTTTCCTGATCGTCGAAGCATTCGTACACGTCGTCCAGGAACCCGCTCCTCAGTAGCGGATGATCGAGGAACTCCTTGCCGGGTCCGGTCTGGATCTCCAGCGGCCACTCCACCGTCTCTATATTTTCCATTCCCAGCTCGCACAACCAGCCGCGCGCGTCGTCCGTGGACGGCCGTTCGTCGAGGTAATCGTGGAAGCGCTCGAGTTCCGCGGTGAGGGCGCGCGACTGCATCTCCTGTTCCACTCTCCGCCACAGGGAATCGAAGGTGCCCTTGGTGGGCCAGGTGAGGACGATCTGCCCGCCGGGCTTTAAAAACTGCACGAGATTTTTGAGTGCGGCGGGCCGGTCCGGGCGGAAAAACATGAAGGCGATGTTGCCGGTGATGCGGTCGAACTTCGGCAGGTTGGGCGGCAGGTGGCGCATGTCGCCGACTTCAAACTGGAGCCAGGGCATGCGCGTGCCCTGCATGCCGCGCGTGCGCAAAACCTGCGGATGGTGGATGTCCACCGCGAGCACATGCCCCTGCGGCCCGACTTGATCGGCGATGTAAAACGCAGGAATGCCCCCGCCCGCGGCGATGTCCAGCACCCGCGCACCGGGAAACAGGTCGAGATGGTGCAACAAGGCGTGCGCGAACGGCGTAGACCAAGGATTGCCCTCCGGCAGGGCCCAATGCGATTCCATAAAATTTCCCCCCTCAAATCTTACAGGACTGGACAGCGGCCGCACCCCCCTCAGAATGCGCCTGCCCGTTGTATCCCTTACTTCTACTGCCTACGGCATCGTCTGCCGCGCCTGCGGACTTACTTTTTCAGCAGGTACTGCGCGCCTGCGGAGGCGACTTCGTGATCCTTTTCCACCGCATCGCCGGACACGCCAATGGCGCCAACGATGTCCCCATCCTTCGTCTTCAGCGGCACACCGCCGGGAAAGGTGATCAGCCCGCCGTTGCTGTGCTCGATCTGGTAGAGCGACCCGCCGGGCTGGCTGATGTTGCCGATCTCACCCGTGGGCATGTTGAAATAGCGCGCGGTTTTGGCCTTGCGGATGGCGATGTCGATGCTTCCCATCCACGCACCTTCCATGCGGAAGAAAGCCTTCAGGTGCCCGTCCGCGCCGACGACGGCAACGTTCATTTTCGCGTCCAGTTCACGGGCTTTCGCCGTGGCGGTGCGCAGGATATGCCGCGCGGAATCGTCGTCGAGATCCTTGTAGCTCTTTAGCTCTGCCATGTGGGTGTCCTTTCCTGACAATTCAGATCTAGGGGGGGAATGAATTGCCGATTCTTTTTCAAGTTCCAGTTAAATTGTATCGGCACGGTATAAAACTTCAAGGTTTTTTAGGCTGAAAAAACAGTGAGGGATTTCCTATGCCCGGCGCAACCTAAGGGGTTGGAAAAAGCTGGGTTGGAGCCGGTTTTCCTAGGCGCCTCAGGCTTCCTGCTCGCGAATGGCCTGCTCCCGTTTCTGGGCGCGGCGTTCGTTGAGCAGCGCGATGCGCAATCCGTAGATGAGGCCGATCAGCACGATGGCGAACGGCAGGCCGGTGGTGATGGCGGCGGTCTGCAACGCGTTCAGCCCGCCCGCGATCAACAGCACGGTGGCGATGACGCCCTCGGTGACGGCCCAGAACAGGCGTTGCAGTTTGGGCGGATCGGGGTCACCCCCGGCGGTGATCATGTCGATCACAAAACTGCCGGAGTCGGACGAGGTGACGAAGAAGGTGATGATGACCACCGTGGCGATGGTGGCGGTGATGGCATCCAGCGGCAACGACTCCAGCATGAAGAACAGCGCGGTGCTCACGTTCTTGTCCACCGCTTCGGCGATCGCTCCGCCTTCGACCAGGTCCAGATGAATGGCGGTGCCGCCGAACACGCTGAGCCACGCAAACGTCGCCAGGCATGGCGCCAGCAGGCATCCGAGGATGAACTCGCGGATGGTGCGGCCGCGCGACACGCGCGCGATGAACATGCCGACAAACGGCGACCAGGCGATCCACCACGCCCAGTAAAACGTCGTCCAGCTCGAACGCCATTTGACGTCGTACATGGTTTCGCTGGCAACGCTGAGCACGAATAAATTCTGCGCGTAGTTGGCGAGCGTAGTGCCGAAGGTGGTGAGGATGTAGAGCGTCGGCCCGGTGAGAAACACGAACAGGAGAAAAAGACCCGCCACCCACAGGTTGAAATGACTGAGTCGGCTGATGCCCTTGTGCAATCCGAGCATGACGGAGACCGTGGCGATGAGCGTGATGAACGCGATCAGCGTCACCTGCACCCACACCGATTGCGGCACGCCGGCGATGAAATGCAGGCCGGAGTTCACCTGCATCGCTCCCAGCCCCAGGGACGTCGCCACGCCGAACATGGTGCTGACGACGGAAAAGATATCGATGACGTGCCCGAACGGACCATAGATGCGGTCACCGAGCAACGGGTAAAACGCGGAGCGGATGGTGAGCGGCAGTCCTTTGCGAAACGCGAAGTACGCCAGCGCCATGCCGACGATGCAGTAGATCGCCCAGGCGTGCAGGCCCCAGTGGAAGAACGTCAACTGCATGGCCTGCTCGGCGGCGCGCTCGGTTTCCGGCACGCTGATCGGCGGGTTTTTGTAATGGCTGATGGGTTCCGCCACGCTCCAGTAAATGAGGCCGATGCCCATGCCCGCGCTGAACAGCATGGCGAACCACGTGGCGAAGCTGAACTCCGGCCGGTCGCTGTCTTTGCCCAGCCGGATTTTCCCGTACGGGCTGAACAGCAGAAACAGCGCAAAGAGCAGAAGCAGGCAGGTGGTGATGGTGAACACCCAACTGAAATTGCCGGTGATGAACGTCTGCACGGCCGCGAAAACATCCTGCGCCGTTTTGGTGAACAGCGTACCGTACAGGATGAACAGAAACATGATGGCCGCGGCGCTCACGAACACGGGTGGATTCGTGCGCGTGAAAAACCACAGCGGCCGGGTCGGGATTTCCTGTTTCATGAGGGGACCTCAATCCCCGCCCACAGTCCACCGGAACGAAAAGGCTTCGTTTTGGGAGTGTCCGGGACGGTGGAATGACGGAAGGCGCTCGAATGAAACCGCACGCTCACGAAGCCGCGGGTTTCTCGAACAGGGTGATGCCCCAGGCCAGGCGGCCGCTTTTGCCCGCGTCCACCCAGTGGCCGAGTCCGGTCAGCATGCGGTCGATGTAGTCCTGTCCGCACAGCTTCACCACTTCGTCGTAGTGCTTCAGGGTCTCGTCGCGCACGCGGCTGTAGTGCCGGGTGAGCTGATTCGAATGGTCCTCCATCCGTTTCAGGCGGAATCCCTGCTTGCTGGCTTCGTCGTAGTAAAACCGGAACGATCCCAGCGTGGACAGGTGAATGCGCGCGAGGATGGGACCGAGCACGTCGTCCGGACAATCGTCCTTCTTCATGATGTCGGTGAAGATGAACAGGCCGCCCGGTTTCAGCACGCGGTACGCTTCCGAAACCACGCGCGCGCGGTCGGCGCTATGCAGGAACGAATCCTGGGACCAGATCACATCGAACGATTTGTCCTCAAACGGAATTTCCTCGAAACTGCCGTGCGCGACATCGACGAGGCGGTCGAGCCCGCGTTCCTTGTTGAATTCCCGGTTGCGGTTGTTCTGTGTCTCGCTGAGGTTGAGGCAGGTCACATGGCACCCGCGCTGGGTTGCGAGGTAGCGCGCACCGCCGCCGTACCCCGCACCGAGATCCAGAACCCGCTTGAATATATTCAGATCCAGGAGGCTCATCATGTGGTTCACGATGCGTTTGCTGGCGATGCCGATCGGCTCCTCATCGTAGTTGTACTGGCCGATGTGGATGTGCTCGCCGCCCCAGATTTTGAAATAAAATTCGTCTGCGTTGGAACTGTCGTAATACTCCTCCGCTTTTTCCACCGCGGTGGCCGTATCGTTTTTGGTCAAACTGCTCATTGTGCATCCCCCAGATAAATGAACGCTCACGCGCGATTTCGATTGGGTCGTGTGAAAATCACGATTCACAAAGACATGATGGAGAAGCGCGTGGGACAAAAATTAGAAGTGAGAACCAATTATATGGGTTTGATGCTGATTTTTCAAGGAAGCGGGGCAGAGTGCGCCCCGCGCAACCGGCTCCAACCGCTTTTGAATGAGGCGATTAACGCGGAATTCCTTGCGCTGAAAAGAAAACCGCAAGGGAGCCGGGATTGTATTCACGGACGGTGAAATGCCCTCGAAAACGAAGTCAGAGTCGCTCCCGCTACGATCGAATTGATTCTATCGAGAATTAAACAAAACAATGATGGATTGGGCCTTGCAATGCGCCTATTTTAGAATACTTGTGGGGCCTTCATTTATATCCGGAGTTCGGATAAAGCGCGGTCACCCGGGGGGACGCGGTGCCGTTGCCAACCGGAAACACGTTAAAAAAGAAATATTTTTGACGATCAGCCTGTCAAGACCCTGTCGACCGGAAATGCCATGCGAACGCCTCCCCTTGAGATACTTGAAATTATTAACGTGACCGGTGACTTGTCTGGTACCATTGAAAGCCAGTAGCGGTATGATTTTGGCAAGTTTCAGCCATTTTGCGGGACCGGCCCCTTCACCTGTTTTTAAAGATTTTGCAATGGTTTTGAAGAAGTCCTTGCGGCCGCCCGACAAAGTGGCTGGTATTTTCTAACGGTTTATTTTGGGCCTTTCCGGCCCGGCGGCCTCGCCATCTCTAGCCATGAAACTGGGGATTTACAAAGTCAAACTGGAAACATCCCATTGGTGGATTCCCATCGCCAATATTTTCCTGGGCATCGCCATGCTCGCCATGATGGGCTTCAGTTTCTGGAAGGGGCTGGAAATGAATACCGTGTACGCTCCCCTCATCAACGCCGACACCGAGGTCAAATTGAAGGTGGTGGCCGCCCACATGTGGGTGGAGGAAATTTTGGGCGGCGACCAGACCAAGAGCATGGAAGGGGTTTGGGATTTTCTCGATCAGGCGGACTGGTATGCGGACGCCATGCTGGAAGGCGGCCAGAATGCCGAAGGCACCATCATGCCGCTCAACGACCCGGAAATCCGGGCCGTGATACGCGAGGTCCGCAACAACATCGCGGAGTTCCGCAAAATCGCCCACACGCGCCTGTCCAACCGCGCCACCTCCGGTGCCGGTTCGCCCATGGACAAGTATTACGACGAGGTGTACCTGAGCTTCAACCGCAAGGCCGACCGCATCAAGCACCGCCTGCAGGAGCTGATGGCCACGGACCTGCAATACTTCAAAGTCACGCAGATCACGCTGATGGGGGTCATGTTTCTGCTGTCGATGTCGATGGCCCTGGTCGTGTTCCGTTTCGAGCGCTCCCGCGACAAATGGATCCACGCCCTGCACGAGGCCAACCTGAACCTGGAAAAGGAAGTCGAGGAACGCAAGCAGGCGGAGGTCAAGCTCACCGAATACGGCAACCAGCTCCGCCGCCTGACCAACCAGTTGCAGTCGATCCGCGAGGAAGAAAAAACCCGCATCGCACGCGAGGTGCACGACGAGTTGGGACAGACGCTCACCGCGCTCAAGATGGAGCTCGCCTGCCTGGTCAACGATGTCAATAAAGGTTCCGACGAGGTGCCCCAGCGCACACGGTCAATGAGCCAGTTGATCGACAGCACCATCCAGTCGGTGCAGCGCATCGCCACGGAACTGCGGCCGCAGATTCTCGATGTGCTGGGTTTGTCCGAGGCCATACGCTGGGAAACGGCGGAGTTCGAAAAGCGAACGGGCATGCACTGCCATGTCAAATTCACGCCGGAGAAGGTCATCCTCGAGCGCAACCTGTCCACCACCCTGTTCCGCATTTACCAGGAAGCGATGACCAACGTGGCGCGCCATTCCGGCGCGAAAAACGTGACCATCCATGTGGAAGAAAAAGAAAACGAAGTGGTTCTGGAAATCTGCGACGACGGACGCGGCATTCAGAAGCATCAGTTGTACAACTCGCAATCCCTCGGTCTGCTCGGCATTCAGGAACGCGCACGCGCTCTGGATGGCGATACGACCATTGAAGGCAACCCTACGTCCGGCACCACCGTCCGCGCCGTGATTCCAGTGAAACAGTATGAAAACACACCCTAATAAAATTCGAATCTTTGTGGTGGATGACCATGCCGTCGTCCGCCAGGGCATCAAACACATCATCGTGCAGAACTCGGACATGGAGGTGGTGGGCGAAGCCTCTCATGGCAACGAGGTGTTGGAAAAAATCAAGAACCTGAAAGTCGATGTCATGCTGATGGACATCGAGATGCCGGAAAAAAGCGGGTGGGAGGTGATGTCGCAGTTGAAATACAGCCATCCCAACCTGGGCGTCATCATCCTCAGCATCTTTCCGGAAGACCACTACGGTGTACGGCTGATCAAGGCCGGCGCCTCCGGCTACCTCACCAAATCCAGCGCGCCGGAACAACTGGTGCAGGCCATTCGCACGGTCTCCGGCGGCGGCAAGTTCATCAGCCCGTCACTGGGCGAAAAGCTGATTCAGGAACTGGACAAGAAGGAGGGGCAACCCCTGCACGCGGTCCTTTCCGAGCGCGAGTTCCAGGTATTCTGCATGATCGCCTCCGGCAAGAAGACGAAGGAAATCGCCGACGAGCTGTCACTCAGCATCACCACCATCAGCACACACCGTTCGAACATCCTGGAGAAAATGAGGATGAAGAACAACGCGGAGCTCATCCACTACGCGCTCAAAAGCGGGCTGGTCCGCTGAAACGCCCCCCTCCCAGGGGGGAGGGTACGAGGCGCGCAAGTGAACGCTCCTTCTGCGCGGCAATCATTTTCGGAGAAAAAGAAGATCGGGGAGGAACCCAGCCGGATCAGCTGGGGGAGGACCACCGCAGCCATTCGGCACGGCCCTGTTGCGGCCGTTCCTTCGACTCGCTGTCCGCCACGGCAACGGAAGGCTCCGTCTCCGAGGGTTGCGCGTCCTTGGGCACGCGCGCACGGCGAAAGGTACGGTCCTTCATCTTCACATCTTTCGGAGCCGCTTCCGAGCGGCCGCGTTTCAGAAACGCGAACACCGCGTTGCCTACAAACGGCGGCAACATGGAGAACAGCAGGTTGGTGCCCAGGATGAACGCCATGCCGGTGAGCGACGCCACCTCGCGCGGTTTCAACAACCAGTTCGGCGGCAGGGAAACCCAGCCCACGCCCTTGTCGCGGAGCATGATGGATTTGACGATCTTCCACTGGAAGTAGTATTGCAGGTTGCGGCGGATGATGTCGCGCTTCAACTCGAACTCAGTCACACCCTTCGGCACGTAGGCCAGCGGCATGGTGTCGAAGATACTGCGGGTGATCGACAGCGTGCTGTTGAAATTGCGCCAGCCCTCCAGGATGTGCAGGCGGCCTTCCTTCTGCGCCACGTCGTAAATCGGCGTGCCCGGATACGGAATCAGGTTGTTGAACTTGACGAAGCCCACGTTCGCGCCATTGACCACCCGCCACGACTCGTCGCGGTCTTCCTTGCTTTCGCCGGGGAAGCCGTAAATCATGAACAAGGACACTTTGAAGCCGTACTTCTTGCACAGCTTCACCGCTTCCATGTGCTGGGCCACCGTCTGGTCCTTGTTCGCCTCCTTGGCAATGCGCTCAACGCCGGTTTCCATGCCCATGCCGATGGTCTGGAAATTGGCGCGTTTCATCGCCGGCAGAATCTCTTCATATATGTTGTCGGCGCGGGTCTGCACCGCGAAGGCGCACTTCTCGTGCAGTCCGGCTTCCACAATGCCGTCGCACAGCTCGATCACCCGGCGCTTGTTGACGCTGAAGATGTCGTCGTAAAACGTAATGTTCTCAATTTTGTATTTGTTGACCAGGATCTTGACGTTCTCGATGATGCGCTCCATCGAGTGCCAGCGGTAGGTCAGACCGGTGAGGATGCGCTGACTGCAATAACTGCATTTGTAGGGACAGCCTCGGGCTCCGGTGAGGAATCCCATGTCGTATTTGGGGTGCTCAAACAGTTCGTAAGGGAAAATCGGCACGTCGTCCAGGTTGTCGATCAGGTCGTTGTCCTCGTTGGAAACGAGTTCGCCGTCGTCGCCGAGAAAACTGATGCCGCGGGTTTTCTTCCACGCGTCGCCCCCTTCGCGCAGGGCGAAGTGCAACTGGCGCATGGTCTCTTCCCCCTCGCCGCGCACTACGATGTCGGCCGATCCGTTGCGCAGGGGTTCCTCCGGCAAAGCGGTGACGTGCACGCCGCCCATGACCACCGTGCAGTCCGGGTACGCTTCCTTGTACATGCGCCCGATGGCGTAGGCGCGGCCCGCCTGCGCCGTAAGCACAGTGATGCCGATGATCAGCGGCTGTTCCAGACCTTCGGTGAACTGGCGGAAGTTGTCCTCGGTGATGGTCTCGATTTCCTCATCGACCACACGGATATTCTTCACGCCGTATTTGCGAAGATACGCGGAAATGACGCCAATCGATACGGGAATGCCGACCGGGATGTAACGGGACAGCATGCCGCCGAACTTTTCGTAAGCCGGATTGATGAACAGCATGGGTTCGGAACCTTTCGTATATAGGGGGCTCGAACTTACACGAATGCCGGGATTGCGAGGCCGCCCTCCTGACCTCTTAAGGAATGTGTCTACCTATAGTAAAGGATAACGGAATAATTTCAATCAAATTCACTGCGTTTTCCGAGAACAATGCGTTTGGTCAGCACAATCGCCTGGGAAATCCACAGCATGACCGGCTTGCCGATATAATACCGCCCGTCCCGTTCCACGATCTGCCCGGTTCCGAGCAGTCGTTGCAACCGGATTTCCACCATATGCGAGGCGTTGTAGCGGCCGAGCAACTCCTCCAGCGCCAGCACCCCTCCCGCCTCGTGCAGTTCGCGGAGCAGGCGGATGCGCCGGGCGGTTTCACCCAGATTGATGAAATGAAAGTAGCAGTAGCCCAGCATGCCGTAAGTGGCGACGTTGACAAACAGCAGCGCCACGGAATCGGTAAGCGCCAGGCCCGATCCCTGGGCGATCACCCATTCTCCGGCCAACAGCGCCCCCAGGCCCGCGGCGAAGCCCAGGTACACGGATTTGAGCAGGCCCCATTTCCCCCACCGCGCCACGGCGATCTGGACCACCACATTGATCGCCAGGCACAGCACCGGGCTCAGAACGTGGGCGATTTCGCGCGCCGTCACCATCGCCTCAGCCTCCCTTCCCGGCTTTGAACAAAGACCGGTACACCACGAACAGGCGCGCCATCAGGCGGCCTTTCGGCGTCAGGCGGTAACGCCCGTCCTCCAGCACCGCCATCTTGTCGGTCAACAGATCGCGCAGGCGCGGTTTCACCAGCACATCATCGTTCATGCGTTCAAAAAACGTTTTCACGGGCAGGCCCGGCTCGCCCGCCTCGGCGACCACCTGCACCATCACCAGCGACGGGCTGTCCGCTTCCAGCCCGGAGTAGGTGATCATGTACGCCAGTGTGAAAGCGGTGAACAACAGGGCGATGTGCAGGAACTGCGTCCAGCGCGTGGGCGCGGTGACGTCGAATAGGGACGCCTCCGGGTTCGCCCACAATACGGCGGAACCCACCCCCAGCGTACCGAAGAAGATCTGCAACAGCACCTTGGTCTGCCGGTGCGGCAGTCGGATTTTCCACACGATGAGGTGCAGGGCCAGGGCAAGAATCAGGAGCGCCAGACCCCAGACGAGAACTTGCATGAGAACGGATTTAAAGGAAACGGGTTAAAAACAGGTCGCGGCCGCACCGGGCTCACTTCTTGACCTTGTACAGGACGTTTTCAGTGGCATACCGGCGCGAGGTGGAACTGCCCGCGACGAAGTCGTCCTTGTCCACCTTGCTTTTCTTGCTGAAATAAAAATCGCGCACCAGCTTCAAATAGCCCCGCGCCACGCGCACAAGCGACGGGTACGACACCGCCTTCGATTTCCCCTCCAATCGAAGGCCCAGCCGGTACGGCACTTCCGCAAACAGGTAACCTTTTTTCACCGCGCGGATCAGAATGTCGGTCTGGAAGAAAAAGCTGGCGCTCCGGTATTCGAGCTCCTTCAGGATGCACTTGCGATAGAGCACGGTGCCGTTGGTGTAGTTGAAGTTGACCATGAAGGTGGAGTTGATGACACTGCGGTACACGAACGACAGAATGTTGCGGAAGGCGCTGCGCACGCCGCGGTTGTACACAAAGGGAATGACGATATCCACATGCTCGAGCAGGCGGAAGTACTGCATGATTTCCCAGGGATCGTTTTCGTTGTCGCCGGGAAGCATGATGACGATTTCGTTGGCCGCATCGTCCACCCCCTCCCAGAACGAGGCGCCAATACCGCGCGGGGCGTCGTGATGGATCACGCGCACCCGCGTGTCGTGGGCCATGAACTCTTCAATGATTTGCGGTGTGCGGTCGCGACTGCCGTCGTTGACGGCGATGATCTCGCCCGGAATGGAAAAGTGGTCCAGGGCATCCAGCGTATTCTGCAAGGCGAGCGCGATGTGCGCCTCCTCGTTCAACGCCGGCATGATGACGCTGAGCGTCGGATGTCCTCCCATATATTTGTCTGTATCCGGCATCCCCTGCCCCCTCAGGTTGGTGCCTCAGGCAATGGCTACCCGTCGGCCTGCTGGTTCATGATCATGGTGTCGAGGATGCAGTGGCAGATCGCATGGTGCAAAACCTCGACCGGGCCGTATCCCGGAAACGGCACATAAAAATTGAGGTCGCCCTTGGACCGCAACGGGTTTTCCTCCTTGAACCCGGAAAACGTGACCACGTGACAGCCCCGCTCGCGCGCCGCCTTGATGCCGTTGTGGATGTTTTCCGAATTGCCGGAACTGCTGATGGCGAACAGGATGTCGCCGGGATCGGCCAGGAACTCGATCGGTTTCTGAAACACATATTCGTAGCCGAAGTCGTTGCCGATGCAGGTCAACAACGCGCCGTCGTTGAACGCGGTGGCGCGCTTGCCGCCGGCTTTGGTGAAATCCGTCGCCATGTGGCTGGCAATAGAAGCGCTGGCCCCGTTGCCGATGAACATAAGACGTTTCCCCGCCTGCGACTGCTTGTTGATCAATTCCACCGCCGCCACCACGCCATCGGGAAAACTGTAAGCCTCTCCGTTCTGGCCGGTCACGCGGATGCCGTCCATCGCCTTTTTCAAATTGCCAAAATACTCCTCAACCATACGCTGCATAAAACAACCCCTGTTATTTGGCCAGTGAATGAATCAGTTCCAGAACTTCGTTTTTCTCGACCGAGCGTTTGTTGCCCATGATCTGCACCGCCAGCGCCCCCACCGCATTGCCGACGAAGGTGACCATGTCCATCGGCATCGACTGCGCCACACAAGGCGCGGTGTAGGCGAAGTAAGCATCGCCCGCGCCGATGGTGTCCACTACGTTCGTCGAGAAGATGGGCGTGCGAAACACCTGTTGCCTGCCGTTGACGCCCAGCGAGCCGCGCTTGCCCAGCGTCACCACCAGGTGGTTGGCCCGAATCTGTTCCTTGATGGCGAGTGCGATTTCGTCGATGGCGCCGTGCTTGTCCTGCGCCGCCAGCCGCACTTCCGGTTCGTCCAGGCAGACGTAATGCGGTTGGGCGTACTTGGTGATCAGATTGTAACCGGAGTTCGCGGCGTTGGTCTGCGTGTTGACCGCGAGCACCTTGGAATTTTCCACCAGCGCCCGGTAGATGGCCTCCGACACGAAGCCATGCCCGAAATCGGAAAGCAGGACCAGATCGTATCCCTGAACCTGCTGTTTCAGATAGTCCGCCACTTCCCGGTCCAGTGACGGCGGCAGTTTGGTGTCGTTGATGTAATTGACCTCGAACAGCTTCTGGTTCAGGTACTGGTGCACGAAGCGGGTCTTGGTAATGGTCGGACCGTCGTCGCGGTAAAAGAACCGCGTGGTGACGTTCGGCTTCAGGTTGTCGCGGATGAACTCGGCACGCGGGTTGTCCAACCCCAGCATGGTCACCAGGTGCACCTCCTTGCACAGGCCCGCCACGTGGTTGGCGATGGCGAATGCGCCGCCCGCAAACACCTCGTGGCTGAGAAAACGGTTGACCACCAGGTTCGCCTTGCCCGCCTTGCCCATCGGTTCGCAGTAATGGTATTCGTCGATGATGCCGTCGCCGATCAAGCACACGCGCAGGCTTTCCATGCCGTGCAGGTAATCGGCGATTTCCTTGAAGGTGTGGCGCTTGAAAAAGTTCTTGAGGAAGAGCTTGGTGTCTTCCGGGTACAGGTCGAAGAAATTGCGCAGAATGTGCGACGAACGCATGGAGAAACCGTCGGTCTCGCGGATCTGGATTTCGCCCCAGAACAGGTCGCGTTCCTCCTCGAAGATTTTGCGGTTCACTTCCTGGTCGCGTTCCTGGTGCGCCTGCCCCTTGGCAAACACGTCAGGATTGAGGATGCGCACGCATTCGAACGGGCGTTCGTCATCCACCAGGCAGACGTAGTCGACCTGCGCGAGCGACGCCACGTTGTTGAGCCGCAGGACTTCCGGGAACACCGGGCGGCCGGGACCGCGCCGGACGTCCTTGTCCTTGATGACCGTCACGATCATCACGTCGCCCATGCTTCGGGCCGAGTTGAGGTGCTGGATGATTCCGGGATGAATGAGATCGAACACGCCGTGCGACAGCACCACCTTCTTGCCTTCGGCCTTCAGGTCGCGCACTTTGGCGGCAAGGTCTTCAAAAGAAAAGATTTTGTCCTGCGGATCGACAGCCATATAGCCCCTGCCCGATTATTTGATGTATTTGTTGATGAGTTCCGTGGAGGAGAACACGATCTCGTGGGTGAAGCGCATCTCGGCGCCGATCTCCTCCAGCACCCGGAACTCTCTCTGAATCTTGCCGGTCTTGTCTTCCAGCTTTTCGAACTCCTGCCCCTTCACGTAGATGTCGGGCCTCAGCAGGCGCAGGGTTTCCTCCGCCGTCGGCCACTCGTTGATGCCGGCGTAATCGACGCATTCCAAAGCGGCCAGCGACTCCGCCCGCAGGCGCTCGCCGAACACCGGACGGCCGGGTCCTTTATCGACATAGCGGTCCGGACTGACGGTGACCACCAGCACGTCGCCCATCTGTTTCGCCGCCTGCAGGTATTTGATGTGGCCGGGGTGCATGAGGTCGAAACATCCGTGGCACAGCACCACCTTGCGCCCGCGGGCTTTTTCTTCTTTCAGCTTTTCCGCCAGTGAGGTCAACTCGAAGATCTTGCTATCCGACATTCCGGAGTTCCTATAAAACAGCTTAACGGGTTTTTGCCGATTTGTGTTCCAAATTTTGAATCGCCTGCCACAGGGCGGGCACCGTATCCGCGTGCGAACCCTTCACATAGTGGCTGTCACCGCCGTCGGCGACGGTGCGCACCAGCATGGTCTTCCACGGGCGGTAATAATACCCGGCACTCGACCGGGGCGCTTCCTTGCGGAAGTTGGACGGCAGATCGTGCAGGTCGCACACCAGTGTGGTGAAGCGCCGCACTTCCTCGCCTTCCTGGTGTGCCAGGTTGCGCGCCATGCTGAGCGCCTTGAGGTACACCTCCGGCGCCATCACCGCACTGCCGAAATTCATCACCACGCCGCCTTCCAGCCGCCTGACGGCCGCGGCGAACCGGAGAAAATCCGTATACGACAACGCCCCCGTCGCCGCGCCGTCGAAGTTCGGGTGCTGATGGATGATGTCCTGGCCGATACACACATGCACCGTGGCGGGAATGCCCAGCCGCTCGGCATGAGCGAACAGGCTGATGTCTTTGTGCGGGAACGCGCTGCCGAGGATGGCGCGTCCCACCGCCTGCCCCAGTCCGAGGTGAGGATCTTTTTTATACGCGGCGTTGACGATGTCGTTCAGCTCCGCCGTCTCCTTCCAGAAGCCGAACTCCCCGGTCTGGATGTATCGCGCCACGCTTTCGGTGGTGGCGCCGATGCGCGCAAACTCGTAATCGTGAATGATGCCCGCGCCGTTGAACGCCAGGCAGTCGAGGTAGCCCCGCTCCATCAGGTCGATGAGGTAACGCTGGACGCCGGAGCGGATGACGTGCGCCCCCATCATCAGAATGCGGGCACGGCCGGTTTCCTTCGCCCGCATCAGACATTCCGCCACCGGCTTCAGCACCTCGACCATGAGCGGCGACGCACCCCTTTCCAATCCGCGGATGCAGTCCACTTGCAGATCGTGCCTTCGTTCGGCCAGTGGCTTGATTTTCAGGGAGGTCAGGTTGAGTGACGGTGATTGCATCGGGCAGCCCGTGGCCGGTCAAAGAAAGACAGGAACCCGCCTCACAGTCCAACCGGGTTCCTCTAAGTCTGTGAATTGTATAATTATAGGCCGCATCTGGCAAATTGGAAATCTTTTCTGCCCTGCCTCCCTTTCCTTTTTTACAAGGGCAGGTTGCCGCGGATAAAACGAAAAGGCTCCCGGTCCCGGTTCATCAATGGAAACCCCCTCTAACCTGTTGCCATTTCAGGAGTTCCTATTTGGTTTTGATTGATTTCAAGGGTGTTCCTTGGCATAATAGCGTGATGGCCAAACAGCCTGAAGGCGCGCATCCGAAAAAACCCGACCCCGCTACGGTTTTCGCGCGTTATCGGCCGAAACCCGATTGCACCAACAACCCTTAGTCCATAAAGGCACGCCAATGAGTGACTCTCATTCGAATAAAAACCGTTTTGGTCTGGACGCAAACACCCACATCCCCAAGGACGTTCCCTTGGCCAAAACGCCGGGGCATAAACTCCGCACCTCCAACACCATCGTCGATCGCAGCGCCCTGCATCAGGCGCAGATCAAATTGAAAGAGCAATCCGTCGATTCCAAGAAGCTCGACAAGATGGACGATCAGGAATTCGAGTACGTTCAGTTCGAAGACCAGGTGGGCGTGATCCGAAAAAGCGCGGGAGAAGAGGAAGAAACCAAAGCCGAGCCGGTGCCCAACATGTTCACCGGACCCAGTTACCGCAACCAGAAAGAGCGGTTCCGTTTCGACGGCCACAAAATGATGCACCACCTCGACCGGGTGATGTCCTGGATGCAGGGCGGCCGTTTCGCCCCCATCCACATCGACATGGGCCTGACCAAGTTCTGCAACACGGCCTGCCTGTACTGCTACGCTGTGGTGCAGAACATGACCAAGGGCACCATGATCCAGCGCGACGCCCTGCTCCGCTACATCGAGGACTGCGGCAAACTGGGCGTGCGCTCCATCGGCTTCATCGGCGACGGCGAGCCGACGCTCAACCCGGCGCTCTACGACGCCACCGTGCTGGCAAAACAGATGGGCGTGGACACCTCCATGGCCACCAACGGGCTCATCATCGACATGGACCGCGCGCACGAACTCCTGCGCGACATGACTTTCATCCGCATCAACCTGTCCGCGGGCACGCCGGAAGGCTTCCGCCGCGTGCACCAGTCCACCGAGGAAAACTTCCACCTGCTGGTGGAAAACATCCGCCAGCTGGTGCGCATCAAAAAGGAAAACAATTACCCGTGCACGATCGGCCTGCAGATGGTGCTCATCCCGGAATGCTTCGAGGAAGTCATCCCGGAAGCCAAGCTGGGCGCGGAGCTGGACGTCGATTACTTCGTCATCAAGCACTGCTCCGACTCCGAGTACAAGGAGATCGGCATCAATTACGAAAACTACCTGTCCATCGAAGACATCCTGCACGAAGCGGAAACCTACAGCAACGACAACTACGTCGTGCAGGTGAAGTGGAACAAGATCATGGCGGCGGGCGAATCCGACCTGTACAAGGACGGCTACCGCAAGTACGACGTCTGCTACGGCACGCCGTTTCTGCTCCAGATCTCCGGCAACGGCAAGGTGTATCCCTGCGGCCCGTTCTTCAACAAGGACCGCTTCTACATCGGCGACCTGCACACCGACTCGTTCTACGACATGGTGATGGGCGACCGTTACTGGGAGGTGCACGAGGATGTCGCCAACTCGGTGGACGTGCACAAAGACTGCGCCATCGGGTGCCGGCAGGACTACGTCAACAAGTTCCTGTGGGACCTGAAGAACGCACCGGAACACGTTAACTTCATCTAACAAGCCGCACCCCCCGGGGGAGGGGAACGTGTGACCGATTCCAACAAGAGCGAATCCCTGCCCGTGTTCGTGGGCGCGATCGTGAGCGACCCCGATGGCCGCGTCCTGTGCCAACTGCGCGACAACAAGCCCGGTATCCAGTATCCGGGGTACTGGACCTGTTCGCCGGGCGGCCACGTGGAGCCGGGGGAACCGCTCACCGACGCCATCCTGCGCGAACTGCACGAAGAATTTGAAATCGAGGTGGACGGACTGCAACCGCTGACCACCCTGCGTTACACGGCGGCCGATTCGGAACCCCCCGGCGTGTACAACGCCTTCACCGCCCGCCTCTGCACCCCGGTGGCCGAAGTGCGGTGCAACGAAGGACAGAAGGTGGACTTTTTCCACCCGGACGCCATCCGGAACCTTCACGTCCACCCCATCAGCCTGCGGTTTCTCGATTTGTTTTTGACAGGGAAAACCGAGGCGTTATCCTGAACAGGAGCACTCGAAAGGAAGCAATGGCAATCCAGATCAACGAAAAGACCGAAACCGTAAGCGACAAACACAAAATCGACGGGCACAAGCTGAACTACCACGTGGACCGCGTCAACGAATGGCTGTCCGGCTCGCGCGCGGTGTACCCCATCTATATAGAAATCGCCCCGACCGGCGCCTGCAACCACCGTTGCACCTTCTGCGCCGTCGATTACATCGGCTACAAGGTCGTCCACCTGGACACGGACATTTTGAAAAACCGGCTGACGGAGATGGGCCGCCTGGGCGTGCGCAGCATCATGTATGCGGGCGAAGGCGAACCGCTCCTGCACAAGGACCTGCCGGACATCATCCAGCACACCAAGAAGTCCGGCATCGACATCGCCATCACCACCAACGCCGTGCCCATGACCAAGAAGTGGTCCGAGGCGGCACTGGACGCCATCACCTGGATCAAGACCAGCATCAACGCCGGCACCGCGGAAACCTACGCGCAGGTGCACCAGACCAAGGCCGACGACTTCAACAAGGTGTTGAGTAATCTCGAGAACGCCGCCAATCTGAAAGCCCAGCGCGGCGACGCCTGCACGCTGGGCGCGCAGATGGTCCTGCTACCGGAAAACGAGCACGAAGCGGTCACGCTGGGAAAACGCATGCGTGACATCGGCATGGACTACCTCGTCATCAAGCCCTACTCCCAGCACAAGAAAAGCATCACGCGCAAGTACGAGAACATCGATTACTCCAAGTCCATCCAGTTGAAAGACGATCTGGCCGCGCTCAACACCGACAACTTCTCTGTCGTCTTCCGCGACAACACGCTGACCAAGCTGTTCGAGGAAGGCCACTACTACCAGAAATGCTACTCGACGCCAAACTTCTGGGCCTACGTCATGGCCGATGGTGCGGTGTACGGATGCAGTGCGTACCTGCTGGACGACCGCTTCAACTACGGCAACATCACCGAAAACACCTTCCAGGAAATCTGGGAAGGCGAAAAACGCATGGCCAACCTCGAGTACGTCGAGAAAGAACTCAATATCTCCGAATGCCGCAAGAACTGCCGCATGGACGAGGTGAACCGTTACCTGTGGGACATCAAGCACCCGCCCGCCCACGTCAACTTCATTTGAATATGATCCAGAAAGAAAACGCACGCGACCTGTACGAAAACCTGATCCGCATCCGCATGACGGAGGAAGCCATCGCGGAAGAATACGCGCAGCAGGAGATGCGCTGTCCGGTGCACCTGTCGATCGGGCAGGAAGCGGCGGCGGTCGGCGTCTCCGCCTGCCTGGAAGACACCGACGTCGTCTTCAGCACGCACCGCTGTCACAGCCACTACCTGGGCAAGGGCGGCAACCTGAACGCGATGATCGCAGAACTCTACGGCAAGCGCACCGGTTGCGCCAAAGGCCTGGGCGGCTCCATGCACCTGATCGACCAGAGCGTCGGCATGCTGGGCGCGTCGGCCATCGTCGGCGGCAGCATTCCGCTCGCCGTGGGTGCGGCGTTGTCTTTCAAGATGGACGGCACGAAGCACGTCGCCGTCGCGTACTTCGGCGACGGCGCCTGCGAGGAAGGCGTGTTGCACGAGAGCCTCAATTTCGCCTCGCTCCACAAACTGTCCGTGCTGTTCGTCTGCGAAAACAATTTCGTCGCCACCTCGTCGCACCTTCTGGCCAGGCGGCCTCTCGACAACATTCATGAACACGGCAACGTGTTCGGCGTGCCCGGCATCCGCGTCGACGGCAACGACATCGGCGAGGTGGTCAGCGCCACCCAACGCGGCGTGGCCCGCGCGCGGGAAGGACTCGGCCCCACCCTCATCGAGGCGCGGACGTTCCGCATGATGCGCCACGTCGGACCGCAACAGGACAAAAGCACCGGCATCCGCACGGAAGCGCTGTGGGAGGAATGGCAACAGAAATGCCCGGTGCGCCGCTTCGAGGATTTGTGCCTCAAGAACGGCTGGCTCACGCAGGAAGACATGAACGGTATCCGCAAGGGTATCCAGGAAGCAATCCAGGCGGCCTTCGAGTTCGCCAAATCCAGCGAGGACGCGGTATGGGTGTGAACAACGATCAACGGATTCTCAAATACCGCGAAGCCTTGAACGAAGGGCTCACGCAGGCGATGGAGGCGGACCCCGGCGTGTTCGTCATGGGATGCGGCGTGGACGACGAGGGCGGCATCTTCGGCACCACGCGCGCCGCGTTCGAAAAGTTCGGCAAGGAACGGGTGATGGACGTGCCGCTGGCGGAAAACGCCATCGCCGGCATCGGTGTCGGCGCGGCGCTGTTGGGCAAGCGGCCGGTCATCGTGCACGCGCGCAACGACTTTTTGCTCCTCGCCATGGACCAGATCATCAACCACGCCGCCAAGTGGGAAATCATGAGCGGCGGCAAGATGCAATGCCCCATGCTCATCCGCGCCATCATCGGCAGGGGCTGGGGTCAGGCGGCGCAACATTCGCAAAGCCTGCAGGCGTTTTTCTCACACGTGCCCGGCCTGAAAGTGATGCTCCCCGCGTCCGCTTACGACGCCAAGGGCCTCCTGATGGCGGCGCTGGAAGACACCGGCACCGTGCTCTCCATCGAGCACCGTTTGCTGTATGAGACCGAGTCCCACGTGCCCGCAGAAAAGTACACCGTGCCTTTAGGTAAAGCCGCGGTGAAACGCGAAGGTGCGGACGTGACAATCGTCGCATTTTCGTTTATGGTGAAGGACGCTTTGGACGCCGCCGGTCCTCTCAGTGAAGAGGGCATCGATGTGGAAGTCCTGGATCCGCGTTGCTCCAGTCCTCTGGATATGGACTGCATTCTCGATTCCGTGCGCAAGACGGGACGCCTGATCGTTGCCGACACCGGCTGGACCAGTTTCGGTATTACCGCGGAGATCGCGGCGCGGGTTCAGGAGCTCTTGTTCGATCATTTGAAAGCCCCCATCCTGCGCGTGGCGCTTCCCGACCGGAACACGCCGTGCAGCGGTCCCCTGGAAAAAGATTTTTATCCCGGCATGGAAGACATCTGCCAGGCCGCGCGCCGCGTCACCGGCGCCACCGGTGACGTGAAAGCCGGCGACCGCACCGCCCCCCTCGAACACTCCACCTTCCAGGGCCCGTTTTAAAAATCACCCCGGACCATTCGAATCGCGTTCCACCGTCTATCGGCTATTTCCATTGCGGACGTTTTTCGTCCTGACGGGCACTCGACTCGAGTTCCTGTTCGAGCCGATTGAACACGTCGCGGCTGATGACGGCGTGTTCCAGCATGCCCTGAAACTCCAAATCCTCCAGCCGCAGGGCGACCTGCGACAGGTACCGGTTTTCCAACCGCTCGGCCTCGGCGGGGTGTTGCCGCTTCAACGTCGCCAGCGCGTCTTCCATGTCCCGGTAGCGGCGTTCCAGAATCTGTGACAGTTCGCGGCCAAGCTCGTCTCCCATCAATACCGACAATGCGTCGATGCCCTGACCCTGGATGCTCTTCAGGATTCGCTTCTGTGAGATGAGAAGCGCGAATCGATTGTCCAGAAGTTCTGAGAGCCAGCGCGGAAATCCCAGACGGCTCAACCCCTGGGCCGCCATGCGGAGCCCGCCGTTGAAATCGAGACTCCGCTCGCAGGCGTGGACGTAGCCTTCCACCGACCGTTGACGCAGACCATCCAGCAAATCCTCCACCCGCGCCAGCAACAGGCGCGCCACCTTGGCATTGACGAGTCCTCCTTCCAGTAATTTCAAATAGCCGTACCGCTCCTGTTGTGTCAGCACGGTGAGCCCGATACGCCGCCAGTCGTCCTGCGAAATGGTGTCGGATCGTTCCCGGCCGGCCTTCATCTCTTCGGCACGCTTGCGGTACGTTTTCACCAGCGCCCTCACCCGGTCGGGCGCCACGTCCATGTCCTTCACCGCCGTCTCCAGCCGGTCGGAAATGTCGAGGAGCGCCACTTCCATGGCGCGGTGATGGATGGTCTGGTCGGCGGGCGACAACCGATGCAGTCCGAAAAAATGCATGACGGCGTTGAGCGTGGTGCCGTTGACGAACAGGGTGAACAGCACCAGTCCCGTCACCAGAACGCCGATGAACCCGCGCACCGGTTCGGGATAGGCAGGATTTTCCATCACCGCCAGTGCCAGCGCCAGCGGCACCGCACCGCGCAGTCCCCCCCAAAAGAGGACGGTCTTGTACGCCGTGCTCACCTCCGCCACCCAGTTGCCAATGGTGAATGCGGGCAGGATGCCATACAGGATCAACGCCCGCGCCGCAAACGCGGCCACGATGAGCACCAACAACCAGACAAACTCCTCACCCGTCATGGCCAGCATGATTTCCGGAGCGGCGATGCCGACCAGCAGGAAGATGAACGAGTTGGCGCCGAACCCGATGTGTTCCCATATTTCACCGAGCGTCTGCCAGGTGGAAGGACTGATGACCGCATGGCCGATGGACCCCATCACCAGTCCCGCCGTCACCACCGCCATCACGCCCGATACGTGCAGCACGTGCTCGGCGATGGCGAAGGACAGGTACGCCAGGCAGATGGTGAGGGTGATTTTCATGACCCGGTTGCGCGGGATGCGGTTGAACAGGGCGCACAACAGGCGCGCCAGCACGTACCCGGTCAGTGCGCCGCCGAAAAAAATTTCCAAAAATGCCGCCGCGCCGCCCATCAGCGAGGGATCTTCTGTATGCAAAACCATGCCGCTGAGCAGGGTGAACAGCACGATAGCGGTGGCGTCGTTGAACAGGCTTTCGCCTTCGACCAGGATGGCCAGGCGTTTCGGCGCCTGCAATTCCTTGAACAGGGCCATCACCGCCACCGGATCCGTGGCCGACACAATCGCCCCCAATAGCAAGCAGACCAGCAGGGGCCTGTCTGCGACGGCGAATAAACTGTATCCGACGATACCGGTGGACACCAGCAGGCCCACCACGGCGAGCGCCAGGATGGGAATCAGGTCGTGCATCAGGCGATGCACGTTGATGGCGATGGCCGACTCGAACACCAGCGCGGGAACGAAGAGGAACAGGACAGCGTCGGAGGTGATCTGGAAATGCCGCAGAAAGTGAAGGAATTCGCCAACGATTCCCGGAGTGGGCGTGTCGCCGGCTCCCGCGGCGATGCCGCCCAGCAGGCATCCCACCAGGGCCAGCAGGATGGTGTGCGGGATCTTCAACCGCTTTGCCACCGGCAACATGAGGACCGCCAGCGCCAACAGGATCGCCAGGCCGAGGACCGTGATGGGAAGTTTTGGAAACGTGTCTGTACTCATCAATGCAGTCATCCCGTTCCCATCAACCTTAACATGAAAGCCGGTGACCGCACCCGCTCCACCGGCACAACTGCTTGAAATTGCGACATTGCCTCATTTTGTGACTTCGTTTTAGGCAGGTCCGCATGGCGGAAATTGGCCCCACCCTCGCCCCTTCCCCCCTGCAACGCACTCCAGTCTATTTGCCATCCCTCCCGTACAGCCCGGATTTAAAGGGCTTTGCAGGCCTCCCGCTTTATTTTCAAAAATTTTCCCCTTCTCCCCCGGTTGCGGCACCGTTGTTGCGATAGTCCTTGGTTTTAATCATCCGCACGGGAAAGGGCACTCTGACGGCATGAACAAGATCGAGGAATTGAAACTGGAAAAGGATGGGCTGGACATCAAGGCCGACATCGCGCGCTTCGCTAAAGAGGGCTGGGACTGCATCTCCGAGGACGACCTCACGCGGCTGAAGTGGTACGGCCTGTTCCTGCGCAAACCGACCCCCGGTTTTTTCATGCTCCGCGTGCGCATCCCGAACGGCTACGTGCCTTCGTACCAGTTGAAGGCGCTGGCGCACATCGCCGGACGTTTCGGCAACGGGCAGATCGACATCACCACCCGCCAGCAGGTGCAGTTGCGTCACCTGAAAATCGACGACGTGCCGGCGGTGTTCGACCTGATGGACTCGGTCGGCCTGACCTCCATGCAGACCGGCATGGATAACGTGCGCAACATCATGGGCTGTCCGGTGGGCGGCCTGCACCCGAAAGAAATACTCAACGCCTTTCCCGTCATCGAGGCGATGAACGCATATTTTCTGGAGAACCGCGAGTTCAGCAACCTGCCGCGCAAATTCAACATCGCCGTCACCGGCTGTCCGGACTCCTGCATCCACACGGAGACGCAGGACCTGGCGCTGGTTCCGGCCTCGCGCGAGGAAGACGGTGAAACGGTTTACGGCTTCAACCTGCTGGTGGGCGGAAAAATCGGTTCCGGGGGCTACCGCATCGCTTCCCCCCTCGACGTGTTTGTGAAACCCGGCGAGGCGGTCGAGGTATCGGCCGGGGTGGTGACCCTCTACCGTGATTACGGTTACCGGGACGTGCGCACGCGCAACCGTCTGGCATTTCTGATCGAGGATTGGGGCGAACCCAAATTCCGCGAGATGCTGGTGCGCACCCTGGGCCGTGATCTTCCCCCCGCGGGTGAGGACCTGAGGAACGACCACGAGAACCCGCACATCGGCATCTACCGGCAGAAACAGCCGACGATGAACTACGTCGGCATGAAGGTTCCGGTGGGCCGCATGGATCACACGCGCATGGAAAAGCTCGCCGTGCTGGCGGAGAAATACGGCAACGGCGAGGTGCGGCTGTCGCCCGCGAACTCGGTGATCGTGCCCAACATCTCCGACAAGAAGCTGGGCGATTTTCTGGAAGAGCCCCTGCTCAAGGAATTCGATTACAACCCGAACGCGCTCATCAAGGGTCTGGTCAGTTGTGTGGGCAAGGACTACTGCGGCATGGCGACCATCGAAACCAAAGGCACGGCGATGGAGGTGGCGAAGAAGCTGGAGAAGAAACTGGACGGCATCCGCCCCATCACCATGAACTGGTCGGGATGCCCCGCCGGGTGCGGCAACCACCTCGTCGCGGACGTCGGCTTGATCGGCAAGCGCGCCCGGGTGGGCGGCCAGACGGTGGATGCGGTGGACGTTTTCGTCGGCGGCCGGAGCGGCAAGTACCCCGCGCCCGCGCTCAAAATCCTGGAAGACATCCCGTGTGACAAACTGCCGGACGTGCTGGCACAGATTTTGCCCTACCACGCCCGCGAAAAGATGCACCCGGTTAAGAATTACAAGAAGAAAAAAAAACCGCAAACCGAGTCCCGGCCGAACCGGTCTTCAAACGCTCCCGTGAATAAAGCGAACGCAGACGCACACACTCGACTGCACGCGACGGACTCGGTTCTCAAAAACTGAAGGAAGCATGGCATGGTGACTTGATAGGGACAAGGAAGGACCGGTATTCGATCCGATATGCTTCCACTCAGTTGCCATGCCATCGCGCTCCTTCTACAAGGGAGTCAATATGTTTGATACGGACATCGACAACCTTTCCGCGCAGGCGGAAAAGAAAATCGCATATTTGAAGCGCTCGCCGGGCGGCTACTTTCTGCTGTCGGCTCTGGCGGGCATTTATCTCGGTTTCGGCATCGTGCTGATCTTTTCGGTCGGCGGTCCCATTGCCCAGTCCAGCGGCGCGGCGTACCTGAAACTCATCATGGGCGCCAGCTTCGGCATCGCCTTGAGTCTGGTCATCTTCGCCGGCTCGGAGCTGTTCACCGGCAACAACATGGTGTTCGCCGTGGGGCGGCTCTCCAAACGCATCGGCATGGGACCTATCCTGTATCTGTTCGCGCTGTGCTTCATCGGCAACCTGGCGGGCTCGGTATTCCTTGCCTGGCTGGTGACGGAAGGCGGCAGTCTGTCCACTGCATCGCAGGAGTTGATCGTAAACGTCGCGGGCATGAAGATGAATCTGAGCGCGAAGGAGGCGTTTCTGCGCGGCATCCTGTGCAACTGGCTGGTGTGCCTGGCGGTGTGGATCGCCCTGCGCACGAAAAATGAAACGGCGCGGCTCATCATGATTTTCTGGTGCCTGTTTGCCTTCATCGCCAGCGGCTACGAACACAGCATCGCCAACCAGACTCTCTTGAGCCTCGCTCTCTTTCTGCCGCACGGCGCGGAGGTGAGCCTGAGCGGATTCGTTCACAACCAGCTTTGGGTGACACTCGGCAACATGGTCGGCGGCGGCCTGCTGGTGGGCATGGTGTACTGGCTGGCACACTCGCAACCGGAAACACAGACTGACCCGTCACTGATACAGGAAACCCTGCAGGAAGAGCGGGCGTGACCACAAATAGCCAATGCCGTTCTGCCTCCCGTTCGAAAGAAGGGGGTCGATGGGAGGCGGGACGGCGGCTTTCCGCTCAACTGAAAGCCCCAGGCGGCATTCCACTTTTTTCCCCTTTCCCGGAACCACTCCGGCCCGCATACTGGAAGCATGACACGATCTCCGGAAATCCATGCTTCTCCATTCAACGCGCTCGAGTTCATGGTGAGCTTCCTGTACGGCATGGCCACGTTCGCCGCGTTGACCCTGCTGTTCGCCGCGGCGGTGTTTCTTTACATCTATCTCATCTTCGACGTGCTCCCCTTCATCGGCCAGGAATGTAAAAATTTTTCCTGCATTCCCTGATTCCGGCAACACCCCGGCGTCGCACCAAGCCGGGGAAATTTCAAAGCTTCTCCATCCCCGCTTCCTCTTTCTCCTGCGGCACTCCAATTTTTTTGTGCCCGGAACCACATTTTTTTCTCTCCGTATGCCGATGATGCCCGCATAATGTTTCCATGACCTGGCCTCAAGACGCACCGCCACCGCCTGCAACGTCCCGGTTCCATGCCCGGGATTTCTTCAACAGCTTCCTGTACGGACTGTTCACTTTCATGGGCATCGCCGCCATCGTCGGTGCCGTCATCGCGGTGTTTCTGTTTTACGTAATGGAGAAAATGCCCTGACCGGGAGCGATGCGTGAAATTATTTCCACCCCTCATTTTTCAAAGCCGCTGGAACATCGCCGGATTTGTGCTGGGCTTCGTCACCCTGCCGCTTCTGTGGTGGGTCCTTTCCAGCCTGGACAGCGGTGGGGACAAGCTTCAGCGCTTTTACAGGTCGGAGGCGCACTCGGTGCTGGGCGGCATCTACTGGACCTGCAAGATGCACTGGGACGACCATGACCCGCAAAGCGAGTGCACGCGCGAAATCATCACCAGCGACGACTACCCGTTCGAACCGGCGGACCTGGTGGAGTTCGAACTCAAGGGAAACGCCACCACGTTTCGCGCCACGGCGCGGCACACCAGCGACCCGCTTCATATCGTTTACTCAATCGACGCCGACGGCAACATCCACGACGGTGCGCCCGCCACCGGGCCGGGTTGATTTTCATTCCGCGCCTTCCACGGTACAATGGTGCGCGGCCTGAAGGCCGCGTTGCCAACCCGGGGCTATTCTCAATGGAGCAAAAATCCGTTCTGCACCAACTGCTTTCGGCGGGCCTGTGGGTCTCCGGCGGCGTCCTGCTGGGCCGCATTGCGGGGTTCGTGCGCGAGATCGCCATCGCCTCGCGGTTCGGCGTCACGGGGGACGCCGACGTGGTGCTGTTTGCGCTCACCCTGCCGGATTTCCTGATCAGCATCCTGCTGGGCGGTGCGCTGGCGGCGGCGCTGATCCCGCAATACCAGCACCACTCGCCAAAAGAAAAAAACGCCCTGCTGGTGCAGTCGGGCGCGGTGGTCGGGCTGGCTTTCATCGTGCTGGCGCTGGGATTGATTGCTGTCGCCGATATCGTGGTCGCCGTGTTCGCACCGGGATTCGAAGGCGAGGCGGCGCGCACGGCGGAGTCCCTGCTCGCCATCGTGCTGTGGCTGTTGCCGCTCACCGCGCTGGCCGGGGTGACCACGGGGTTTCTGCAGGCGCAGGGGCATTTCGCGGTCCCGGCGCTGGGCACGCTGATCTTCAACCTCACCTTGATCGCGGCGTTGTGGGGGGTCATGGACGGACCCAATGGCCTTGTGCTGTTCGCCGGGGCGATGATCGTCGGCGGCCTCCTGCGTCTGCTCTCGCAGGTGCTGTGCCTGCCCAAATTCGGGTTGATGCAGGGCACGGCGCCGGGATGGTGGATCGACAAACCGCTCTTCCTGCGCTACCTGCAGGCGCTGAGCGCGGGAAGCCTCCTGCTCCTTCTACCGGTGATCGCCCGCGCGCTGGCGTCGCTGGAGGGACCCGGCGGGTTCGCCTCGCTCAACTATGCGACCAAGCTGGTGGACCTGCCGATGGGCGTCGGTCTCGGCGTGTTCTCGGTGGTGCTGTTGCCGAAGCTGTCCGAATGCTTCGCCCACGGCCGCGATGAGGAAGGGGTGTCGCTCGCCAGAAACGGCATGCTCGGCATCTTCGCCATTTCGTACACGCTGATCCTGATTTTCGCGTGGTGGGGCGAGACGCTGACGGAGATCGTGTACGGCTGGGGGGCGATGTCGGAGCAGGATACGCATGAGATCGCGTTTCTCGCCGCGCTGGGCATGGCCCTGCTTCCGGCGCAGGGCGCGACCACCCTGCTGGCCGCCACCGCCAACGCGCGCAAGGACACGGCGTTGGCGCTGCGGTCGAGCCTCGCAGGCCTCGCGGTCTTCGTGCCGGTGGCGTGGCTGGTGAGCGAGCGCCTGGGCCTGACGGGTATCGTGGCAACGCTCGTGCTCACCTACTGGGTGGTGATGGCCTATCAATCGATTCTGCTCAACCAGCGGCACGGGATACGTCTTTTTGACGGCGCGCTGGCGCTCGATTTACTGCGCATTGCGCTCGTCTGCCCGCTGGCGCTGGCTCCGTTTGCGCTGGCCACCACGGCACTGGAGTCCGGTCCGCCCGGCACCCTGCTGTTCGCGACGCTTGCCGGAGTGACCTTGCTGTTCGCCAGCGGCGCGGTGATCCCACGTTACCGCGAATATCTCATCAACCGACTGCGTCCGCGCCCGGACGTCTGAACCAGGGTGGTTTCGTGAAACGACTGTTCGATCTGGCCGTCAGCCTGTTTGTCCTGCTTTCCCTATGGCCGGTATTCCTGGCGGTGGCGGTGGCCATCCGGCTGGATTCGCCGGGCAATGTGTTTTACTGCCAGGAGCGGGTGGGGCTCGGAGGGCGTCCCTTTCTCATGTTCAAGTTCCGCACCATGGTGGCGGATGCCGACAAGATGGGATCGCACCAGACCGCGTTCGGCGATGCGCGCATCACACCGGTCGGTGTTTTTCTGCGCAAGACCAGCCTCGATGAACTGCCCCAGTTGCTGAACGTGGTGACCGGCGACATGAGCCTGGTGGGGCCGCGCCCGGACGTGCCGGCCCAGCGCAGTGACTACACGGAAGAACAGTGGGCGAAACGGACGTCGGTGCTTCCCGGCATCACCGGCCTGGCGCAGGCGACGAAGCGGTCGCTGGCCACGCCGGAAGAACGGCTGGCGCTGGACCTCGAATACGTGGACCGCCGTTCTTTTTGGCTTGATATGAAGATCATTCTCCTTACAATCAAACAGGTCCTGAAAATCAAAAGCGCCAGTTGAGCAAACCAAATACACCATGCCCCGGCCCCCGGCATGAAACAGACAGAGCTTCCGATTTTCTTTCTAACCCGGTTTCCTAAACCCAGACTTCCTTGACCTCTTTGCCCGCTACATCCAAACCCTGGAAAGACTACGCAAGCCTCGTCGGCGTGGCTCTGCTCGCGCACGGGCTGGTGCTGGTCAACGACGGCAATTACGCGGACGGCTGGCATTTCAACTTCTTTGTCGAGAATGGGTACTGGGACAAAATGAAAAGCTGGGGGTACGATGTGGGACGCCCCCTGCTCTTTTGGTGGGTGTATATTCCTTTTAAAAATTACTTCAACATTTACCTGTTCAAGTTCCTGTCCCTGCTTCCGCTGGTGCTGGTGAGCTTTATCCAATTCCACTTTCTGCACCGCTTCACACCGCTGTCCCGGAAAACGGCCTGGTTCGTGGCCGCCTTCACGTTGTGCTGGCCGTTTTACCACATGATCGTCTGGGGACAGTACCCGGATCACCTCCCGCCGCTGTGGTTCTTCGGCGGCTGGCTGTTGTACTTTCTACATCTGGAGCAAAACGGCAACCCATTATTGAAGTGGGTGTCGATCGCGCTCCTGTTCGCGTCGTATTTCTACCAGGCGTTCCTGGTGTTTCATTGCGTGATCGTTCTTGTGTTGTTCGCGTACACAATGGACTATCCGCCGCGTCCCGCATGGGCGGACATCCGGAAGCGCCTGCCCGATTTTTTGAAAGCGCACTGGGCGATCGTGCTGGTGCCCTTCGTTTTCTTTTTTGCCAAGCCGTACCTGTTTCCCGTCGTCGGCCGCTATGCGGGGTATTACAGCATCGACTTCCTGTCGCTCAAGACGCTGACGTTCTTTGCGGGAAGCGTGGCCAACGCATTGCTCGCACCCATCATCGGGCTGGGTGCGTATTACGCATCACTTCCCCTGTTGCTGATCGTGCTCGCAGGTGCGTATTGGGTGTATAAGAAAAAGGCGGGCGAGCCCGCGTCCATCCCCGCCGCGCGGCTGTGGTGGTATCTGATTTCGGGATGCATATTGATCGCCGCCCTCGCCTACGCGCACGCGGCCAATCACAAGATGGGCATGTTGTTGTCGTACCAGGCGCGGCACAACCGGCAGATGGGGCTGGGCGCGGCGTTCCTCACGCTGGCGGCGATCGGCTACATCGGCAACCGGTACGCACATTTGCGTTGGCCGCTCACGCGCTTTCTTGGATTTTCCGCGCTGGCGGTGTTGGTATGCATCAACGTCAACATCTACCTGACGTACCAGGCGCACTGGGCGAAGAACCAGGCGGTGATCCACCAGTTGAAAAATCAGGAGCCTCTGCCGGGGGTGAGCATGTACTTCATGACCAACCATCTGCCTATGGGCATGGGCGTCGATTACCATTACGCGGAAGTGTCGCTAACGCTCAACGCCGCCTGGGGCGGCGAACGCTTCCTCGGCGTGCCGCCGTATTTACAAAAGCACCGTTACGATCGGGAGTGGGTGGGCATCGTGTTGAATGAGTTGAAGCAGGGTAAGAATCCCCTGCCCGCGTCGGAGGCCTACCTGAACGAACCCATCGCCCGCATCGATGTGGCCCAACGCATGGGAGAAGAATGGCGGCAGGGACTCGGCTTCCGCGCCGGCTCGAAAAACTTTCAGCCCGGCGGGTGCCTGGGGGAAGTCATTGTGCACGCCAAAGAGCTCATGGCGGAGCCCCTCGTCGCGTTCCGTTACCTGTGGCGGCGCATGACGGCGCCGGAAACCCTGCCCGCGCTGTACGACCGGCTGGCCACGGTCAAGTTAAAGCCGCTGGGCATCGATTCTGCCGGTAAGCCGTGTGGAAATGGATTGAAGTGAGGGGGGGCAAGCCGTGATGGATCCCGTCACGCAAAGCTCTTTATTTTGAAACGGGATTCCTTGATGGGAATCTGGAATTCGCCCAGTTCCACATCCGATTCCTTCAATGGGATCACCTGGATGCTGGATTCCTTCGCGCCGATGCCGTCGGAATACTTTGCGGTGTCGATGAAGTCGGTGGGGTTCACGAACCACCGCCACAACAAGCGCATCAGCGGAATTTCCCAGTCCATCCAGTACAGCCTGCGCTTCCAGCGGAACTGAATGAACTTGCTGTACAGGCGGAACACGAACTTGGGAACGGGAAGCTTCTGGCCGTACCGTTCCGCCGTCTGCACGAACAGGCTGGTGAAATACAGGAACCGGATGACCCGCACCCTTTTGGCGTCCAGCCACGGGCGCTCCTGCTTGCCGCGCGTGATGTTGATCCACCCTTCCAGCGTTTCCGGCTCCTTGAAGCCGTAATCCCGGATGACCTGGTGCAACATCTCCGTTCCGGGCAGGGGCGTGACGGGCGAGAAACTGTTGATCACGGCCTTGGGGTTCGTGTTCATGATATGAAGCGCGAGATCGATGGTTTCTCCCAACTCATCCAGCGTTTCATCCGGAAAGCCCACCATAAAATTCACCTGGCAGTGAATTTTCGTTTCGTTCAACCGGCGGGACACTTCCTTGACCTCGTCCACCGTCTGGTTCTTCCGGATCCGCTCCAGAATACGGGGCGCGCCGGATTCGATGCCCGGCATGGCGTAGATCATGCCGCACCGTTCCATCTTCTTCAAATCGACGCGCAACAGATCGTTGACCCGGCCCTGCACCCCCCAGGTGAACTTGCCGTTGATACCTTCGGCAATGTCCGTCGCCCATTTGGCATTGACCAGGAACTCGTCGTCAAACAGCAGAATGTGATCGAGGTTGAACTGGTCCACCATCCAATGAAGATCGTCCAGTACTCTTTTGGCCGACATCATCCGGTACTTCGAAGTCAGGATGGGTTGCGAACAGTAGGTGCAGGGGAACGGACACCCTCTGCTGGCGATGAAGGACAGCAGGCGCGACACTCCCGGGTAAAGATAAGAGGAAGGCGTGGTGTATTCTTCCACATTCACCAGATGCCAGGGCATCCGCGGCAGGCTGTCCAGCTCCAACGGCGTCCCCGCCGGGGTGGAATAAATCTGTCCGTTTTTCTTGAACGTCAGCGCCGGGACTTTTTCCAGATCGGGCGACGGGCCGGTGATTTCATCCACCAGCATCTTGAAGGCGACTTCCCCCTCGCCGCGGATCACATAATCGATGTAGGGTTTCGCCACCGTCTGCGCGGGATACAACGTGGCATGCAGACCGCCCCACACCACCGGCACGCTGAGCCGCGCCTTCACAAACTTGCTGATTTCGATTCCGTGATATATTTGGGTGCCGGTCAGGCTGGTGATGCCGACGACGCGGGGTTGCGCCTTGAGAGCGGACTCGAGGTCGCCCCAGAAGTCATCCGTCGCGCGCTGGTCGACGATCTGGACGGAGTAATCCTCTAACAGCGGTCCGGCGAGAGCCAGCAGAGACAACGGCGCGGTGATGGTGACACCACGAATGTCATTTCCGGATGTAGGGCATATCAATAGGACGTCAGCCATTACCCCCTCCTCCAAATTGCCAACGAATTGCAGGATTTGACATGCAACAATTTAAAACATTTGGTTTTCCGATACAATGAAATTAACGGGTTTTGCTTATTTTTTCACTTTGCCCTGGAGCCATTTGCAAGGGTAAAAAGTCAAAACCAGACTGAATTGGTGAATTCATTCTCAATCCAAATATTTTACAGGGTCCCGCCCAGACTCCAAACAACTCTTTTTACCCGGCCCGTCCTCGCCCTTCCGGGCGCGGGGGGAGGACCGGCCGCCGCCCCGGCTCAATTTTTTTCCCAAAATACCGATTTTTTTTGTTAAGGGATTGAAAACGGCGCCACCATCGGCGAAGCCAAACGCTCCAGACATTGCACCAGGATTGTGACTTGGATTTTAAAGTCGAAACGCAAATAACAAGGGAGGAGATGCATGAATCAGGAAGGCAACCAAGCGGAGGGAGGGGAAATGGCTTATTCCCCAATGCTGATCACCAAAAACGGCAAGTACTATTTCCACATCCGGGAGTTGAGCCTCATTTCAAGCGGTGATTCGGTGGAGTCTGCCTACCGGAATCTTCTGAAAGACAAAGAGGCCAAGCTGGAAACATTTCGGGAAATCGACGGCATGGACCATGTGCCCGCCCCTGAGGGGAACGTACTGAATCAGACCGAAAAATTTCTGGCGGGCAATTACAAGGTGCGGGTGATCGTGGATCTCATGAAATACACCGCCATTGCTCTCATCTTCGCCTTCGCCTTTCAGTTTGCGGCAATAGGTGTACTGAACAAGGCCCGAACCATGATGCACATGGACCTTAAAGGCGCAAAGTTTAAACTCAAGGAGAACCTGATCAATCCTGAAAAAATCAGGCGGAACAATGAAACACTGAAGGAAGGCATCAAAAATTACGAGCCCGTGATTCAGCAGTTTTTTGCTCTCTTGCCCATAGAACAAAATACTTCCTCACAAAACCTCAACGACGGTAAAGAACCATAAATAAAGTTGGATTCCGAAGCCAGGCGGCAAAACCAATCATGCCCAGCACTCCAATCAGAATGTGCCCGTACAATAAAAAATGATAAGGCGAGTCGTATTTAAAAAGAATTTCGTGCCGGCCCGGTTCCAAAGGAATCGCCTGAAAATTCGGAGGAACTTTCCTGATGGGCGTTTCCTTTCCATCCACCCAGGCCTTCCAGTTGGGATCGTAGTTCTCCAGCCGCCACAACAATCCCTCCCCGCGCATATCCACGTGCACTTCCAACTCGCTCAGGTTTCCAGAGGGACGCAGAGCTATTTTCCCCGGTTTTTGAAGCGGTTTTGGGTTCGAAAAGATTCTCCAGTCTCTTCCTTCCGGCAATAATTGAAACAGAGGCCCGGAATGACGGCTCAGCTTATCTTCATCAATCAAATACTTTTGTGATAAATCTCCCGCATTCACCGGAAACAGGTTTTCCTGGATCAGAAAGCCTGCAAAGTCCTTCTGCAGATAAAACGCGTAGGCCGGGTGGTGCACGCTCCAGGCCGCTTCCTTGTTCAGAAAGGGATGCAGGTTGAAAGGCATGGGGGATTCCTGGGAAGGGTACACACTCCAGGTCACGGGATAGGAAAATTCTTTTATTTTCTGAGGTTCGACTTCTGGGGTTTTAGTGTATGCGATTGTGTTTATGGAAAATCCCCCCAATTGCACTATCGTGATCAACAACAGCCAGAATCCACATATATTGATGAGGTCAGGCTTCCGCTTTCGGACCAACAAACTGATCAACATCAAAAGAAGTACTGCCAGGAAAAGATAAATCACAAAGCTAAGGCGGCAGAATATAAATAAAACCAGAGTAGAAAACAGGATTGCGGTCAGTTTTCTTGCAAAAGAAACCTTTTCATCTACAAGAGCGGAAAGCCCCAGCAGCCCCCCCATCAAAACACAAAAGGTCGCCAGCCGCCCGAATGGAAACGCGTTTCTCAGCATGTCCAGCAACGGTACATTTTTCACCATCCATCCCCACACCGGGGTCTGCTCGCCCAGGCTCAAAACGGCGAGCACCGCCGCCAAACCGGTGAACAGGTGGTTGCGTATCAGGAAGAACGAAGCCAGAAACCCCAGTCCGGGCAGAACGCCCAGGTAAAACGTATTGTGGGTGGCGGTGTAAACGTCTTCCGGACGGTCCTCGAAAAAATCCACGATCTTTTTATAATGCTCCGGAAGGACCGACACGCTGGGAATGTAACTCTTTTCTCCCAGCGTCCCGCCCTGCGTGAAGCCGCGCGTCGGCGAAACATAATCCCGGGTCTCAGCGTAAGAATAAAACGCGGACCCTGCCGCCAGGACGAACAGCGCCACCCCCAGCGCGATCGCCTTCGGCCGACCCAGAAACGTTTGCGCGGCGGCCAGAAACTTTTTCTTATAATCCGGAGCGATGCCCGGCACACAGGCCAGCAATGCCAGTATCAGGAAAATGCCAATGGCGATGGAATGGTACAGCGGGATGTAATACGCCGCGGACATGCCGAGCAGCACGCAAAAAAACACCACGTTTTCCACGCGCTTGGTTTTGTAAAAATGGATCAGGAAAAACAGGAGGTAGGTCAGGAACGTCAGGTACATCAGGCCCAGCGGGCACCCCAGCTCCGACTGGAACATCCCGCCGAACACCATCGAAGCGAACCCCAGCAGGCAGATATAATAATTGGGATTCAACAGACGGATCAACAGCAGGGAACCGGTGCAGACATTCAAAAAGGTGAAGACAAAGACCAGGTTGAAAAATTCCCGGTTGGAAAGATCGAGTCCGAACAGATCGAACAGGTAATGACAGAAAAAGGTGGGGAAGACGTTGAGCAGGTTGTTGAAAATGGCAATCGGTTGCCCGCCGCCGATATACGGGTTCCATCCGAATTCATTCCCCGACTCCAGCCATTGCCGGAGGATGGTCGCGAACAGCTCCGTGGACCAGAAAGAGTCGTGGTAAACCCCCGACTCTCCCAGCACAAAATCATGATGGATGAAAAGGAAAAGGAGGTAACAAACCAGCGCCGGCAGGGCGAGAGGCCGGGTCAGAGGCCAGGCATACACCGGGAGCAACGCCACCACTGTGATGAGAGTTGCCGCAAATATTATGGAGAACACTCTGTCATCCTGTTCAATCGAATTCCGCAAGCTGGCATGTGCAAACGGCAAATCCCGATTATAATAGTACAACCCGTTCCGGTTTCAAAAAAATGTTAGGCATGCCGGATGCGGGGCCGCACCGCTCCCCGCAAACGCGATCCCCTTCCTTGCTCCCGGCCGGGAGATCTGAAATAATTGCCGGGTGCGGCGATTCGCGGTATAACAGGGACCGCATACGAATTCGTTTCCTTATTAACATCTCCCAATCTCACCGACCCTTATGACCGATTCCAACGTGGTCCACATCGTCCACGCCATCGACACCGAAGGCCCGCTCTACGAGCCGCTCTCCGCCACCTTCGAGCGCCTGCGGGACACCTTCGGCATCGGCCTCGACCCCACGCATGCCAACCTGGAAAAGCTGAAGAACAGGCAGGTGCCGCTGGACGGGCGCGAGGACGTGGTCGCGGATTTCCTCAACCCCTTCCGCATGAAATACCACGAGACATGGGCCCGCATCGAGGCCATGCTGGCAAACATCATGGGCGACAAGTTCCGCCGGGAGTTGACGGATTCTTTCGGTGGCGGCTGGGTGTACAACTGGCACTGCGTCGATCACGTCGGCTACACCTCCAATCCGCGCCACAAGGACCTCGGCTTTCACAACATCTCCGACCGTTACGAGGAGTTCCTCGACAAGTACAACAGCCGCGACCGGGACGCCATCGAATGGCATTTCCACCCCATGTCCACGTACCAGGAAGCGCACCGCTGTGCGACGTCGTACGAAAACTCGCCGCACCTGCACGAGGGGCTGTGCCGCAAAATCATCGAACGGAATTTCTTCCCCGTGGTGTTCCGCGCCGGGTTCCACACCGAGCGGCCGGACAGCCACTGGTTCCTCGAGCAGTGGATTCCCTACGACTGCTCCAACATCGCCACCGACAACGCCGAGCAGCGCGAAGCGCAGAACGATCTCAGGAACGGCCGCTTCGGCGACTGGCGCCGTGCCCCGGCGGACTGGTCCATTTACAACCCGGATTTTTACGACTACCAGAAGCCCGGCGCGTGCCGCCGTTACATCGCGCGCTTCTTGAACATCGACAGCCGGGTGGCGCGCATCACGCAGGAGGAAGTGGACAAAGCGTTCCGCCGCGCCGCGGGCGGCGAGCCCACGCTGATGGGCGTGCTCAGCCACGACTACCGCGACATCGCCGTCGAGGTGAACATGGTGCGCGAACTGATCGCCCAGGCGGCGAAGACGCACCCCGGGGTGAAGTTCAAATACTCCACCGCGCGCGAGGCGTTCAAGCAGGTGGTGCATCGGGGACAACACGAACAACTGAAGCTGGACGTGAAGCTGGAAAAAACCGGGCCCAATTACCATCTGGAAGTGCGGACGCGGCAAAGCACGGTGTTCGGGCCGCAACCGTACCTCGCCATCAAGACCCGAAGCGGCCGTTTCATCCACGACAACTTCGACTTCGGCCTCGACGGCCAAAGCTGGCATTACGTGTTCGATGCCGACAGCGTGCTGAGCTCGGATCTCGATGTCGTCGCCGTTGCCGCCAACAACCGTTTCGGCGATACGTTCATCGAAACCCTCCGCGTTGACGAGTGAGGGCCGGTATGGACCGCAAAGAATATTGGAATAAAAATTACCTCGAGTACTGGAAACAACGCGTCGAGGAAGCCGATGCCGACCAGGCGGAAAGCCGGGTGGTGCCGAAGGACCCGGTGACGGGAAGCGACAAAGTGATCCGCGACCTCCTGGCACGTCACGCATTCCGCCCGGGCAATGTGCTGGAGGTCGGGTGCGCGTGGGGACGCTGGTTCGGTTTCTACCGCGAACACGGGCTGGAGGTGCACGGCGTGGACATCTCCCGCGCCATGATCGAGGCGGCACAACAAGACTGGCAGGGCAAAGACGGCATCGGTTCCATCCGGGAAGCGGAAGCCGAGGCCCTGCCGTTCGACGACAACTCCTTCGACAACGTCACCTGCCTCGCCGTGTTCGACGCCACCTTCCAGCACCGGGCGCTGGCGGAAATGGTCCGCGTCGCCAAACCCGGCGCGCTCATCGTGGTGACAGGCAAGAGCGACCGGTATTTTGAAGACGACTCGGCGGCGCTGGATGCGGAAGCCGGAGCACGGCGCAAACAGCATCCCAATTTCTTCACCGACGTCCCGGCCATGCTGGAACAGATCGCGGCGCAATCACACACGCTGTTATCGGCGTATTACTTCCCGCGCCGCGGCGATTTCGGGCAGGGCCGCTTCGCCACCGAAACGGAACAACCGTTTTACGAATACATGCTGTTCTTGGAAAAAGGGGGACACCGGTTTGCATTCACTCCGTTCTCCTCGGATCATTCCAGAACCTTCAGCACCGTGCGCGGCTTCCGGTGAGGCCCGCGCGCCGATGAACCTATTGCTTCGATTCTTCGGGTGACCCCGATGGACCTGTCCTTAACCCGGCCGGAACTGCTTCAGTTCACCGTCGACCAGTTGAATCATTTCTTTCCCGACCCGCATCCCGCCCTGCCGGATGAGGTGCAGAAGGCGTTCGACCAGTCGCTCGAACGGCTGGAGCATTGCTTCGCGCGCGTGCGCAACCCCCATTTCCACAAGGACGGCAATCCCCGGTTCAATCACCTGAACTCCGACCAGTACGCCATGTACCTGTACACCCTGTCGCGCCTCCTGCATGAAAATGAAGGCGACCCGGCACTCTGCGAAAAGATTTTTTATTTGAACAAGGCCCTCAACGGCATCGACTGTTTTTTTACGGTCCAGCTTCCCGACGTGTTCCTGTTCATGCATCCGTTGGGCACGGTGCTGGGCCGGGCGGAGTACGGCAACTATTTCTTCGTCTCGCAGAACTGCACCGTAGGCGACAACTTCGACGGCGCCTACCCGCGGCTGGGCGAGGGCGTGGCGCTGTACGCCGGGGCCTCGGTGATCGGCGCCTGCGACATCGGCGGCAACTGCGCGGTCGCCGCCGGCGCTTCCATCTACAAAACAAAAGTCGAAAGCGGCCGTATCGTCTTCGGCAAGCATCCCCACAACGAGATGCGTCCGGTCACCACGGATGTCAAAGCCAAACACTTCCGCTGATCCACCACCATGCCTGCTAAAAAGAAAATCCTTTGCGTCGCCTACGGCGGCGGCCACGTGAACATGATCGTGCCTGTCGCCCACGCGCTCCGTGCGAATCCGGAGTACGACGTCACCGTGCTGGGCCTCACCACCGCCGGAACCGTTCTGGAGCGCGAGGGCATCCCGCACATCGGTTTCCGCGACCTCGTGCGCGAAGACGACCGGCGCGCGCTGGAAATCGGTGAACGTCTGGCCGAAGGCCTCTCCAACCCCGCCGTGCCGCACGCGGAGACCGTCGCCTACCTCGGCCTCTCATACCAGGACCTGATCGAAAAACATGGCGAGGCGGAGGCGGCGCGTTTGTACGAAGAAAAAAATCGCCGCGCCTTTTTACCCACAACCGTATTCAAGCGGTTGTATGAAGAGATGCAACCCGACTTCGTCGTCGCCACCAACTCGCCGCGCGCCGAGCGGGCAGCGCTGATGACGGCGTCGAAAATGAACATCCCCTCGGTGTGCATTGTCGATTCGTTCGCGCTCATCGAATACGAATGGATTCGTGAAAACGATTACGCCACCAAAATCTGCGTGTGGCTGGATTCGATCAAAGACTTCCTGGTGGGGAAAGGCCGCAATGCGGACGACATCCTGGTCACCGGCAACCCGGCATACGACTTCCTCGCCCAGGAAGATCTCGCGCCACAGGCGCAGGCGCTTCGCCGGCAAAAAGGCTGGGGCGACCGCAAAGTCATTCTGTGGGCCTCGCAGTTTCTGCCCGCCGTACATCCGCGCACGGGAAAGGCCGGCGACTCCGATCTGCCGCGCAAGGTCGATGCCCGGCTGTTCGAACTGCTTGAGCGCCACCCCGACTGGCAGTTGGTCCTGCGCCTGCATCCCAGCGAAACACGTCCCGTCGATGCCCTGCCGGACCGCGCCGAGTTCAGTCCCTTGGCCGACGACCTCAACGTCCTGCTGAAAGCCTGCGACGCCGTGGTCTCGTTCACTTCCACCGTCGGGGTCAAGGGCATGCTGTTGGGCGTTCCGTTCATCACGCTCGATTTTTCCGTGTACGCGGAAGACGCGCCATTTTCCAAACTGGGTCTTGCGCGCGGCGTGGAAAACCTGGATGACCTGGAAACCGTATTGACGGAAGTCCTGAAAGAACAATGGAAGCCTGCTGTGTCGCTCCCCCATTTCGGCCGCGCCACGGAAAACATTCTCGGTGTCATCGCATCCATTTTGAACCGCGGCAATTCCTGATATCCAAATGCCTTTCGACTCCGCTGTTTTCTCTTCTCCATTGCCTTTCCATCGTTTCCGGTTATCCTTAATATTTGGGCATTCAAACCCGCACACCGCGTTATTTGAGTGATAAGAGCATGCGAGCCCTGATCATCGGCACCGGGTCCATCGGCGCCCGGCACGTGGAAAACATTCGTGAACTGCATCCCGAAACGGAGTTTGTATTCCTGCGCCGCGAAGCTGCGCGCGACCCACTCGCCGAGGCCTGCCGGGCGGAAGTTGTCACCAATTTTTACGAAACACTGAATCCGCGCCCCGACTTCGCCGTGGTGTCCACGCCCTCCGGCCTGCACATGGACGCCATCACTCCGTTGATTGAGGCGGCGATTCCGTTCTACCTGGAAAAACCCGCCGTGACGCGGCAGACCGATGTCGATGCCCTGCGCCGCCTGCTCAAGGAAAACAAATTCAGCGGCCCGACGCTGGTCGGGTGCAACCTGCGGTTTCTGGAATCGATCGCACGCATCCGCAAAATTCTGAAGGAAGGCTCGCTCGGCACCGTGGTGCGCGCGCAGTTGACCGTCGGACAGTGGCTCCCGGACTGGCGCAAGACGCAGGACTACCGGCAAAGCTACAGCGCGCGGAGCGATCTCGGCGGCGGCGTGATCTTCGACCTCATTCACGAATTCGATTTGGTGCGCTGGTGGTTCGGCGAGTTCGAACACGTCACCGGCCACTCCGGCAAGTTCAGCATGCTCGACATCGATGCGGAGGACACCGCCACGGTCCTGCTCAGAAAGAAAGAGGGGCCGCCGCTGGTGACGATCAACATGGATTACGTATCGCGCCGTCCCGTGCGCCGGTACGAGCTGGTGGGCGACCGCGCCACGCTGGTGTGGGACCTGGCCGATCGGTCGCTCAAAAAGATCGGCGCGCGCGAAACAGAGGTCATCGATTGCGGTGAGGCGGGGTTCACCATGGCGCAGTCCTACAAGTCCGCGATGCGCCATTTCATTGAGTGCGTCGAGACCCTGCACCCGACCTGCCTCGACATCGCCGATGGCTTGAAAACCACCGAACTCGCACTGCGGGCCAGGCTGGGGAGCGTGCTATGACCACCATCGCCACCATATGCGCCCGCGGCGGCTCCAAGGGCGTGCCGCGCAAAAACGTTCTCCCCATCCTCGGCAAACCGCTCATCGCCTATACCATAGAGCAGGCGCGGACGTGCCCGCTGATCGACCGCGTTTTCGTCTCCACGGAGGATGAAGAGATCGCCGAGGTGGCGCGCCAGGCCGGGGCAGAAGTGCCGTTTCCGCGTCCAGCGGAACTCGCCACCGACTCTGCCGCCAAGATCCCCGTCATCCAGCACCTGGTGGACGGCGTCACCCGACTGGGCGTGGACGTGAGCACAATTGTCGATCTCGATCCCACCTCGCCCCTGCGCGAGGTGGCGGACATCGAAGCCTGCCTCCGCCTGCTCGACGAGAACACCGATGTCGTCATCACCGGCTACGAAGCGGAAAAAAACCCCTACTTCAATATGGTCGAACAACAACCGGACGGTTATTATAAATTGGTGAAGGCGCACGACGGCGCATTGGTAACGCGGCAGACCGCACCGAAGGTGTATGCCATGAACGCGTCGATTTACGTCTGGCACCGGCACACGCTGTCCAAAGGCCTGTGGGAGGGCCGCGCACGCTTGCACGTCATGCCGCGCGAGCGGTCGATCGACATCGACTCTCCCATCGATCTCAAACTGGTTGAATTTTTGATGCAGGAAAAACGTGAAGCACGCTGACCCGAATTTTTCATTGAGCGGCAAGACGGTTCTGTTGACCGGAGGCGCAGGCATTCTGGGAAGCCGGTTTTCGCTGGCCCTGGCCGCACGGGGGGCGCGCGTTGCGGTGGTGGACCGCGACGGCGACAAAGCGAGTGCCGTGGCCGACACCGTCAATGCCGCACACCCGGACGCCGTCCGCGCGTATTCCGCAGACATCACCCACAAGGACGCGCTGGTGTCGCTCAATCACAAAATTGAAGCGGAGTTCGGCCTCGTGGACGTCCTCATCAACAACGCCGCGTTCAAGAGTCCCAACTTCTTTGAACCGTTCGAGACGTTTCCACTGGAAGACTGGAACCAGGTAATGGAAGTCAACACCACCGGCGTCATGCTGGGGTGCCAGGTGTTCGGCTCCGCCATGGCCGAACGCGGACGGGGCAGTATCATCAACACGCTTTCCATATACGGCATCAGCGCGCCGGACCAGCGCATTTATGAGGGATCGGAATACGAAGGCCGCGCCATCAACACCCCGGCGGTGTACAGCACCAGCAAAGCCGCGGTGTGGGGCCTGACCCAATACCTCGCCGCGTACTGGGGTCATGCAGGCGTGCGCGTGAACGCGGTCACCCCCGGCGGCGTGTTCAGCGGACAGAACGACACCTTCGTCCAGCGCTACAGTCAGAAAGTACCGATGGGACGCATGGCGGAACCCGACGAGATGTGCGGCGCCGTGCTGTTTCTCGCTTCGGATGCGTCGTCGTACATGACGGGGCAGAACCTGGTGGTCGACGGCGGGTGGACGGTATGGTAGAAAAATCGCAGTGTTTCATCATCGCCGAGGCGGGAGTCAACCACAACGGAGAAGAACGGCTGGCCTTCCAGCTCATCGACGCCGCGGCGGATGCCGGCGCCGACGCCGTGAAATTCCAGACCTTTCGCGCCGACCGGCTGGCCACGCCAACCGCCAAAACCACCGGTTACCAGAAACACCTGACCGGTCAGGACAATCAGTACGAGATGCTCAAGAAACTCGAGCTCTCTCCTCAATTGCACCAGCAACTGAAGACCTACAGCGAGAAACGGGGGATCGAGTTCATGTCCACGCCGTTCGACACTGAATCGGTGGACTTTCTGATGGAACTCGGCATGAAACGGATCAAGGTGCCGTCGGGGGAAATCACCAACCTGCCGTTTCTGGAACACGTCGCATCCAAGGGCCTGCCCGTCATTCTGTCCACCGGCATGGCGACACTGGAGGAAGTGCGCGACGCGGTGGAAGCCATCCGCAGTGCACGTGCCCGGGCCGGGTTTCCGGAACCGCTGGCGGAGGTGCTCACCATCCTGCACTGCACGTCCAACTACCCGGCGGCATTCAGCGACGTGCACCTGAACGCGATGGTCACCCTGCACGCGGAGCTGAGCCTGCCCGTGGGCTATTCCGACCACACTGTGGGCACTTTGCTCGCACCGGTGGCGGTGAGCCTGGGCGCGACGATCATCGAAAAACATTTCACGCTGGACCGCCACCTGCCCGGACCCGACCACGCCGCGTCGCTGGAACCCGGCGAGTTGAAGGAACTGGTGCACCACATCCGTTCCATCGAAGAAGCGCTGGGGTCGAAGCACAAGCAACCGACCGAATCCGAACTGCCGGTGCGCGACGTGGTGCGGAAAAGCATCACCCTGACGCGCGCGCTCAAGGCGGGAACGGTCCTCACGCAAGACGACCTGGTGCTGTTGCGTCCCGGCACCGGCATCGCGCCCAAGGACATGGACAAGGTGATCGGCAAAAAACTCATTCTGGACTGCCCCGCCTTTCACACGCTGTACTGGCCGGATCTCGAACCATGAGGAAGATTCTCTACGTCACCGGCACCCGTGCCGACTTCGGCCTGCTCCGCGCCACCCTCGAACGCATCCATCACGATCCGGAACTCGACCTCGCCCTTTGCGTCACCGGCATGCACCTGTCCGAGCACTTCGGCAACACGGTGACGGAGATCGAGTCCAGCGGACTGCGCATCGCCGCGCGCATCCCGGTGGCATTGGACGAAACCTCCGGTGCCAGCATGGCCCGCGCCCTGGGCACGGAACTCATCGGTATGATCGACGCCCTCGAATTCGAACAGCCGGATGCCGTCCTCGTGCTGGGGGACCGCGGTGAACAGCTTGCGGGGGCGTTGGCGGCGATCCACCTCAACCTTCCCGTCATCCACCTGCACGGCGGCGAGCGGTCGGGGACGGTGGACGAGCCGGTGCGCCATGCCATCTCCAAACTGGCGCATTACCATTTCGTCGCCACGCAGGCATCTTTCGACCGGCTGGTGAAAATGGGAGAACGCGAGGACCGCATCTTCATCACCGGCGCGCCCGGACTCGACGGTCTGCGAGCCCTGGCGACGCGTTCGCGCGACGAGTTGTGCGCGGCACAGGATCTCGATCCGGCGAAACCCGTGGCGCTGGTGCTGTTCCATCCCGTCGTGCAGGAAATCGACAGCATGGCCCAGCAGACCGTTCACCTGATGGAAGCGCTGATGGAGTGCGGTGCGCAGGCGGTGACCCTTCTGCCCAACGCTGACGCGGGGGGAAACCGCATCCGCGGCGTCATCGAACAGTTCCGCAATCAACCGGGATTTCGCGTACGGGTGCACATGCCGCGCGGGGAATTCGTGTCGTGGATGGCGAAGGCCGACGTCATGGCGGGGAACTCCAGCAGTGGCATCATCGAAGCCGCAAGTTTCGGCCTGCCCGTGGTGAACATCGGCACCCGCCAGGCGGAACGTGAACGCAATGCGAACGTGATCGACGTGCCGGCGCAAAAGCAGGCGATCGCCGACGGCCTGCGCCGCGCGTTGGAATCGGATTTCTCCAACATCGAAAACGTGTACGGAGATGGCGACGCCGGGGCGCGCATCGTCGAACTCCTGCGGACGGTTCCACTTGACCCCGCGATCCTGCAAAAATCCAACACGTATTGAACGGACCCGCCTCAGGAAGGCGAGGGTGTGCGATCCCTTCGGAACAAACACCGCCTGAAGATTGGGAGCCACACGCGCGATAGGAACCTCGTGGCCATCCAGGATCGCGGTCCAGCCCGAAGGATTAAGGAAAAATGTGAACGGGGTCGGCGCGAAACCGCAGGCGTCACTTTGATTCCGCCCGGTACTGCCCGATGCGGTCGCACACATGCTCGGCAAAGGGAAACGAACAGGTGAACCCGGGGGACACGGCGTTGAGGATATGCAGGGAACGCGCGTCGCCTTCCAGCAGGAAGTCCATCACCAGCGACGGCCCGCGCAGGTCCACCAGTTGCGCGCGGATGCCGGGCGCGCCCCAGTTTTTATACTGACTCGGCCGCACACCGCGCGCCATGCGCGCCGCCTGCCGCACCATGTACGGCGCGTACTGCTTTTTCATCTCTTCCAATGCAAGACGGCGGAAATCGAAATCCGCATGCAGGGCCAGGCTCAACTGGCGCAGGCAGATGTCGGCCACCTCCTGCATCCGGAAATTGTCCAGCCCCCGGTACTGCTCGCGCCAGAACGCGGGGATGGCCGTCGGCCCGATCTTGGCGCGTCCATCCACCGTCACCGTGAAATGCACACCGAGGAACGGCTGTTTTAAATCCGGTACCGGGTAGATGTGGGTTTGGAACGCCCCTGCGGGTTCATTCGAGTACAGGTACAATCCCTTGAACGGCAGAATGCGGTAATGTTGCGAGAAGCCGAACTGCCGCGCCACGGAGTCTGCGTGCAATCCGGCGCTGTTGATCACATAACCGCACTCGATGGAACCGCGTTCCGTCGTCACCACGCCGTTTCGCCAATTCACAAAACCTTCGCCGCACCGCACCTCAATCCCCGCATCCACCACTTCCCGCTCCAGCGCCCGCATCACCTCGGCCGGATCGACGGTGGAGGTGGCCGGCGAAAACAGGGCGCGTCCCCAGGTGCGCACACGCGGCTCGATCTTCCGTGCTTCGGCTTCGGTGATCGATTCCAACGGCACGCCGTTGACCTCGGCGCGGCGCAACAACTCATCCAGTCCTTCCAGTTCCGCCTCGCTTTTGGCGACGACGAGTTTGCCGCATTTGCGGATGGCGAGGTTGCGCTCCTCGCAGAATTCGGTGAGGCGCCGGTTGCCGTCGCGGGTGAAACGCGCTTTCAGGCTGTCGGCGGTGTAATAAAACCCGGCGTGCAGGACACCGCTGTTGCGCGTGCTGGCGTGTGCACCGCAGCGCGTTTCCTTTTCCAGCACAACGATGTGAGCGGCCGGGTGACGGTGTTTGAGCTCACGCGCCACCGAAAGGCCGATGACGCCGCCGCCTATCACCAGGTAATCCGTTGTCATGGCGTTCATACGTGAAGGTTAGAGGGATCCGGTTCGCCGCGAATGCTGTCCGCAAGGCGGAGTTTCATCCTAAACAAATCCGTTTTGGCTGGCAAAGCTTTTCCCCCGGCGATCGGTGATTCCAATTGATCCCTTCGGGCAATTGCGTTATTTTTGTCAAGGTTCCACACCTTTGCCCAAGAAGGAAACGCGACCGGGAAGCCCCGGACCGGGTTCCGCTGGATGCTGCCATCCTTCCTTCCCAAGACTCCATGGACCAACCGAAAGACATTCTGGACCGCATCCACCTTGCGGGCTTTTTTTTATTTCTTCTCTTCTCGCCGTTTTCCATTTCCCTGACCACCATCGCCCTGTTCGTCGGTTTCTCCGCCTGGGTGGTGCGCAACTCGCTCAGCCGCAACTGGGCGCAGATGCAGTTTCCACTGGCCGTGCCGTTCCTTCTGTTCATCGTCGCGTCAACGGTCGCCATCCTCACCGCCCACGCGCCGGAAGTGAGCGCGGTCCAGGCGAAAAAATTCGGCGAGCCGTTGATCGTGTTCTGGACGCTCAACACCCTGCTTTCGAACACACCGCAGAGGGTGCTGGCGGACCTCGCCTCCCGCCTTCAAAAACGCAATCCCGAAAGCCGCTTTGTGCATCGGCTGGCGCAATTCGCATCACTGGATGCGCCGACGCTGTGCACTGCCGTGCTGGGTGTGGCGGCGGCGGTTTCCGGACTCGTCGGGTTCTACCAGCACTTCGTTGCGATGGACGTCTATGGCCCGCGCGCGCGGGGTCCGTTCGGCTCCGTCAACACCTACGCCCAGATGATGATGTTGTGCGGACTGCTGGTCGCCGCGCGGTGGGCTTTTGTGAAAGACCGGCGCATGGTGGGCGGGCTCGCTCTCGCGTGCATCGTGGGTGGGATGATATGGACCCTGTCGCGCGGCGCGTGGCTGGGGTTTCTGGTCGGACTGGGGTTTCTTCTTCTCATCAAAAATCCGCGCCTCCTTGCAGCCATGGTGGCGGCGGCGGTGCTGGCCGTGGTCCTGCTTCCCGGATCCACCCAGCGCGGCCTTCTAAATTACGAACTGGATGCGAAACGCAACCTGTTCCGCTTTGATGAAAGCATGCAGGACCGCATCGACATCTGGCGCGCGTCGATCGAAATATTTCAGGACCATCCGTGGACCGGGTGCGGATTCCAGTGCAGTGTGGTCATGGCCGAACGCTACCCACAGCATCCCATCCTGAAACGGTTTCGCGCGCAACACAGCAATCTTTTGCAACTGCTGGTGGAAACCGGTGTGGTCGGGCTCACCATGTGGCTCACTATCTGGATTTTCTACTTCAAATATGCGTTTCAGGGTTTTGGCAGGATTGCCAGGTCTCCCGGTCCTGCGTGGAGCCGGCTGGGGGGCATTGCGGCGGTGTTGGCCTTTCACACCTACGGGCTGGTCGAGTCCAACTTCTTTGACTCCGAAGTCGCCATGCTGACGTTTTTCATGATGGGCCTCAGTCTCGCAAGAAAAGAAGCCCCGGCTGATTCCGAAAAATCCGCATGATCAGCGGCTGAACTCCATCTTCATTTTTTTGCTCAATTCGCGCGTGAGGGGAAACACCTTCGCCGGCGCACCGGTCGCAATGCACTGCGGCGGGATGTCCTGCGTCACCGTCGTGCCCTCGAGGATGCAGGATTCCTCTCCGATGTTGATGCCCGGGTGGATCACCGAGTTCGAACCGATGATCACCCTGTCGCCAATGACCGTTCCCACGCTTCCCGCGGGAGAACACCGCGTTTCCTCCGTGTAGCGCCCAAAGCCCAGCACCACCTCCTCGCCCAAAATCACCTGGCTGCCGATGATGACATCGTGCGGCACATAGGAACGCGCGCCGATTTTCACGCGGTCGCCGATCTGCACATTGCCTTCGATGATGACGCCGTTGTCGAGCTCCACATCGTTGCCCAGCCGCGTGTTGCCGCGCACCACCACCCCCTTCCCGGCGCGGAAGTTGTCGCCGATCACCACGTCGCCATAGATGAGGCTCATCGAACGGATCACCGCGTTGTCGCCGATGCGGGCTTTCAGACAACGGTCGCGGTACTGGAATCCGAGACGGACCCGGTCTTCAATCAGACAGTTTCTGCCCAGTGTAGCGAAGTGCTCCATAATCGAAATCAAATCAAAGGCGGTTCCTATAGGAATCGAAACCTGCCGGAACGGCGGAACCCGGCGCCAGGTGGCTCCGGCAAATCAAATGCCTGTTTACTTGATTGAGGTTTCCTTTTATGCTGACCGCATACAGCCATCCGATCCCGCCTGCCGGGTGTGGATCCCAATCATGACGGAAAGATGGATTTGACGTTTGTCATTGTAACCTACAATCATGGCGACTGTTTAGACAAATGCGTCCAATCCATATACGATACAACGACAAACGCGCGTTTTGAAATCCGCGTGGTGAACAACGAACGCCGCGACGGGTTGCGGGAATTTCAAACTCGGTTTTCCGATGTCCGGGTGACCACGAACGCGAAAAACGTCGGCTTCGCCCGCGCCTGCAACCAGGCGGCGCAGGAGGCCCAGGGCAACCTGCTGGTGTTTTTGAATCCGGACACCGTTCTGCACCCCGGCGCAGTGGACGCGTTGCGGGGCTTGCTCGCATCCCATCCCGATATCGGAATCGCGGCGCCGAAGGTGCTCAACGCGGACAGTACAGTGCAGGCGTCTTGCCGGCGGTTTCCGCGGCTGGCAACGGGACTGTTCAACCGCCGCTCCCTGCTCAGCCGCTGGTTCCCCCAAAACCGCTTCACCCGCGAGTACCTGATGCTCGACTTCGATCACGCCGCCACGCGCGACGTGGACTGGGTGTCGGGATGTTGCATGATGATTTCGCGCGCACGGTTCCGGGAGCTGGGCGGGTTCGATGAACGCTATTTTCTGTTCAACGAAGACGTGGACCTGTGCCGCACGGCATGGCAGGCGGGATACCGGGTGGTGTATCATCCGGAAGCGGTCGTCACTCACGAAACCGGGGCAAGCAACTGCAGTCTGCCTGCGATGGTGATCGTCAAGCGCCACCGCGGCATGGCGTATTACTGGAAAAAGCACATGCGGCCCAACCCGCTGGCGTACGGATTGGTGGGGTTGCTGATTGGCCTGCGTTGCCTGACGCAGTTGATCGGATCGAGGTGGAAGTGATGTCCATCAATTTTCCGATATCTCTTGAAACGCATCTGCTGGCATTTGCCGGAACACTGGGGCTGTCCCTGCTTCTCACCTGGTGGGTGACGCGGTTCCTGAAAGGCACCCATCCCCTCGCGGAATTCCTCCTCACGCGTTCCCGCGCACACAAGGATAAGGAAGAGGTCAGCCCCTTCGGCGGGCTGGCGGTGATCGCGTCCTTCCTGTTCGTGTTGTGGGCGTGCCTTTACCTCGGTTCCATGCACAATCAGTACATGACCTCGTTCCTGCTGTTGACCGTGGGCGTGCTGGCCATGATCCTCCTGGGATTCGTGGATGACCTGGTGAACCTGAAGGCGCGGTTCAAACTGTGCGTGCAGGTCCTCATCGCGCTGTTTCTGGTGCTCAACGGAATGACGGCCAACCAGGTGGGCGTTTTCGACTGGGCCTGGCTGGGCGCGGCGTGGACCCTGCTGTGGATCGCGGGCATCACCAACGGCTTCAACCTGGTGGACGGACAGGACGGCCTGTCCGGCGGGCTGGCCTTCCTCACCGGCATGTTCGCGGCGATGGTGTTCTGGGACCGGGAAATTTACGAGGCCTCGTTCCTCGCCGCCCTGCTGGCGGGCAGTGTGCTGGGCTTTCTCTTTTTCAATTTCCCACCCGCCAAGATCTACCTCGGCAACACCGGCAGTCTGCCGCTGGGCCTCATGGTGTCGCTCGTTTTCGTCAGCGTCTGGGCGCGCGGGTTTCAGGACGAGGTGTATTTCATCCTGCCCATCTCTATGCTGGTGGTGCCGATCAGCGATACGGTATTCGCATTCTTCCGCCGCATCTTTAAAGGCGAAAGTCCCTTCGCGCGCGATGCCGACCACCTGCACCACCGCCTGGTGAAACTCGGTTTCACCGCCCGGCAGTCCATCTCCATCCTGTTCGGCGCAACTCTGTATTTCGACCTGATCACGTTGATCTACACGCGCAACATCGACCGCATTCCATTTTTCACTCTTCTTTTTCTTCTGTTTCTGATATTGAATGTCAGTCTTCTGATCCTGACGCTGATTCATTTTGAATACACACGCAACGGCGACCGCCTGTTCATACGGCGGCTGGTGGCCAGTCCGTATCCACTGATCGCGGGCCTCGTGATATTGAACGTCGGGTTCTTCGTCGGAACCTGGTGAAGGTGCCCATCAACCTGCAAGGAATCGAGACGTCGATGGCAAACTGGTACATGCTCACACTGGTGGGACGCGACGGGCCGGGCATCGTCGCCGCCGTCAGCCGGGTTTTGTATGAAATTTGAGGTTAACCTGTGTCCAATCTATGGTTACCAATGAAAAAAGGATTTTTAAAGAACGTCGCGCCCTAAGCAACTGACTCACTCCCTCATTTGGCAACTTGCGAACCCGATGGCGTAATCAATGAAAAATAAAGGGCTTACTGCAAAGCAAAAACGATTTGTAGAAGAATATTTAATAGATTTGAATGCGACTCAGGCAGCCATTAGAGCCGGATATTCCCGAAAAACGGCCAATGTTCAAGGGTCTCAGAACTTAACAAAACTTAGTATTCACACAGAAATTCAAAGGGGGCTCTATGAGCGCTCAAAACGATTGGAAGCGCGCCGCGAACGACTTCTCAATGAGCTTGCCAGCATCGCTTTCACAAACATCTCGGATGTTTGCAGTTGGGGGCCAGACGGCATTAAGCTAATACCTATGGAAGAACTGACACCAGAACAAAAAGTGGGTATTTCTCAAATCACTTTTTCATTCGATAAAAATGCTCAGGTGACTGGCGTTAAAATGCACAATAAGCTCCGGGCTCTACATTTGTTGGCAAAGCATATGGGTATTTATCCCAAAAACCGAAAACGCCCTTAGGCTTTTAGTTTCAATAAAATACCAAGGTGATTACCTTGCACTCGTTTTTAAGTTTTATCAACAACCAGAATTCACTTTAATAAATATTAATTCTCAATCAGTTATAAAGTGGATGCACTCAGAAGTCGTTAACACATGCCGGTCAACCAAATTTGGCAAACTGCAAGTATTCTTCATCCAAAGAACCGTGGTTGAAGGAACCCGATGATGAAAAACTGGTATATGCTTACTTTGGTAGGACGGGATGGGCCGGGCATCGTCGCCGCCGTCAGCCGGGTTTTGTATGAAAGCGGCGGCAACATCGGCGAGGCCAGCATGGCGCGCCTGGGTGGCAACTTTTCCATGATGCTCATGGTGCGGTGTCCGCTGGAGTTGAAAGAACTGAAAGCACGCCTGCAACCCGCCATCCAGCCGTGGAACCTGATGATGCACCTCGACGCCATCGACGCCGATCTGCACCATCACGTCGAGCCGGACGTGAAGATCAGCATTTACGGCGCGGACCGCGCGGGCATCGTCGCCACCGCAACCGGTGCGCTGGCGGAAGCGGGGCTCAACATCCTCAACCTGGAAACTGACGTCGGCGGCACCGAAGCCGAGCCCATCTTCATCATGCACATCGAGGGCGTGGCGGAACACGGCCTGCCACCGCTGCAGAAAGCCTGCGAAGCCTTGTCCCGCGATCAGCAGGTGGAAACCCACCTGTCGCCGATCGACACGCTGATGGGATGACCATGGCTGTTCTGCAAGTCCTGACTTATCCCAACGCCCTGCTGAAACAAATCTCAAAACCGGTGGCCGAAGTGAACGACGAAGTGCGAGCCTTCATTCGCGACCTGGAGGAAACCATGCGCGCCGGACCGCCTTCGGTGGGCATCGCCGCGCCGCAGGTGGGGCGGCTGGAACGCATCGTGCTCATCGATGTGTCGGCGAAGCCGGATATCCAGCATCACGGCCGCGTGGTGCTGATCAACCCCGAAGTCGTTCAGCGGTCCGGAAAAACCAAGGGGCGCGAGGGGTGCCTGTCGGTTCCCGACTTCATCGGCAACGTGGTGCGCGCCAGGAAGGTGACCCTCCGCGCGCTGGACGAGGCGGGCGAAGAACACATGTATGAGATGGAAGGCTACGAAGCCCGCGCGGCGCAACACGAAATCGATCACCTCGACGGCACACTGTTCCTCGACCGCCTCGTCAGCCGCCGCCACGATCTGTTTCCGCGCACACTGAAACAAGACTCCTCTCCCCCAAGCTGAATTCCTGACCGCACCCTGCCAGCCCGGGGCGCCCGCGTCAGGCTTATCCCTTGTAGAACCGGGCCCTTTGAGACGCAACCAACCGGCATTCCAAAAATTTTGATTTGGATTGAGTGCGATGACCGGAACCTGGAACTTGCTCAATCATTACCTGAAAACCGTGCACGCCTACCGCAACATGATCAAGGCGCTCACGAGGAGGGAGATCAAGGTCCGGAATGTCGGCAGTCTGGGCAAGCCAGTGTGGTCCATCATCCATTCACTGGTCATCATGCTCGTTTACTGGATGGTCTCTTCAGTGGACTTCAAGGTCCAACCGGTCAGCAACGTTCCATTCATCGTCGCTTTTTTGTGTGGATTCATTCAGTGGACATTGCTTGACCTGCTCCCCAGAATCTGGACCGTTTATAATGCTAAAATTCTCATAATCGACCTAAATGGAGATGGAGAAATTACGTCGTAAGAGTCTGGCGATTGAAGCCGGATACCGGCTCCGGGGCGAGCGGGTGGTCTCTGCCGCAGAGCCGCCTGATCCGGGAGAGAGTCAAGCCAACCAATATCTGGGTGGACAATGGCACGGACTTCACCCCTAAGGCCGTGGACCAATGGGCATACTTGAATAAGGTTTAGTCTGACTTCTCAAGACCCCGAAAACCCACGGATAATATGGAATTTTTCACATTACAAATGACTCAATAAATGGGTGTGAGTCACAAGGTTGAAACTCTAACTCAAAAAACGGTACTCCTAAACAGGGGCGGGCTACTGCTTGCCAAACCGGTGCGAACTGCTTAAAATACCAACAGATCGTGAAGGCCAACCTTATATTCCGAATCCACTTTGAACTCCAAAAAATCCCAATCATCTCGGACCACCGACAACGTACAAATCGCTGTGGACCCAGCCGAACCCCCTCCGACTTCCAAAAAGATCAGCCGCACGGAACGGGAGCAGCAATATCAGCAACGAGGCACCATTCTGTGGTTCACCGGCCTGTCCGGAGCCGGCAAGACGACGTTGTCGATCGCTCTGGAGCGAGCCCTGTTCGAGCGCAAGGCACTGGTGACCATCCTGGACGGGGACGTGGTGCGCAGCGGGCTCAACAAGGACCTCGGCTTTACCGCCGAAGACCGCAAGGAAAACATCCGCCGCATCGGCGAAATAGCGCGGTTGTTGTCCGAGACCGGGATTATAGTAATCGTCGCCTTTATCTCGCCGTTTCGCGCTGATCGTGATCAAATCCGAGCTTCGACCGAAACCGGACGGTTCATAGAAATCTTTGTAGACTGCCCATTGGAAGTTTGCGAGCAACGTGACACCAAAGGCCTGTACCGAAAAGTCCGGAAGGGAGAAATTCCAAATTTCACTGGTATCTCCTCCCCCTACGAACCGCCGTTGAATCCGGAGATTCACCTACGCACTGACAAACAGAAGCTTGACCAGTGCGTGAACGCCATTCTAAGCTTCATGAAGAACAATTGCGTCTTCCTCCGCTGAACGTGGAACCCGGTATTCATTTCAAACTGCAGGCATATTGTCTTGGCGTTTCGCATTTATCGTTCAGGATAATAGCGCTTATATTAAGTTTATAACCCCCGAAAAATGGTTAAAATTATCTTTCAGTGCTTGGTTTGATCTCCATCAGGAAGTTTTGATGAAAACATACATGGTCACCGGTGGCGTGGGATTCATCGGCGGCAACTGCGCGCTGGCGCTGATGCAACAACCCGACACACGTGTGGTCACCCTCGATACGTTGACCTACGCCGGCAATTTGAATAAGGTGGCGTCCGTCATAGACGATTCGCGCCATGTGTTTGTGCACGGCGCCATTCGCGACCGAGACCTCGTCAATCAGGTATTCGCCGAACACCAGCCCGAGGCAGTGCTGAACTTTGTCGCCGAGCTACACTTGGACCGCTCCATCGACGCCCCCGACGATTTCATCCAAACCAATGTAGTTGGCACCTTCGAACTTTTGGAAGCGACAAGTACCAGGGCGATCGATTGGGACTCCACAAACCGTGAGGCCTTATAACGATGATCACTAAAGGCATCATTCTGGCGGGTGGCACCGGATCGCGCCTGTATCCTTTGACGCTTGCCGTCAGCAAGCAACTGTTGCCCTTGTACGACAAACCGATGATCTATTACCCGCTGTCCACATTGATGCTGGCGGGCATCCACGAAATCCTCCTCATCACCACACCGCAGGACCAGCCACAATTCAAAAACCTGCTGAAAGACGGCAACCAGTGGGGTCTCCACATTGAGTACGCGGTGCAGCCGGAACCGAAAGGACTGGCGCAGGCATTTGTCATCGGCAAGGACTTCATCGGCCGCGACGGATGTAGCCTGATCCTCGGCGACAATTTTTATTACGGACATGGATTTATAGAAATGGTAAGGCAAGCAGCAAAACAGGAAAAAGGAGCTACAGTATTCGGTTACTGGGTGCGTAACCCGCAGGATTACGGCGTGGTGGAATTCGACGCCGACGGCCGCGCAGTTAGCCTAGAAGAAAAACCGAAACAGCCGCGTTCGCATTATGCCATCACCGGACTTTACTTTTATGACAACCAGGTGGTAGACATCGCCCAAAGCCTCAAACCCTCGACGCGAGGCGAGCTGGAGATCACCGACATCAATAAACATTACTTGAAGCAGCAGGCGCTCCAGGTGCAGATCATGGGACGCGGTTTTGCTTGGCTTGATACCGGTTCGCACGAAGCCTTGCTGGAAGCCAATACCTTCGTCGAAACCATTGAACGCAGGCAGGGATTGAAGATCGCCTGCCCGGAAGAGATTGCGTTCCAGAACGGTTGGATCGATACGGCGCAACTGCAACACCTCGCTGCCCTGTATGGCAGCAACGGTTACGGCGACTACCTGCTCAGCCTGCCCCCGCCTTTAATACCTCGAAATAAATGACACGCCGATGGCCGCCGCCAGGACAAACCCATGCTGACTTGGCCACTAAAACTGAACCAGTCGTTGTGTTAGGATTTGGGCTAAATACTTAGGGTACTTAGGAGGGGCTGATGAAGTAGTTTCGGCCGGAAGAGATCATCTCCAATCTGAGAAAAGGCTGGTAAGTAGAACAGTGATGGAAACGGGAAGACTTGAAGGCTCCCAAAAAACAATAAAAATGGAAAAGACTGTGGCTGAATGATCGATCCTGTATCCGGATGTGGCCGCAATTTAAGGTTCATGTGTGGATATGAACTTGTAGTAATCAGAATCGAAGATGGTCCAGCACTTCGAATGCTGACGGTGATTGATGAATGCAGCCGGGAGTGCTAGCCATCAGGGTGGCCAGAATCCTTAACTCCAAAAATTTTAATACAACTGGTGCATCTATTCCTCTCCTCTATTGTGGATAACCGGGCTTTACCCGATCGGACAATGGTCCAGAGTTTACGGTCAAGGTTGTAAGAATCTGGCTGGCACAGTGAATATTTAGACGCTGTTGACCTGCCCCTGCTAGGGGTAAAGTCGGCGTGAACCCTCCAAGCCAATTGTAATTAGCTGTAAACTCCAAAACTGCAATTCATCGAGGCCTAATCATCGACCGATCTCACCCCTCTAGTTATAAGGCCAAAATATCGACCTATCATGGTAAATTAAAAATCGACATTTCTGGTCCGTGAAACCTTAACCAGGCAGATACTTTCTATCGCCGTAGAATGTTCCCATGCAATATAAGCTCGGTCGGAACCAGGCAAAGCCGATAATTGCTTTTTTGATCATTCTTTTGTGTGCACGGGTCGTGGGCGCTGTGATGATACCCATCATGGACGACACGGAAGCGCGCTATGCGGAGATCGCACGCAAAATGGTGACAGGCGGCCACTGGATCGTCCCGCAGTTCGATAACGGCGTGCCGTTCTGGGGAAAACCGCCCCTGGCCTTCTGGCTGTCGGCGGGAGGCATTGCGCTGTTCGGCGCAGGCGAGTTCGGTCCCCGCGCACCGATCCTTGTTCTCTCCGCCATTCTGCTTTTTCTTTTCTGGCGCTTCGTGAAGGAATGCGAAGACACCGCCACTGCGCACTTCGCCACCGTTCTGCTTGCAACCAGCGCCGTGTTTCTGGTGTCGGCCGGGGCGGTGATGACCGACTTGGTTCTCCTGCTCACGCTGTTCGTCATGATGAGCACCTGCTGGCGGTTCAGCCGTGACGGCGGCGTCCGAAACGGACTCTGGATGTTCGCCGCGTTGGGCGCGGGCCTGATTACCAAGGGACTGATGATCCTCGCGGTGGGCGGGCTGCCGATTGCGGTGTGGCTGACGCTCACTAAAAAATGGAAATCGTTTTGCGGGCGTCTGCCGTGGGTGAGCGGACTTGCCCTCGCAGGCGTCATCGCCGTGCCGTGGTATGTCGCGGCGGAGATGAAAACGCCGGGCTTCCTTCACTACTTTTTCATCGGCGAACATTTCAGCCGGTTTTTGGAACCGGGGTGGGAAGGCGACCGTTATGGCTGGGCGCGCGGCCAGCCCTTCGGCATGATCTGGGTATTTTATCTGATCGGCCTGGCGCCGTGGAGCGTGCTAGCTCCTGCTTACCTGTTCTTCAAACGCCACGGTCCGGACGGGTTGCGCGGCGCACTGCAAGAGGAACGCCGCGAATTCGTCCTCTTCCTGCTTTGCTGGGTGCTGGTGCCGGCGATGTTTCTAACGTTTGCGCGCAACATCATCTGGACTTATTCCCTTCCCGCCGCGCCGGCGGCGGCCCTTTTGCTAGCGATAGCGCTTAAGGGTTCGTGGAACGCGGAATCGTCCGCGCCGGACCCTCTGCCGATGGCGATGATGGCGGCGGGCGTTATTCTGGGTGCGGTGTTCGTGGCCGGAGGATTCGTTCTGCAGAATCCGAAGTGGGTGTCGCAGGTGACATACCAGCCGTTCGTCGAAAAATTCAAAACGCTGTGTCCGGATAAAACGTGCCGCCTGTGGTGTTTCGGAGAACGCATCCATTCCGCCGAATATTATCTGCGCGGGCAAACCAAGCGCATCGAGCAGATTAGCCCGTTCTTTCGCGATAAAAACCGCGCGCGGCATTTCTTCATCGGACTGCGCACCGTAGTTAACCGCCTCCCACCGCGAGAGATGGCGCAGTTGGAACCGGTTCAACGATACGGCAAGGTGGGACTGTGGCGGTTGAAGCCGAAAGCGGATTGAATCGGAATCGGTTTAATCCTGTAGGCGCACCGCAATGGAAATTAAAAACGGTAGCGCAGACCCAGAATGAATTCGCTGGCGATGATTTTACCCGTGACGACAGTCCCGTTGCGCGCTGTGAACTTGGGGTCGGAGGTGCCGAACAGGCGGTACCCGGCTGTAGCGGTGATTAAAGGCGTCAATTCATAACCGACGCCCGCAAGAAGTTGAACTGCGAAGACGTAGTCGCTGTGATCAATCGGCGGCGTCAACGCACTGGTCACATCGTTCCACGCAACGTCCGCTACGCCGAGGCCAATGCCTAAATACGGTTTCCACTGGTCATAGGTCAGATCGTGATAGGCGTTGACCATCAGGCTCAGGATGGAGACGTCGCCGCCGGCCGGGACCACCGTGCCCGCGCTTTTCACCCGCCCGACATCATACCCGCGGTGCGCCAGCTCCGCTTCGATGCGGAACGGGTTTTCGAACTGATACCCCACCGCGCCGCCGAACAGGGAGCCGGTGTCGAATTTGAGCGTGCCCAGCGTACCGCCCGGCGCATCCAGATTCACGTTCGAATCGGACTGGAACGACATCCCGCCGAACGCGGCGACGTACACGCCCGGCTCGGTGAGCTGGGTTTCGAACAGCGCCGCCTGGTCGCTCCAACCGGCGGCGGGACAGGCCAGCGCGCCGAATACCATCCACAACACAGCCTTTTTATGTTGCATGCGAATCCATCCGTGAACCCGAGACTTAACCATCCTTAAGAGACGGCGTATCATGGTCATCCCTGTTTGCGGAAGCGGTTGGCGGGGGCCATACACGTTTTGCACAACCCGTCCGCAATCTGCCGTGGCAGAACGCAGACGGCGCGCTGGATGGCCCGGCGTTTGCGCAATGCGCCGGGCAATCCGCGCAACGCATGCCACTTGGCTTTGCAAATCACGCCACCCCGGCCTTTCAGCATGAACCAGACCACAATGAGGACATTATAGAAGAGATGGGACATCAGATATTTCCACAGCAGGGGCGCGGGCATGTTTTTGAAAAAGGTCCACACCATGTTGCGATGGCCGTGGTAGGTGGAAAACGCGCTGTCTTTCGCGGTGCTCCCCCACCCGGCGTGCGCCACGGTGGCGTCGGCGACGTACAGGCACCGGTGGCCGCGCAGGCGCAGGCGGAACGCGAGATCCACATCCTCGTGATACGCGAAGTAATCCTCGTCGAATCCCCCGGCGTCGAGGAAGGCGTTTCGATCGTACATCGCCGCGGCGGCGCAGGCGGAGAACACCTCGCCGGTGGCGCGCGGACGGGGCGGGGCGGGGCGGCCGTGGTCGCGCCGCCAGGCGAATCCGCTGACGTGCAGGACGTCTCCGGTGCCGTCGAGGTTATGCGGATCGTCGTACTGCACGAGGCGGCTGGCGAAGAAGGTGAAATCGGGATACTGCAGGGCGGCACGGTGCAGGGCGGCGAGCCAGTCCGGGTCCGGGACGGTGTCCGGGTTGAGCAGGGCCACCCAGCGGCAGTCGGCGGCGCGGCGGACGGCGCGGTTGTTGGCGGCGGCAAAGCCGGTGTTGGTGTCCAGACGGATCCACTCCGCGTTGGGGAGGGCGTGGACGGCCGTTTCCAGGGAGTCGTCGGCGCTGGCGTTGTCCACGACCACGACGCGGTCCGGAGGCCGCGACTGCGCCCGCAGGGCCTCCAGGCAGGCTTTCAGATACGCCCCGCTGTTGTAGTTGACGATGATGACCGCCGTGGCGCCGAGCTCATTCATACGGGAAGGAGGCAATGTGTTTGTCCTTGGGATCCCTTGCTGCTACCAAATGCAATGTGAAATGAAGCCAGGTAATTCTTCAACTCCTCATTTTTATTTTGGCGGATCAAAGGGGTGTTAACTGGGAATAAAATCATCATCCTTCAAGCCAAGTAAATATGAAGATTGCCCATCATTAGCATTGCGATAGCGGAACAATTCGACTTGGAAACCTGATTGGCGTATACGCCTTTCAAACTCCTGACGATTAAGCCGAACACAATGTAATGCACCCGACCATTTTTTATAATATCCATCGGGGTTTTCCTCTTCTTCTGCAACGTCATCTTCCACAAAAAGGGTGAGGTACACCTTCCCATCGTTAGCAACGGCTTTATTTATGAAATCAAGGTATAAGGTGATATCGGCTAAGTGCATATGGCTGAATACAGAAATCAAGACAATGCAGTCAAATTTTTCAGGGATACCAAAATCCAGCGTCCGAGTACCATGCGGATTGTAACGCGCGTTTTGAAACGGCACATGATAAAACTCCGCAAATGGCGTTAAGGGAGCGATATTCGATTGCAACCAACGAATAGATGGTTCATGAACATCGATACCAACATAGCGCTGAATACTCCCAAAGTAGGAAAGAAGGCCCCTGAGCAAGCGAGCCTGGCCACAACCTACATCCAGAATACGACTATCAGGTCCGATTCCGCAGATGCTTTCGAGCATTTGCGCATTCTGTATACCTGACTTGATATAATTGGCATCATCAAGATACCGAGGCCCACCCCAACGCATTTCTCGAGGCGGCAAAGGCAAATTCACCATATCTTTCTCTTTGTATGATTTAAAAGCCCTCCTTCTCAAAGAAAGGACCTGGAGGTATCTACGCTACGCCCTCCGAGAAGGATTTCAACAAACAAAAGGCGTCAAATCGGTGCTCGCTTGTTGTAGTTGACGATGATGACCGCCGTGGCGTCCGTGTCATTCATGCCGGGTTTCCGGAGTGCACGCGCGCCTCAGGCCTTTATGATTTTGTCGGATTGAATGTACCTGCATGCGTTGCGGGTATCGACCACCATGCGGGATTCCCTTACGATGAAATCGTAGTCATACGCGGAGTGGTCGGTGAGAATCACTGTGAGATCATACTGTCCCATTTCCTCAAGCGGCGTTCTCTTTTTGCCGGTGAAGTGGGGGTACTCCTTCTTATCGCCGATCACAGCAATATAGGGATCGTGGAAATCCACGGAGCCGCCTTGTTCCTCAATCATTTCCATGATTTTAAAACTCACCGACTCCCGGTCGTCATCCACATCCTTTTTATAGGCCACTCCCAGAACGAAAATGCGGCTTCCCCGCACACTCTTCGAGTGCTGGTTCAACGCGGATTGAATTTTCTCCATCACATAATTGGGCATGGAGACGTTGATCTCCCCGGCCAGCTCGATGAAGCGCGTAACAATGCCGTATTCCTTCGCTTTCCAGCTCAGGTAAAAGGGATCGATGGGGATGCAGTGCCCGCCCAGCCCCGGCCCCGGGAAAAACGGCATATACCCGAAAGGCTTGGTTTTCGCAACCTCGATCACCTGCCAGATGTCGATGCCCATGCGGTCGAAGATCACCTTCAGTTCATTAACGAGGGCGATATTGACGGACCGGAACACATTCTCCATCAGCTTGGCCGCTTCCGCCACGCGCGTATCGCCGATAGGGACCGTGGTTTGCGTGATCGCACCGTAAAGCGTTTCCGTCAACCGCAAACCGGCAGGGTGGTCCGCGCCGATCACCTTGGGAACATTGCTCACGTTGAACTCCCGGTTGTTGGGGTCTTCCCGTTCCGGCGAATAGGCCACCCAGAAATCCCGGTTCGCCCGCAAAACAGTTTGCGATTCCAGTTCCGGAATTAGGACATCGCGCGTCGTTCCCGGGTAGGTGGTGGATTCCAGGACGATCAATTGATTAGCTGTCAGGTGGGGCGAGAGCGCGCGCGCCGTCGCCACGATGTAGCGCATGTCCGGCTCCCTGTGCTGGGTCAAGGGCGTCGGGACGCAGATCAGGACCGCAGACAGCCCCGAGGCGCAGGAAAAGTCCGTTGTCGCCTGAAACCGGCCAGTCTCCAGTAGAGACCGGATCTCTTCCTCCGGTATGTGATGGATGTAACTCCGGCCGCAATTCAATTGCTCGACCTTGTCTCCATCCACATCCAGACCCAGAACGGGGAAGCCGTTTTTGCCGAACGCCAAGAGCACCGGGAGCCCCACATACCCCAAGCCGACAACGCCGATCCGGGCCTCCTTGTTTTTAATTGTGTCTTCAAGCATAAATTGGCAACCCAAGGTCTGCGTTGATTACCCAAGTCGCAACCACAAACCCGGAAACGAAACTGGCGGTTAATTATACATACGGGCTTTAAACTAAATCAGGGCCATACAAATCCCGCTTGCAGGCCTGCAAACTGCGGTGACCTGCTCCCGTTAGTTGTACCAGTTTCTAAGTTAGAGTTTATCCGTAATGTTTCGTCTTGAGAAGATGGAAATCCGGATGATAGGCATTGTTTGCTATCTCGCAAATACCGCATGCATCTGGTCTTCCCAAAGCAAATTGACATTCTTTTCGTTTTGAAGATACTCAAGCAAGGTTTCCTGATTGTAGAGGGGGGCTTTCCGGATCACCACTATTCCACCAGTATTCAGGAGCATTTCAGCATTTTCTATACTTCGAATCCCCACCCCTTGCAAGGTCGATTCGGACCGTATGTCCAGGAGCATTGTCATCACCCTTGGCTTGTAGTAGCCGACCACTCGTTTTCCCATATTTTCCGAAAGCCAATCTGCTAAAGCGCGCATCTCTGAGGTAGAAACAACGTTCCTGCGTGCAGGTTCACCCATGTAAGACGGGACTGCAAAAGCAAGAAACCCTATGACAATTGAAGCCAATAGTATCGAGTTTGTGACCGGCCTCATAGGAAGCTTAATTAGCGCCATCCCGTACTCAAGGCCATATATCAAATAGAAAATATAGATCGGTAAAAGGGGAGTAAGATATCGCAGGGGCAGCCCTCCTGGCTCGTGCAAGAGGAGATATGCGGATAGCAGCGCCATGTGTGAAACAAAAAATATTTTATCCAGAGAAAGATAGTTACGGTGCTTAAAAATGCCAAAGCCAAAGATAGCTGTTAGGAGGAACTGTATGGGGCCAAAGTTGACCGATAGATCGCTCGCTATAACAATGTGCCAGGTGTTCGATGACCCAAAAAATCCGTGGGGGAATAATAGCTGGCCAAATCCAAACAGATAATTCGAAAACATAAAAATATGCGCTTGAACCTGGCGAATAAAATCAAATTCCTCGTTTGATGCGCCCCACATAAACCTGTTAGCAAGATTAAAGAAGGAAATCACTTCATAGTTCAAGGCAAGAAATAGATTTATACTGATCGAAAGAATTAACCCCGCGATGGGTAAGGCGCACAGCTTGAATCTTCTTTGAAGGACGAAAAAGGCAATAAGTGCCGCATACAGCCCACAAGCTTCCGACCGAATGATTGCCGGGATTAACACGATTACTGCAAGGCCGGGATGGAACTTACCTGCGCTAAATTGTCTGCTTATAAATAATGCAAGCATGACCGCAGTTGCATAAAGAATGTTTGGTATTGCTTTTTGTTGGAATGAAATCAAAAAAGGAACAAAGAGGACGCCGATGAGGAAGATGTAGGGAGTGGCTTTGTATAAAAACTGATCTTTAAAATAGTAAAATGCGGCTATGCTGCATCCCGCCCACAAAATGCTATTAATCACTGCATAGACGTAAAAATTTACCCCAAAAATCGCAGTGGGTATAACAAGCAGAGCAGGGTAACCGGGCAAATATGACGGATAACCGGAAACAAGATGGTCCCATGACCGACCCAGCATGAGGTTACGAGCCAAGGTAATATAATGCCCAAAATCACCCCCGTGGCCTTGGTAATTACCTAAAACAAAAATCGCTGAAAAAAGAACGAAAAAAGCGCCCAGATAAAACGGGAAATAACGAACCTGTCTTTCCCACATTTAAGTTTCCTCTCATTATTGTTACATCAAATCACTGATTAAATATGAGCTGTAATTAAACCCTAAGTGGGGAAATAGGTTTGCCTGCCCCTATTAGTTATACCACTACGTGCGCAATCATAACCACTATTCCTAATTAGGGTCAATTCCATTAATCAAACAGCCTGCCACGTCGCATTGCACCCTTAATTATTGTAGATCTATATATTCTGAGGCTGTCGCGATTGAGCATATTTTTAAAGACCTTTATCCGATGCGTCGGTATCGAGTGGCTGACAGCCGCGCCGGGCGCGTAGAATTTCCTCCCAAGCTTCCTTCGGCATGGGGCGCAAGCGCACGTAACAGACCATTTCCTTAAACACGGGAGGCGAAAACGTGCAAAGGGGCTTGGGAGGATGAATCTCCGGGTTGTACTCCAGCGAATTGACCGGCGACCCAAGGGGATGAATAGAGGGATCACTGGAATCCACCACTGGCTGACGCACAAACATCCAATGGTCCGAGAGCTGTAAACGCAGAAGGACGTCGCGCAGTTGCGATGTTGTGAGATGACAGCGGTGTCCGGTCCATTTTGACCAAAAAAAGCGAAACCCGAGTTTTTCAAGCAGGTTGTCCGCGTCAAAATAAGGCCCTTGAATGAAAAGAAAATCGCGTGCCAAACGGGCGGCTTCGGAAATCACTTCCTGAACCGACTCCAAACTTGGGAGGTGTTCAAGAATGTGGCTCATCATGACGAAGCGAACCGACTTAGAGGAAAGCCCCGATGCGGTGATGTCGTCACGCAGGCAATCGTATCCATTGTCTCTCATCGCCTTGACCTTTTTGGGATCGATATCGATCCCTAAACCGCGAACACCTCCAAGCCGCGCCTTGGCGAACTCTATGCACCCGCCCTTTGATGAACCGAAGTCGATAAAATCGAAATCGTCCAGCTTCATCGTATCCATAGAAACTCTTACCGGCTTTACTTTCTTGACGAAATGGCTTCACAGCCGTTTTACTTCCATCAGCCGCTTCGCGCTTTCGCGCAAAGCCTCAAGCATAGTGTTTTTATGCATGGACCGCACCGCCCTGTCTATCCGGGCGCGGCCGTGGAGGCGTTTGAGGTTTTCTGCCCCCGCTTTCATCAGCTTCACACGCACCGGGCCGTCGTAACTTTTGGATTTGGCGTGGAACACGAAGGTGTGCGTGGCGACCACAAGCCCGAACCCGGCGTCCACCGCACGGAAGCAATAGTCGTTCTCCTCGCCGTACCCTTTCGGGAAATGCGTCTCGTCGAACGTCCCCACCCTTTCAATCACCGCGCGCGTCACCCCAAAACAAAACCCGTGCACGAGCGGAACCCGGGGCAGGATGCCGGCGGTCGTCCATTGCTCACAATGCCGGTTCATGTCCTCGGCGGTGAGTCCGGGCGGAAGTTCGTTGACGGCGGTCTGGTCTTTCGAACTGCGGTGCTCGGGGATGGACTGGTGACTGGCGGCGTTCGATAGAGGACCCACGATGCCCGCGCCGGGGGTGGAAAAAACGGCGTCCGCCATCTTCTCCGCCCAGCCGTCGGTGACCACCGTGTCGCTGTTGAGCAGGACGACCAGCTCCGCGTCGGACAACTCCAGCCCGCGGTTGGCCGCACGGGTGTAGCCCGTCGCCTTTTCATTGCGGTGTAGGTGCGCCCAGGATTTACCGCGGACGAAGCCTTTCAGATAATCCGCCGTGGCCGAGGCGGAGCCGTCGTCGATGACGATCAATTGATGATGCTCGCTTTTGCGCGCGCGTTCGATGGATTCCAGGCAGAGCCGGACGTCCTCCAGGGCGTTGTGAACGCAGACGACGATGTCGATGCGCCGGTGCTGCTCCGCGGCAATGCGGTCCTCGCGGACTTCCGCATACGAGTGACCGGAAAAGGGATCGCGTTCCGGCGCGTCCAGCGATTGGGTCAGTTCTCCCGCCGGACCACGGCAGGAGTCGTGTCCCACCAACGCAAACAAAGGATGCGTCCTGACGTTTTCGGGATGCTGGGTGATCCGGTGCCAGGGGATGTCGTGTTGACTGAGGGAATAATTTAGGCTCAACTGGTCGCGCCGGCTAAAGCGATCAATCTGAGACCACCAGGTTTCCAGAAACGATCGGATTCGCTCGCTCTTCATATCGAGAATCAACAGGCCCGTTTCGGCTAGGTCGTCGTGCTCGAAACCGGCCTGCCGATAATGGGCGATCTGTTTGCGCATCACGTCCTCATCGTCTTTTCTGTAACGGATGCACGCCTCCAACTCTTCGTAAACGGATTTGCGGTGCGGATGCGGCACGGCGGCGACGGGCCGGCCCGAAGACAGAAACATTTCGACCAGGGGATGGATGTCGCCCAGAATCATGATATTAGCATCCACCCACAAGGCGATGTCGTACTCCGACAGGAACAGGTGGGGATGGGTTTTAACATACCGCGCCATGCGGGTTTTGTCTTCGTGAAAATAAGTGATGGGGCAAATCTGAAAGATTCCCATGTCCGGCGCCGGGGCGTCCGTAAACAAATAGTAATCGAAACGGGGGTCCAGCGTTTCTGGCAGTTTAACGGAGTCGTAGTTTCCGGAGATGGCCGTGTAGACGGCGATGCGTTTGCCTGCAGGCGTCTGTGAGCGAAGTGCTTCGCGCTGGGCCCGGTACTCGGCGATTTTCTTTTTGTAAGCATCAATATCGGCCAATCGCCGCGCGATGCTGGCATTCGATTTGGCGATGTTGGCCACCAAGGGCTTGTCGGGAAATTTCGCTTGCACCGCCTGCCACTGGCTGACCGCCTCCGGCCAGTTGCGCGAAAGGGAAGCCGTCTCGGCAGCGACCAAGGCCTTATGCAGAGGCGAGTTGGGGCCGGTTTTGGCGTGCGTTCTCCAGTCGGTCAGGCTTTCGAAAGGGTGTCCGCCGGCTGTCTCGTAGGTTGCGGAGCTGTCCTCATTTTTTAAATCGTCGGTCTTCATCAGCTCCAGCACCCGACTCCGGATTTGCGACAGCTCTTTTTCCCAGTCCTCAGGACCCGCATCGAGCGCCGGCCCGATCCACTTATAAACAAACTTTGCGGAACCGATGACGACTGGCTTCAGCGCATCCGGGGTATAGCGGAAAAAGGTGTTGCCCATCAGGTTGCCCGCTTTCCAGCGCTTCGATTTCAGGGTTTCCGACAGCCAGTTTTCGAAATGAAAAAAGTACTCGCTGATTTCGCAGATGCGCCGGGTGGCGCCTGCTGAAATTCGCTTTGATTTGTTTTGCTCGTCGTGCAGTTGGGCAGAAACCTTTTGTGCCTTCTCTTGTTCGTCACGCAGTTGGAGTGAGAGTTTGTTGGCTTTCTTCGCGCGCGTCTCCAACTGAACGTGCAGTTGGGAGATGACCGCTTCCCGCTCCTTGACCTTTGCCTCATGCTCGCGGAGCGTTGCGGCCAACTTTTCCATCTCGGTGCGACGTGCCTGCAACTCATCGTTCAAACGGGAAGTCGTTGCCTCGTATTCCCCGATTGTGGCATTCCGCGACTCGAGCGCCGACTTCAAATTCTCCGCCTCCGCTTCACGGGTGTTCAGACGGTGCTCCAGATCGTCAGCGCGGGCGCGCTGCTCCTGAATCGTTTGGCCCCATTCGCGGAGGATTTCAGCCGGCTTTTCGGCATCCGCCCGCCGCCATGCCAGATGGACCGACAACTCGGCAATCGCATCCTCATATTCCCGAAGCTTGCTCCCCTGATTTTCCAGCGACGATTTCAGATCCTCCGCTTCAGTCTCGCGGGCGTTCAGGCGGTTTTCCAGATCGTCCGCGCGGTCGCACTGCTCCCGAATCGCCTCGTCCCGTTCGCGGAGATGTGAAGTCAAGGCTTCGACCTCCTTGTTGCGCGCTTCCAAGCAGGCTTGCAGGCTAGATCGGGTGTGTTCGTATTCTTGAATCCGGGCAGACCACTCTTCAAGGCTTGCCCTCAGCTTCTCAACATCATCGCCGCGGGCTTTCAGTTTGTTTTCGAGATCCTCATTGCGCTTCTCATATTGCCTGTTTTTCTGCATAGCCCTTCTGCTCACCGCCACCGGGCGGCTGAACGCATGGCTCGCCTCATCAAAAGCCGCCCGGATCTCATCCAGATCCCCCGTATCCGACTTCCACACTTCATCCCGCGCCCAGCGAATCAGAATCTGGTACGTCGAGCGCACCCAGCCGGGAAGCCCTGGGTTTTTCAGAATGTTTTCATCCTTTTTCCAGTGATGGCGGCGGGCGGGGGAGAGGTATTCCTCAATCTGCATTTCCGTCAGGGTGGAGCTTTTCGGCCAGGAAAGGCCGAGCCGGCGTCCCAGCCGCTGAGTCACCGTTTGCCATTCGACCAAAAGATCATCGTAACGCAGAAAAATCCGACGGTGCCCGCGCGAGGCCGCCTCGGCATCAAGCACATGGCGGAGCCATAACAGTTTTGAAATTGATGGAGGGATACCGTCACGCACCTCCAAAGAGGCGGCGACCTCCAATGGATTGCGGATGGGCGACACCACAACAGGGGTGATCTTCATTTCCTGCACCGTTTCGAGCCAGAATCCTAGCAGGCGGCAGATGCGGGGGTCCTTGAGCACAAACAAAGGGGAGTCGCCGAACTCTCTCAACAGGGCGTCCCGGGCCCGCGCCCGGAATACGTCGACCAGCGGCGAGTCCCGCCAGCCCGGGTTGAACCGTTCCCAATCATGCCAGAAAGAGCCCCCGGATTCCAGAATCGCGTCGTTGAGAGCCATGATCACTTTGGATTCCCAATGCTCGGGATCATTGCTGGGCGTCCTGGGCAGATCACACCCCAGAAGGTTCAGGGTGCGGGTGAGTGCGGACGTGCCACTGCGATGCATTCCCACCACCAGCACTGCGACTTTTTCATTCTGAAGGTCAAGGGGGAGTCGTTCGGCACCCAGCCTAAATCCCGCCTCATCCTTTTGACGTAAAGATTCCTGATTACTCATGTCCCTCCTCCCAATAAAATATTGCTCGGACGGTTTTCCGGCCCCTCCCCACGGTTCACACTCCAGTTTTATCATCGAGCGCCTGGATGAACCGGCGGTATTCGGCGGTCACCTGTTCCACCGCGCCTTCCGCCTGAATCCGCCCCTCTTCCAGCCAGATTGCCCGGCCGCAGATTTTATTCACCTGACCGGGGTTGTTGGACACGAACACCACGGTCTGACGTCCGTTGATCTTGTCCAGCATCGCGCTTTCGGCCTTGTGGCGGAAATGCACGTCGCCCACGCTCAACACCTCGTCGATCAAAAGAATCTCGACATTCACCTTGAGCGCCGTGGCAAACCCCAGCCGCGCGCGCATTCCCGCTGAGTAGGTCCGCATGGGCTTGTCGAAAAATCCGCCCAGCTCGGAAAACTCGTGGATGTCCGGCAGAAACTCCAGCGCCTCCCGCTTGCCCGCTCCCTGAAGCATGGCGCCCAGCAGGGCGTTGTCGCGCCCGGAAAGGTCCGGGCGAAACCCCAACCCCAGAGACAACAACGCGCGACGCACACCGGGCGGGCATTCGATCGCTCCCGACGTCGGCGCAATGATACCCGCCAAAATGCGCAGGAGTGAACTTTTTCCCGAGCCGTTGCGTCCCACCACGCCTAGGGTCTCGCCCCGCTCCAGCGTGAACGAGATGTTGTCGAGCGCCGTGTGCTGGAACCTTTTCAGCAGGCCGGTGCGCGTCCTGTAACACATGGAGACGCCGGCGGCGGCCAACACGCCTTCCAGTTTCATCGATTCGTTCATGAGTCCACAACCTGAGCGGCAATGATTCTGCTGGCTCTGTTGAACACTCCGTGCATGAGGTACAAAACCGTACCCGCCGCCGCGCCCAGCATTGCAAGATGATTCAGGTCATACACGGCATGCCTCATCAGCACCTGCCGGTACGCGTCAAGCAGAAAGGCCATCGGATTGTACGCCAGCACCATCTGCGTGGACGCGGAATCGGCCAGGGCGCGCACGTCCCAGAACACGCCGGAGGTGAACAGGAAAAATGTCATCGCCATGCTGATGAGCATGCGGAAGTCCCCGGCAAAACTCACGCAAAACGCGCCGATTAGAGAAAACGCCACAATCAGGATGTATTCCACCAGAATCAACGGAACCAGCCACAACCAATTGAACTCCGGGACGTAGCCGTAAACGGCGGCAACACCGAACAAAACCAGAAACACCGCCCACTGTTTGTACAATCCCTCTTGCACCGAGGCATAGGGGAACAAAGCCTTTGGCAGATCCAGCTGTCCGACCAGTCCCTTGTTCTGTACGATGCTGTTGGAGGCGGTCATGACGGATTTGGAAAACCACAGGAATGGGATTTTTCCACACAGCAGGAACAGCAGGAATTCCTCGCCCCCGCGATTCAGCAGGACTTCGAACACGAAATAAAAAACCGCGACATAAAGCATAGGCTCGATGATCCACCAGAAATAGCTCAAATATAGCCGGGAGGCCTCCGCCTTGAGCGCCAGCCGTGCCTGGGTATCGATCAGAGTGAAAAACCTGCAAATGCTCATGCCTCCCCGCTTTCTGAATCGTTTCATGACCGCTGAACCGTTCAGCAAGTATAGCCCAACTTTCCGATAATGAAAAACACATCCCACCTGCAGTGGAGGCGGCGAGAATCGGCGGCATCCACGCCAACAACACGTATCCCGCCGAGTTCATCCAGCAGAACCTCACCATTCAGACCAACGCCCTCGACATGGCGCACCGGTACATCGTAAAAAATTGCTCCTGCTTGTCAGCTCCTGCACTTATCCCAAACAGTGCAAACAGCCGATGACCAAGAACCGGTGGTTCACCGGGCTGATGGAGCCGACCAACGAGCCGTATGGCATGGCGAAGCTCGCCGGCATCAAGATGTGCGAGGCATACAACCGGCAGTACGGCACGCAGTTCGTGCCCGTCATCCCGGCCAACGCTTATGGCCCCCACGACCACTTCGACGAAAACGGTCACGTGCTGGCGGCGCTGATTGCGAAATTCCACGACGCCAAGACAAAAAATAAAAAGAAAGTGACCTTATGGGGCACGGGCAAACCCAAACGCGAATTTTTTTTCGTGGACGATCTCGCCGACGCCTGCCTGTTTCTGATGGACCGTTACCGCAAAACGGATGTCATCAACTTCGGTCCGGGTGTCGAGACCTCCATTGCGCAACTGGCGAAGCGCATCCAGCGCGTGGCGGGGTGGAAAGGCGATATTGAGTTCGACACGACACGGCCCGACGGCAATCCGCGCCGCCTGCTGGATTCGTCCCGCATCCGCGCGCTGGGATGGTCTGCCAAGGTTCCACTGGAAGATGGGTTGCGGATCACCTATGATTGGTACACGCGAGCGCAGGTCCGGTGATCCGGCAGGTCCGGTCCCGCTATTTGAAACGCACACAGGATGGAGGCTCATGAAATCCACCGGCAGCGAAAGTCCGCCCTACAAGTTGAAAAAACGCAAACTGATCGCCGAAAACACGCAATTCAATATTTATTTCGATCACGTCACCGGCGAGGAAGGCGTGGATGTGCCCGACTATCTCGTGGTGTCGCCGAAGCGGTTTGTCGCCGATGGATTCAGCGGCGTCGCCATCCTGCCCGTGGTGGACGGCAAACTGGCTCTCCTCAAGATTTACCGTCACGCCATCAAGGGCTGGTCGTGGGAGATCCCGCGCGGATTCATCGAGCCCGGCGAGGACCTGGTGGAATCGGTGGCGCGCAAATTGTTTGAGGAAACCGGACTGCGTTGCGCGCATGAGAACATCCGCCCGCTGGGATCGCTCCACCCGGATGCAGGCACCCTGTCGGCACGCATTCAATTATTTGCAGGAACGGAGTGCGCCGCGGAACAGGCTTACCGCGCTAATGAGATCGGCCACGCGTGCATGGAATTATTCGACATCGACACCATTCAGCAACACATTCACAATAACGAAATCCAGGACCCATCCACGCTGGTCGCTATTTTCCGCTACCTGCACCTGAATGAAACAGCGGAATCCGAATGAGTGGCGTGCGGGACCCCCAACCCGATACCAACCCGGCCCCCATGCCTCAACCGGACGCCAAAACATCCCTCACCCGCATCTCGCTACTGATGCCGACGCGCGGCCGCCGCGAACAGGCGGCGCGTTGCCTTGAAAGCCTCGTCACCACCGCAAGCCACCCGGACGCACTGGAAGTGGTGGTGTACGTCGATGACGACGATCCCGAAAGCCATGCCCTCGACTGCAGGGACATCGCTTTTCGCAAAATCATCGGACCGCAGTCGAATCTTGGCGCACTCAACACCGCGTGCCTGAAACGCACAACCGGTGGCATCATCGGTGCGATCAACGACGACGTGGTGGTGCACACGCACGGATGGGACGACCGCCTGCGCGCCATCCACGCGCGGTTCCCCGACGGCATCTACCTCGCCTACCCCAACGACCTGTTTCTGGGCGAACGCATGGCGAGCTTTCCATTCATGCCGCGCACCGCCTGCGACGCGCTGGGCGACCCGTTTCCCGCCGAATACCCGGGCGATTTTCAGGATCACCACCTGCTCGACCTGTTTCAGCGTCTGAAGCACCGCGGGCACGATCGCATCGTTTACATGGAAGACGTGGTGATGGAACACCTGCACGTGCGTTTCGGCAATGGAAAGGGAGACCCGGACAGGTACAACGGCCGGGCGCTGGGAGAAGGCGATAATGTGTTCCTCGCGTTTCATCCTCACCGCAAACGCCTGACGCGCCGTCTTCAGGCAGTGATCGAAAAGAAGCCCTTACCTCCCCTCCCGGCTCCACCGCACATCCGGCCTCTACCTGAAAGCAATCTCGTCATGGGGTTCCGCCTCACCGCTTCGTTTCTTCTCGACGGTTCCCTGCCCCCGCGCTGGCGCTGGTTCCTGTTCACCTTCTTCGGCAAGTTGTACTGGATCAAAAAATACCGCTACCCCACACCGCGCTGGCAGTACACCCTGTTGAAACGGCTGGTCGATGCCGTGAATCCATCGCCGAAATCCAAAGTGGGAAAAAGCGGGCCATGAACGGACCGGATTCCGTCGTTGTCATCGTGGTCAATCACAACAGCGGTGGGTATTTGAAAGCCTGCCTCGAAAGCATGAAAGTGCAGACTCGAAAACCCGACCGCGTGATCGTGATGGACAACGCCAGCAGTGACGGCTCCCTGGACCAGGCGCGCGACACATTGCCGGAGGCAGAGCTGGTTTGCCTGGATACCAACACCGGCTTCGCCGCCGCCAACAACCGCGCCGTGCGCCAGGCGGGCGACTGCCGCTGGGTGGCGCTCCTCAATCCCGACGCCGCGCCCGATCCCGACTGGTTGCAATCGTTGCTCGACGCCGCCGCGGCCCATCCGGACCATTCCTTCTTCGGCAGTCATCTGGTGCAATACGACGACTCCGAACGGCTGGACGGCACGGGTGACGTGTACCATGTGTGCGGGCTGGCGTGGCGGCGCGACCACGGCCGCCGCGCCAAACTCTGCCGCCGCGAGACGGGAGACGTGTTCTCTCCCTGCGCCGCCGCGGCGCTGTACGATCGAAACGCGTTTCTCGACGCGGGCGGATTCGATGAAGATTTCTTCGCCTACTTCGAGGACACCGACCTCGCCTTCCGCCTGCGGCTGAGCGGACACCGTTGCCTGTATGTGGCCGGCGCGCGGGTGCGCCATGCGGGATGGGGGTCCTCGGAGCCGGGCAGTGAGTTTTCGATTTATCACGCGCACCGCAACCTGGTGTGGACGTTTGTGAAAAACATGCCCGCACCGTTGCACTGGAAATACCTGCCCGCGCATCTCGCGCTCAACCTGTTTTCCATTTTGTGGTTCACCTTGAAAGGCAAACCCGGCGTCATTTTAAAAGCCAAGTGGGATGCGTTGCGCGGATTGCCTGCGGCTCTCAAAAAGCGGCGGGCCATTCAAAAACACATCGTGACCGAAGCGGGCGCACTGCAGCAAGCCATGAACCGCAACTGGCTGGAACCGTTCAAAGTGTTTTTAATGCGCAGGCGTTGAAGGCGGTCACGCGGAACCGGCCGGCGGGTGGTCTTTGGCGAAGCGGTCGCGCACCAACTGGGCGATGGCGGGATGGTATGCGGTGGGCACATTGCGCGAACGCTTCAGCGCATCGGCAACGGCGCTTTCGACATCGGTCCACTCCGCACTGCCCTTGACCAGGTTCTGGTAATACTCTTCCAGTTTCTGCAGAACGAAATCGTAATCCGAGCCATCTCCACTCACCGACCGCGCCGCCTGGTCGCAGTCGCCGCCGCACTCCACCAGCCGTTGAAAGCAGATGCCCTTGAAGCGGCTGGCGACGGTGTTGCGGCTGACCTCGAGGTGCTTCGCCGTGGCGTTGATCTCGAACCGGTTGGCGCGCAGGGTTTCGAGAAACGACGTGTCGCGGTTTTCCGGCAACGCCGGCACCGGAGGGGAGAGCGTGGCCGATGCCATCTCTTCTTTCAGTTGCAGGTCCTTTTCCTGAATGATACTGCCCTCGCCCAGCGTCACCCCGCGTTCGATCACGTTTTCGAATTCGCGCACATTGCCCGGCCACGCGTAAGCTTTGAGCACCTCCATCGCTTTTTTGGAGATGCCGGTGATGTTGCGTTGGTAGCGGTTCTTGTAGCGGTCCATGAAATGCCAGGCAAGGAGCTCGATGTCTTTCGGGCGTTCACGAAGCGGTTGCAGAGCGAAGGGAATCGTGTTGAGCCGGTAATAGAGGTCACTGCGAAAGCGCCCCGCCTCCATCTCCGCCTTCAGATCCTTGTTGGTGGCGGAGACGACGCGCACATCCACCTTGTATGAACGCGTGCCGCCGACGGGCGTCACCTCCCGCTCCTGCAGCACGCGCAGGAGCTTGACCTGCAAGTCCGGTTTGACCTCGCCGATCTCATCGAGAAACAGCGTGCCGCCGTCCGCATCGCGGAAGCGTCCGGCCTTGTCCGACGTGGCTCCCGTGAACGCTCCTTTCACGTGGCCGAACAGTTCGCTTTCCACCAGCCCCTCCGGGCAGGCGGCGAGGTTGATGTCCACGAACCGCCCGGGGCGTCCGCTCAACCGGTGCAGGGCGCGGGCGAACAGTTCCTTGCCCGTGCCCGACTCGCCAAGCAGAAGCACGGTGGACGCGTTCGGCGCGACCTGCTTGAGATCGCGGAACGTCTGCACCACGGATTCCTCCAGCGTGACGATGCCGTGTTCGCGGCATTCCTGGAAGGACGGCTCGGTGAGTTTGCCCAAGGCCGATCCCAGCCCGGTGTGCAGGCGCAGGTCGCGGATGCGGTTTTCCAGTGAAACCTTCTCCTCCTGGTACTGGCGCTGAAGCGCATCCATCTCCTGTTCCCGCGCGGTGAGGTCGCGCGACAGGTTTTCGATCTGCGCTTCGACTTTCTGTTTTTCTCCGGAGAGCCTCTCCGCCGTGTGCTTCATCATGTCGGCGGTTTCCTTTTCCGACGACGCGTTGTAGAGCGACACCCACAGCGTAGTGACGGCGACGGCGGCGAGCGGGCCCACCACCGGCAGGACCAGGTTCGACTGAAACAGAAACGCCGCGGCGGAGGCGTAGCCCGCAAGCAGGACGGCGACGAACAACGCCTGGAGCGTGTAATAGCGGATGGTCAGCCCCTGCGCCGTCGCCAGGCTCAGAAGCACGACGAGCAGGATGTGAAACGCGGGAGACGTTTCCTTAAGAAACGATTCGGTGAGCAGGGTGTTGATGATGTTGGCGTGCACGCCGACGCCGGGGAAATCCTTTTCCATCGGCACCGGTTTGGCATCGTAGCCGGAAATGGTGTTGGCGACGAGCACCAGTTTATCCTGCAAAGTGACCGAGGGACCTTTCATCGCTTCGCCCGCCTGCGGCCGGTCCAGCACCGCCGCCATCGATGCGTGCAGAAAGGTTTCGCTCCAGCGCCCGGCGTAGTTGATGAGCATCTGCCCCTGTGCGTCCACCGGGATAACGATATCGCGCCTCACCGTACTGCCGGGAAACTGTGCGCCCTTGAGCAGGATGGTTTTGTCACCCGGCACCACATTTTCCGGCGAGACCTTGAGGTATTGCAAGACACCCTGAAACGCCAGCGACGGCACCAACTGCTTGTGGTAGTTCACCAGCAAGGGCACGCGGCGGATGATGCCGTCGGCGTCGCGGTTGGTGGCGATGTGCCCCAAGCCGGTGACGTGTTCGGCGAACGAAGCCAGCGGAAAGATGGCGCGGTTGGCGAGGAAATAACGTTTCGCCTGCGGCGGCAGGTCCAGCCCTTTCCACTCCAGCCCGGCGCCGCTGTGATCCGGCGCGTACGGCGCGCGTTTTTCGAGAAGCCGCACCGCCACCGGAAACACCACGTTGCCCGCGATGTCGATAGCCTGCTCCAGCGCGCGGTCTTCCAACGGATCGTCCTTCAAGGCAAAGAGCACGTCGTACACCACGGTGCGGGATTTCTGATCGGCGAGGAGTTCGATGAGGTGGGCGTGGACGGTGCGCCTCCACGGCCATCTGCCGAAGGTTTGCGCGCTTTCGTCATCCGCTTCGACCAGCACCAGGTTGGGGTCCGTGGCCACCGCGCCCCGCCACTGGAAGCGCAGGTCGAGGGTTTTCCATTCCCACGACTGCACCAGGTTGGGCAAAGACCACAGCACGATGCCGGTGAGTGCGGCCCCGATTCCTCCCAGCACAATCTCCCTGAGTCTCAGCATAAGCGGCGTCCGGGGTCGGTCAGCGGCTAGGTTCGCGGCCGAAGGTACCGATCATGTCGATCGGTTTTTCGGGGTCCTCTTTAATGGGAATCTTGCGGATGCCGCGGGTGTAGGAGTCGTTGCGGTTGAAGATGAACACTTCCGTGTGCGACTCCGCCCAGCTGCGGTCCGCTTCGTTGGTGAAGGTGTCGGCGATGATGGAGATGTCGCGCGTGCCCTGCCGCGTGCCCCGTTTGAAGGTGTGGAATCCCTGCGCCAGGTCGAGGTTGACCGGAAGGCCCGGTTTGAGGGTGGCGATGGCCTTCACCCGCTCCAGCCCGGCGGGGCCTTCGATGTTGAACTTGAAGCCGTATTCCGGGGCGGGAATCTGATAGGTCTGCCCGGCGCGGATGAAATTGTTCTTGTGAAACGCGTTGGGGAAGATCACCGTCGCATCGCCGCCGGAACCGATGTCGAACAACGTCAGGTAGCTGTCGCGTTCCGCCTTCACGTAGAAAACGATGTTGTCGCCGATCTCGAATTCCTTTTTGTTGGTCCAGACCCGCACCCCGAACTCGGCGTTTTTCGGTTGCGCGTACACCAGTTTGTCGAGCTCCTGCCGGTATTCCTCATCCGCGTCCTTGATGCCGGTGGAGCCGGACTGCGGCGAGGTCTCCAGCACTTTCAAATCTTCCGGGCTGATCGCCCCCCGGTCCATCAGCACGCTTCCCGACCCGAGGTAGGTGTTGGTTTTGACGTCGATCAGCTTGGCGATGATCTGCAATCCGCCGCGCTCCATGCGGTACGATCCGTTGACATAAAAATCGAGCTGGTTCTCCTGCGCCACCTTGTGCGGATCGATCTCCGCATCCCCGGCCAGCGTGATTTCCTTCAGTGCCAGACTGCCCGCCTGCGCCAGGATGGCCTTGAAATCCTCGACCAGGATTTCCGTGAACGGCGTTACTTTTTTGGTGCGCGTGTCCTCAAACTGGATGACACCGACGATGGGCGTGGTGTCCGGCTTCACGTTCTTGATGACTTTCTCGGCAAGCTGAACCAATCCCTGCCGCCAGGCGTGCGACTTGCCGGAGAAGCCCTCGATCTTCTCGATGGTGTAATGGAACGTCGCGCCCTTGTGCTGCAGGGGAGCCAGCAGGGTTTCCTTGAACCGCGGGTTGACCCCCGTTGCCAGCCGGTCGTAATCCAGCCGCACCGCGATGCGATGCTGATCGGCGTCGTAATCATGGATCTTCACCACCGAGGCGCGGGCCTGCCCCTCCTGGTTGGTGTTCACGCTTTCGTTCAGCGTGCCGCTTCCTTTTTCAAACTGAAAGCGCACCGGCAGTCCCTTGAGCGGCGTGTTGCCGAAATCGGTCTGAATGTAAGCCTGTGCCACCAGCGCCTCGCCGGGCAGTTGGAACGATTTGATGGTCTGCTTGTCGCCGGAGACCGCATCCAGCCGCACGTTGCGGATGAGGCTCGTGGCGTGGTCGCGGAACGCCCCCTGGCTGAGTTCCATCGCCGCGTCGGCCGAAGGCGCGGTGCGGGCGATCACCGCCAGCGTACTGCGGAGCGGCACCAGCTTCGGCGCGAGTTCGTAGCCTTCAAAGTAATGCGACAGCGCTTTCATCAGCTCGCCCTTGGCCTCCGCCTCCTTGCCCTGGTCGAGATGCTTTTTGAGGATCGATTCCGTCTCCGCGATGCGCTGATTCAGTTTACCCGCCTCCAGTTCCCGGTCCATGACCACCAGCGCGTAGTACTGGTTGCGGCACTTGTCGAAATAACCGTCCTTGCGCTCGACCCCCTCCAGCGCCGCATCGACGACGGTCTTCACGGCGGACTCCGCATAGGTGCCCTCGGTGCTGACGAAATCCTTCATCACCGATTGAATGTTGACCTTGATGTTTTTGGCCAACTCGGCGGTGGCGGTGTCCTTGGCGCCGGAGGGACTTTCGGCGGAGATGCCGACGCCGATGAGGTATTTGGCCGAGGGGAAGTTGGGGTGGCCCTTGCCCAGCACCCAGCCCGGTTCCGGCGGGCAGGCGGTGCGTTGTTCCATCTGCTCGATCTTCCGCTGTTTGGCCAGGTCTTCGGCGCTGGCGCCCTTGCCCCCGCCCGGTGTTCCGGTGGTGGCGCAACCGGCCAGGCCGAAAAGAACGAGGAAACTGACTGTGGTTCGGAAATGGTGGCGCATCGCTGTCCCCTTGTCGAGTGAGTCGCTGCCTTGAATGTAGCAAAAGCCGTGCCCGGCAACCGCCCGCCTGTGTGGATGGACGGCGCGGCTGTATTAAATCAGAATTTGGCGGCGGCTCCAAGTTTTGCGAGGCGGCCGCTTTTTGAGTTCGGCTCCGAGGTCGGTGTTCCTCAGTTTAAACAGTTTGCCCGGCAAAAGGCATTTCTTTTTGTCCGCCTCCGGCAAGGAGCCGCCACCCGGCCGCCATCTTCCAGAAAATCAATATTTTTTCACGATACCACCGGCGCCTCTGGTGCGGCCCCCTGCACCCGGACCGGGACCATGCATGGACCGTGCATGAATTCATGCATGATCCAGCGTCTTCATGCCGGAATTTGCCGCGTTTTAGTGGCCAACTTACTTTTGCCAAACCCACACCCTTCCACTAAACTAGGAAAATCAATCCTGGATGCCGCCAATCGAAGGGGGAGTTCCGTTTGGCACGCTTTTCGCTTTATATCGTTGCATGGATAGCCCAGCCTCCGGGCCTGGGGACGTAATTCAAGAATCCTTTGGTTTAGCAGTGAACCTTTAATTGACCTTTCAATTTAATTTGGAGGAGGGAGTATCGATGAAAACGATTTCACGATGGAACCTTGTTTTGATGGTGGTGCTGGCGGCATTTTTGAGTGCGTGCAGTAGCACTCCGGAAAAACCGACCGGTAGTTTCGTGCCGATTCAGGAGCTGGGCGCACCGGACTGGGTGCTGAAGGGTCAGGGCGCGTTTGATGACCGCGCGTTCTATGGCGTCGGTTCCGCCGTGGGCATCCGCAACACCTCCCTGTTGCGCACCGCCTCGGAAAACCGGGCCCGCGCCGCTCTGGCGGACGTGTTCGAAACCTACGTCAAGAAGCTCTATAAGGATTACCAGGAATCCGCCACCACCGGCGACATGAGCGCCACCTCCGAGACCCAGTATGTTGAGCAGGCGCTCAAGAACATCACCAACATGTCTCTGCGCGGTTCGACCATCGTCGATCACTGGCAGAACCCGAACAACGGGGAGATGTTCTCGCTGGCCAAGATCGATCTGGAGCATTTCGAGAAGAACCTGTCGCAGTACAACGACCTGTCCAAGCAGATTCGCGACCAGATCAAGGAGCAGGCGGAGAAATCCTTCGACGAGTTGGATGCTGAAATCGACAAAATGGAAGGACGTTGAATACCATGAGAACCTGGATCGCACTGACACTGGCAATCGCACTGCTGGCGGGGCCCGCCTCCGCCAGGGAGTTCGATCCCAAATGGGTGTACCAGAGCGTCTCGCCCCGGGTCGTACTCATCACCGGCTTTGAACCGGGCCAGAAGTTCCAGGGCATGGGCACGGGGAGTATCATCCGCGAGGACGGGCTGGTGCTCACCAACGCCCATGTGGTGGTCAACGCCTCCGCCGGGCGGCCGTATTCTGAACTGCGGGTGTTTCTGAAACCCCAGCAGCTGACCGGCAACCTGAAAAAGGACACGCAACACCGGTTCAAGGCGCGGCTGTTGATCCACAATCGGGATCTGGACCTGGCGTTGTTGAAGATCGAATCCCCGTCCGGTTCGTATGCCCCGGTGGGGTTCCTCAACGCCAACCAGATCGGCATCGGTGACCGCGTGCTGGCCATCGGCCATCCGGAGTCCGGGGGATTGTGGACGCTGACCACGGGCACCATCAGTTCGCACATGGAAGATTTCCAGAACATCCCCGGCAAGAATGTGTTTCAGACCGAGACCAGTCTCAACCGGGGTAACTCCGGCGGGCCGCTTCTCGATGCCAACGGGCTGATGGTGGGCATCAACTCCAACATCGCGCGTCAAAGCAAGGACGGCCTGGCCATCACGGACATCAACTTTTCCATCAAGTCCAACGTGGCAGTGACCTGGTTGAACGAGAACGGTTATCATTTCGGCTTCACCGCGCCGCAGGTGGCCAAGGTGGAGGAAACGTACGAGCCCACGGGCATCGTGCCCACACCCAAAGCACCGAAGGGCATGGCGGAACCGGAATCGAACACCATCACCAACCCGGTGAAGGAACCGGTGCGGCCGAAGCCTTCGGTCGAGATGAAACCGAAACCGAAGCCGAAACCGCAGATAGAGGAAACCGGACCAGAGCCCGTGCCCAAAAAGGAAGCGGAAATCCTGACCGAGAAACGCCCATATAAAATGGACGACCTGTTTGCGGCGACGGAGGAGGAAATGGAAGAGATGATGGACGACATCAAAAAGAAATTGAAGGACCGCAATAAGGGCCGGTTCAATTTCGATGATTTTTAACGAGGACGCACACTCCCCCCGGCGGAACCCGCCGGGGCGGAGGGACCTTTTCCAACTTCATCCCGGTTTGCATAGGAACGGGAGGCATCTATGAACAGATCGACCCAAAAACAACAAGCTTTACGATTGTGGCTGGCCTGCGGGGTGGTTGCCGCCTGCCTGCTCTGGCTTGCGCCGTCCGCCTTTGCGGGATGCATTTCCGGCGATTGCAGTAACGGCTATGGCGAGTTTCAGTACGACAACGGCGACCGCTACATCGGCCAGAACAGCAACAACCAGGCACACGGGTACGGCAAGTACTTCTGGGCCAACGGCGATATCTACGAAGGGTATTGGGAGAACAACAAGAAAAACGGCTACGGCGTGTTCACCTGGACTTCGGGGGAACAGTACATCGGCAGGTGGCAGAACGACGAGCGCAACGGCGCCGGCACCAACCTGTGGCCGACCGGAGAAAAGTACACCGGAGAGTGGGCCGGCAACAAGCGCAACGGGTACGGCACCAACATCTGGCCCAACCGCGAGATGTACACCGGACAGTGGAAAGAAAATCGGCGGGACGGCCACGGTATTTACGTCTATCCGGACGGCAAAACCCTGAATGGCACCTGGCAACAGGACTCGCTGGCCAAAGCCTACGATCAGGATTGATATTGGGCGGAGCCACTCCTCCCATTCAACTGCAATTCAACACGAAGAACGCATTGGAGGCAACCATGTCTTCCTCTCCATACAACGGACCTTGGAAAACCCGCACTCTGCCATATGCTCTGGCGGTGCTGACCGCCGGGTTGTGGCTCGCCGCGCCCACTCCCGCTTCGGCCAAATGCCTGAACGGCGAGTGCAGTAACGGTTTCGGAACGTTTGAGTTCGACAACAAGGACCGCTACACGGGTGAAAACCGCAACAACAAAATGCACGGCTACGGCAACTACGACTACGTCGTCGGCGACAAGTATGCCGGGGAATACAGCAACGACAAGCGCAACGGCTACGGCATTTACTACTACTCCAACGGAGACCTGTACATCGGCAACTGGGACGAGGGCAAAAAGCACGGCACGGGCATGTTCATCTGGAAACAGGGTGATCGCTACAGCGGCAACTGGGTGATGGACAAGCGCGAGGGTCAGGGCGCCTACCTCTACGCCAGCGGCGACAAGTACGTCGGCGGATGGAAGCAGGACAAACGCCACGGTCAGGGCACCTATTTCTGGGCCAATGGAGACAAGGAAATCGGCACCTGGGAAAACGGCGAGCGTAAAAACGTCGACATGGTGAAAGCCGGGGAACAGCCGGGCACCTTCACCCCGCCGCCGCCCGTCCCCACGCCGCAACCGGAAACCCAGGAGAACGTCAAGGCCGGGTGCCTGTCAGGCGACTGCGCCAACGGCTTCGGCACCTTCGTGTACAACAACGGCGACAAGTACGTCGGCAACAATAAAGGAAACCTTCCCGACGGTCAGGGCAAGTATTTTTACGCCAACGGCGATGTGTATGAAGGCCAGTGGGTGCAGAACAAAAAACAGGGCAAAGGCACCTTCCTCTGGTCCAACGGCGAAAAATACGTCGGCGACTACCTGCAGGATCAACGCGAGGGCTTCGGTAGTTACTACTACGCCAACGGCAACAAGTACATCGGTGAATGGAAAGGCGGCGAGAAACACGGCCAGGGCACCTTCACCTGGGTGGAAGGCGACAAGTACATCGGCGAATGGATCAACGACAAACGCAACGGCCAGGGTACCTACCTCTATGCCAACGGCGACAAATACATCGGCGGCTGGAAAGAGGACAAAAAACACGGGCAGGGCACCTACATCCACACCGACGGCACCCAGGAAACCGGAAACTGGAGCAATGGCGAACTGGCCGAACGCTTCTGATCGGATAAAGGACACACTATGAACGCGCAACGCAACCCACGCATTCCCGCTCCGCCGGCTTTCCTGCGGGCGGTTCTTCTTCTGCTCACCCTCGCCGTTCTGGCGGCAGGATGCGGTGCCGGACGCACGATGTCCGTCTGCCCGGACTGCACCTACACCGGCGGCACGCTGGACGGCCAGATGCACGGCCAGGGCTCGGCGCTCTACCACAACGGCGACAAGTACGAAGGCGCGTTCGTCCAGGGTCAGCGCCATGGACAGGGCACCTACGTCTGGGCCAATGGCGATAAGTACGTCGGCGAATGGGTGGACAACTCGCGCGAAGGCCAGGGCACGATGACCTTCCACACCGGCGACCGCTATGAAGGGGCATGGAACAACGATGTCATGCACGGCCAGGGCACCTTCACCTGGGCCAACGGCGACCAGTACGTCGGCGCCTACGTCAACGGCAAACGCCACGGCGAAGGCACACTGACCTACGCCGACGGCCGCGTCGAAAAAGGCACATGGAAGTTCAACAAACTGCCCTCCGAAGAAGAAACCCAGCCGCCGGTCATCACGCAAGAAAACCACCGCGACACGCAACCGCCCACCATCCGCATCACCTCGCACGAGATGTTCCGCGGCATCGCCATCGTTCCGGTGGTGCCCTACATCCTCGTCACCGGCGTGGCGGAGGACCCGAGCGGCGTATCCCAGGTAACGGTGAACGGCGAGACGGCGAAGGTGGACGCGTCTGGAAACTTTTCCATCAAGATCCCGCTGGTCGAAGGGCGCAACGAGGTGATGGTCCTCGCCCGCGATGCTTTCCAGAACCAGGCACAGAAGATGTTCTGGCTGGAAGCCAAGAAAGAGACACGCAGTCTGCCGGATGAAATCGAGGCCGAAATCGCGCCGCAGGTCAAGACCGGCAAGTACCACGCGCTCATCATCGGCATCAACAACTACCGCCACCTGCCGCCTCTGGAGACGGCGGTGAACGACGCCAAGGAAGTGGACCGCATCCTGAAGCACGAGTATGGATTTTCCACCACGCTCCTGCTCAACGCCGACCGCGCCGACATCATGAACGGCTTCAACGAAGTGCGCGAGCAGTTGACCTCGGACGACAACCTGCTCATCTACTACGCCGGGCACGGCGAGTTCGACAAGGCGGTCAACAAGGCGTACTGGTTGCCCGTCGATGCGCAACCGGACAACGACACCAACTGGATCATCGTCGACAACATCACCACCAACATCCGGCGCATGTCCACGCGCCACGTGCTGGTGGTGGCCGACAGTTGTTATTCCGGCACGCTCACCCGGGCGGCCATCACCAAGCTGACCACGGCGGATGAAAAACAGCGCTTCCTCAAGAAAATGATGGAACGCTCCTCGCGCACGCTGATGGCCTCCGGCGGCAACGAGCCGGTGGCGGACGGCGGCGGCGGCGGACACAGCATCTTCGCCAGCGTCTTCCTGCGCGCGCTCAAGAGCACGGAGGAGAGCACCTTCACCGCCGAGCAATTGTTCCACTCCTACATCAAGGAAGCCGTGGCGGGCCAGGCCCAGCAGGTGCCGGAATACAACATCATCAAAAACTCCGGCCATGCCGGAGGGGATTTTGTGTTCATCCGCAAACCGTGAAGTAACAAATGAACCACCGATGAACACCGATGGACATAGATAACCCAAGCGGAAGACCGATCAATCCCCCCTTCTCCGAAGGGGGCTAGGGGGCTTCTTCCTTAAATGTCATTCCGAGCGTCAGCGGGGAACCATTAAAATGGGATTCAACACGGTCATGCAAAAACACTGGTTACAAACAGCACGGATGAAAACCCCGCTCCTGTTTGGAATCGCCCTGCTGATCCTCCTGCTCTCTCCCACCAACTCCCTTGCCGATGAACCGGTTCGCACTTTCACTGGAGCAAAGTCCGTCGCCTTTTCCCCGGATGGGCGTTACGTCCTGTCGGGACACCTGAATAACACCTTGGAACTGTGGGAGGTGAAAACGGGACGGGAAATCCGCACCTTCGGGGATGCAGGTTGGGTTAACTCCGTCGCTTTCTCCCCGGATGGGCGTTACGCCCTGTCAGGCAGTTGGGACGGAACACTCAAGCTGTGGGAGGTGAAAACGGGGAAAAAAGTCCGCACCTTCCGAGGACACAAAGATCTTGTTATGTCGGTCGCCTTTTCGCCGGACGGGCGTTACGCCCTGTCGGCGAGTTTTGACAAAACTCTCAAGCTGTGGGAGGTGGCCACCGGAAAAGAAATCCGAACCTTGACCGGGCATGCAAGGGAAGTTTCTTCCGTCGCGTTTTCCCCGGATGGGCGCTACGCTCTTTCAGGAAGTGTGGATGAAACTCTCAAGCTGTGGGAGATGGAAACAGGACGAGAAGTCCGTACCTTCAAAGGTCATTCGAAGTTTTTTGTTACTTCCGTCGCGTTTTCCCCGGACGGGCGTTACGTCCTGTCAGGAAGTAACGACAACACACTCAATCTGTGGGAGGTGGCGACGGGAAAAGAAACCCGAACCTTCAGAGGCCACCACAAAGAACTTGTTCTTTCCGTCGCATTTTCCCCGGACGGACGTTACGCTCTGTCGGGGAGTTTTGACAAAACGCTCAAGTTGTGGGAGGTGAAAACGGGAAAAGAAATCCGAACCTTTACCGGGCATGAGGGGTGGATTGAGTCCGTCGCCTTTTCGCCGGACGGACGGCACGCGCTGTCGAGCAGTTTCGACTTCGACGCCCTGACCACCACCCTGAAACTGTGGGAGGTGGAAACGGGACGGGAAATCCGTACCTTCGGGGATACAGGATGGGTTAACTCCGTCACCTTTTCCCCGGACGGGCGTTACGTTTTATCAGGTAGTGATGACAAAATCTTCAAACTGTGGGATTTGAGTCCGTACATTAAATCCAAAGACACCTCCCCTCCCATAGTCACCATTATCTCGCACGACATGGAAAGCGGAGTGGCGGTGGTTCCGAAGGTGCCTTCGGTTTTGATTGCAGGCAAAGTCGAGGATGAAAGCGGCATCGGGGAGTTGACGGTCAACGGTACAAAAGCTTACATGGATGCGTCGGGCAATTTCTCGGCGGAGGTGGCGCTGGAAAACGAGGACACGAAGGTGCAGATTGTCGCGCGCGACCAGCACGGCAACACCGCCTGGAAAAACTTCTGGCTGAAAGGCGTGGAGGTGGAGCTTCCAACGGAACTGGCAATGGTGCCTAAGCCTTCCAATACGGAAGAACTGGAAGTGAAGGGAGCATTCTACGCCATCGTCATCGGGATCAACAATTATCAAAATCTTCCAAAGCTACGAACCGCTGTCAACGACGCCCAGGCGGTGGATCAAATTCTTCACGAAAACTACGGGTTTTCAACGCACCTGTTGATCGATCCCGACCGGGACCAAATGCTGGAAGCCTTCGATCAGATTCGCAGAAAATTGAGTGAGGACGACCACCTTCTCATTTATTATGCAGGGCATGGGGTGTTCGACAAGGGCGTGAACAAGGCATTCTGGCTTCCGGCAGACGCCGATGCGGATTCCGATATCCGCTGGCTGATTGTGGACCGCATTACTTCCACCATCAAACGCATGCCCGCCAAGCATGTGCTGATTGTCGCAGACAGTTGTTATTCGGGGACGTTGACGCGGAACATTTCAGTCCAAACCAATACCATTCACGCGTTCAACCGCTACCTGGGCAAAATGTTTGAGAGAGCGTCGCGAACCCTTATTGCCAGCGGCGGCAACGAGCCCGTCTCCGATGGCGGCGGCAGTGGACATTCGGTATTCGCGCAGGCATTTCTGGAAGCATTGAAAAACCCCGGCATGAAGGCGTTCACTGCTGAACAACTTTTCAGGGATCATTTGAAAGAACGGGTGGCGGGCGTTTCCCAGCAAATCCCGGAGTACAAGGTGATCCAGGACTCCGGCCACGCCGGAGGGGATTTTGTCTTCATCCGCAAACCGTAAGAGAGCGTCATGCGTCACCGGGTTGGCGATGAAAGAAGGAAATTGAATTTGTACCGGACTGTTTTTTTAATGAGTCTGCTCGCCGTCGCCGCCTGCTCCACCTACCCGAAATGCCTGGGCGAGTGCGGCGACGGACGCGGCACGCTTTGGATGGAATCGGGCGACCACTATGTCGGCGAGTTTCAGAACGGGGCCTACCACGGCTACGGAACCCTCAACCGGGCGACGGGCGAACACTATACCGGCGAATGGCAGGGCGGCCTGCGCCACGGCCAGGGCACGCAGGTGTGGCCGAACGGCGACAGATATACGGGCGGGTGGCGGCACGATCTCAGGCATGGTTCCGGAATCTTCAACAAAGCGGACGGAACGGGACAGCGCGGCCGCTGGCAGGATGGCCGGTTGGTGGAATCGGATTCGAAACACACGGAATCGGGCCGGCGGTTCTGATTTCCCGAAAGACGCTTGCAAGGCAACCCCGTCGGCTTTAACTTAAAAGTACACGGCGCATCGCAGTCTCGCGAAGGGGGCAGTATATGAATGGCAAGAATATAGTTCAGCACGCTGGCAGTGGTGGGTTTCGGCGCGGGTTCGCCGCGGTCGCGCTCGCCCTCTGCCTGTTGTGGCCCGCCCTCCCCGCGTTCGCCGACACCTGCGCCTCCGGCGACTGCCAGAACGGATTCGGCACCCTCGTCCGCGACAACGGCAACAAGTACGTCGGCGAATTCAAAAACGGCAAATTCCACGGCCACGGCACCTATTCCTTCAACGAAGAAAAGTGGAAGGGCGACCAGTACACCGGCGAGTTCAAAAACGGCCAGTACCACGGGCTGGGCACCTACTCCTGGGCCAACGGCGACAAGTACACGGGCGATTTCAAAAACGACGCGCCCAACGGCCACGGCACCTACACCTGGGGACGCGAACCGTGGAAAGGCGATAAATACGTCGGCGGCTTCGTTAACTGGAAAAAGGAAGGCTTCGGCACCTACTACTGGAAGGAAGGCGACAAGTACGTCGGCGAGTTTCAGGCCGATGCCTCCAACGGCGAAGGTACCTATTACTACGCCAACGGGGATGTGTACAAGGGCGAGTTCAAGGACTGGAAAAAGGACGGCCAGGGCGAATTCACCTGGAAACGCAAACCCTGGACCGGCGACCGTTATGTGGGCGCTTTCAAGGCGGACGAGCTGAGCGGACAGGGCACCAAGTTCTATTCCAGCGGCGACAAGTACGAGGGTGCCTGGGACAACTGGAAACGCCACGGCTTCGGCACCTACACCTGGAAAAACGGTAACCGCTACATCGGCAGCTGGGTGCATGGTAAAAAAGAAGGCCCCGGCACCCAGTACTATGCCAGCGGCGACCAGTACGACGGCGAGTTCAAGGACGATCAGTTCCACGGCCAGGGGGTGTACATCTGGGGGCGCGACCCGTGGAAAGGCGACCAGTACAACGGTGAGTTTTCAGCCGGCAAGCTGACCGGGTACGGCACCAAGGTGTACGCCAGCGGCGACAAGTACACGGGCGAGTGGGAGGACTGGAAAAAACACGGCTACGGCACCTACACCTGGAAAAACGGCGACACCTACACCGGTGAATGGGTGGACAGCAAGATGCACGGCCAGGGCACCTTCACCTATGCCAACGGCAGTCGCGATGTCGGCACCTGGGAAAACGACAAACCGCAAAAGGTCATTCACTACGACCCGGGCGAAAAGAAACAGGACAAACAGCCGCCGATCGTCGTGCAGAAACCGCAAACCGTGAAACCGATGGACAACTCGCCACCGATCATCACCATCACCTCGCATGAGGTGTCGCGCGGCATCGTGCCCGTTCCCACCGCGCCGACCACGCACGTCACCGGCGTGGCGCAGGATGAAAGCGGCATCGCCGAGGTGCTGATCAACGGCCAGCCGGCGGAGGTCCAATCCAACGGGGAGTTCGCCGCCACCATTCCGATCAATCCGGGCAAAAGCGAAATCGTCGTCCTCGCCCGCGACATCCACCAGAACACCACACAGAAATCGTTCTGGCTGGAAAGCCGCACCATGACCGAGGAGCAGACCGTCATCGCCAAAAAGCCGGATGTGAAGAAAAGCTTCATGGAGGAAATGGGGAAGCTGGATTCCGGCGAATACCATGCCATCATCATCGGCATCAACGACTACAAGTACCTGCCCAAACTGCAAACGGCGGTCAACGACGCGAAAGAGGTGGAACGGGTCCTGCGCCAGAAATACGGATTCAAGACGAATCTTCTGCTCGACGTGTCGCGCACGGAGATCATGCGCGCCTTCAACAACGCCCGCAAGATGATGGGACCCAGCGACAATTTGCTCATCTACTACGCCGGACACGGCGAATTCGACAAGACCGTCAACAAGGCATACTGGCTTCCCGCCGATGCGGAGCGCGACAGCGACGCCAACTGGCTGATCGTGGACAACATCACCACCAACATCCGCCGCTTCGCCTCGCGCCACGTTCTGGTGGTGGCGGACAGTTGTTATTCCGGCACGCTCACGCGTTCGGCGATCACCAACCTGTCCACGCCGGACCAGCAAAAACGCTTTCTTGAAAAAATGCACAAGCGCTCGTCGCGCACGCTGATGGCCTCCGGCGGCAACGAGCCGGTGGCGGACGGCGGAGGCGGCGGGCATTCCGTGTTCGCGCGTGCCTTCATCGACGCGCTCAACATGGTGGAGGAAGAAATCTTTACGGCGGAGCAGTTATTCTACAAATACATCAAGGAACCGGTGGCGGGCCGCGCCGAACAGGTGCCCGAATACAACATCATCAAAAACTCCGGCCATGCGGGCGGCGACTTCGTGTTTGTCCGGAGCAAATAAATCCGGCAGAAAGGCATCATGCAACTCAGACAATGGCTTCCAATTTTCTCCACCCTGCTTGCGGTATGCGCCGCGTTCGCCCTGTTGGCTCCCAATAGCCTGAAGGCGGGCGGACCGCCGGACATCACCTTCTCCGACACGAAGTCCCTGCCGCCAGTGGTCTTCAGCCATGAAGTCCATCTGGGGAAAAAACTCAAGTGCAACAACTGCCATTCCAAAATTTTCAAAATGAAAGCCGGTAGCGCCGACGAAGGCAATGCGCTGACGATGGATTCCCTGCAGAACGGCCAGTTTTGCGGAGCCTGCCACGACGGCGAGACAGCCTTCTCCTCCAAAGGCGACTGCAAGAAGTGCCACAACGGCGGTTGAGCGGGCGTGGCCCGGCGGGCGTGACCCGCGGCAAAGGGCCGGATGCATTGCCCGGAAAAAAATGGCGAATGCCTGGTGGGACAACGATGGCCAGTAGGCGCCATCCATCGCCTCTCTCCTTACCAAGGGACCTGTCCTTTCCTCAATCCCCCAGCCGGTAGGTGAAAAACAGCATGCCGGTGTGGGCTTCGTAATCCCGCACGGTGCCGGACAAGGTCAGCACCTGCACGATCTGCGTGGAGCTGGGCGTGAAGCCGTCGGTGGCGAAGTCGTCCGTCTCAAACATCTGGAACAGGTAACGCAGTCCCACGTCCAGATTCTTGCGCACTTTGTACGTGCCTTTCACATCCACGTTCTGCGTCCGCGTGATCAGGGCCGGAACATTGCGCGGCGTCGCCAGCGACGACCCCGCCCGGAAGCGAATGTCCTCCTCACTGTTCGAATACCAGTAATCCAGAGCCAGGCGCAGCCTGTCGCCCCGGGCCTTGTAGTCCAGCCCCGCCCCGAACGTGTGCACCACGTTGTCCTGAATGGCCGCCCAGTTGCGGGTGGGATCGACCGACTGCGCGGTGTTGTTGAAACTGCGGTTGTTCTGTATGGTTTCGATTTTCTCCAGCGTGTAATAAAAATGAAACCGCATGTTGCGCGCGTGCTGGTAGCCGACATCGAACGTGAACGCATGCTGTTTGAACGACTCCAGTCCCAGAAATCGCGCGTCGTACTTGTCTTCCATGAAGTTATAGAAAAACCCCAGGTCCAGACGTTCGGTGGGGAAGTAAGAAAAATTCACGTCGTGGCGGAAGCGGGTGCGTTCGGCCACGTCGTAACGCCGCATTTCCGGGTTCGTGTCGAACCCCGGCGCGGTGCTGGGATGATGGCGTCCGGCGAAGACGCGCGCCTCCTCATACGGATCGGTTTCTTCGCGCAGAGCCAGCGAGAACTGATAACCCGCAACGATGTTTTCAAAATAACCACTGCGCAATCCGGCGGTGAAGGTGTTCTCCTTGACTTCATCCACCTCGCGGAAGGTGCGGTCCATGATCTCCCACTGATAACCCAGCTTGAGCGTCGTGGCCTTCAGCAGGTAGTAGGATACATCCAGATTGAGCCGGTCCTGTACGGTGTCGAACGGCAGGTTGCCGAGGGAGTTTGACAGGCCCACCTGGCCGCCGGTGTCATCGTTGACGACATAATTGAAAAACTGCCGGGGCGTGTGGTTGATGGTCTGGTAGTGGCGAAAGCGCAGGTTGGTGGACAGCTTCGCCGTGGGCCGGTGCGACAGGTTGAACGTGGTCAGGAAGGTATGGATCTCCGCGTCTGCCGACTGGCGCGGAAGCAGAGCGGCGCCGGTGCCTACGGAAAACGGCACCAGCGGGTCGTTCTGCCGCATGATGCCGTACTCCACCGTTCCGGCAAAACGCGTGCGCTCGGAGAAATTGTACCCGCCGGAAAACCCGGCCCGCCAGTGCTGGTTGTCCGGCGGCCGCGAAATGAGACCGGTCGCGGGATGGCCCGCCACGCCGGTGAAGGGATTCTGAAACCGCATGTTCTCGACCCGGTTGTCGTACCACGACAGATCGAAGTACACCTGGTACTGACCGCGGTCGCCCGCGTACTCCATGTTGCCGTGCAGGGTGTTGGTCACGCTGTCCACCGTTTCCGGCAGGACCACGGACCGCGACACGGCAGAGCTGGCGCTGTTGCCGAAGGGCGCGCCCATGGACATCAGGCCATCGATCTCCCGGCGCTCGTAGGTCATCCCGAATTTGAAATCTTTAAAGAGAGATTCGAACCCAAAACGCGAGGCGTCGCGCCGGATGCCCAGCCCTTCGGCGCGGTTGCCGAAAGTCATGGCGCCGGTGTTCGCGCCCTGGGTGAAGCCGGGGTTGAGCGTCAGGAAGGACGAACCGGGATTCTGAAACACGGTCTGGTTGACGCCATTGACAAGGTGTGGCCCCTGGTCGTATTCGGCGAAAAAGGAATACCCGCCGTAACGGCCGGACTCCACCCGCACACTGCGGTTTTCCAGACCCAGGTTGCGGCCGGACAGATCGAAATAATAACCACCGCGGTTGTAAAACAGATCCGTCTCGCCGACCAGGTACCCCTCGTTGCCGGTGAGGCCGTTGTATTCGCCGAGCTTGAACGATTCGTCGTCGGTGAACAGTCCCGCCCCGCCCAGCGTCAGATACCCTTCAAACCCCTCGCTCAGCGCATAGGGATCCGGGTCTTCGGCCATGACGGGCGGCGCGCCCAGCAGGACCAGCCAACACAGCACCCCCCATCCAATGCCGCGCAAATAAGACATGAACCTTTCCCCCGAACGGTTGCAGGCACTCCCTCGTTTCTTTGACTGCATTCAAACATTTATGCCTTCTTCTCCGGAGTTGCCGCCACCACGCTCAGCGCGTGAACCGGGCTCCGGAAGGATGGTTCGAGCCATGAATCTTGCTGTGACAGTTGAGGCACGCCTTGCCCTGCAAATCCCGGTTGTTGGTTCCAGGCGCCAGTTGCGTGCCATCGTACAACCCGCTCGGGTGGAACTGCGACGAATGGCACGCCTGGCAGAGGTACGGTACTTTCAGTTTCAACATGCTCAGGTGGTTGGAACCGTGCGAATCGTGACAGTGCGAACAGTTCTCCCGCACCGGGCCATGCTCGAACAGCATGGGGCCGCGCTTGTCGGCGTGGCAGGCATAACAGGTCTCGTTGACGGACGCCTGCTTCAGCAGGCTCGGTCCCGGCCCGCCATGCGGGTTGTGGCAACTGGCACAGGACATCTTGCCTTCCCGCAACGGCATGTGCGCCGAGCGTAAAATGCGGGCGCGCTTGTCTTTATGACACTGGAAACAGGTTTTTTTGGAATCCTCGTCGATGAACATCTGGCGCGTACTGCGCCGGTTCATCACGTAATGGCATTTGTCGCAGGAGACATTCGCCATCTCGTGCATGCTTCCCTGCCAGTGCAGATTCAAACCACGTTCGTGGCATTGCAGACAGATGCGGCTTTTCTGCCGGGGCTCTATGTTTTTAAAGGAAACGACCGTGGAGAGCTTGCTGTCGAAATCCGCCTGCAAATGTTTGCTCAGCGGACCGTGACACAATTCGCAGGTTTCGGGGCCCGTATAGCCAAAGCGAGCCTTGAATTTGCGGGCATGTTTGGTTTTCAAGAAGGCCCGGATGTAACCCTCGTGGCACTGGAAGCAATCCGCTTTTTTACCGACGGATACCGCATCCTTGAGGGCAGGGTTGAACTGAGCCCAGTCCACCTTGTTTTCGGCGTGGACCACTCCGGGGAAAAGGCAAACTATACACAAAGTACCGAGGATCAGTGCTTTGATTCGGTTCAGCATGAAGCCCCTCTTTTTTAACTCCATGAAACCAGGAAACGATCGTCTTTCGGGTAAATATAACCCTGCTTCCGGCATTTTGCAACTCGGTGCCGTGTGGATGCCGGGTGGAACGACAATCCGGGCTTTAAAAAAAAAATTTTAAATGATACTCTGAATCCCATCGATCGCAGTTGCCGCTTCACCGTGATGAGGAGTGAGGAGTACGGTAACATGAATCCTGACGCCAGCAAGCAGGCCAACCTGTTCGTGATCCAGTGGATCCTCGCAGTCATTGTGTCCACAGGGTGGGCCGCGTTTGTTCCGTCACCGGCGGAAGCGCAGGATGCGGTGCTTCCCGAAGTGCGGCTGAATCCCAAAGGCATCTCCCCCAGCGCCCAGTGCGGCCGGTGTCATGAAGACCTCTACCGGCAGTGGCAGACCAGCCTGCACGCCAAGGCGGCCAGCAACGCCGTGTTCCAGGCGGCGTACATGCAGGTGTTTTTTCAGCGCGGCGAAGAAATCCGCAAGCGGTGCCTCACCTGCCACGCCCCGGTCTCGCTCATCCACAACGACCTCAAACTCCGCCAGCCGCTTTCGCAGGAAAGCATCAACTGCGACTTCTGCCATTCCATCTCCCATACGGTGTCGGAGTACACCGGCGGGTTCAATTACCTGTTTGACTTCGGGCTGACCAAGCAGGGTCCCTCCGCAGGCGGCACATCCCCCGCCCACAAAATACGCGAGAATCCCCTTTATAAAAGTTCCAGGTTCTGCCGCGAATGCCACGAGCTGGAAGAGGAGTCCGGTTTCAAATTGATCGAAACGTATTCGGAATGGAAAGCCAGCCCTTACGCCGAGGAAGGCACCGAGTGCCAGGACTGTCACATGGAACCGGCTCCGGGTGACGTGGTGCGCGGAAAACCGGGGTCCGGTCCGGGAAAAACAATCCGCAATCACGGTTTCGCGGGCGGGCATTCCTTGAGCAAGCGGCGCGAAGCCGTCGAGGTGAACATCGAAAACATACGCACCTTCCGCAATAAAGTGGAGGTCGAGGTAACCGTCCGCAACAAGGGGGCGGGGCACAAGATACCCACCGGACTGCCGCTGAAAAAAATCATCCTGGAAGTTTCCGTCCATCCGTCGAATGGCAACCCCGTCCAGATCCAGCGCAAGGTTTACCAGAAGACCGTGGTCGATGCCACCGGCAAACTGGTCTCCGAGATGACCCCGTTGTGGCTGGGCAAGGGACTGCGGGTGCTGAGTGACAACCGGCTGGCACCAAGGACGACCCAGCGGGAATCCTTTCTGTTCTTTGTGGAAGACCCGAGTCACAGCCGCGTCACCGCCGAGGCCATCTACAGCTACAGCCCGGAGATTCTGCAACCGGCTCCGGTGTACATTCCACTCGATTCAATTCAACAGGTGATTCCATAACCATGACAGACACGCGACCCCAATCCGAAGACAACGTCATGCCGGACGCGGAGCACAGCCCGAGCCCTGGAACCAACCGTCGCTGGTTTCTGCAGTGGTCGTTTTTCGGGCTGGTTCTGGCAACCCTTGGCATGGCGGCCAATGTCGTCATTCGCTACCTGATGCCGGCCCCGTCGAAATTGAGCAAGGCCGAGGAAGTGACCGTGCCGGTGAGCCAGGTGCCGAAAGGTTCCGGGTTGATGCTCAAACACCAGGGCCATCCGGTGGTCGCCATACACACGGAACAGGGCATCACCGCTTTCAACGCCACCTGCACTCATCTTGGATGCCTGGTCAAATGGGTCCCGGAAAAGAAGGAGTTTTTTTGCCCTTGCCACGCGGCGCGATTTTCAGAAACCGGCGAGGTCCTCGCCGGGCCCGCACCGGAGCCTCTGCACCGCATGCCGATTGAGATCGTCAACGATCAAATACGGTTTGTCTGAGTATCATGTTTAGCTGGTTGAATCATCTCTACGAAAAAATCCTCGACTGGATCGATTACCGCACCGGCATCCAGAGCATCGTGCGCGACCAATTGACCGAGTATCGGATTCCGGCGCGGTTGAACAAGTGGTATTCGCTGGGCGGGCTCAGCCTGTTCATTTTCGTTCTGCAGTTGATCACGGGCATCCTCCTGCTGGTGTATTACGTGCCGTCCACGGAACTGGCGTTCGCCAGCGTCCAACGGATCATGTTGGAGATCCCCTACGGCTGGCTGGTGCGGCTGGCGCATGCCGTGGGTTCGCACGCCATGATCGTGGTGGTTCTCCTGCACATGGTCAGCGTGGTGTTCATGGGCGCTTATAAAAAGCCGCGCGAGATCACGTGGCTGTCCGGGTGCATTCTGCTGTTTTTGACTTTGGGAATTTGTTTCACCGGCTACCTGTTGCCGTGGAGTCAATTGTCGTACTGGGCGACGACCGTGGCGACCAGCATTCCGGAACCCATCCCGGTGATCGGACCGTACATCGTCAAACTCATACGCGGAGGGGAAACACTCAACCCCGATACGCTGAACCGCTTTTTCACCCTGCACGTGATCGTGATTCCCGCGGTCATGCTGGGGCTCATGGGACTGCACCTGTTCCTGGTGCGGGTGCTGGGCATCTCGGAATCGCCTTTCGACAAGGACAAAAAAAAGGACAAACCGGACCATGTATAAAAAACCAAAATACCCGAAGGGCATGCGTTTCTATCCCACCTTCGTGCTCGAAGATGTGATGGTGATCTGCCTGTTCATGGCCGTGTTCTTCGGATTGATCTGTTTTTTTCCGGACTGGTTCATTTTCGGTGACGCGCAGAAACCGGCGGACGCGTTCGACACACCGGCTCACATCAAACCCGAATGGTACTTTCTGGCCTCGTACCAACTGCTCCGCATCATTCCTTCGGAACTGGGCGCGCTGATCCTGCAAACAGCCGGGGTGCTGGCGTTCATCTTTCTGCCGTTCATTGACCGGAGCCCGGAGCCGAATATTTTCAAACGGCCCCTGTTCTTGCCGCTGGTGGTGCTTTGCATCGCTTCTTTCGTCGGCTTGACTCTATGGGGATACCTGGCGTAACTCATGATGCGTACCGGACGTTCGAATTCCATTGCGGCGGCGCTGATGACCGTGCTGATTTTCAGCCTGCCGATGGCCTCGCGGGCCGCAACCGTCCCGCAGGAAAACAATTCCTGCATCACCTGCCACGGTGGACTGGATGACGAGCGCCTGAGTCACCCCGTGGCCTTGTGGACCGACAGCGTGCACGCCAAAGTCGGCAACACCTGCGACGGGTGCCACGGCGGCGATCCAAAGGACCTCACCCTGGAAGCCATGTCCAAATCCAAAGGGTTTCATGGTGTGCCGCCGCAGGCCCAGGTGACGGACGTCTGCGCCAAATGCCATTCACAAACCGCCGAGTCGTACAAATCCAGTGCGCACTTCCAGGTTGGGCAACCCACCTGCATCGATTGCCACAACCCCCATGCCATTGAACGCACCGCCGCAGGAATCGTGACCGCGGAACGGTGCAGTCTGTGCCATGAGTTCACTCCAGCGGAAAAATTGAAAACCATTCTGACCGGCCTGTCCGAACGGTTGCAGGAGACGCGCCAGCGCATCGCCGCCATCCGCGGCTTTCCCATGCAATCCTTTGAACAGCAGCATACGGATGCTTCGACAGAACTTCAGAATGTCCGGCGCGTGTCCCACAGCCTGGATCTTGAGAAGGTGCAGGAGGGAGCCCGGAACACCAGCAAAAAACTGCGCACCCTCACCGAAGACATCGCCCGGCTGGAAAACGTGTCCCAGGACCGCAGACGACTGGGGCTCATCGCCATCGCCCTGTTTCTCACGCTCACCGTAATCACTTACCTTTACAACGAACAGAACAAAAAAGACGAAGGGACCGGCGATTGATCCCGCCCTTAAAAAGGAAAAAGGAACGATGCCGACAGGCAGGGTTATTGGCTTTTGTTTAAATAGGAGGGAACTGCGGGTTTACTGCATGCTTCCTGAATGAAATCCACCAGCCGCTGTCGGTAGGAAGCGGCGTCCAGACGCGCGCCGTCAGCCACCAGCGCATCCACCTTTGCCGCGAACCCGTCTCCGGGCGCGACGCCGGAACACAGCCGCTTGATCTTCTTGTGCAGGGTGTCGATCACCTCTTCGCCGTCATCCACCAACTCCTCCGACAGCTTCTCGCCCGGGCGCATGCCGGTGATTTTGATCTCCATGTTTTCGCCCGGGGTGTACCCTAAAAGACGGATCATTTTATCCGCAAGGTCCATCAGCTTCACCGGCTGTCCCATCTCCAGCATCAGGATCTCGCCGCCGCGGCCGATGGTCGCCGCCTGCAAAATCAACTGCACCGCTTCCGGAATCAGCATGAAGAAGCGTTCCATGTCCGGGTGCGTCACCGTCACCGGACCACCGCGCTCGATCTGTTTCTGAAACAGCGGCACCACACTGCCGTTGCTCCCCAGCACGTTGCCGAAGCGCACCGTCATGAAATCCGTCTTGGACTGCGCCGCTTTATGTTGAATGTAGCGCTCGGCGATCTTTTTGGTCATGCCCATCACGCTGGTCGGGCGCACCACCTTGTCGGTGGAAACGAGAATGAATTTTTCCACGCCGTAGCGCTCGGACAAGTCCGCCGTGATGCGCGTTCCCTGCACGTTGTTGAGCACCGCCTCGTCCGCGTTCTCCTCCATCAGCGGCACGTGCTTGTGCGCGGCGGCGTGAAACACGAGTTGCGGCCGGAACCGTTGGAACAACGCGTCGAGTTTTTTCTCCTGCGTGACCGACAGAAAGAAATATTTCCGCTCGGTGTTGGTCATCTCGGCGTTGAGCTCCATGTTCAGGTCGTACAGGTAGTTCTCGCACTTGTCGATCATGATGAGCATGGCCGGATCGTATTCCAGCAACTGGCGGCACAGTTCGGAGCCGATGGACCCGCCCGCGCCGGTGATCATGATCTTCTTGCCGCCGACCATGTTCTGGATCATCGACAGATCCAGGTACACCGGCTCGCGGCCAAGCAGGTCGGTGATCTCAATATTGCGGATTTTGGAAATGTGCGGCTGGTGCGTGGCCAGATCAAAAAACGAGGAGACGGTTTTGTATTTCACGTTGGCGTCGCGGCACACCTTCACCACCGCTTCCATCCGCTCCGCGTCCATGCTGGTGACCGCCACCAGCACCTCCTGAATGCCCAGCGATTCCTTGAACTCCGGCAGGTCCTGGTGCCCGCCCAGGACCTTGACGCCCATGACTTGGTGATTGAGTTTTTTGGGATCGTCGTCAAGGAAGCCTCTCACCTGGTAATGCGGCGAGAATCGGCGCAGGTGTTTGAGCAGGTAAGCGCCCGTGTAACCCGCGCCCAGAATGAGGATCGGCACCCGGCCCTTGCCGCGGATGCCGGCTTCCTGGTTTTCGCGGTCGGTGAGAAGTTTCCAGCCCAGACGCGAGGAGCCGAGCATCAGGACCACCAGGATGAGGTCCATGAACAACACCGACCGGGAAACAAGATGCGCGCGGTTGTACAGAAACATGAAGATCAGAACCAGCACCGTTCCCATCGCCGCCGCTTTCAGAATCTGCAGCAGATCTTCCCAACTGGCATACTCCCAGAAGCGGGAATAAAAACGGCACAGGGCAAAGGAAAACGCGCGGCATAAAAGAACGATGGGAGCGAGGTCCAGAAAGACCTCCATCTGTTCTTTGGGAAGTGCACCTTCGAACCTCAGCAGAAACGCCAGGTATAAAGACAGAAGGCTGACCGTCAGGTCGAACCCGAGCAGGATGACCTTACGGAATCTTTTATTGAATGCACGCATGACTGGTGTTCCTCCGTGCCACCCGGTTTCAATGCCGGCGCGTATAAAAATGGTAGGGCTCCCCTTCGCCGACTGTTAAGGCGCACAGTCTGGAATATCGAGTTTACCATAAATGGTTGTTTTTCATTATGAAAATCCCCTTTAGAAAGTGATGAGGCCAAACTTTCCCGGTTTTTGTGGAATGTGGTACAATTCCTTGGTTTTATTGAATTTATTAAATCCGGGGTAGCTTCACCCGGTTTTGCGATCGAAGTTCCGCCTAAAAGCCGGAAATTCAATTTTTTTTAATTTGAGGGAGCGCTCATGCTCACCCTGATGCTCATCACCAACCACCCGGACCTGGCGAAAAACGCCGTCGCCGCCGGAGTGAACCGCATCTTTGTCGACCTGGAAGTGATCGGCAAAAAAGAGCGGCAGGGCCACCTGGATACGTGGATCAGCGGCCACAGCATGGACGACGCCCGCCGCGTGCGCGAAGCCATCCCGGACGCGGAACTGCTCATCCGCCTCAACCCGCCGCACCCGGGGATCGAGCAGGAGATCGAAGAGGCGCTGGCCATCGGGCCTGAACTGTTGATGCTCCCCATGTTCCGCACCGCGGACGAGCTGGCCCGCTTTTCTGAACAGGTGGGCGGACGTGCCGGGGTGGTGCCGCTGGTGGAAACACCGGAAGCGGCGGACGCGCTCGAATCGATCGTGCGCGTGCCGGGCCTCAAAGAGGTGTACATCGGCCTCAACGACCTGCACCTCGGCCTGAAACAGAACTTCATCTTCCAGCCGCTGGCCGACGGCATGGTCGATGCCCTGGCGAAAACCATCCTCAACGCCGGGTTGCCGTTCGGTTTCGGCGGCATCGCGCGTATCGGCGAGGGACAGCTTCCCGGCGAGATGGTGCTGGGCGAGCACCTCAGGCTGGGGTCGTCGTCGGTCATCCTGTCGCGCACCTTTCAACGCGGCCTGGTGGAGGAGGACGGCCGCGTGGACCACTCCAAACTGAAATACGAAATCGAAAAACTGCGCGAACACGAGGAATACCTGCAACGGCGGTCGCCGGAGCAGATCGAGCTCGACCGCTCGAAAGTCGTCGAGATCGTCAAACTGCTCAGCAAAGTGCGCTAGGCGATGACTTTATGCCCACCCGCCAAAAAAGAGGTCTGCTATAATGGCGCGTCCATTCACATCCGCCCGGCCGTCCTCCCTGCTACAATCCGGAACCGTCCGGCCACATTTTAAGTTTTAATATGATCGACACTCCCAAATCCTTCACGCCACACCGTCCCGAAGACCGCAAGGCGATGCTGAACTTCATCGGCGTGGAGTCCATCGACGACCTGCTCACCGGCATCCCGAAAGATCTGCGGTTGAAGCAACCGCTCAACCTGCCGCGCGCCGTGCCCGACTGGGAGCTGGAAAAACACCTGCGCGATCTCGCCGGCAAAAACGCCACCGTACACACGCACCTCAATTTCATCGGCGGCGGCATGTACGATCACCATATCCCGGCAGTGGTCGATGCGCTGGCCAGCCGCGGCGAGTTCCTCACCGCCTACACACCGTACCAGCCGGAGATGAGCCAGGGATTGTTGCAAATCCTCGCCGAATACCAGGAACAGATGGCGAAGGTGATGGGCCTGCCCGTCGTCAATTGCTCGTCATACGACGGCGGCACGGCGCTGTTCGAACTGGGCTGGATGGGGTGCCTCGCCTCCGACCGCGGCGATGCGGGCGTGTTGTACGCGGACGCCATCTGGCCGCAGTGGCAGGACATTTTAAAAAGCCACCTCACGCCGCGCCGCGTCGCGCTCGACACGGTGGAACACGATGCGAAAACCGGACGGCTGAACCTGCAATCGCTCGAAGACAAACTGAAATCCGAACGCCCGGCGGTGTTCCTGTTCCAGACGCCCAACCGCTTCGGCGTGCTGGAAGACATTCCCGCCATCGTCAAGCTCTGCCAGGCGCACGGGGTGCGGGTCGGCATGTCATTCAACCCGTTGTTGAGCGGCCTGTTCTCCACGCCGGGATCACTGGGCGTGGATTTCGCCAGTTGCGAGGGCCAGCCGCTGGGCATCCCGCTGTCGGCGGGCGGACCCAGTCTCGGCATCCTCAGTTGCAAAAAGGAATACCGCAAATTTTTACCCGGACGGCTGGTGGGCAAGGTGGCGGACATCTACGGCAACCCGGCTTATGCGCTGGTGTATGAAGACCGCGAGCAGCACGTGGCACGCGAAAAGGCGACGAGCAACATCTGCTCCAACCAGGCGTGGTGCGCGCTTCGCGCCGTGATCTATCTCAGCCTGCTGGGTGAAAGCGGCTACGCCCGCCTTGCCAAAATCATCGCCCACAAAACCGATTACCTGATAAAGCAACTGACCTCGATCCCCGGCATCGAACGCGCCTTCGCGGGTCCCGTGTTCAACGAGTTCGCCGTCAAACTTCCCAAACCGGCGGGCACCGTATTAGACGCCCTGCGCGGGGAAAACATTTTCGGCGGACTCGCTTTCGACGACACACCGCACGGCGAGTTGCTGTTGATCGCGGTGACGGAAACCAAAGCCCGGCAGGATATGGATCGCCTCGCCCGGTGCATGAAGAAGGTGTGCGCATGATCCCGCATCTTTCGGCAAAGAGCCGTCCGGGCATCGGCGGCAGTTGGGTGCACGACTTCGAGTTCGAGCAGGAGGACACCGCCTGCCTGTTTCCCGGCATGACCCTGCGCGAAGAGCCGCTCGGCCTGCCGGAAGTTTCGGAGATCGAGATCGTCCGCCACTTCATGGAACTGAGCGCGCACAGCCACGGCGTGGACAACGGTCCCTACCCGCTCGGTTCCTGCACCATGAAGTACAACCCGAAACGCAACGACGCCATGGCGAACCTCGACGGCTTCCGCGGCATCCATCCCCTACAACCGGTGGACACCATGCAGGGCCTGCTGGAACTGCTGTACAACCTGCAAGGGTATATCGCCGAGTTGATGGGCGCCGACGCGGTCACCCTGCAACCGTCGGCGGGCGCGCAGGGGGAGCTGACGGGCCTGCTCATCATCCGCAAGTATTTTGAGAAGAAAGGCGAGGACCGACGCGTCATCCTCATCGCCGATTCGGCGCACGGCACCAATCCGTCGTCCGCCGTCATGGCAGGATTCGACTGCGAGATCATCCCGACCAACGACGCGGGCATCATGGACCTCGACGTGGTCCGCGAAAAGATGAACGAACACGTCGCGGGCATCATGCTGACCAACCCGTCCACGCTCGGCCTGTTCGAGGAGAACATCGCCACCATCGCCGAGATCGTGCACGGTCAGGGCGGGCTTTTGTATTACGACGGGGCGAACCTGAACGCGCTGATGGGCATCGCGCGGCCGGGTGACATGGGGTTCGATGTCATGCACCTCAACACGCACAAAACACTGTCCACGCCGCACGGCGGCGGCGGGCCGGGCGCGGGTCCCTGTGCGGTGAAGGCGTTCCTGGAAGAACACCTGCCGGTGCCGCGCATCGTCAAACGAAACGACGGCACGTACGTGTTCGAAAGCGACCGGCCGCATTCCATCGGCCGCCTCAAATCGTTTTACGGCCACATGGCGGTGATGATCCGTTGCTACTGCTACATCCTGTTCAACGGACCGGAAGGCCTGAAGCAGGTTTCCGAGGACGCGGTGCTGAACGCGAATTACTTCCAGCAGAAACTGCGCGACATCCTGCCGCCGATTTACCCGAAACCCTGCATGCACGAATGCCTGCTGTCGGGAAAGAATCTGCCGACCACGCCGTACAACTTCGCCAAGCGGCTCATCGACTACGGCGTGCATCCGCCGACGTTGTTCGGCGCGGGGTGTGTGTATTTTCCGAAGGACCTCGATCACGCCATGCTGATCGAACCGACGGAGACGGAAACCAAGGCCAGCCTCGACCAGGTGATCAACGTGTTCCGCAAGGTGTATCACGAATCGTTCGCCGACGCGGAGTACGTGAACACTGCGCCGCATTCCGGGCGCACGCGCAAGATTCCCGAAGGCTATCAGGCTCTGGACGACTGAATCATTTTTTCCTAACTCGTGAGGTAACCAGGTTTTTTTATGTGTGGACTTGCCGGCATCATTGGCGCCAATAATTCCGATCCCAAACTCGTCGAGAAGATGGTCGAGACCATCATGTACCGCGGCCCGGACGAATGGGGCGTGAAGCAACACGGACCCGCCGTACTGGGTCACGCGCGGCTCGCGGTCGTCGATCCGGAAAACGGCCACCAGCCCATGTTCAATACCGACGGCACCGTCGGCGTTGTCTTCAACGGCGAAATTTACAACCACGTCGCCTTGCGCGAGGAACTCAAGAAAAAAGGCTACGTGTTCAAATCGCGGTGCGACACGGAAGTGCTGGTCCACCTGTGGCGCGAGGAAGGCGAGGCCATGTTGAAACGCCTCATCGGCATGTTCGCCTTCTTTCTCTGGGACGAAAAAGAAAAACGCGGCGTGCTGGTGCGCGATCACACGGGCATCAAACCGTGTTACGTCATGGAGCACGACGGCGGCTGGGCGTTCTGCAGTGAGATCAAGGGACTGCTCGCCCTTCCCGGCGTGAAAAGGGAAATCAACTACAACGGTCTCGCGCGCATGTTCGCGCTCAACTACTGCCCACCGCCGGACACCTGCTTCAAAAACATTCATCACCTGGAGCCGGGCACCTACTGGCATTTCGACAGCGAACTGAAAATCACCAGGCACCGTTACTGGGAATGGCCGTTCTTCGACGAACGCCACACGCCGGACTTCGACGAGTTCGCCGCGCTTCTGCGCGACGCCGTGCGCATGCAGAAGGATTTCGACGTGCAAGGCGGGCTGTACCTGAGCGGCGGCATCGACTCCTCCGTCGTCGCCAAATACCTGGTCGAGCAGTGGCCCGGCAAGCTGGAGGCCATCGGCCTCGATTTCCCCGTCGATGGCTTCTCCGAGTACGCCTACTCGCGCCTCGTCGCCGACCAACTGGGACTGGCGCTGAAACCGGCGATGATCGACCACACCCTCATCCCCGAACTCGCGGAAAAGGTCATCTACCACACCGATCAACCGCACGGCGACTTTTCGTTTTTTCTGTTTTACCTGCTGGCGAGCAAGGCCCACGGCGAAGGCAAAATCGTCATGTTCACCGGCGACGGACCGGACGAGACGCTGTTCGGCTTCAACCACAACGTGGAATTTTTTCAGGACACCACGCGCACCAACTTTCCCCTGCGCGCCTATTACAACGTGATCTGCTACATGGACGACGGCCTGCGCAAGCGGCTTCTGCGCGACACCATCCACAAGCACACGCAGGACCCGTTCGACTACTTCGAAAAGACCCTGGAGCCGTGGCGCGACCTGCAACCGATCGAACAGATCATCGCTTACGAATGCACGCAGTTGATGCCGGGCAACAACCTGGTCAAGGGCGACCGCATGGGGGCGTGCTGGTCCACCGAAGGCCGCTCGCCGTTCATGGACCATCGCGTGATCGAGCTGTTCACGCGCCTGCCGCTGACGGAGAAAATCGACCGCGGCATCGGCAAGAGCTATCTCAAGAAACACGCGGCAGAGGTGTTTTCCCGGGAATTCGTGTATGGCAAGAAGCGCATGCCGACCACCCCCATCGGCAACTGGTTGCAGGACCCGCTGTACCAATGGGCGCGGGACCTGCTGGCGGGCACCAACGACGACATCATCAACACGCAGGAAGCGGTCAAACTGCTCGACGAACACAAGGAAGGCAAGGCCAACCACACGCGCCCGCTCCGCACGCTCATCATGACCACCCTGTGGCTGAAGACGTTTTTCAATTCTTAAACCATCCGGAAGCATCCATGCTTACAGAATCCATCAAGAAACACAAAATCGAATACCTGCTGGTGAGCTTCGTCGATCTGTTCGGCGTGATCCGCTCGAAACTGATTCCCGCATCCAAGGCGAAGGTAGCCGAAACATCCGGCGCGGGATTCGCCGGGTTCGCGGCGCACCTCAACCTGACGCCGGCGCATCCCGACATCTTTCTCATCCCCGACGCCAATACCCTCACGCCGATGGCATGGCAGTCGAACGTCGCGTGGATCACCGGCGACCTGTACATGGAAGGCAAACTCATCGAACACGCGCCCCGCAATGTGTTGAAACGGGTCATGGCCGACGCCGCAAAGAAACGGGTGACGATGATGACCGGCGTGGAGGCGGAATTTTTTCTGCTCGCTCCCGACGGCTCCCGCATCTCCGATGAACGCGACCTGCTGGGCAAGCCCTGTTACGATCAACTGGCGCTGATGCGGCGCTTCGAGTTCATCAAGGAAGTGTGCGACGCCATGCAGGATTTCGGCTGGGAACCGTACCAGAACGATCACGAAGACGCCAACGGCCAGTACGAAATGAACTGGCACTACAGCAACGCACTGCAAACCGCCGACCGGCATGTGTTCTTCCGCTTCATGACCAAGGCCGTGGCGGAAAAACACAACCTGCGCGTCAGCTTCATGCCCAAACCCTTCAGCGCGTTGACGGGCAACGGCTGTCACACGCATTGCTCGCTGTGGGACGCATCAGGAAAAAAGAACCTGTTTCTCGACAGCAAAAACTTGCACCAGCTCTCGGAAAAGGCGTACCAGTTCATCGCGGGCGTCATGCACCACGCCCCGGCGCTGTCGGCGCTGACCAATCCCACGGTCAACAGCTTCAAGCGGCTGAACGCGAAGACGCCCGACTCCGGCGCAACGTGGTCGCCCAACGGCATCTCCTACGGCGGCAACAACCGCACGCACATGATCCGCATTCCCGACGCCGGGCGCTTTGAACTGCGCCTGCCCGACGGCGCGGCGAACCCGTACCTCCTGCAGGCGGGTCTCCTGGCCGCCGGCATGGATGGCATCGAAAACAAAATGGACCCTGGCCTGCCGCGCGACGAAAACATGTACGACATATTCACCAAACTCAAAGTCAAAAAGCTTCCCGCCACGCTGCACGACGCACTGATCGCACTGGACAAAAACCGCGTGTTCAGAGAAGCGCTGGGTGGAGAATTCATCGACAGCTACCTGAAGCTCAAACGCGACGACTGGAGCCGCTACATGAGCCAGGTGAGCGACTGGGAACGGCAGTCCACGCTGGATTGCTGAACCGCATCTTGTATAAGGACACACATCCGTGGCGGCGTTGCTGATATTCGGAGGCGGAGGGCACGGCAGGGTGGCGGCAGCCATCGCCGGCGACGTGCAGAAGTGGAATCGTATCGCTTTCGCCGACGACCGTCACATGGAGTTGGCGCGCGTCGCCGACTTTGAAGTGCTCGCGGGATTCGACGCCGCCGCCGATCATCTCAAGGAATTCACGCATTTCTTCGTCGCCGTCGGCGACAACGCCCTGCGTCTGAAACTGCTCGCAAAACACCGCGAAGCGGGACACACGGCCGCCACGCTGGTGCATCCCACCGCGTGGGTGTGCGCATCCGCCACGGTCGGCGACGGCACGCTGATCGGTCCGCAGGCCGTCGTCCACACCGGCGCGCGGGTTGGCGTGGGATGCATCGTCAACACCGCCGCAACGGTCGATCACGACTGCATTCTTGAAGACGGCGTGCACCTGTCCCCGGGCGTGCACCTGGCGGGCGAGGTGAAAGTAGGAAGGGCGGCATCGATTGGCATCGGCTCGTCCGTGTCCAACCGCATCGACATCGGCCAAAACACCGTCATCGGCGCCGGGTCGGCGGTGGTGGAACCGATTCCCGGCAACGTCACCGCCGCGGGTGTGCCCGCGCGCATTCTGAAGCGAATATGAGCACGAATCCCAAACGCATTTACCTGTCGCCCCCGCACCTGGGCGAACACGAACGCAAATTTGTCGAAGAAGTGTTCGAATCCAATTGGATCGCGCCGTGCGGCCCCAACCAGGAAGCGTTCGAAAAAGAAATGGCGGAATACGTCGGCGCAGCGGGTGCGGTGGCGCTCAGTTCCGGCACCGCGGCGATTCATCTTGCCCTCAGGCTGTGCGGCGTCGGTCCGGGCGATACGGTTTTCTGTTCCTCGCTCACGTTCATCGGCTCCGCCACGCCGATCCGGTTCCTGGGAGCCGAGCCGGTATTCATTGACTCAGAGCCTTCTTCATGGAATATCTCACCGCAGGCTCTGGAGCGCGCGTTGAAGGAAGCGGGGCACCAGGACCGCGTGCCGAAGGCGGTGATTGCGGTCAACCTGTACGGCCAGAACGCGGACATGGAGGCGATCCAGAAAGCCTGCGACAAATACCGCGTGCCGGTGATCGAGGACGCGGCGGAATCGCTGGGTGCAACCTACCGCGGCAAGGCCAGCGGCACATTGGGCCGGTTCGGCGTCTATTCGTTCAACGGCAACAAGATCATCACTACCTCCGGCGGTGGCATGCTGGTTTCCCAGGACACCGCCGCGCTCGACAAGGCGCGTTACTGGGCGACGCAGGCACGCGATCCCGTCCTGCATTACGAACACAGCGAACTCGGTTACAACTACCGCATGAGCAACGTGCTCGCCGCCATCGGCCGCGGCCAGTTGAAGGTGCTGGACGAACGCATTGCCCAGCGCCGTGCGGTGTTCGATCGATACCGCAATGCGCTGGAAGGACAACACGGCGTGCGCTTCATGCCGGAAGCGGCTTTCGGCACTTCCACGCGCTGGCTCACCGTGCTCACGCTCGACTCCGGCTCACCGGTGACACCGCAGGACATCATCGCCGCACTGGACAGGGAAAACATCGAAGCCCGCCCTGTGTGGAAACCCCTGCACCTGCAACCGGTGTTCAAAGGTTGTGCCTATCACCCACATGCGGACAACTGCAATTTCTCGGAAGACGTGTTCGGTCGCGGACTCTGCCTGCCTTCCGGATCGAGCCTGTCCGAAACCGATCAGGACCGCATTATCCATATCGTGCAATCTGTCCTCAAACGGGATTGAACTCCCTTCCTCATCCCAATTCCGTCTTTTTCCACTGCGGCCGCCCGCTTTAAAAATTCGATTTGTGCATCCGAACAAAACTCATTAACCTGTTTCCATACCCGCATACCACAAATTCAAAGAGGAAGGGCTCCATGCGAACATCTGTCGCCTCTGTGCTGGCGTGTCTGTTTTCCTTCATAGCGATCAATCTTATTCAAGCCCCCACCCCCGCCGCCGCACAAGGCCAACCGCTGGAGGTGGTACGCATCACGCCCAGCGGTACGGATGTGCCTTCCGGCAGGCAGATCGTTATCCAGTTCAACCGGCCGGTGGTGCCCCTGGGACGCATGGAGCGCACCGGTGGCGAAGTGCCCGTCGGCATCCACCCCGCACTCAACTGTCAATGGCGGTGGCTCAACACCAGCGCGCTGGCGTGTCAATTAGGAGAGGAAGACAAACTGCAGGAAGCGACGCAGTACGAGATCACCATCCGGCCGGAAATCAAAGCGGAAGACGGCGGAACCCTTTCCCAGCTTTACATTCACCGCTTCATCACGCACCGCCCGCGCGTGCGCTACGCGTGGTTTCAAACCTGGAAGGCGCCCGGCTGGCCGGTGATGCGCATCACCTTCGATCAACCCGTCACGCAATCGTCGGTTGCCGAACACCTGTACCTGCTGGACAGCGGCAACAAACGTCAGCGGTACCCCTTGACCGTCGAACCGGATCCCAACGACCGCCAGCTCCCGGTCATCGTGCCCATCCCCGGAGATAAGGGATTTCTGCATCTCGACCGCCCGCCCAACCAGAAGAGCGACGATCAGCCAACGGTGAAAGACGGCGTTGAGGCGCGGCGTGTGTGGCTGGTGCAACCACAAAAAGAATTGCCATGGGATACCGAAGCGTTCCTGAACATCGAACCGGGGCTGGTCTCCGCGCTCGGGCCCGAACCCGGCATCACCCAGCGCACGGTGAAAAAGTTCCGTACGTTTCCCGAGTTCCGTTTCATCGGCGTCACCTGCTGGAACAACGACAACAAACAGATCGTCATCGATGCCAACAATGCGCTGTTGCCCATGTACAAGTGCAGTCCGTTGCAATCGATCTCGCTCACCTTCAGCGCCCCGGTCATCCATGAAGAAATCAAGCAACACGTGACGTTCATTCCCGACCTCGCCGGCGGCCGCACCGATTACGACCCCTGGGCCAACGCCTACGGCTATTCGCGCCTGCGCAGTCCACACCGCAAGGACCGGCATTACAGCGTGAATCTTCCCGAAGTGCTGAAGGCGGCGCAGGAGTATAAGATTTCCTCCAAAGGCGGGACGCTGAAAGATGAGTTCGGCCGCACCCTGCCCAAAGGATTCGACCTGCAGTTTTACACCGATCATCGCAACCCGGACTTTCATCTCGAGCACACCACCGCCACCCTGGAAAAACAGGAACAGACCGAAGTGCCGCTGGTGGTCACCAACCTGAAAGACATCACGCTCCGTTACAAACGGCTCACAGCTACCGACCGGAAAACGAATCTGATCCATAAGGTGAAGCCGGACGATGTGGAAGACATCGCCTACGCCCTGCCGCTCGACATACGCGGTGCGCTGGATGGCAAAAGCGGCGTGCTGTACGGTCACCTGAACACAACACCCGGTGTGCCCAAGTCCGATTACGAACGCACCCTGCTGGCGCAGGTGACGCCGTTCGGCGTACACGTCAAGATGGGGCATTACAATTCTTCGGTGTGGGTGACGGACCTCGCCACCGGCCAGCCGGTGCCCGACGCACACGTCATGATCTACAAAGACAAGATCGCCGACCTCTCCGCCGACAAGCAGATCCTGAGCGATGCGTTGACCGATGACGACGGGCTCGCCGTGCTCGACGGCACCCAGGCGCTCGATCCCAAACTCAAAACCCTGGGCTACGGCTGGTACGACGACACCCGCGAGCGCCTGTTCGTGCGCATCGAGCGCGGTGAAGACATGGCCCTGGTGCCGCTCGACGACCAGCGCTTCGGCGTGGACTCGGGAAGCGTGTCCAATTACGAAGCCTACCCCAGCATGCAGAGGCAGTACGGTCACATCCAGACCTGGGGCACCACGGCGCAGGGTGTGTACCGCGCGGGCGACACCATCCAGTTCAAACTGTTCGTGCGCGACCAGGACAATAAAAAACTGATCACGCCGCCGCTTGCAGGTTACCGGCTGGAGGTGCGCGACCCGATGGGCAAGAAAGTCCATGAAGTGAAGGACATCACGCTGTCGAAGTTCGGCACCTACGCGGGCGAGTTCACCGTGCCCCAATCCGGCGCGGTGGGCTGGTACGAGTTCCGCCTCGCGGCCGGGTTCTCCAAATTTAGTTGGATGCCTTTGCAGGTTCTGGTGACCGACTTCACCCCTTCGCCTTTCCGCGTCAGCAACTCCTTAAACGGAACCGCCTTCGAACCGGACAGCGAAGTGGAGATCACCACGCTGGCGCGCATGCACGCCGGGGGACCTTACGCCGACGCCCCGGCGCGACTCACCGCCACCTTGCACGAGCAGACGTTTTATTCCAAACACCCGCGCGCGAAAGCATTCCACTTCACCGCCGAGGGGGAACATTATTACCAGACGCTCACGCTGTATCAAAAGGAAGACGCGGTCGATGCCAAAGGCGACCTCGTGCGTGCGTTCGCCATCACCGACCAGAACGTGAAGAATATTTTTTACGGCACGCTCAGCGTGGAGAGCGCGGTGAAGGACGACCGCGGCAAGTTCGTGGCGTCGATGACCTCGGCGAAGTTTCTGGGACGCGACCGCTTCGTCGGCCTGCACAGTTCCAAGTGGCTTTATAAGGAAGACGAACCGGCGGACATCGAGTACATCGTGGTCAATGGCCACGGCGAACCGGTGAGCGGCACGCCGGTGGCCATCCACATCGAACGGCTCGTCACCAAGGCCAGCCGGGTGAAGGGCGCGGGCAACGCGTACCTCACGCAGTACACACATTCGTGGGAGAAGGCGGGCGACTGCCAGGGCATACCGTCCACTGAAGCCAACATCTGCACGTTCATCCCAAAGGAACCGGGGTCGTACCGCCTGACCGCGACCATCACCGACACGAAGGGCCGCGCGCACACGGCAAGCCTGCGCGCCTGGGTGGCGGGCAAGGGCCGCGTCGTGTGGGCGGAAGACAACACCCATGCCCTGCAACTGATTCCGGAAAGAGAGGAATACCAAATCGGCGACACGGCACGCTATCTCGTGCAGAACCCGTTCCCCGGCGCGAAGGCGTTGATCTCGGTCGAGCGTTACGGCGTGCTCAAGCAGTGGGTGACGACGTTCGACACGGCGACGCCGGTGGTCGAGTTTGAAGTGGAACCGGATTTCCTGCCCGGCTTCTACCTGTCGGTGCTGGTGGTGTCGCCGCGCGTGGACAAGCCCCTGGATGAAACCGGGGTCGATCTCGGCAAGCCGACGTTCCGCCTCGGTTACACGCGCGTGCCGGTAAAGGACCCGTACAAGGAACTGGTGGTCACCGCCAAACCGGAGAAGGACACTTATAAGCCGCGCGACACCATCAAAGTGGCGCTCAACGTGAAACCGCGTTTCAACGCGGGCGACCGGCCTTATGAACTGGCCGTCGCCGTGCTCGATGAGGCGGTGTTCGATCTCCTGCAGGGCGGGCGCGATTACTTCGATCCCTATAAAGGGCTGTACGATCTGGAAGCGCTCGACCTCAAAAACTTCAGCCTGCTGACGCGCCTCGTCGGCCGCCAGAAGTTCGAGAAGAAAGGCGCCAATCCCGGCGGCGACGGTGGCGCGGACCTCGCCATGCGGTCGCTGTTCAAATTCGTCAGCTACTGGAACCCGGCGCTGACGCCCGACGCCAACGGCAACGTGTCGATTGAGTTCTCCGCGCCGGACAACCTGACCGGCTGGCGCGTGCTGGCGTTTGCGGTGACGCCGGACGACCTCATGGGTCTCGGCGAGGGCACGTTCAAAGTGAATAAGGAAACCGAACTGCGGCCCGTCATGCCCAACCAGGTGACTGAAGGCGACGTCTTCAATGCGGGCTTCAGCGTGATGAACCGCACCGATAAAGAGCGCACCCTCACCGTCACCATCCAGGCCGAAGGCGACATCGATGCGGGCAAGCCCACACTGGCCACGCACACGGTGCGCCTCGAGCCGTTCAAACGGCAGACGGTGTTCCTGCCCGTCACCACGGTTTCCCTGCCGCAAACGCGCGACATCGAAAAAGGCGAGGTGCGCTTCCGCGTGACCGCCGGGGATGACATCGACCGCGACGGCCTGGTTTACAAAACACCGGTGCTCAAGCGCCGGTCGCTGGAAACCGCGGCGAATTACGTCTCCACCATCCTGCCGCATACGGAGGAGTCGATCGCGTTCCCGAAAAACATTCACCCGGATGTGGGTTCGGTCGGCGTGGTGCTTTCACCCACCGTCATCGGCAACGTGGGCGGCGCGTTCGAGTACATGCGCGACTATCCGTACATCTGCTGGGAGCAGGTGTTGAGCAAGGGCGTCATGGCGTCGCACTACCTGAGCCTGAAAGATCACATGCCCGCCGATTTCAAGTGGGAGGAAGCTGACGCGGTGGCGCGCGACATGTTGAAATCGGCGGTCAACTACCAGGCGCCGAACGGCGGCATGGTGTACTACATCCCTCAGGATCAGTATGTAAGCCCTTACTTGAGCGCATACACGGCGCTGGCGTTCAACTGGATGCGGTCGGCGGGATATGAAGTGCCCGCTCATGTGGAAGACGCGCTTCACAAATATTTAAAGAACCTGCTCAAACGCGATGTCCTGCCGACGTTCTACAGCAAGGGCATGGCCTCGACCGTGCGCGCCGTGGCGCTGGCGGCATTGTCCACGCACCGCAAGGTGAGCAAAAAGGACATCGAGCGCTTTCGCCCGCACATGCCGTTCATGAGCCTGTTCGGCAAGGCACACTACCTGCAGGCGGCGCTGAACATCAAGGACACCCTGCCGGTCGTTGAAGAAGTGCTGGACTCCATCCTCGCGCATTCGAGCGAGAGCGGCGGCAAGTTCGTGTTCTCGGAGACGCTCGACGACAGCTACTCGCGCATCCTGTCCTCGCCGCTCCGCACCAACTGCGCCATCCTGACGGGGCTCACGCAGACGGCGGGGCATTCCAACCTGAACAAAAAACTCGGTAATGCGCCGTTCAAGCTGGTGCGCTTCATCACGCAGACGCGCGGCCAGCGCGACCACTGGGAGAACACGCAGGAGAACATGTTCTGCATGAATGCGCTCATCGACTACAGCCGCGCTTACGAGCAGACCGATCCGAAATACCTCGTCACCGCGTTGATGGACGGCAAAAAACTCGGCGAGCATGAGTTCAAGGACAAGCGCGATCCCACGGCGACGCTGACGCGTCCCATAGAAAAAGGCGACCCCGGCCGCAATACCAAAGTCATCATCGAGAAAAAAGGCATGGGGCGGCTGTACATCTCGACGCGCCTGCAATACGCACCGCTCGAAGAGCACGCCGAGCACATCAACGCCGGCATCGAGATCCGCAAGGAATACGCGGTGGAGCGGAACGGCAAATGGGTTCTGCTGAACGACGGCGATAAGATCAAACGCGGCGAGCTGGTGCGCGTCGATATTTTTATGTCGATCCCGTCCGCGCGCAACTTCGTGGTGGTGGACGATCCGGTGCCCGGCGGACTGGAACCGGTGAACCGCCAGCTCGCCACCGCCTCCACCGTCGATGCCGACAAGGCGGCGTTCAAAGCCGCGGGCGGCTCGTGGTGGCTCCAGTACTCCGACTGGCGTTCGTACAACTATTCGCGCTGGAGTTTTTATCACAAGGAACTGCGCCACGACGCGGTGCGGTTCTACTCCGATTACCTGATGCCTGGCAACTATCATTTGTCGTACGCGGCGCAGGCCATCGCCACCGGCGAGTTTCTGAAGATGCCGGTGCACGCGGAGGAAATGTATGATCCCGACGTGTACGGCAAGGGCATCCCGTCGCACCTGATCGTTGAGGAGTGAGTTCATGCGCTGGCGCGAGCGATCCAGACGGTTCAAAGCGATTGCCGCCGGTGCGGCCGTTGCGCTGGCGGGCGCGTCGGGGTTGTTCATCGCCACCGCGCTTTCGCTCGACCCGGTGGAGACCGCGTTCCAGTCGGTGAAAACCGGGACGCAGGCGCGCATGCAGGTGACCGACCGGTTCGGCGCGCCGCTCCGCGTCACCTACCAGACACGCTGGAACACGCACGACACGGTGCCGCTCCATGCCATCCCCGAATTCCTGAAACGCGCCTTCGTCGTCTCCGAAGACAAACGCTTTTACGAGCACGGCGGCAGTGACTGGCTGGCGCGCGGGCACGCCGTGTGGCAGAACGTGAAGGCGTTCGACACCGTCCGCGGCGCCAGCACGCTCACTGAGCAGGTGGTGCGCATACTCAATCCACGCCCGCGCACGGTGTGGTCGCGCTGGCTGGAAGGGTTTGAGGCCCGGCGGTTGGAGCGGTCGTTCAATAAGTCCGACATTCTCGAGTTCTATCTCAACCAGGTGCCGTACGCCGCGCAGAGGCGCGGTGTGGCGCAGGCGGCGCATTATTATTTCAACCGCGATCTCGACACGCTGACCCAAAAGGAAATGCTGGCGCTGGCGGTGCTGGTGCGTGCGCCGTCGCGGTTCGATCTCTACCGCGATCCGCGAACGGTGGATCGGGCCATTGAACGACTCGCCCGCACGCTGAACCAAAAGGGCGTGCTGACCGATGCCGGATTGAAACAGCTCCGTACGGAAACGTTTTCGCTGGAACCGCCCACCCTGCCGGTGGAGGCGACGCATTTCGTGCGGCACGTCACCACTCAATCTGCCCTGGAATGGCAACCCAGCCGACACACCACGCTGGACGGGGCGTTGCAATCGACAACACAAACCCTGCTCGACCAGCGCCTCGCGCAACTGACGCACCGCTCGGTGCGCCACGGCGCGGTGCTGGTGGCCGACCACACCACGGGCGAGATTCTCGCGTGGACGGTGGCGGGCGAACCGGATGAAAACGTGCCCGGCAGTTTCATCGATGCCGTCACCACGCCGCGCCAGCCTGGCTCGTCTTTAAAACCCTTCGTGTACGCGCTGGCGCTGGAACACGGCTGGACCGCGGCCACGCAGATTCTCGACGCGCCGCTGGCGGAATCGGTGGGCACGGGCCTGCACGCCTACCGCAACTACAGCCGCCATTTTTACGGACCCGTGACGCTCCGCGACGCGCTCGGCAATTCGCTCAACATCCCGGCGGTGCGCGCGGCGAAATTCGTCGGCGTCGAAAACTACCACCGCTTTCTGCAACGACTCGGGTTCACCACCCTGGACCAGCACCCCGATTTTTACGGCGACGGTCTGGCGCTGGGCAACGGCGAGGTGACGCTGTACGAACTGGTGCAGGCGTACTCGGCGCTGGCTCACGGCGGGGTGTGGCGGCCGTTGACGCCGTGGATGGACGATCCCGCCCCGCGTGAAGAGAAGCGCGCGGTGTCGGGTCCGGTGGCGTCGCTCATCGCAAACATTCTTTCCGACCCGGAAGCGCGGCGGCTGGAGTTCGGCGCGGGCAGTGTGCTGAACCTGCCCGTGCAGACGGCGGTGAAGACGGGCACCTCCACCGATTACCGCGACGCGTGGGCGGTGGGCTTCAACGATCGTTATACCGCCGGCGTGTGGATGGGCAACCTCGATCAACACCCGATGGAAGACGTGACGGGCTCGACGGGCCCGGCCCTGCTTTTGCGCTCGGTGTTCGCCGAGCTCAACCGGCATAGAGAGACGCGGCCGCTCAAGATGGACTCGCGCCTCATCAAACGCGACCTGTGCCGCGAGCCGCAAGGGGAAATCATTAAAGTATCTCTGGATGAGGCATCCGCCTGCCGGTGGGTGACGGAATGGTTCGTGCCCGGCACCGAGCCGCAGGATGTGGAGACGCGACCCTACCGCGACCGCGCGGTGAAATGGATCCAACCGGTGTGGGGATTGAGGATGGCGATGGACCCACGCATCCCGGACGAGCACGAGGCGTTCGAATTTGCGATTCAGGGTGTCGAGGACGCCGACACCGTGGAATGGATTTTAAACGACAAACCCCTCGCCACCACCGAGGGCGGCAAATACCTGTGGAATCTTCAGCGCGGACGGCATCACCTGCAAGCCACCATCCACAAACCCACCCACTCCACCCCGCAAACCCTCCAGGTGGTTTTTTATGTGAAGTGACTTATTTTTTCAAAAACGCATCAATGTGGTCGAAGCAGTGGTCGATGTCGGTTTCGTTGTTGTAGAAGTGCGGGGAGAGGCGGATGAGTCCGTCGCGGATGGTGAGCGACACGTTCGTGCCGGCGAGATGCGTTTTCAGTTTTTCGAGATCGCAGTTGAGCGTGAACGACACGATGCCGGAGCGCTCGCCGGGGTCCGTTGAGTTGACGATCTTGCCGCCCTTCTGTTTGACCTTTTCCATAATAATGTCGCCCAGACCCTTCACCCTTTGTTCGACGTTGTCGATGCCCACCTCCAGCAGGACATCCAGCGCCGCGCCGAAGGCGAAGATGCTCATGACGTTGAAACTGCCTTCCTCGTAGCGCCTGGCACCGGGACGGAACGTGAAGTCGTAATTCAGATAATCGTTGGCGTTGACGACGCTGTCCCACCCCACCACCGCCGGGTAAATGTTTTCCAGCACGCGCTTCGAAATATAAAACCCGCCCAGGCCTTCGACACTCAACAGCCACTTGTGGCCGTCGGCGGCGAGGAAGTCGATGTGATCCTTCTTCACATCCATCGGCAGGATGCCCAGCGACTGAATCGCATCGACGCAGAAGTAGATGCCCTTCTCCCTGCAGAACGCGCCGATGCGGTTGAGGTCGTTGCGGAAGCCGCTGTTGCACTCGACGGACGACACCGACACCACGCGCGTCCTGTTATTTACCTGCGCCGCGATCTGCTCGAACGGCACGCGGCCGCGCACGGCCTTCACCCAGCGCACCTCGACGCCGAGGCGTTTCAGATTCATCCACGGATAGACGTTGGCGGGGAACTCGATGTTGGGGATGACGACGTTGTCGCCCTCTTTCCAGTCGATGCCGTTGGCGACGATGGAGATGCCTTCCGACGTGTTCTTGACGAACGCGACTTCATCCTCGTCGGCGTTGATGAGTTCCGCAAAGCGGGCGCGCACGCGGTCGGTTTCCGCCATCCATTTCGGATAATTTGCGGTGCCGTGTTCGCAGGCGTCTTTTAAGAAAGCGGAGACGCGGTCCTGCACGCGTTGCGGCAGGGGCGCGACTTTGGCGTGATCGAGAAAGATGCGGTTCTGCGTGACGGGAAATTCGTCACGCCACTTGTCCCAGTTCATGGCGCTCCTGAAATTGTCCTTTATTCATTCGTATTCTTACGTTTAAGAAACGTCTAAGGATAACAGAATCATGATGGGAATTTCATTGATAACCCCTTCCCTTTTCAAGGGGCGCTCACGGAGTGACAGGCAGGGAGGGGTTATAAAACAAAAAACTAGTCCTCGTTATGGCTGGTGGCGCGGAGGATGGCGCGGAAGCCGTACTTGCCGCGGATGCGATCGATGCCCGCATACAATTGCTCGCGCGTGGTTTGGGTGGCCGCGTCGAACAGGTTCATCTGCATGGGTGCTTCGCGGTTGAGTCCGGTGAACGCCACGCCGATCAGCCGCACGCGCGTGCGCCGCGTGAACAGTTTGCGGAACAGATCGACGGCGGCGGCGAACAGGATGTGGTCCTCGCAGGCCGGGACGGCGAGCGTGCGCGAGCGCGTCACCGTTTTGAAATCCGAGTAACGCAGTTTCAAGGTCACGCACCGGGCGCGCAGGTCTTCGCCGCGCAGTTGCGCCGCGGCTTTTTCCAGCAGGTAGCTCAAGGTCGATTCCAGAAAGCGCGGATCGGTGGAGTCTTCCTCCAGGGTGGTTTCGCGGCTGATCGATTTCGTCTCGTCGTGCGGGTACACGGGCGAGCGGCTGATGCCGCGCGCCTTTTCATACAGCCGCCCGCCCCACTCGCCGTACAGGTCTTCCAGAAGAGCCAGAGGGAGCTGGGCCAGATCGCGCACGGTGCGGATGCCCAGGCGGCGGAACTGCTGAACGCTTTTGGGCCCGATGCCCGGCAGGGTGCCTATGGGAAACGGCGCGAGGAAGCGCGCCGCCTGTCCGGGCAGGATGCGGAAACAGCCGTTGGGCTTGGCAAACTCCGAGGCCACCTTCGCCATCAGCTTGTTGGCGGCGATGCCGATGGAGGCGTTGATGCCGACGGTATCGCGGATGTCATCGTGCATGCGCTGGGCGGCGATCATGGCGGGGCCGTGCAGTCGCTCGCACCCGGTGAGATCGAGATACGCTTCATCCAGCGACATGGGTTCGATGAGCGGCGAATAGCGTTCCAGGATGTTGAAGATGCGCGCCGAGAATTCGCTGTAACGCCCGTGTGCGCCGCGTAAAAAAATGGCGTGCGGGCACAGTTTGCGCGCGCGGGCGATGGGCATGGCGGAATGCACGCCGAATTTCCGCGCCTCGTACGAGGCGGCGGACACGACGCCGCGCCCTTCCGGATTGCCGCCGACGATCACCGCCTTGCCCTTGAGCGACGGGTCGAGCACTTCTTCGACGGAAACGAAGAAGGCGTCCATATCGATGTGCAGGATGGTGGGGGTCATGACTCATTTACCGGAATGAAAGAGAGCTTCATAACCTCCCCTCGATCCCCTCCTTGGCAAGGAGGGGAAGAAATTGAATTTGGAACGGGCCTTTCGATCATCGTTCGTTCTCAGGGCAGTCGCCTGTTCGCTCCGCGCCTGGCGCGGCCGGACTACGTCCGGAGGAAATATGGGAAAATTAAAATTGCGCTCCGAAACTTTCAATCCACTCGAAGCGCATTGCCCATTTGCTGCGGGCCACGCCCGCTAAAACCTGCGGAGGACGCCGACGACCACGCCCTGGATCTGGAAATCGCCATCGTGCACGAGGATCGGCGGCATGGCGGCATTGGCCGGTTGCAGTCGGACGTGATCCTTCTCCCGGTAAAACCGTTTCAGCGTCGCCGAGTCGTTGTTCACCAGCGCCACCACGGTCTCACCGTTCTTCGCCTCACTGCGGCGCTCGACGATGACGTAGTCGCCGTCCTGAATGTGGTCGTCGATCATCGACTGCCCCCGCACCTGCAGGACGAACAAATCTTTCCCTTCCGGGCTGGGCAGGAGCGACATCATCTCCTTCGCCTCGAACACCTCCAGCGGGCGGCCCGCGGCGATGGTGCCGAGGAGCGGATACTCCGGCACGCGCGGCGTGAGGTCCTCGACCAGTTCGATGGCGCGGCTCTGGTTCTGCTGGCGGCGAATGAGGCCTTTCGCTTCCAGGTGGCTCAGGTGCTTGTGCACCGTCGCCGGCGACGACAGTTGAAACTGTTTGGCGATCTCCATGATGCTGGGCGCGTAACCGCGCTGGCGGATGTGGCTCTCGATAAACTGGTAAATTTCCTTCTGCCTCCGGGTGAGATACATAACGACCTCAGCTCAAAAAAATGAAAAGCATTGCAACCACCGATGCACACAGACCCGGCCAAGCCGGGAGCGAACGAAAAACCGGGAATAAAGATCTATCTCTTCTTTCCCCTCCTTCTCCGAGGGGGGCACATCGACCTGCGTCCGACTGCCACCGTTCGCATTGCAACGCATTGGCCCACGGCTCCGGACGCGGCCCGCGCCATGGCCAGCGTTCGCTCACCGGGCGGTAGCCAGCTTCCTGTTCACATGATGATCTCACTATAGGCGAAACTATAGCGAAAATCAAGATCATTGATTAACGCCGTATTTTCAAAGATTAAGGCTTTTCCAGCGGACCGCCTGTGCTACACTTGGGCCATCATGGGTCAGAAATGCAAAATCCTGTTTTTGTGCACCGGCAACTCCTGCCGGAGCCAGATGGCGGAGGGCTGGGCACGCCACCTGAAAGGCGACATCATTGAGGCCCATTCCGCCGGAGTGGACCCGAAAGGCCTGAATCCCCTGGCGGTGAAGGTCATGCGGGAGGCGGGGGTGGATATCTCCGGCCACACCTCCAAGCACGTCGATCAGGTAATGTCGGTGCCCTTCGATTATGTGGTCACCGTATGCGGTCATGCCGACGCCACCTGCCCGCCGTTTTCCGGCAAGACGCAGGTGGTGCATCACGGCTTTGACGATCCGCCGCAACTGGCCGCCCATACCAGAAACGAAGAAGACGCGCTGGTCCATTACCGCCGTGTGCGCGACGAAATCAAAGCTTATATCGAAACCCTGCCGGAGCGTTTGCATTGCCCATAATTCCGCACAAAGTGTTTTACTGGACGTGCCCTCTGCCGCTCCTGCTGTTCGGGGTGTTCTGGTGGTACGTCAACCAGTTCGAGGGCTGGGGTCAGTGGGCGGCGGCGCCGATGCTCATCATGCCGATCGCCTTCAGCTTCCTGGTATCGAGCTGGGGGGTGGTGCTGATCGTGCAGGAACGCCTGCGAGAGCAACCCGTCACCAACCTGGTGCTGGGCACGTTACTTGGGGGATCGGTGGTCCTGCTCGCCATCGTCCGCTGGTTGCAGATGGAAGTGACACAAAGCTTTTAGATCGAGGAGACTCCCATGCTTCGCCGATTCCAACCGCATCGACATTGCCTCCTCCTGTACTTTTCCGCGCTGGTTTTCAGTTTCACCTGCATCCAATCCGCCCAAGCACACAAGGAAGAGCAGATCAAGATGGTGGTGGTGGGGGATACCGGCATCGGCGAGCGCGCGTACCGCCCGGGTTTCGACGCCGTGACCGCCGCCATGCGGAAGGAAAACGCCATGATCCTTCTGCACCTGGGCGACTTCGTCTATCAGGACCGATTGTTTTCCGCCACCTGCCCGGACCATTACATCAACACCATCAAGCAGACCCTGACCACGCCGTTTCCGGTGCGTGTGTTCGTCGCCGGGGACAACGACCTGCCGCCGGTCAAATGGAAACCGAAGGCTTCCGGCTGCTGGGACAAAATCGCGCCGTTGGCAACGCCCTTCGACACGTTGAAGGGGAGCTCCGCCGAAGGGGCGTCATCCGGGCCCGGTCCGCGGGAAGGCGTCATGCGTTTCGGCCTCGCCCTGGTGGTGGTGCTGGATGCGTTCGCCTGGAAAGACCCCGCGCCGTGGTTGAAGCCGCTGATCAAGGAGGCACGGGCAAAGCATCAATGGGTGATTGTGGCGCTGCACGAACCGGCGCTCACCACCGCGTGGTACGTTGACAAACGGCAGACGGTGCTGAAACAGATCAACGCACTGGCGCCCGATCTCGTCTTCGCCGGCAACCAGCATTCCTACGAGCGGTTTTATCCGCTGGGTGTGCCGGATGAGTACGGCAGCCTGCCGTTCGTGGAGAAATCAGATTACCTGCAGGGCGAGGGGGTGACGCACATCGTGGCGGGAGGGGGTGGGGCGACCTTCAAACCGTTTGCCGACCTATCCGGCAAGAATAAAAACGCCGCGCCGCCGGAAGTGAAACAGGCGTTGGCCAAGCGGGCGTTGATGTTCCATTACCTGACGGTGGAGATGGACGACCACCGGCTGACGGTCAAAACCTTCCGGGTGTGCACGCAGGAAACGCCGGAGGGGAATCCCCGCTGGCGGCCACAGATGAAGGTATGGGAAACCACACCGCTGGAATGCGACGGACAGCCGCCGGGGGTGACGCTTTACGATACGGTGACGATCCGCAACCCGTGAAAGCGGTCAGACTTTCTTGCCGAGGAAGGCGTCCACTTCGTCGATGGTGATCTGCACGTCTTTCGCCGAGGTGTCCAGCATTTCCTTTTCTTCCGCCGTGAGGTCGAGCTCGATGATCTTGGTGATGCCGTTGTAACCCAACTCCACCGGCACGCCGAAGAAGATGCCTTTCCAGTTGTATTCCCCGTCCAGGTAGGCCGTGCAGGGCAGAATGCGTTTTTTATCCTGCAGGATGGCTTCCACCATCTTCACTACCGAAGCCCCCGGTGCGAGGAACGCACTGCCGTTTTTGAGCAGGCCCACGATCTCCGCGCCGCCCTTGCGGGTGCGGTTCACCAGGCGCTCGATCTGGTCGGGCTTCATCAGGTTGGTGATGGCGATGCCGGACACGGTGGTGTAGCGCGGCATCGGCACCATGGAGTCGCCGTGGCCGCCCAGCACCATGGCGTCCACGTCCACCATCGAGCAGTTGAGCTCCAGCGCCACGAAGGTGCGGAAGCGCGCGGAATCCAACACCCCCGCCATGCCCATGACGCGTTCGCGCGGCAGGCCGGACACTTCCTTCGTCAGGTACACCATGGCGTCCAGCGGATTGGACACAACAATGATGATGGGGTTTTTGGAATACTTCATCACCTCTTCGGTGACGTTTTTGACAATATTCGCGTTGGTTTTCAGCAGGTCGGCGCGGTCCTGGCCCGGTTTGCGCGGCACGCCCGCGGTGATGACCACGATGTCGGAGTCGGCGGTGTCCTTGTAATCGTTGGTGCCGGTGATGAGGCTGTCGAACACTTGCAGGCAACCCGACTGTTGCAGGTCGAGCGCCTTGCCCTGCGGCACACCCTCCACGATGTCGATGAGAACGACATCACCGAGATTTTTGAATGCGGTCAACTGAGCGACCGTGGTGCCCACCTGCCCGGCGCCCACAACGGTGATTTTTTTACGCATCGTCCGATATCCTTATTCTACGGATCTACGGGAACAATAAGTCGGGGGGCGGCTCATGCAGGCCCCGCAGCCATTGTTTACCTCAAAAACTCTTGATCGCCGGGAATCAGCCAGAGGGCGCGTTCCAAACAGGATCCGTTCCCTCCGGGCGTGGCCCGGCTCCCTTGCAGGGAGTGGCAACGGGCTGATGCCCGGTGGCCGAACCTCAGCCAGAGGGCGCGTTCCAAACAGGATCCGTTCCCTCCGGGCGTGGCCCGGCTCCCTTGCAGGGAGTGGCAACGGGCTGATGCCCGGTGGCTGAACCCCAGTCGGAGGGCGCGTTCCAAACAGGATCCGTTCCCTCCGGGCGTGGCCCGGCTCCGGCATGGGGGGCAAACAGCGGGAAACCAAATGCCCGGAAGCCACCCACACCCGCGTGTTCTGTTTTCACCGCAACCGGCCCTCTCTTCACTTCGTCCAAAAACAAACGTACCCGGTTTGTTTACATAACGGAAGGAAGGGTCCAGGTAATCTCCGAAGATTCACCTTTGGACGAAAGAACGGTGTGAACGGGCAAGAACTGATTTGAAAGCCTGACACGCTTGAATGAATGCGGTAAACTAAATTATAAGCCCCCCTTTGTCAAGCAAATTTGGCCGCTCTTCCGGGCTCTCGGCGCGCGGAATCAATCACTTCCGGAGACCCGTCGCGGCTGTCAAAAACAAGTCGGCCGGAAGACGCGCAAGGCACTTTGATAATATGGAACGTCCTGAAAGCCGCTTCACCCAAACCAGCCGGCTCCCTTCGTTTTCTCTCTTTCAGATGAAACGGTTTTCCCTTTTCCCCTTGATGCAAATCGTTTATAAATCCAACCTTTGGAACAACACGCCGCCACCAGGGGCGGCGTTCCCGCGATTCCATCCGAACCGCAACCCGGATCATTCATGAACAAGCCCTCACTACTGCAATTTGAATTCGGCGCGGACTTCGCCCAACTGGAGGCGATCCCGGAAGACCCCCGCCAGCGGGCGCCGTACTTCAAGCGGCTCAAGTCCTTCCTCAATACCAGCCGCGACAAGATCAAGGACTGGCACCGCTCCGGGGCGGGAGGACGCGAGGTGATCCAGGCGCACTGCGGCCTCATCGACGAAACCATCAAGCACGTCGTGCTGGCCATCGACGGGCTGGAATCCTTCCGCAACGAAACCATGTCCGACCGCTTCGCGCTGGCGGCGGTGGGCGGATACGGGCGCGGCGAACTCAACCCCTGCTCGGACATCGACCTGCTGTTTCTGCTCAACAAGAAGATGGACAAGAAACTCGATGCCTTCATACAGGAGATCATCTCCGTGTTGTGGGGCATCGGCCTCGAGATCGGCCACAGTTGCCGGACGCTCAAGGAATGCCAGTCCCTGGCGCGGGACGATTCCACCGTCCGCACCTCCATGATCGAGACGCGCTTTCTGACCGGGGACCGGGCCCTGTATGGCCGGCTGTGGGACACCGTTTACAAGACCGTGCTCAAAAAGCACGCACAGGAATACCTGAGCACCACGCTCCGCCAATTCTTCTCCCGCCCGGCCAGCGGCGAGGGCGTCACCAGCCATCCCGAACCGGACATCAAGAACGGGCCGGGCGGCCTGCGTGACTACCACGTCGCCATGTGGGCGGTGGCAATGTGCTTCGACGGCGCGTCTTTGAGTGAGATCAACCGCGAGGACATCCTGGACGCGGAGGAATTGCAGACGATCAAGAAGTCCGTGAACTTTCTGCTGCGGGTACGCAACGAACTGCATTACCTGACGGGCAAGAAAGCCGATGTGCTGACGCGGTCCATCCAGATGGACCTCGCCCACCACCTGGGATTCGAGGGCCATGGCGCGGTGGCGGTGGAGCGGTTCATGCGCGAGTACTTCCGTCACGCAACGCACATCCGCACCATCTCGGAGGCGGTCCTGCACCGTTGCCTGGAGTCGCGTCCCCTCATTCAGAAGGTGATCACCTCGTTTCAGCAGAAAAAACTGGGCCACGGGTTTTTCGCCTACAAATCGCAACTGCGCGTGGCGGACCACGCCGACGACATATTCGCCAAGGACCGCTCGCTTCTCCTCACCGCCTTCACCCTGTGCCGTGACCACAAACTGGAGCCCGGCGCGCACCTCAAACGCCTCATCCGCCTGAACAAACATCTATTGAACGAAGACTTCATCCGCGGCCGGCAGGCCATCAGTTTCCTGTTCGACCTGTTGCGGTCCAACCAGGCTTTCCCTCAACTCCGCCAACTGCACGAGGCGGGGGTGCTGGGTCAACTGCTTCCGGAATTCGAGGAGTCGCTGTTCGAGGTGCATTACGATTTCTATCACCGCTACACCAGCGACGAACACGCGCTCCGCATGGTGCGGTTTTTGGAGGAACTGGAAACCTCGAAGGAGATCAACCTCGACAAGCTGAAGCAGGTCTATACCGGGCTGGCCGACCGGAGCATCCTGAAGCTGGCGTGCCTGCTCCAGACTTTCGGCAACCGGCCGGACGAGCTGAACGGCGGCGAGCAGAAAAGTCCGCTTACGGAAGTGTCTCAGCGCCTGCAATTGACGCCGAAACAGGAAGGCACTCTGCACTTTCTGGTGAAACACAAGAACATGATGAACGAACTCGCGTTCCATCACGACATCCATCACCCTCCGACCATCCGCGAACTGGGCAGGCTGACGGGTCAAACGGAACGGCTGGACCTTCTATTGCTGATGAGTTACGCGGACCTGAGGGCGGTGGCGCCGGAGACGTGGACGGACTGGAAAAACATCCTGCTCACCGAGTTGTATCACCGCACCCGCAACTACCTGATGCGGCCGGAATCCATCGATGAAAAACCCAAGGCCACGCGCAACGCCGTGTACAGCCTGCTGGCCGACGAGTTCGACCGCTCCGTCATCAGCGATCACATGGAGTCGATGCCGGAGGATTACTTCCTGACCGAGTCGTCGGAGGACATCGCCGACCACATCCGCCTCATCCAAAACATGGGAGAGCGGCCGTTCAGCCTGAAGGCGACGTACCATGAAAAAGGCGGGTTCTACAACCTGGTGGTGGCCGGACCCAGCGACATCCACCTGTTCAAAAACCTCGTCGGCACCCTCACCGCCAAGGCGATGAACATCCTGGGTGCACAGATCTTTGCGGGGAACGACGGCCTGACCATCCTCATCATCCAGGTCAGCGCCCGCGAAATCCAGAACGTGCACGACGACGTGCCCGCCGTCTGGCGCGAGGTGGAAGACAATGTGATCCGCGTCCTCGAACGCAAAACGACGCTCACCGAACTGCTCCGCAACCGCACGCGCTTCCACAAAAAAAGCCGCGAGAACGAGGGCATCGAACCCAAAATCCAGATCGAGAACTTTCCCGAAGACCGTTTCACCCGCGTGCGCATCGAAGCGCGCGACCACCCCGGCATGCTGTACAAGATCGTGTACACGCTGGCACAGTTCGGCATCGAACTGCACCGGGCGAAGATCGCCACCCGCGGCGGGCGCGGCATCGACATCTTTTCCGTGTCCCTGCGCGGCGGCAAAATCCTGTTCCAGCCCCTCATTCAGCGCATCAAGGAACAGATCATCCAAAGCCTGCTGGTGGAAAAACTGGAGGAGCTTCCCTGAACCGTTTATAATGACGGCCCTATATGGAGGCGTTTTCCAAAGACGATCTCCCCGGCCTGAAAACCCTCTCGGAGGAAGCGGGCTGGGAGCACACGCAAGCCGACTGGGAAGCCATCCTGGAATCCGGATACGTGTGCGGTGAGCGCGATGCCTCCGGCACCCCCACCGCCTGCGGCGCCCTGTTCGACTACGGCCCCGCCCTGTGCACTCTCGGCATGTTGCTGGTCACCCCATCCCGGCAGAAAAAAGGTGTGGGGAAAAAGATCGTGCAACATCTGCTCGATCGGCGCGAGCCGCAAAACAAGCCGATGATGCTGGTGGCGGGAAGCCGCCTGAAAGAATATTACGAGAAGCTCGGTTTCCACGAGGTGGAACGCATCCACAAACTGGAAGCGCCGCCAAACACCCCGCCGCCCGTCTCCACCTTTTCCCTGCAACAAAGCATCCAGCCGCTCATGGAACAGGACCTCGCGCCCGTGCTTTCCGTGGACCAGCAGGTGGTGGGCGCGGACCGGTCGCAACTGCTCCGCATCCGCTACCGGCAGACCGAAAAGACGCTCCGCATCACCAACCCGCAGGGCACCCTGCTGGGCTACGCGATGGGCGTGAAGCAGGACAAACAGTTGCTCATCGGCCCGCTCATCGCCTTCAACCGCTTCTCGGCGATCGACCTCATCTCCGCATTGATGGAGGAGCACAACGGCGGCCCGGTGCGCATCGACGTCTCCAGCCGCCGCAAAGACCTGGTGCAGACCCTGCTGGACGCAGGCTTCAAGGAACTCGACACCCAGCCGGTGATGGTGAAAGACGCCCCGTCGCTCCCCGGCAAACGCGACCACCTGTTCGCCCTCGCCTCCCAGGCGTGGGGGTGATCCCGCCCCAATCTTTAATGCCTTTTTGGTCTCATAACCCCTTTTCTTACTACAAAACGGGTGCTATTATAGGCGCCGACAGCATCTAGAAGTCCTTCTAATGCTGGAAAAGACGAACCGGTGTGGGTTGAACCGGAGATGGTGGAGGTCGTTCACGATATGCTGACCGCCGGACACGGCGGGCATTCCGGCATCCGCGACGAAGCCCCGCTCCACTCCACCCCGCCAAAAGACTCCATCGCTTTGATGAGATCTTGAAAACCCAAATGCGCAAACTCGCAATTTCATATTCCAATTCCAAACGCTGTCTGGTATCGGGAACACGGGGTTCCCGGGGATGGCACGGCACCATGCCGAGGCTGGAAACGAAGGAGGAGAAATGCCATGGTTTTCAAGAAATTATTCCTGATGGGAGCAGTGGTTGTATGGCTGGCGGCGGCGCAGACAGCCCTCGCGTTTGACTTCAACCTGAAAGGTTCGCTGGGCGAAGGCGGGCACAAAACCTACGTGCCGCCCGTGTCCAATCCCCTGTTCAACGAAACCCCCTACATCACTACCGAGCTCAGGCCCATCTGGATCCGCCAGGGCGTGCCCGGCACCGTCGCCGGACTTCCTGTGGATGGCACCATCGATGTCATCGCCCTGCAGGCACGCGTGGCACTCACCGAACGGCTCGGCTTCATCGCCACCAAGGACGGCTACGCCAACCTGGATTTCGACAACACGCTGACCGATGACGAAGGTTTCGTCAACATCGCCTTCGGATTTAAATACGCGTTGATCAACCGGCCCGAGGACGAGGGCATCCTGACCATCGGAATCGAATACGAAGCGCCGTCCGGCAACCTGATCGAAGGCACCACGGGCACCCGCCTGCAGGGAGGGCGTTCCAAGGGATTTCTCGATTTTTTTGTAACGGGTGCGAAGCGGTTCGGCAAGCTGGGTTTGCAGAGCAATATCGGCTTGAATCAGGCAATGGATACGGACGTTGATACCTCCCTGTTCCATGCCGGGGCGCATGCCGACTTCGAAATCCATCAGCGCTTTTTTCCCTTCGTGGAAGGCAACGTCTACACCGTGGTGAACGACGCCAACCGCACGCCTCCCGTTTTGTCCACTGTGGAAGGGGCGGACCTGGTGAATCTGGGTGCCTCCAACGCCGGGACGGTCGCCACCGTGGCCGGGGGCTTCCGCTATCACCTTCTGGAACACATTCTGCTGGGCTGGTCGTATGAAGTGCCGATGAGCGGCAGGGAGGACCTGTTCAACTGGCGCTCTACGCTGGACATGGTGATTTATTATTGACCGGGCTGAGCCCGGAAACTACGGGTTGTCTTTGGGATGCGCTGGAAGACCATCGTTCACCCTCAAGGCATTAGCCGGTTCGCTCCGCGCCTGGTGCGGCTCCCCCTTCTCCGAAGGGGGAGCCGGATCAGATCACTTCGACTTCACTGGCCGGCTTTGTCCGCAGAGGTTACTTATTCACCTCGCGGCCGAGGTGTTTTTCGACGGAGGCGATCTTCGAGTCGAGCCGGCCCGATTTGCCTTTCCGGTAGTCGATCTTGATCGAGCAGGTGATGCGGTTGCAGTCGGAGCTCATCTTTTCGTAGCACTGCTTGATAACGCCCATCACCTCGTCCCACTCGCCTTCCAGGCAGGTGCCCATGGGCGTCAGGCGGTAGGGAATTCCGCTTTTCGATACGATATCCAGAGAACGGCTGACGTAGGGGCTCAGGCTCTCCCCCTTGTCCATCGGTGACATGCTGAATTCCAAAAGGATCATGATGGTTTCTCTCCCTGATTACAATGGATTAACCCGGTAAATAGTGCTTGCATTTTAGGCGGGAAGTGTGGAATCATCAAGGCCTCCCTCAGGGAAATTCCAAGAAAAGGCGGTAACACACGTTTGGGCAAAATTGACGAGATCCGTGACCGGATTGACAAGATCGATGAAAAGCTGTTAGAGCTTTTCAATCGGCGCGCCGATCTGGCCATCAAAATCGGCAAAGAGAAAAGCAAAAGGAACGAATCGAATCATTTCCACGTCCCGCACCGGGAACGTGAAATCTTCGAGCGCATGAAGCGCCTCAACACGGGGCCCCTGCCTGCGCACTCCATCGAATCCATTTTCCGCGAAATCTTTTCCGCCACGTTGGCGCTGGAAAAACCCCTGCGCATTGCGTACCTCGGTCCGGAGACCACGTTCTCCCACCAGGCGGCGATCAAGGCGTTCGGGCACTCGTCCGCGTTCGAGCCGGCGGCATCCATCGAGTCCATTTTCTCCATGGTCGAGCGTGGGCATGTCGATTACGGCATCGTGCCCATCGAAAACTCCACCGAAGGTGTGGTCAACCTGACGCTCGACTGCTTCGTCGATTCCAACCTGTACATCTCGGACGAAGTCCTGCTCGGCATCAACCTGTACCTGCTGTCGAAAACCGGCAACCTCGACGACATCAAGGAAATCTACTCGCACCCGCAACCGTTCGCGCAGTGCCGGAGCTGGCTGAACCGCCACGCGGCGGGCATCGATCAGATCCCGACGTCCAGCACCGCCGTTGCCGCGGAGGTGGCGAGCAAACACAAGCACGCCGCCGCCATCGCCGGCAAACTGGCCGCCGAATTTTACGATCTCAAAATCATCGCCGAAAAAATAGAAGACCGCGCGCAGAACACGACGCGGTTCCTGGTGATCGGCAAGGAACCCGCAAAGAAGGCGAAGCGCAACAAGACCTCGGTCATGTTTTCCATTCAGGACGAAGCGGGATCCCTGCTCAAAATCCTGCAGGTGTTCGGGCGCAACGAAATCAATCTGACCAAGATTCAATCGCGGCCCCTGCGCAACCGGTCGTGGGAGTACCTGTTTTTCGTCGATTTTGAAGGACACATCGACGATCCCGGCATCGACAAAGTCATCAAGACCGTCAGCAAGCGGTGCATGTATTTCCGCGTGCTCGGCTCGTATCCGTGGAACGGCTGAACGTTATGCAACCATTTTCCAAAATAACCATCATCGGCGTCGGCCTGTTGGGGGCTTCGCTCGCCAAGGTGTGCAAAGAGCGCAAGCTGGCGGACAACATCGCCGGGTTCGGCCGGAGCGCCGACAACCTGAAGCGCGCCGGGGAACAGGGCGTCATCGACCACGGCACCACCGACCTGAAAGACGCGGTGGCCGGGGCCGACCTCGTCGTTCTCTGCTCGCCGGTGGCCAGCATTGCCGACCGCTTCCGCGAGATGGCGCCGCACCTGAGCGCCGGGTGCCTCGTCACCGATGTCGGCTCCGTCAAAGCGCCGCTGGTGCGGGACATCGAGCCGCTTCTGCCCGAGGGCGTGCATTACGTACCGGCGCACCCGATCGCCGGGGCGGAGAAATCGGGACTCGACGCCTCGACCGCCGATCTCTATGAAGGCGCGCGTTGCATCCTGACGCCGACGGAGAACACCGACCCGGCGGCGCTCGAACGCATTCAGAAATTCTGGGAAGCGGTGGGTATGCGCGTGCAGATCCTCACTGCGGACGAACACGATTTCATTTACGGCGCCGTCAGCCACCTGCCGCATGTGGTGGCCTTCGCGCTGATCAACGCCATCGGCCAGCTCAAGACCTCGGACCAGGAAGACATCCTGAACCTGTCGGCAGGCGGCCTGCGCGACATCACCCGCATCGCATCCAGCGACCCCGTAATGTGGCGCGACATCTGCCTCGCCAACAAAACGCATGTGCTGGACCTGATCGGCCGTTTCTCCCAATCACTGGAAGACATCCGCAAGCAGATCGAGCAGGGCGACGGCGCGGGCCTGGAAAAATCTTTTAAAAACGCCAATGGACACCGTGGCAAACTGGTAGGACAGAACTCATGATCGTAGCCATAGACGGACCCGCGGGAAGCGGCAAGAGCACGGTCGCGCGCATGGTCGCCCGGCGGCTCAAGTTCCGGTACATCGAGACCGGCTCCATGTACCGCGCCGTAGCGTGGAAAGCGAACCAGTTGGGCCTCGACCCCAAAAACCGGGAGGAGACCGCGAAGGTGGCGGCGAACCTCAATATCGAATTTCAACCGGCGGAAGACGGCAGTCAGCGCGTGTTCGTGGAAGGAAAAGAACTCACGCGCGACCTCAAAAACGAGACCGTCGGCCGCATGGCCGCGGTGGTGGCGGCCAACCCGGAGGTGCGGGAAATCCTCGTCTCCAAACAACGGGAGATGGGAAAGAAACACGACGTGGTGATGGACGGACGCGACATCGGCACCGTCGTTTTTCCCGACGCACAGAAAAAGTTTTATCTCGACGCCGACCCCGTGGAACGCGCAAGGCGGCGCTACGACGAGATGAAGGCCGCGAACGCAAATCTCGACTTCGACCAGATCGTCGAGCAGGTGCGGCAACGCGACCACGAAGACAAAACCCGCGCCGCCTCGCCGCTCAAGGCAGCGGACGATGCGGTGTGGATCGACACCACTTCCCTCAGCATCGACGACGTGGTGGAAAAAATGGTGCGGGTCATCGAATCCACACCCGAAGAAATGAAAAGCAAATCGTAACTGGATTATTAACCTTTAACAGCAGTACCTGGTGCATCCTGGAGGACAATCATTGTGAGTAACACAGATTTTGATCTCGACGAAACCGTCGAAGAAATGACCGAAGAAGATAAGCAGATCCGGGCAGAGATGGAAGCCTACCTGGAAAAAAGCATGACCGGATTCCGCGAAGGCGAAATCATCAACGGACGCGTGCTCAACGTCGGCAACGGCATGGTGACCGTCGATGTCGGCTTCAAATCCGAAGGCGTCATCAATCTCAACGAATTCCCGGAAAGCGAGAAACCGCTCAACATCGGCGACGAAGTCGAGGTGTACCTGGAGCGGGTGGAGGACCAAGACGGCATCGTCGTCCTGTCCAAGGAAAAGGCGAACAAGATCAAAATCTGGGAGAAGCTGGTCAAAGCCTTCGAAGCGGAAGAGATCATCGAAGGCACCGTGGTCGCCAAGGCGAAAGGCGGCCTGACGGTGGACATCGGTCTGAAAGCCTTCCTGCCGGGTTCGCAGATCGACCTGCGGCCGGTGCGCAACCTGGAAAAGCTGATCGGCGAAAAGTTCAAGATGAAGATCATCAAGATGAACAAGAAGCGCGGCAACATCGTGCTCTCCCGCCGTGTTTTGCTGGAAGAGGAGCGCAAGCACGCGCGCGCCGACACCCTCCAGAAAATGGAGGAAGGCAACCAGGTGGACGGCATCGTCAAGAACATCACCGACTACGGTGTGTTCATCGACCTGGGCGGCATCGACGGCCTGCTTCACATCACCGACATGTCCTGGGGCCGCGTCAACCATCCCTCGGAAATGTTCTCCATCGGCGACAAGGTCACCGTCATGGTGCTCAAGTACGATAAGGAAAAAGAGCGCGTCTCCCTGGGCCTCAAGCAGATCACCCCGGACCCGTGGGTGGACGTCGACCAGAAGTACCCGGTCAATACCCGCATCAACGGCAAGGTGGTGTCCATCACCGATTACGGCGCGTTCGTCGAGCTGGAGAAAGGCATCGAGGGCCTGGTGCACGTCTCCGAGATGTCGTGGAGCCGCCACGTGAAACACCCCAGCAAGATGGTGAGCATCGGCGACAGCGTCGAGGCGGTGGTGCTGACGCTCGACAAGGAAAAGAAACGCATCTCTCTGGGCATGAAGCAGACCGAGCCCAACCCGTGGGAAAACATCGAGGAGAAGTACCCGATCGGCTCCACCGCCGAGGGCATCGTGCGCAACCTCACCGAGTTCGGCGCGTTCGTGGAACTCGAGGACGGCGTCGATGGCCTGATTCACATCTCCGACATGTCGTGGAACAAGAAGATCAAGCACCCCTCCGAACTGCTCAAGAAAAAAGACAAGGTGCAGGCGGTGGTGTTGAACATCGACAAAGACAACTGCCGCATCTCCCTCGGCATGAAGCAGTTGGAGGCCGACCCGTGGGACGACATCCCCGAGCAGTATCCGCTGGGCAAGGAGATCGCCGGCACCATCGTGAAGGTCACCGGCTTCGGTGCGTTCGCGGAGTTCGACGACGGGCTGGAAGGCCTGATCCACGTGTCGCAGTTGAGTTCGAAAAAAGTCACGCATCCGGAAAAGGTGGTGAAGGTGGGTGACGAGATCAAGGCCAAGGTCATCAAGGTGGACACGGCCAACAAGAAGATCGGCCTCAGCATCAAGGCGTACGAGGAAAACCTCGATCCTTCGGAGATCGAGGACGTGCAACTCGATGACGAGTCGAAAGAGGAAGGGGAATCCTCCTGACCGGAGGGTTCCTTTTCATTCATAAAGGATACGGCGCATGGACAATCCGGCGAAAGATTCCGGCAAAAAGGAACGCAGGAGCTTCAGCAGAGGATTCTGGTGGTTCCTGTTCATCCTGCTGGCGTTGTTTGCCGGGTCGTCCCTGCTCGGCCGTTTCCTGGGCGACGGCGAGTTCAACGGGCGCGAGAAGATCGCGCTGGTTGAAGTCACCGGCGTCATCATGGACTCCGGCGACATCGTCCGCCAGTTGTCCAATTACCGGCGCGACGCCGAGATCAAGGCCATCGTCCTGCGTGTGGACTCCCCCGGCGGCGGCGTGGCACCGTCGCAGGAAATCTATGAAGAGGTCCTGCGTATCCGCGCCGACAAAAAACCCATCTACACCTCCATGGGCTCCATGGCCGCGTCCGGCGGCTACTACATCGCCTGCGCCACCGACCGCATCTACGCCAACCCCGGCACCCTGACCGGGAGCATCGGCGTCATCATGGCCTTCACCAACGCCAGCGAACTGATCGGCAAGATCGGCATCAAACCGGAAGTCATCAAAAGCGGCAAGTACAAGGACATCGGCTCGCCGACGCGGCCCATGACCAAGACCGAGCGGCGTTACATGCAGAAGGTTTCCGATGACGTGCACAACCAGTTCATCACCGCCGTGGCGGAAGGGCGCGGGCTGGATATGAAAACCGCGCGCAGCCTGGCGGACGGTCGCGTCTTCACCGGCAAGCAGGCACAAGGCTACAAGCTGGTGGACGACATGGGCGGGCTGGAAGAAACCATCCAGCAGTTGGCGAAGGCAGTGGGCATTCAAGGCCGCCCCCGGGTTGTGGTGGAACGGCCCGAAAAGAGCCTGCTAGAAATCCTGCTGGGAGCCAATGTCAGCGAAAGCCTCGAAACCTCCCTGTGGCCCACGCAACTGCCCCGCCTGCTCTACCTCTGGCTTCCATAGCTTTATTATTCAATAAGTTATAAGATTTTCGCCTGCCCGTTCAAAAACGTCACGAGTCACCTAAAATTTTTAGTAAATCCGATATTTTTCCATTTTTATTCCCGGCTTCGACCCATCTCGGATAATTTCGATTTCTCGAATCAAATCCCGTAAAGCCTGCAAAACTCTTGACTTCGTTGACCTTAGTGATATACTTTCGGCAAAAATCAATCTTTCAGGGGGAGATTTGAATGACCAAGGCGGAGTTGGTTGAAAAAGTTTCGGCACAAATCAATTTGACCAAAAAGCAAACTGAGGTTGTCGTAAACACAGTTTTTCAAAGCATCACCGAGTCTTTGGCCGAAGGTAAAAAAGTGGAACTGAGAGGCTTCGGCAGTTTCCGGGTAAGAAGCCGTAATGCCCGCATTGGCAGGAATCCGAAATCCGGCGACCGGGTGGACGTCCCAGCCAAACGCGTCCCCTTTTTCAAGGCGGGTAAAGAGTTGCGGGAGTTGGTGGACGATCAGGCCGCCGGCGACGACAATTCCTTCGACGATGACGATTAACCCTTTGATTTTACGCATTCCTCTCCCCCACAACTTCGATCGGAAGGCAGGTTGAGCCAGCAGGGTTTGCCCTGCTTTTTTTGTGCTTGAACCCCGGCTGACCCCGGAGGATGCGCGTTTCCGCGCCAGCCCGCCTGTAACCGCTTTCATAAAACGGAAACCAGTACGCCATGCCCGGCAACACTTTTGGACAACTGTTTCGCATTTCGACGTGGGGCGAGTCTCACGGCGAGTCCATCGGGGTGGTCATCGACGGCTGTCCTGCCGGACTGCCCATCACTGCCGAAGAGATTCAAAAAGAACTCGACCGCCGCAGAACGGGCCAGAGCAAAGTCACCACCACGCGCAAGGAACCGGATCAGATCCGCATCCTGTCCGGCGTGTTCCAGGGCAAGACCACCGGCAGTCCCATCGCCATGATGGTGGAAAACGCCGACGCCGACTCCTCCAAATACGAACTCATCAAGCACCTGTACCGGCCGGGGCACGCCGACTTCACCTACGACAAAAAATACGGCTTCCGCGACTACAGAGGCGGCGGCCGCTCCAGCGCGCGGGAAACCGTAGGACGCGTCGCCGCCGGGGCCATCGCCAAGAAACTGCTGGCGCGTCACAAAATAAAAGTGTTTGCCTACACCCGGCAGATCGGCGACCTGGTCATGCAGACCTTCAGCCAGAGGGAAATCGAAAGCAACATCGTGCGCTGTCCCGACAAGAAGATGGCCGAGCGCATGGTCGAGGCCATCCTGCAGGCGCGCAAGGACGGCGATTCGCTGGGCGGCGTCATCGAAGTCATCGCCAAGGGCGTGCCCGCCGGACTGGGCGAGCCGGTGTTCGACCGGCTGGATGCGGACCTGGCCAAAGCACTGATGTCACTCCCCGCCGTAAAAGGCGTCGAGGTGGGCATCGGCTTCGAGGCGGCGCGCCTGCGCGGCTCGGAATGCAACGACGTGTTCATCGCCAAAAACGGCAAGATCACCACCCAGACCAACAACGCCGGCGGCGTGCTGGGCGGCATCTCCAACGGCAATGACATCGTTCTGCGCATGGTGGTCAAACCGACGTCATCGATCAACCGCGAGCAGGACACGGTGACGCAGAAAGGCAAAAAAGCCAAGATCCGCGTCGAGGGCCGGCACGACCCGTGCGTCGCACCGCGCGCGGTGCCGATGGCCGAGGCGATGGTCGCCCTGGTGCTCATCGACCACCTCCTGCGGCAGAAACAGGCGCAATTATAAAATCCGGTAAGCCCGCCTGCACGGACCCCCTTGCCCGCACCCACGCATCTGATACACTGAACTCATGAAACATCCCCTGAAAGTCGGGTTCCTGCAAACCCTGCCGGTGTTCGGCGACATCGAAACCAATCTCAAACAGGCCGAAACGCGTCTGCGGAAAATGGACGCCGATCTCGCCGTCCTGCCGGAGCTGTTCACCACCGGCTACCAGTTCCGCAACCAGAAAGAAGCGCGCGAACTGGCGGAGCCGGTGCCCGACGGACCGACCACCCGCGCGTTGATGAAACTCTCCGCCGACCTCAATATGTACATCGTGGCGGGACTGGCGGAAGTGGAAGGCGACACGCTGTACAACTCCGCGGTGCTGACGGGTCCGGAAGGCTACGTCGGCAAGTACCGCAAGGCGCATATCTTCGACACGGAAAAAAAGTTTTTCGCCGCGGGCAACCTGCCTCTGCCGGTGTTCGACATCGGCAAGGCGCGCATCGGCATCATGATCTGTTTCGACTGGCGCTTTCCGGAGACGGCGCGGACGCTGGCGCTCAAAGGCGCGGATCTCATCGCCCACCCGGCGAACCTCGTCCTGCCACACTGCCCGCAGTCGATGATCACGCGCTGTCTGGAAAACCGCGTGTTCGCGGTGACCGCCGACCGCGTCGGTTCCGAATCCCGCATCGAGGGCGAGACCCTGCGGTTCATCGGCCAGAGCCAGGTGGTGGACCCGGACGGCCATGTACTGGTGCGGGCCTCGGAGGAAGGCGAGGAGGACCACGTGGTGGAAATCGACCTCGCCGACGCGCGCAACAAAAGCATCAACCCGCACAACGATCTGATCGCCGACCGCCGCGAGGACCTTTACAGAATCCCGTGAATTCTGCTATATAGAGTGGAATTCTGACAATCATCGAACCCCTTCCGGACCTTTCCAATCGGCCCGGTTTTTTATTGGCACAGGGAGACCCATGGAAAAGCCCAAATCCCGATTCATCAAAAGCGACAACGGCACCATCTACGACTCGCAGACCAGCCTCACCTGGAAGGCCACGGACTCCTACCTCGATCTGGAAAAGGAAGTGTCGTGGGACGAAGCGCAGGAATACGCGAAGCAGGTCAACGCGGAAAACTTCGGCGGGCACAGCGACTGGCGTCTGCCCAGCTTTCAGGAGGCGGCGTCGCTGTACGACGAGGAGAAACTGAACAAGGATTTCAAGGGTGGCGACATCCGCATGGACTCCATCTTCCCGCCAGGTGCCGGCAACACCACTTGGACCACCGAGGAACGCGGCAAGGAAGCGCAGATCCTGTTCTACATCAACGGCTGTCCCTACTGGTACGAGAAGAGCGACAAGACCATTTCCCACGCCGTCCGGCTGGTCCGCCGCGGGTAAACAATACGTTTTCAGGCCGGATCTATTTTTCCGTTAAATCGTAGGCGCGTTCGTCGCCGGAGAGGGCGGGTTTTTCCACGCCGGAGATGAAATTCTTCAGGCGGTGGACGTCGTCCATTTCGGGGTAGGGTTCGCCACGGCTGTGGCAGAGGATGGATTCGAACAGCTTGCGGTAGTAGGACCGGTAGCTTTTCATCAATAGCGGTGCGTAGCTGTTCTTGATGACCTGATCGTAGTAGCGGTCGAGGACGGCCTGAAACAGCGTCTGCAGGGCGGCGGAATACAGTTGAAAATACGCCGTTTTCTGCTGAAACTCACCAAACGGCACATTCCCCCAGGCGTCCTTGAAGTACACGTAAATCAACTGCCTTTCCGTGTCCAGCCAGCGTTTCTGGAAGAACTCCTCCCACATCACCCGGTTGCGGGCGTGCCCCATCAGAACCTGCCTCAGCGCGCATTTCTGAGCGTAATGATCCCTCGTCGCACACACACTCCCCAGCGTATCCAGGAACTCCCGGCGCACGTCGTCGTAAAACTCCGGGTTCTCCTGCAAAGCGCGGGCAAAGGTATGCTGATGGGTTAAAGCCTTACTGCTGGCGTATTGATGAAACAGGCGCGAACTGTACGCCATGACGGTATCGTAATCCATAATTCCTTGCGGGGTCGTGCGTGCAAATATTCACTTCTTATATTTATGGTAACGACCAAAACCAAACCGGTAAACTTCAATTTGATTCGCGTTAGAAATTAAATTTTGGGCGATTGATTTTGAATGACTTACGGTTTCAGACTGGAGCGCACAAGTTTGCCGATGGTCAGCCCCTGCACGAGTACGGAGAACACCACGACGACGTAGGTCATCATGAGGATGGCGTCGCGTTGCGGCGAGGCAGGCAGGGACAGGGCGAGGGCGATGGAGATGCCGCCGCGCAATCCACCCCAGGTGAGGATGCGGATGGTTTTCGGCGGGAACTCGCGGCGGAATTTGAGCATGTACACAGGAAGGGAAACCCCTGCAAACCGCGCCAGTAAAACCAGTGGGATGGCCAGCACACCGGCCAGCAGGCTGGAGCCGTCGAACACCAGGATCATCACCTCCAGCCCCAGCAGGACGAACAGCACGGCATTTAAAATTTCGTCGATCAACTCCCAGAACGTGTCCACATGCTCGGTGGTGGTGGCGGACATGCCAAACGTCCGGCCGTGGTTGCCGATGAGGAGTCCCGACGCCACCGCCGCAATGGGTGCGGACACATGGATGGCCTCCGCCGCCGCGTACCCGGCGATGACCAGAGCAACGGTGATCAGCACTTCCACCTGGTAGTTGTCCACCGTACGGATCAGGCGGTAGGCGACGTACCCCGTCGCCAGCCCGAACAACGCACCCCCCACCGCCTCTTCCACAAACAGCAGGGCGATCGATCCAAAAGTCGGCTCGCGCGCGCCCGTGGCAATGCCCGCGATCACCAGAAACACAACGACCGCGACGCCGTCGTTGAACAACGATTCGCCCGCGATCTTCGTCTCCAGCTCCTTCGGCGCGTTGGCGGATTTCAGGATCGACAGCACGGCGATCGGGTCGGTGGGCGATATCAGCGCGCCGAACACAAGGCAATACAGAAACGGCAGGTCGAGTCCCAGCACCTGCGCCACGCCGTAGGTGAAACCGCCAACGAGAAAGGTGGACAGCACCACGCCCACGGTGGCCAGCAGGGTGATGATCCATTTCTGCCTGGCGAGGTCGCCGAGGTCGATGTGCAACGCCCCCGCAAACAGCAACGCTCCCAGCATGCCGTGCAGAAGGAGGCGTTCGAAATCGACTCCTTCCAGAATGACGCGTGCCGTGGACTCCAGCGCCGGAATGTGCGCCAGCTCGCCCACCGCAATCAACAACAGCGAAAACATCAGGGCGATGGCCATGAGGCCGATGCTCGCCGGCAGTTTCAGAAACCGGTAGTTGAGATACGCGAACGCCGCAGTCAGAAACAGCAGGATGGCGATGAGATCGAAAGTGGCCACAGGTTACCGGGGAAAGGTTTAAAAGAGGATCACTTCATCAGCTTCGGGTTGGGCAGGTCCAGCCCGAATGCCGGTACGTTAACATCCTGCACCGTATATTGACGATACAAACTTTGGAACTCCGGCGTGCCCAGGGCGGGATCGAGCAGGCGTTGCAGTTGTTTGAGGGTGATGGGCTGAAGCGAACTTTCGGCGAACAGCGAGGTGCCGAGGCCGATCCAATGATCGTGCACGAACTTCTGGTGCACCAGCGCATGCACACCGCCGTAATGATAGAGCGCCTGCTGGAGAGCGTGACGGGCGATGTAGGCGGGCACGCATCGGCCGATGGCGACGACCTTTGACGGATTCTTCGCCGCCGGGTACGGCCACAACACCACGCGGGTGAATCCCATCAACGCCATTTCCTCGCGAATGGCGGGGAATTGCGGTTCCAGCCGCTTGGCCAGCCAAGCCTCGATCTTGACCGGCTGTTCCTCGATGGACGGGCACGGCGCTTCTTCCGCCGCCATTGCGGGCGAAACGGCCCACCCCATCCACAATAGAAGAGCGGCGCCCATCCACTTCAATAATCCGATTTTTCCCATCCCGCACCTCCTGCAAGCGCCCGTCCGTGCCCATTCTCCCCCATCCCGCCGGCAAAACCAAGCGCACTTCTCATGCAGGCCAAACTGAATCCCAATAGACCGGGCGTAGTCTGGCTACGACTAAAAAAGGAGAATAAAAAAATGGAAAAGATGAATGCATTGAGCCAGTTCGTGACCCGCAACCTGAACATGCAATTGCTGATCGCCCTGTCGCAGAGTTCGGAACACACCACGCGGTCGCAGTCGCCTTACGCGCTGGGATACATCTTCGGATTCACCAGCGGCGGATTCGACGTCTTTCAGGTGACCAGTCAAGCCGATCAGTTTCAGGTGCTGATCGATGTGTACGAACACGTGTTCGAAATGGAAGGCGCGGACTACCTGAACCAGTCGCTTCACCTCAAATGGAATGATGCCTTTTCGAAAGGCAACCAATGCGGCTGGGAAGAAATGAAACGCCTGCTGGTGCGGGAGGAGTCGGCCATCGGCCTGGTGCGGTACCTGATCCACGGGGAAGTCACCGCCGCCATGAATCCGGAGATCCCCGTGCACAACGTTGCCCTGGCCTACGCGGTTTAAGGCGGCGCACCGCCTGCGAAGTCCCTTCCTTTTATCAAAGGACTTCAAGGTTCCGTTTCCTCCCCTCCTTTGCAGGGAGGGGAACCAGGGACTTATCGAAATCCGCTCAGCCTGCTTCCATTGGCCGGAGACTCTGTCCCCCGAATCGTCCACAATAAACACAGGGGCAACTTAGAAGTGCGCCCACGGATCATCGCAGGGACCACCGGGCAGTAGCCATCCTGCCGCCGGCCTTGCCCGCCTAATCCACTTTTTTGACGTTGGGTTTTTTCAGCCCCATGAAGGTGACCGTGTCGTCCTGCACGGAAAACTTGCGGTACAAGGCGTGGAACTCCTCATCGCTCAGTTTCGGATCGAGCAATTGTTCCACCTGTTCTTTCGTCACCGTCTGCTGAGACGGTTCGTCGAAGATGGTGACGCCAATGCCGATCCAGTGCGAATGCAGGAACGCCTGGTTGACGAGGCTCTCGATGCCTTCCGTGTACTTGAGGCTGGTGTTCAGCACATGGCGCGCAATGTAGGCGGGCACGCAACGTCCTACCGCCACCACCTTGGACGTCTTGCCCAGCGGGAACGGGCGGACGCGGGACTCGGCATGGCCGATCTCCAGGAACTCCTTGACGATCCGCCGCGTCTCAGGCGTGAACTCGCGGTTGATGTATCCTTCCACCTTCACCTTTTTGGCTTCCACCGGCTGGCAGGGTTTCTCTTCTCCCTCCTCCGCTCCCACGGGGGAAACCAGACACGCGAGCAACAGGGCGGCCACAGCCCCCCGACCGATCCACTTTCTTAAATCCAACACATCGATCCCTTTCAAAAAACGTTTTCCCCTCAAAGGGGGCTTTCTTCTACCCAGTCCGGATATGATACAATGAAAACACGCTAAACTTGAGTCGCCTTTAAAATCAACTGGTTATCAAGGCGTCCGGGCCGCGGGGAGGACCTCACGGCTGAGCGTGTGCCGGGCTGGGTTTCCCCGTCACCGCGCCGATGCCTGCTTGTTCTTGTATTCCTCGGCGCACTTCTCACTGCAAAAAAAGAGCTCATCGCCCTGGATGGTTGTGCGGATGGCTTCCGGTTTGGGGACATACATGCGGCAGTTGGGGTCTTTCACCATTTCCGTCGCGTCCGGATTCTCCGCCTTTTGGGAGGACGAGCCGAACGCCCAGCGGAACAGAAAAAACAGGATCAGGATGCCCAGTGCAATCAATGCAAATCGTGCCATGGCTTCATTGTACGTGGAATCTCTCGCCCATTCAACGGCAGGTGGGCAAGGCCCACGGCAGACGGGCAATGCGTTTCATGGGGATTGAAAGTTTCTGGGCGCAATTCTGAATCCACTCCATTGTTTCCGGACGCAGTCCGGTGGGCAAGGCCCACGGCCAATGGAGGCAAGATGCCTTTTCATTTGGAAAGGCTGCATATGGCCAAACGATGGTCCGAGGGGAACAGTTTAGTTCCCCCTTAGTAAGGGACGCCAGGGGGGTTCCTCCTTTAAGGGTTTTCTGAGGAGCCGCGGGCGACGAGGAAACTTGAAGAGTGAATGGAACCTGAAAAATTTATTCAGGCTGATGGATAAAAAATGAGTGATAACTGGAAACACGAAGACGACAGCGAGTACAACGAGGATCTGGACGACTCCGAGTCCATGCCGCTGGAGCCGGACGTGCTCGACGCCGAAGACGAGGACGGCGGGCAGGAGGAGGATGAGGAGCGCCATCTGCCAATGGTGGGCGGCACCAGTGCGCTCGCACCGCTCGATCCTTTGGCCGCCTACATCCAGGAAATCCGCCAGTACAGCGAGCTCAGCCCGGAAGAGGAACACGAACTGGCTCTCAAGTACCAGGAAACCGGCGACGTGAAAGCCGCGTACAAGCTGATCACGCACAACCTGATGCTGGTGGTGAAGATCGCCCTCACCTTCCGCCGTGAGTGGCAACACACCATGGACCTCGTGCAGGAGGGCAACGTCGGCCTCATGAAAGCGGTGCAGAACTTCGATCCCTTTCGCGGCGTGCGCCTGCCCGCCTACGCGAGCTGGTGGATCAAGGCCTACATCCTGAAGTTCATCCTCGACAACTGGCGGCTGGTGAAGGTGGGCACCACCAACGCCCGGCGGAAACTTTTATACAACCTCAGAAAGACCAAGGAAAAACTCATCGCCGAGGGTGTCGATCCCTCACCCAAACTGCTGGCCGAGCACTTCGGCGTGGACGAGCAGGACGTGATCGATGTCGAGGCCAGCCTCGGCGCCGCCGACGTGTCCATGGAAACGCCATCGCAACCGGACAGTACGCTGACGCCGATGAAAACGCTCACTGACGGCAAAAGGCCCGACGAGGATCTGGAGGTCGAGCAGTTCCACCGCCTCGTGCGGGAGAAGATCGAGCAGATGCTCGACGAGCTGAAACCCATCGAGCGCGAACTGATCGCCACGCGCATCCTGGCGGAGGACCCGGTGTCGCTCAAGGAAATCGGCGAACATTACGGCATCACCCGCGAAGCCGTGCGGCAGGCGGAACAGCGTCTGTTGAAAAAACTCAAATTGTATCTGGCCGAACAATTGCCCGAAGTCGAGAATTATTTCAGCAATTGACCGGTCCGCCAAAATACGTTAATTAATCCCATCACTCAATCATTCCAACATCACCGCAGGGGAGGTCACAGCAATGGAATTCCGCAAAGAAACCGACAGCATGGGCGCGATCGATGTGCCGGCGGACCGCTATTACGGCGCGCAGACGGCGCGGTCGCTCATCCACTTCGACATCGGCTGGGAAACCATGCCGCGCGAGATCATCCGTGGCATGGGCATCCTCAAGAAAGCCGCGGCGCAGGTGAATGCGGATGTCGGAGTTCTGGCGGCGGACAAGCGCGACCTCATCGTGAAAGCCGCGGACGAAGTGATCGAGGGCAAGCTGGACGGCCATTTTCCCCTGCGCGTGTGGCAAACCGGTAGCGGCACGCAGTCAAACATGAACTCCAACGAAGTCATCGCCAACCGCGCCATCGAGATGGCAGGCGGCACGCTGGGAAGCAAGGACCCGGTCCACCCCAACGACGACGTGAACAAGGGCCAGTCTTCCAACGACACCTTCCCCACCGCCATGCACATCGCCGCCGTCGAGCAGATCCACGAACGCCTCCTCCCCGCCGTCAAGGGCCTGCGCGACGCGCTGAAGACGAAAGCGGACGAGTTCAAAGACATCATCAAAATCGGCCGCACGCACCTGATGGACGCCACCCCGCTGACGCTTGGACAGGAGTTTTCCGGCTACGTTCAGCAGATGGACAACGCCGTAAAACGCATCGAAGGCTGTCTCCCCCGGCTGTACGAAATCGCCCTGGGCGGCACGGCGGTAGGAACGGGACTCAACACTCACAAGGATTTTCCCGTTAAGGTAGCGAAGGCCATTGCGGACATCACCGGCCTGCCGTTCGTCACCGCGCCCAACAAGTTCGAATCGCTGGCGGCGCACGACGCGGTGGTCGAGGCCAGCGGGGTGATGAAGACCATCGCCTGTTCGTTGATGAAAATCGCCAACGACATCCGCCTGCTGGGTTCGGGGCCGCGTTGCGGACTGGGCGAGCTCATCCTGCCCGCCAACGAGCCGGGCTCGTCCATCATGCCGGGCAAGGTGAATCCGACGCAGTCCGAGGCGATGACCATGGTGGCGGCGCAGGTGATCGGCAACGACACGGCGGTGAACGTGGGCGGCGCCAGCGGCCATTTCGAGCTCAACGTGTTCAAGCCGATGATGATCTACAACCTGCTCCAGTCGATCCGGCTGATCGCCGATTCGTGCCGGTCGTTCACCGAACACTGCGTGGTGGGCATCCGGCCGAACCACGACCGGATCCAGCACTTCCTCAATGATTCGCTGATGCTGGTGACGGCGCTCAATCCGCACATCGGCTACGACAATGCCGCCAAAGTGGCGAAAAAAGCATACGAGGAAAACACCTCTTTGAAGGAGGCCGCCGTGGCGCTGAACCTGCTCACCGCCGAGGAATTTGACGAAAAGGTTCAGCCAGGGAACATGATCGGCCCGAAGTGATCGGTGATATAATAAAAACCGGGGACTCTGTTAAAAGCGAACTCTTGTGAGGAATCCGTGAAAGCGCAGACTCTCGTCAATCAGGCCCTGAAACATGGCTTCAAGGAATTTCTGGAGAAAGATACGGGCTCGGGGCGCATTGTGCACCTCAAGACCGAAGCCTTTCTGAAACTGCTCAACGACAAGGTTCTCCACCTGGGTGAGGAAGACTATTTCACTCATTCGGAGATGGACCTGGAAGACAACGATTACTGTTTCGTTTACAGCGACGGTTTCTCCGAAGACCTGTGGAGCTACCAGCCGCCGGACACGCTGGACGACCTGCTTCACCACGCCTACTTCTGCCTCTACAACCAGCGTCCCAAACCCATGCTCACGCTGGCTTCCGTGGACAACGTGTACCTCATCCTGCTGGAGTTGATGAAGGGTCTGGCGGGAAGACCGATCGTGCACATGTCGGAACCGAAGTTCCTCAAGTTCGACAAGGTGGACATCGCCAAAATCGCGGAGCTCAAGGATTTTTCAGGAAGGCTGGGAGGATGCGGCGACAGCTACGCGCCGACCGACGACGCCTGCGGCGAACCGATGTGCCAGTCCACCTTCGCCTGGATCAAGGACCACATCTGCCTCATCTACATGGTGGGCAGTTGCGATGGATTCCTCGAGATCAAGCTGTTCCCCTTCCGCACCACCGAGAAAAGGGAGCTGATCCCGGTTCAGGAAGAAGCCGCTCCAGAAAAAGAATCGGAAAAGGACAACGGCAAGGAACCGCAAAAAGCCGAAAAGGCCTCCGCCGCCTCACCCAAAACGAAGATCCTCCCCAAACCGTTCCGGAAATAACCGTTTTCCAAATTCATTTCCTGCTTTCCGCGCGAAGCGTTGACTGCACCTCAGCCCAGATCCGCCCGCGGGCGGAAGCGGTCGAGCAGTCGCACGTCTTTCGAAAAACAATGACGCACCGCTAAAAGTATCACCAGCATGCCGGTGAGGCTCGCCGTGCCCGCGATCATAAACACGATGGCAAGCTGGTACTTCACCGCCTCCAGGGGCGAACCGCCGGCGATGATGAAGCCCGTCATGATGCCCGGCAGGTGCACCAGGCCGATGACCTTCATCGAGTCGAGGGTGGGGATCATTGCCGCGCGCAGGGTGTCGCGCACCGCCCAGCGCGCCGCCTGCCTGCCGTCCGCCCCCAGCGCCAGAAGCGTTTCGATGCGCCGCCGCTGATGGCTTAACTCCGCCGTCAACCGGTTCAGCGCCAAAGACGCGGTGTTCATCGAGTTGCCGATGATCATGCCGCCCAGCGGGATGATGTACTTCGCCTCGTGCTCGATCACTCCCGCAAAGGTGAGAATGCCGAAGGTCACGCCGGAGCCGATGACGATGCCGGTGAACGCCAGCAGGTAGGAATTCGGAATCGTCCGTCCACGCTTGCCGGAAATGGACGCCGCCACACCGCACATGAACAAAAGAATGAGCAACAACGCCCAGATCTGTTCGAGCGTGAAGATCGCTTCCAGCAGGAAGCCCATGATGACCAACTGCACCGTCGCCCGGGCCGAGGCATAGAATACGTCCTTCTCCAAATCCAGCCGGTTGTAATACGACACCAGCAGGGACACGATGACCAGTCCGTAACACAACAGCAATGCCTCAACCCGCATACGCGCCTCTCTCTTGCCCGTCGTCGCCGGAGGAATGCAAACGGCCTTCAAAAAATTGCCGCAAGCGGTCATCGCTCCGATCGCTCATCAGGTCCTGGATGTTGCCGTGGGCGATGATGCGGCCGTCGATCAGCACCATCGTCATGGCATCGAAGCGCAGAGCCTGCGGCACGTCGTGCGTCACCCACACGGCGGCGATACCGAGATCACGGTTGATGTGTTTGATGAGGTTTTCGATGGTGAGCGCGGCGGTCGGATCGAGCGCCGAGGTCGGTTCGTCCATCAGCAGGAGTTCCGGTCTGTTGGCCAGCATCTGCGCCAAAGCCACGCGTTGCTGTTCGCCGCCGGACAAGGTTTCCGCCTGCCGCGAGAGATACGTCTTCGACAGCCCCACCTGGTTGAGCAGGTGTTCGCATTGCGCGTCTTCCATCACTTCGCCGCGCAGGCCGGGTCCCAACGCAATGTTGTCGCGTACGCGAAACGGCAGCAACGCCGGCGTCTGGAACACCATGCCCATGCGCCGGCGCAAGTCCAGCACGTTCATGGTGGCGGTGTCTTCTCCGTTGAGCCGAACCGTGCCCGCGTCGTAAGGTTCGAGCCGGTTGAGGCAACGCAACAACATGGACTTGCCGGAGCCGGACGGACCCAGCACCACCAGCAGGTCGCCTTTTTCGACGTCGAACGACACGCCGTTCAAAATCGGCACGCCGCGCGTCATGCTCAATCCCTGCACCTGCAACATAAGACCTCAAAACGCTTTCCACATTTTCCGACACGCCTGCGGAAATGTGTGGAATTACAAAAAATTTGGAGAACCCCGCTTGTTACGGCTATAATCATGGTATCCGATTTTTGAATCCTTAACACCGGTTTTGGGACGTTTCATGCAAACGCGTGCGCAGAAACCCAGATCATTGGTTGTCCACCTCCTCATCCTGTTGTGGACGTTCTACTTCTGCGTCGGGTTCTCCTTCCATTACCATCCAGGATACATTCACGCACATGCGGACGAACTGCAGCCGCACGACCACACGGGGCATTTTCATTCGCATGAAGTGGAAGGCTTCGCCGCCGCGATGCATTCCAGCGCATCCCATCACCAGGGAGAGGCGTCGCACCATCATTCCGAATCCACGCCGGGAAGCGATTCCAAAACCGTTCAGCTCGAGTTCAACAAGCACAGCCTGGTGCCGGTGAAGCTCAAGGTCGCCGTACCGCTGGCAATGCTTCATATCCTTCCGCAACAGGAAAACCGCATCGCTTGGCAATCTGTTCAGCACGACGTGCCTCTCACCGAGGTCCGGCACCTGCCCATGGCTCTTTCCGGCCGCGCGCCGCCCGCTCTCCTTTCCTGATCCGTTTTTTCATTCACAGATAAAAACAAAATCCGTTGCGCCCGCATGACGGCGTGACGTGATGTTTCACGTGGTGCCGTTTTCCATTTGGTATGGAAAGCGGTCCGGGTAATCACGGGAAGGAACCATGAACGCTTTATTATGGCGGATGGCCGTGTGCGCACTGGCAATGATTCTGTTCGCGCCTCCGGCATCAGCCCAAAAAATCAAACCCAACCTTTACGGAAACAGCGAAGGCCGCTTGTTTCTGAAAAAGGATGCCCCCCGCGATGCGCGCGATCTCACCGGCGTGTTGACCCTCCGGCAGGTGGCGGCGCACATTCTGCTCCACAACCCGGATTTGCAGGCGTTCCAACTGGAAATCCGCGCCCGCGAAGCGCGCGCTTTGCAGGAGGGACTGATGCCCAACCCGCAGGTGCAGGCGGTGGTGCAGGACGTTCTGGGATCCGGCCGGTTCAGCGGCGCATCGGATTCTGAAAACCAGGTCCTGTTCACGCAATGGATCGAGCTCGGCGGCAAACGCACCAAGCGCGAAACCGCCGCCAACCTGAACACCGAACTCGCGGAATGGGATTACGAAACCGCGCGCATGAATGTGTTGACCGATACGGCGAAGGCGTACGTCGATGTGCTGGCGCGGCAGGAAGCGCTGAAACTGGTGCGCGAACTGGAAGCGCTGTCCGAACGACTGCACACGGCGGTTACGGAACGTGTGAAGGCAGGCAAGGTGCCGCCCATCGATGAAGTCAAGGCGGCGGTCACGTTGTCCACCACACGCATGCAGAGGCAACAGGCGGAAAACGAATTGTACGCCGCGCGGCGCAGGCTCGCCGCGCTGTGGGGTCGCTCTCTGGCCGCCTTCGACCTGGTGGAAGGCAACCTGTATGGCATTCAATCCCTCCCGGAACTCGATGAACTGGAGGCGCGCCTCAAACGGAATCCCGACCTCGCCCGCTGGGCCACGGAAATGATCCATCGCGACGCGGTGATCGATCTTGAAGAATCCCGTTCCGTGCCCGACCTGCAACTGGGCGTGGGCGCGCGCCGAGTGCAGGAGAGCCGTGACAATACGGTGATGTTCCAGATCCAACTGCCAATCCAGTTGTTCGACCGCAACCAGGGTGCCATTGCCGAAGCACATTACCGCAAGTCCAAAGTGGAAGCGCAGAAACGGGCGGCTGAAATCCGATTGCAAACCGTGTTGTCCAACCACCACGCCAGGCTGATGAACGCGCACACGCAGGTGACCTCGCTTAAAAACCAGGTCCTGCCCGGCGCAAAGATGGCCTTCGATGCAGTGCAGGAAGGCTACCGCTTCGGCAAGTTCGGGTACCTGGAAGTGATCGACAGCCAGCGCACCTGGTTCGAAGCACGCAAGCAGTATTTGAACGCGCTGGGCGAATACCATTCGGCGGTGGCGGATGTGGAGCGGCTCATCGGTGCGCCGCTCAACCAGAAACTCGGGGGCGCGGTGGCGACTGTGGAGGACTCTCAACGATGAAGCGCAAACAGTTTTTACAAGTGATGGGGATCCTCGTTGTCGGCGCTCTGCTGACGGTGCTCATTCTGAAACCGGGGTCGATTCCCTTCCTGCCCCCCGCATCCCAGGACAGCGGGGGTCACAGTCCTGAGGGTGAAGGGCAGACGGATCACGGACCCGAAATGCCGCGCGGCCCGCACAACGGCATGCTGTTCACGCAAGACGACCTGCAACTGGAGGTTGTGCTGTACGAGCGGGGGGTGCCGCCGGAATTCCGCGTGTATCCCACGGCCAAGGGGGACACGGCCATTCCGTTGAACGACATCACGCTGCAGATCGATCTCGAACGCATGGAGCGTGTGGACACGGTTCAATTCAAACCCTCGGGACCCCACCTGCTGGGCGATCGGGAAGTGGTCGAGCCACATTCCTTCATCATGAAGATCACGGCGGAATGGAACGGCAACAAATACCAGTGGAGGCACGAGCAGATCGAGTTCCGCGCCACCATCTCCAAAGCGCAGGCGGAGAATGCGGGCATCCAAACAGCCGTGGTGGGTCCGCGCGCTATCGGCGACGTGGTCACGCTGGATGGCGAAATCGGTCTCGATGAAAAACGCGTGGCGCACATTGTGCCGCGGGTCGAGTCGCTGGTGGTCGCCGTGCACAAGGACATGGGCGACAAGGTGCAGGTGGGCGACCTGTTGGCCGTCCTCCAAAGCCGCGAACTGGCCGACGCCAAAAACGAGTACCTCACCGCCGTCAAACGCGCCGAGCCGGTGCGGCTGGATCACGAACGCCAGAAACAGATCTTCGACAACACGATCATCATGCTGGATCTGCTGACCCGCGATCTCAGCCTCGATGAGTTGTATTCCAAAATCGACAACCTGTTTCTCGGCAACTCCCGCGCGGAAATCGTGCCCGCTTACGCCCGCGTGATGCGAACGCAGGCGGTGTACGAGCGTGAGAAAACCCTTTACGAAAAGAAAATCTCCTCACGCGCCGAGTACCTGCTGGCGTTGGAAGAGTTTCAGTCAGCCAAAGCGCAGTACGAGGCTCTGCGCGAAAAGGTGCATTACCAGGGCAAGCTGTCTTTGCTGGAGAAAAAGCAGGCGCTGGAGATGGCGGAACTCAACATCAAAACCCAGGCGCAGAAACTGAAGACGCTGGGGCTGACTGACCGCGACATCCAGCGCCTGACATCCAAAAACCCGCCGCCGTTCACGCATTACGAACTGCGTTCGGAAATCGACGGGCGTGTCATTGAAAAGCACATCGCCGTCGGCGAGGCCATCCGCAAAGATTTTTCCGTATTCGTGGTGGCCGAGCTTTCCGAGGTGTGGGTCAACATCGCCATCCCCTCACGCGACATGAACCTGGTGGAGATCGGCCAGAAAATCCAGGTACGCGCCGAAAACGTGGACATGAAAGCGGTGGGCCAACTGTTTTTCCTCGGCTCGGTGCTGGATGAAAAAACGCGCACCGTCACGGGACGCCTCGTCATTGCCAACAAGGATCTTAAATGGAAGCCTGGCATGTACGTGAAGGTGGATCTCATCCGCGATACCAGATCCGTACCGCTCGCGGTGCCGCGCGATGCGGTGCAGACGTTCCGCGGCTGGACCGTGGTGTTCATCAAAGTGGGCGACCAGTACGAACCGCGCCCGGTGACGCTCGGCCACTCTGACGGCAAGTGGGTGGAAATCGTGGACGGCCTGAGGCCGGGCGACGCCTATGTGAAAGAGAACAGTTTCATTATCAAGGCGGAGTTGCAGAAGTCCGCCGCCACCCATTCGCATTGATCGGGAGAAACCTGCCGTGCTGAAACGGTTCATCGATTTCGCCATTCGCCAGAGGGTGTTTGTCATCCTGGCCACTCTGTTTCTTGCGGTGCTGGGCATATACAATTTTCAGAAACTGCCCATCGACGCGATGCCCGACATCACCAACATCCAGGTGCAGATCAACACCGAAGCCCCCGGTTACTCTCCCCTGGAAGTCGAACAGCGCGTCACCTACTACGTCGAGACCGCCATGTTCGGCCTGCCGCAGTTGAAAGAAACGTGGTCGATCTCCCGCTATGGCCTGTCGCAGGTAACGGTCATTTTCGAGGACGGCACGGACATCTATTTCGCACGCCAATTGGTGAACGCACGCCTGCGTGAGCTGGGCACCACCCTGCCCGGTGGTCTGGAACCGATCATGGGTCCCATCGCCACGGGTCTGGGGGAAATCTACATGTGGGCACTCAGCTGGAAGGACGGCCACCGCGAAACCCGAAAAAGCGTGGAAGCGATGGCGCAATTGCGCACGGCGCAGGAATGGACCATCCGGCCGCAGTTGATGACCATTCCCGGCGTGGTGGAAGTGAACAGCATCGGCGGCTACAAGAAACAGTACCACGTCACCCCGGACCCCAAATGGCTCACCGCCTACAACCTCACTTTCAACGATATCGTTGACGCCCTGCGCAAGAACAACGACAACGTCGGCGCGGGCTACATCGAAAAAAGCGGCGAGCAGTATTTGGTGCGCACGCCCGGCCAAGTGAAAAGCATTGAAGATATCCAGAACATCGTGGTCGGCGCACACCGGGGCGTTCCCATTTACATCAAGGACGTCGCCGACGTGCTGATCGGCAAGGAACTGCGCACCGGTGCCGCCACGCGCAACGGTCAGGAGGTGGTGCTGGGCACGGTGTTCATGCTGAAAGGCGATAACAGCCGCCGCGTCGCCCGCGCTGTCGACGAAAAAATGCGGGAGATCGAGCGCACGCTCCCCGAAGGCATGCAGGTGACCACCACCTACGACCGCACCCGGCTGGTCAACAAAACACTGACCACCGTACGCAACAACCTCACCGAGGGTGCGCTGCTGGTGATCATCGTGCTCTTTTTATTGCTGGGGAATTTCCGCGCCGCGCTCATCACCGCCCTGGTCATTCCACTGTCCATGCTGTTTGCGGTGACCGGCATGGTGACGAACGACGTGAGCGGCAACCTGCTCAGCCTGGGCGCGATCGATTTCGGCATCATCGTCGATGGCACCGTCATCATCATGGAAAACTGCATCCGCCGCCTCACCGAAGCGCAGAGGGAAATCGGGTATGAACTGTCTGAGGCCGAGCGGCTGGATGTGGCCAGCACTGCCGCGGCGGAGGTGGCGCGCCCCAGTATTTTCGGCGTGATCATCATCATGATCGTGTATTTGCCGATCCTGACGCTCGCCGGCATCGAAGGCAAGATGTTCATTCCCATGGCGTTCACCGTGCTGGCGGCGTTGTCCGGCGCGTTGATCCTGTCACTCACCTTCATCCCCGCAATGGTGGCGCAGTTCATCAGTGGCCGCGTGTCCGAAAAGAAAACGTGGTTTTTCAATTGGGCGCAACGGGTGTACCGTCCGGTGCTCACTGCGACGCTCGGCGCACGGGCGGCGGTATTGACTTTTGCGGGGGTGCTGTTCGTATTGACCATCCTGCTGGCCATGCAGTTGGGACGCGAGTTCGTGCCGACACTCAATGAAGAAGACCACGCCATCCACGCCCTGCGTATTCCCGGAACCAGCCTGTCTCAGGCGGTGCGCATGCAGCACAACCTGGAGAAGGAGCTCAAGCAGTTTCCGGAAGTGGATTACGTGTTCGCCAAGATCGGCACGCCGGACATCGCCACCGATCCCATGCCGCCCAGTGTCGCCGACGTGTTTGTCATCATGAAGCCGCGGCGCGATTGGCCGGATCCGGCTCTCACCCGCGCCGACATCATTCAAAAGTTCGAATCAGTCTTGAAACCGCTCCCTGGAAACAAATATGAATTCACCCAGCCGATCCAGATGCGTTTCAACGAACTGATCTCCGGCGTGCGCAGTGACGTGGCGGTGAAAGTGCACGGCGACGATCTGGATGTCCTGCTGGCCAAGGCCGAAGAGATCGCGCATGTGCTGGAAGAGGTTCCCGGTGCCGCCGACGTTCGTGTCGAGCAGGTGACGGGCCTGCCCATCCTCACCGTGAAGCTGAAGCGTCCAGAGATGGCACGGCTGGGATTCAACGTGTCGGAAATCCAGACCATCGTGCAGACCGCCATCGGTGGCAAAAAAGCCGGCGTGGTGTATGAAGGCGACAGCCGCTACGACCTTGTCGTGCGCCTGCCGGAAGACATCCGCGAAAGCATCCCCCACCTGCGCCGCATTCCCCTTCCGTTTCCGAAACAATTGGACAATGGACATGCGCACACGGTCGGCGCCCAGCGCCCGCAGGTGAAATCACTTCCCACCTTCATCCCGCTGGAAACGGTGGCGGATCTGGAAGTGGCGCAGGGACCCAACCAGATCAGCCGCGAAAACGGCAAACGCCGCGTGTTTGTGAGCGCCAACGTACGCGGTCGCGACCTGGGAACGTTTGTGGAAGAGGCGCAGAGGCTCCTCCGCGAGCGCGTGGAGATTCCTTCCGGTTACTGGCTGACGTGGGGCGGACAATTCGAGCACCTCATCTCCGCCACGCAACGGTTGTACCTGGTGGTGCCGGTGGCGCTCCTGCTGATTTTTCTCATGCTGATGGCGGCGTTCGGTTCCACACGGCAGGCTCTGCTTGTGTTTTCCGGCGTGCCTTTGGCATTGACCGGCGGCGTGTTCGCCATCTGGGCGCGCGGCATCCCGCTTTCCATTTCCGCCGCCGTGGGATTCATCGCGCTCTCCGGTGTGGCGGTGTTGAACGGCCTGGTGCTGGTGTCGTTCATCAACCGCTTGCGCGAAGAAGGCGTGCCCCTGGACCAAGCGGTGTACGATGGATGCTTGACACGCCTGCGGCCGGTGTTGATGACGGCGCTGGTGGCGTCATTGGGATTCCTGCCGATGGCCATGGCCACCGGCACCGGCGCGGAAGTTCAGCGGCCGCTGGCAACGGTGGTCATCGGCGGCATCGTCTCTTCCACCCTGCTCACGCTCGTCGTCCTGCCCGTGCTCTACCAGATATTCATGAAGAAACCCCTGCATTCGGCGGATCACAAACAACCCGCCTCCGCTCCCGCGGAATAGCGGACGTGGTCTGCGGCAAGGCATCCATGGTCAAAGTATCCAATTCATAAAAACATGGATTCTTCTCTGACGCTCAGAATGACCCGTTAAGGATATAGACGGTACACAAACCACGATCTTCCAGAGAAAATCTGTATCGAGTTATTTTGCTTCCGGACGCAGTCCGGTTATTTGGAGGTGGGTTGTTCGGCGTATTCGAACATGGCGTTCACGCAACGGAGTGCACCCTGCTGGACTTCCGGCGTGAGGGTGATGATCTGGTGCGGCTGGGGATTCTCCAGCGCGCCCAAAACATCGGTGAGGGAGTTGGCCTTCATGTAGCGGCACATGGTGCAGGAGCCGACAAATTTTTTCTCTGGAAACTCGGATTGCAGGACACCGGTCAGGCCGCACTCGGTGAGCAGGAAGAACGTGTCCGCAGACGAGCCGCGCACGTGGTCGAGCATGTTGGTGGTGCTCCCGACGTAATCGGCCTTCTGCACCACGCCGGGCGCGCATTCCGGATGCACCAGCACATCGACGCCGGGGTTGGCATTGCGGACAAAGTCCACCGCCCCCGGCTGGTATTCCTCGTGCACGTAGCAGGTGCCGTCCCAGTAATCGATGGTTTTATCGATGCCATTCTTGCGGCAGTGCTCGATGACGTTCTGCGCCATCAATTTGTCCGGCAGGAAATAGATGCGGTCGTTGTCGATGGCCTCGACGATGCGGTACACATTCGATGAGGTCACGCAGACATCGCACAGCGCCTTCACTTCCGCCGTGGTGTTGATGTAGCAGACGAAGGTGTGATCGGGGTACTGCTTGCGGAGTTTTCGCACGTCCGCAGGCATGATGCCGTCGGCCAGCGAACAGCCGCCATTCGGGTTCGGGTCAATCACCGTTTTCTCGGGATTGAGAATCTTTGCCGTCTCCACCATGAAACGCACCGCCGCGAACACGATGACATCGGCTTTCGACTCTTTGGCCTTTTTGGACAGTCCATAAGAGTCTCCCGAATAATCCGCCACACCGTAAAGCACTTCCGGCTCCACGTAATTGTGCGCGAGGATGATGGCATTCTTCTCCCTTTTGAGTTCACGGATGCGCTCGATGGTGGGCCAGATGCGCTCGCAGTGTTCGCGCGTGAACTCGCAGATCGGGTTGCCGACGCGGATGGGCTTCAGTTTTTCGTAGAGTTCGTCAAGTGTGATCATGATCTCAACCCGGAGGCCATTTCATGGGCCGTCCGGCCAGCATATGGAAATGGACGTGGAAGACCGACTGTCCGGCGCCGGAGCCACAGTTCAACACCAGCCGGAACCCGCTTTTCTCCAGCCCCATCTCCGTAGCCAGCGTGTTGGCGACGGAGAAAATGGAACCGATCACCGCTTCGTCCTCGGTATCCATGTCCAGGATGGTGCTCATGTGTTTTTTCGGGCAGATCAGGATGTGCGTTGGTGCCTGCGGATTGACGTCCTTGAACGCAAACACGTTGTCATCGTCGTAAACCTTTTCACCCGGAATGTCACCATTCATGATTTTACAGAACAGGCAGTCGCTCACACCATCTCCATAAAGTAAATGTTGGTTATGAACCCATCATATAACGTGGGAGAAGACAAAGCAACCGCCTCCCGGAGAGGAGACGGTCGTCGAAATTTTAGTGAAAAGGAGAATGCCGCCGAGCCGGCGGTGGCGAGGATCAACGGAAAAAACTGTCGCGGTCGAACGGCTGTTGCAGGTCCATGCGTTCGAGATACGCCCTGATGTCTTTCTTGTAGGACACGAACGGGTCCAGCATCAGAAACGGTTCCTCCTTGTTGAGACGGAAACCGATCCAGTCGATGAGGTACCCGGTCTGGCTTTCGACCAGGCGCTTGACCAGCTCGCCGCGTCCGTCCGCGCGGGTGCCGCGTGGCGGGTTGTGCTTTGCGTGCTCGATGGCGGCGTCGGTGGTCTTGCGGTTGGCATCGCCGGTTTCTTCCAGTCCCCAGTACAGGCCGACGTTGCGATTGAGATTATGGTACTCGAGGTCGAGGCTTTTCACCCACGGGTCTTTCCAGCCCAGGTTCTCCGCTTCCATGAACTCGGTGAGGAGCCAGTACTTGGCCGCCCAGTCCACGCGCCCGATCAAATGTTCGGGGCCTTTCGGCAGATCGGTGAGCACGGATTCCCACGCCTCGATCACCCAGTCGGCGTCGGCGTTGGCCCCGGCCAGGTATTCCTTCGCCGTCTTCAGCATCTCCCACTGCAACTCGAGCGCCGTGCTCTGGTTGCCGTCGCGCATCTGGATGTGCCACTTGAATTCCTGGTCGCGCGAGATCGACCGCATGGCGGCCACGGAGTCGGCCAGAATCCAGTCCGGGTTGGCGACGCCCAGCTCGATCAACTCCATCATGAGCGAGGTCGTGCCCATCTTGAGCGCGGTGGCGAACTCGCTCATGTTCGAGTCGCCGACCAGCAGGTGAATCCGGCGGTATTTACTGGGATCGGACAGCGGTTCGTCGCGCGTGTTGACGATGGCGCGGTTGTACTGCACCCAGCGGTAGAACTCGTTGGGAATGTGGTCGGCGCGTTGCGACAACTGGAAGTGGACTTCCTCCGTATCCTTCTTCGCCTGATGGATGTCGTCCCAGTCGCGGAACGGTTGCGGGTTGCACGCGCCGGTACGCCCGGCTCCGGCGTAGATCTGGCGCGTCACCAGAAACGATGCGAGCAGGCGCAGGTTTTCGCGGTTGTCGAATTGAAAGGCGCGGCTGACCAGATAGTTCTCGTGACAGCCGAAGGTGGCGTTGGTTTCCAGATCGACGTTGTTCTTGATGAACGCCACCTGGTCGCCCCAGCCCAGGTCTTCCAGCGCTTCCTGCACCACCATGTCGCCCGCGCGGTCGAAGGTGACGAGGTCGGTGAGGTTGGAACACTCCGGCGAAGCGTATTCGAGATGCCCCATGTCCAGGTACACACGGCCGCCATTAACGAGAAAGCCGCCGTTGCCCGGCGGCTCGTCGTTGGCGCGGTAGTGAAGGTCCAGCACGCCCTGCTTTTTATCGAAGATGTGGTTTTTGACCCGGACCGCCACATCTATCGGCCCGTACTTGAAGTCCTCCTCTTTGATAAGGAGGCCGTATTCCGTTTCAATGCCGTAGATTCGCCGTTTCATAAGTCACACGCAGGTTTTTTTGAGCGTTTCCAATTCATCGGAAGTGACCCACCGGAACAGAGACTTTTTCCGGGTGGTGCTCAACACCGCCGCTTCCAATGTCCAATTCTCGAAGACTTCGGCCAGCGTCATGGCCGTTCCCTTTTCCGCTCCCGGTTCTTCCTCGGTCCCCTGCTTTTTGCTCTCTTCCCAAAGACGGCTGACTTCCACCAGTGCCTGTTCCAAGGGTAGCGAAGCGAAATCTCGCTTTCCAATTTCTTTTTCGATGTACTCCGATTCCTTGTCGTCGCCCGCGATCACCGTGCCCTTTTTGAACATCTCCCAGTGCCCGTCGTAGTTGAGGCGGAAGAACAACGGCTGGTTCTCGAAATTCATCTCCATCAGCAACAGTTTCACCAAATACGGCGCGCGCATGACCTCTTCAAAATTCTGCTTGAGCGCCGGGGCCACGCCGAACTGCAGAAGACGGGCGATGGTGACGTCCTTTTCCGATCGGTTGAATCCTTCCAGATGCGCCATGTCGAGTAGCGTCATGCGCAGGCGTTCCACATCCGCCGGGTGACCCAGGCTGCCCAGCGCGATGCGATCGTACACTTCAAAAATCTTTCCCGGCTGGGGCGTGAACCCCATCATCAACGCGCCTTCCTTGAACGGAACCGCAATGACCGGCTGTCCCTTGCGCAGTTTTTCCTGGACGTAACTATGCCGGGTGGAGATCGCCTCCATCCAGCGAAACGGTTCTTCAAACATTCAGGCGTTCCTCTTCATCGATTCCTGGAACAGGATTTCCATTTCGGCATCTTCGAGGAAGTGGTAGCCGTCCTCGGTGATGCTGGCCACGACGGGATAGATCTTGTCGTCGGGCCGACCCTGCCCGGTAGCGGAATCGAACTGACCGGCGGTCTGCAACAGGCGCACGGCAAGCATCGACGCTTCCTTGAAATCGCGTTCCGCCAACGGCCTGGAGCCCCACAGGTTTTCGTGCTCCAGGACGCCGCGGATGACCGGCGAGCCGGAACCCGTGGCGGTGTGCGTGCGGATCTCGAAGTTCGCACCCAACAGATCGTAAAAATAAATGTACGGTTTCTTTTCCTTGAGGTCGTAGGAGGCGAAGATGGGGCTCACCGCGCCCACGCCCTGGATGGCCATGCCCATGTTGTCCTTGAGCAGTTTCGACAGCGCGCGGATTTTCCCTTCGGTGCTGAGCGACTGCAATTGCGATCGGCGGTAGTACTCGAAATTGTGAGACAGGATGCGGGCCATCTCGAAGGCCGTGGCGGGGACGCCCGCGATGGCCATCAGGGAATAGTCATCGATGGGGATGACCTTGTCGCAACGGTCATACATGATGGCGTTGCCGGCGGTGGCGCGCCGGTCGCCTGCGACCACGACCCCGTTCTTGTAATGAAATGCCAACACCGTGGTGCCATGCACCAACTGCGATACGTCCACCGGGTTTCCCTTCTCCGGCGCCGAGGCCCACTGGTACCCTGACCGCTTGAGAAGTTCGTAGAAATCTCCCGGCCCTTGGGAATGAAGTATAGAATCGCTCATTGACCGGTTCGCTGTTTGTATTTCTCCGACTGCTTCGGGTCCACTTTTTTCATGCGCTTCAGCAGACTGTCGCGCCCGGGACGGGACACGTCCGGCCGGGACGGACCACTTTCTTCCTTCGGATCGGGAGAAGATTCTTTCTTTTCTTCCCTGCGCAGGGGATCGGTCATTTCCATGCGAACAACTCCTTATTGGTTTCCAGAACCCGCTCAACATCCTGCTCGTGGATGATGTCCGTCAGGTCCAGATAGTCACCGTTCTTGAACTCAATACCCGTCCAGTGAATGCTGCGGATATTGTCCTGCTCCTGATCGACCATGAGGCCGCGGATGCGCGCCCGCGTGCCCGCCGGTGCATTGTGCACCGCCCGGGCCACGTCCTCTTCCGGAACGAAGGGAGCCAGATCCCCGGTTTCCAGAAGGCCGTAGTACAGGCCGCGCTCCGGATCCAGATTATGATACTCCAGATCCAGGCTCTGCAGAACCGGGTCGTCCCACGAAAGCCCTTCGGTCTCGATGAACTGCGAAAACAGGCTTTCCTTGATGGCCCAGTCGATGCGGTCGCTCAGTTTGTGGGAGCCTTCCCTCAGGTCGTTCAGCGTACGCTCCCATTCCTGAACGATCCATTGCTCTTCTTTTTCGTCGCCGAGGCGGCCCGGATTCTTCTTTGCCTGCTCCAGGTACCAGCCCTGAATGTCGAGCGGCGTGATGGTGCGTCCGTTGCCGCGTTTCAGTAACACCGTGCCGGTGCGGTCACGCGAAGTGCGTTGCACGTCGTGCACCGGGTCGGCCAGTTCCGGCGGCAGTTCCAGAGTTTCGTCAGCGATGAGCGCCAGCACCAGCCGCGTCGTGCCCAGCTTGAGCGCCGTCGCATACGGAGACATGTTGGCATCGCCGAGAATCAAATGCAACCGCCGATACCGGTCGGTGGCGGCGTGCGGCTCGTCGCGTGTGTTGACGATGGGGCGTTGCGTCATCGTCTCGATGCTGAGCAGGCACTCGATGAAATCCGAGCGCTGCGCCAACTGCAAACCGCTGAACGGCTCGACCTTTTTGCCGTCGGTGCCGACCTTGCCCGCGCCCGCGTACAACTGGCGCGTGACCAGAAACGGCACCAATCCCCGCACCCAGACGTCGAAGTCCAACCGGCGCGGAATCAGGTAATTGTCGTGCGTGCCGTAACTGTGGCCGCTGTAGTCGGTGTTGTTCTTGAACACCTGCACGTGCGGTCCGCCCAGCTCTTCGTTCCGGCGGCGCACGCATTCGAGCAGGATGCGGTCGCCCGCCTGATCGTGCGTGACCAGGTCCATCACGGTCCGGCATTCCGGCGTGCCGTATTCCGGATGCGTGTGATCGTTGTAAAACCGCGCGCCGTTGACCAGCACCCGGTCGCACTTCATTTCCCAATAGCTGTAAGGCCGCTTGCGGTCTTCCGCACAGAACTCGTCTTCTTCTTCATCCTGCGCCAGGTGGTTCACCGTGAACCCGCGCATGTCCAGATGCGTGCGCTCCCGGCTGTACGCCCAGCCGCGGAACACGCTTTTCAGCGGACACTGCTGGAGGAGCGCCATCGACTCTTCAACGGGATCGGAATCCTCCAGGTCTTCGCGGATGATTCCGTATTCGGTTTCCAATCCCAGCAGGGGAACGGCAGAACTCATATAATCGACCGGCTCATGGTTTGGTGCGCGGCCTGATCCGAGTCACGCGGACGACGCACGCGCACCACGTTCTTCGGATCGAAATCGAGAAGCTGGAGCCAGTCTTCCATATTGGAATCCGCAGGCAGTACGTTGTTCTCCACGAACTCGTGTTCCAGCGACTTCAACAGGTCGTCCACTTTGATCATCAGCGGCTCTCCGGCGATGGCGCGCTCGATGGCGCGTTCCTTGGCGCGAAGCACGATGCTCTCCAGAATGGCGCCGGAGATGAAATCCTTCCAGTACAGTTTTTTGAATTCGCCGTTGCGCAGGGTGAGGAGCAGGGCTTCCTGCTCCGGCTTGGTGCTGAACAGGGTGTCGAGGAACGGCTCGATCAACGCGTCCAGCGAATCGCCTTCGATGGGCAGTTCCTTCTTGAGGTACACCTTCAGGATGTCCTCGCAGTCGCCGCGGTCCGGACGCGATACCTTTATCTTGCGGTCGATGCGCCCCGGGCGCAGGATGGCGGGATCGATCAGGTCCGGCCGGTTTGTCGCCAGGATCACCACCATGTCGCGCACGGATTGAATACCGTCCATCTCCGCACAGAACATCGGCACCAGTGTATTCGAGATGTTGTTGACGCGGAGCGCCTGCCGTGTGCCGAGCACGGATTCCGCCTCGTCGATGAAGATGAAAGGCAGTTGTCCCTTTTCGCGGTAGTCGCGCGCCTTCTTGAATATCTCGCGCACCTTGCGTTCCGACTCACCCAGCCACATGTTGAGGATCTCGGGACCCTTGACGTGGATGAAGCGCCCTTCCAGATCTTTCAGGTCGTGGCTCTGCTCTTTCAGTTTGTTCACGATGTCGGACAGGATGGCCTTGCCGATGAGCGTCTTGCCGCAACCGGGCGGGCCATAGAACAGAAACCCCTTGGGCATGCGGTATTCCATCTTGTCCAGAATTTCCTGGTGCAGGATGGGGTACTCGATGACTTTGCGGACTTCCTTGATGACGTCTTCCTGCCCGCCGACCTGCTCCCAGGTGACGGTGACGAACTCGTCTTCCACCACCAGCTTCTGCTCGCGTTTGGGCAGGGCTTTCAGGATGACGCGTTGCGTGGGATCGAGGATGATCTCGTCGCCTTCGCGGAAGTTTTCTTCTTTCAGGTCGTCGCAGACCTGGACCATGAATTCGGTGTTGCCGGTGCCGCCGTTGACCATCCAGTGGCCGTCCTTGAGACGGGTGACGACGCGGGCGATGGGACCCTGCTCCGGCCGCGGCAGTTTGATGATGGCGACGAAGCCTTCGTTCACCGCCACCTGGTCGCCGACCTGCAACGGACCGTTTTCCAGAATCTCCGGTGAGACCGCCGCCTGGTATTCCGTGCCGCCGACGTTCAGGCGCACCAGGTCGTCGTTACCCGGACCCAGCACCGTGCCGATGCGGTGCGCGGGCGACTTGAGCTGGCGGATGGTTTCCTCCAGCGTCTTGATCTTGAGATTGTACTGCTGAGCGGACTGCTGGGCCGCCAGAAGCGCGTCGCGCAGATCGAAGATCTTCTGCTGAAGCTCCGGCTGATCCTCGGTTTCTTCCAGAATCCGGTCAATCAATTCAATGATGTGAGTCGGGTCGCCCATTTCATAAATCCTTATTTCCTCAAACGATACTTCAATTGTATGATTAAAAAATCAGATAGACAAGCCCATTTACCCAAAGCCCAACAGCCACAACTCACGGAAATATAAAAGGTCAAGGTTTTTTTTGCAGACCGGAAACTTTGCCTGGTTTCCGCTTTTGGAAAGCCCGGTTTGCGATTGGTGCGCCGCTTCCAGTTGTGTATAATTAAACCTTTAAAATCAACCTATTATTTTGAATTCTAGGAAGCCCTCCCGCGCCGGACGCCGCCGGAAGAAGGGTCTCTGTTTCCGCACGGTTGTCACGCATGAACCATCCGACCATTGAGAAGTGCATCGTCAGCTTTTCCCACAACGCTTATGAGTCGCGCAAGCTGGCCGACAAGGAAGCCATCGAAAAAGCGCGCCGCGAGATCGCCCAGGGCAAGAAGGGCATCAGCCACCTGATCCTGCGCGCCCGCGACGACGAGATCGACCGCCTCAAGTTCCTGTTCCCCATCTACGGCATTCCGCTCATGTGCTACGCGCTGGGCAACCTGATGGTCTCCAGCCTGAAAGAGATCGTGGTCGTCGGCTCGAAAGAAGTAAAGACAGTGCTCGATGCGTTTCTGGAAACGATCGGGCCGTGCGGCAAGAAGATTCGGTTCGTGCACGAGGACCCGGACCACCTGGTGCTCATCCACACGCTGGTGCTGGGACGCAACGCACTGGCGCTGGCGCCGAACGAACTGGTGCTGTTTCAGCCCGGCGACCTGCCGTTTCTGTATGACCTCGACCGCGTGCTCAACGACAAGGACCTCAAAACGCATGACCTGATTCTGTGGCTCAACTCGCGGCAGGAAATGTTTCCGCACTTCAAGGAAGACCCGGCAAGCGAGTTTGTGCAACGCAATTACCACTACCGCGTGATCGACGAAAAGGCCGGACGCCTGCACGACGTGAAGGAACCCAACGCGTACCCCATCAACCTCGCGGCAATCGAGGAGGATATCATCGAGCTCCTGCACGAGACGCGCAAGGACGGCAAGATATTGAACGCCGGCATTCACAAGGTGCTCACCTCGCCCGCGCGCATGTTGCGCCTGCTCCCGGTGCTGGCGTCGCACTTCCGCCACTTCGACTCGGATCTGCGCACTTACCGCATGAACGACGAATACAAGTTCGGCATGCACCTCAAGAACTTCAACAAGGGCGCGTCGATCTTCCTCGACACCCCGTTCGTCGCCAAGTTTCACAACGACCCGGCGTACGTCTCCGACGTCGATGCGCTGGAGGACTGGGAGGATTTCGAATCGCTGATCCGCTACGCAGTGCAGGAGCAAGGCGAGGAAAACGGGCTGGCATCCATCCACCCCTTCGGCCGCGAGTTGATGAAGTTCAAACGGGAAGCGATGCCGGGCCTGCAGGAACGCATCGCCATGTACGCCGATTTTCCGGTGTACCTGAACGACCTCTACCGGTCGCTGGAGATGCCGCACGTGCCGTTCCACGACGGGGACCGCTACGACACGCCCAACCTGCACTCGCCGCTGGTAGCCAACGCGTACCGCTGGTACAAGGAAAAGACGGCCCGTTTCCAACCCTGCGCAGAATAAGGGCCCGCGGCTTTGCAGTTGCCATAAGGCATTGAATATTTTAAAGTTATAAAGGCCCTGCCAGTGCGGCGCTGGCGAACGATATGGTTCAGAGCCAACCATGGATTGCGGCGTAACCTACCACTTCCCTCCTTACCAGGGAGGGGATCGAGGGGGAGGTCTTGAAGCCTCTTCCTTGATGATTTCAATGGTGGTGATTGCCAAACAACAAAGGGCATCCCAGCCAGCCCTCCCGTTGAAAAGAGGGGAGGGATATAATAGGGACCTATGCGATTCCCGATCAAACCGCCACCGAAGATCAAACAGTTTCTGGTGCTGTCGCTCGGCCTGCACCTGGCGGCGTTCACCGCGTATCACATGATCCCGCCCGGCCCGCCGGAAGCGCCGGAGCAACCGCCGATCAAGGTGAAGTACGTTCCGAAAAAACCGGAGTTGAAAAAGGAAAAACCGCCGCAGGTGGTGGACCCGGTTCAGCCCAAGGAACAGGAACCGCCGAAAACCTCGGAACTCATCTCCAACGCCAACAGCCAGTCGAAATCGCACATCGAAAAAAGAACCGACAAACTTTTCGCCAGCAAAAAATCACTCATTCCCAAACCCAAACCGGAAACCATGCCTCAGCCGGAGAAGATGGTGGAGTTGAGCAAGGAGTTTCTGATCCCGCCGCCCAAAACACCGCGTGAAGTTTTTCAGGAAGCGAAAACCGGTTTTGACAAACCCGAACCGGAAGTGACGCAGAAAAAGAAAGCGGCGAAGAAGTACTCGGAGAGCACGCTGGCGCTGTTGGACGGATTCGATCCGGAGAAGTACGCGGCCATCGACGCCGATTCCATGAAATCGGAAAACCCGGATGACGAGGACGAGGTGATCTCGCTCAACACGAAGGAAGCCAAGTACGCGTCGTACTTCCAGCGCATCAAGCAACAGATCGAGCGGGTGTGGACGTATCCGGAAGAAGCGGCGCGCCACGGCATCAACGGCCGCCTGTCTTTGCGCTTCCGCATCTCCCGCGACGGACGTCTGCTGGAGGTCTTGCTTATCGATGCGTCCGGCTCGAACCTGCTGGACGAAGCGGCGGTGAACGCGGTGAAAAACGCCGCGCCGTACTATCCCTTCCCGGTCACCATCGACCGCGACAACCTGTCGATCCTCGCCACCTTCATCTACAGCCCCGCCTACAGCACGTACTACCAGGACCGGTACGGACGCTGATTTTCTCAGGCGTTGCCTGCTCGCTCCGCGCCGGACGCGGTTCCCCACAGGGTGGGGTCACACCAGTTCCAGTTGTTTCAGCTTCAGGGTTTCGGAATGACGCAGGGTGTCTTCACCGGCATTGCTCAGCTTGTTGCCGATGACGTTGAGGAAGGTGAGGCTCTTGAGGGTGGTGGACTCGGCCAGGTACCGCGCGCCTTCGTCACCGATCACGTTCAATCCCAGCACCAGCACGCGCAGGTTGGAAAACGTGGTGGACTCGGCGATGGCCTTGGCGCCGCGCGGACGTATCCAGTTGTCCTGCTCGAGGTACAACTCTTCCAATCCCGTCAGGTATGGTGACTGCGCCAATGCAACAACACCCTCGTCGGCGATGTTGTTGTTGTTGAGCCGCAGTTCTTTCAGGTGCGTCACGTTCGGGCTTTCCGCCAGCGCCACTGCGCCTTCCGCGTTCAACTGGTTCTCGCCCAGATCGATCGCTTCCAGGTGCTTCACGTTGGCGGAGGCGACCAGCGCTTCGGTGCCCTCGGCGCGAATGTCGTTGTTGTTCAGGTTGAGCCGGCGAATGTTCTTGAAGTGCTGTGACTGGCCGAGGGTGATGGCGCTGTCCGCCGTCAACCCCGCGCACCGCAACTCCAGCTCCTCGATGTTTTCGAACAACTCCGATTCCGCCAGCGCGTACACGCCGTCGTCGCCGATGGGATTGTTGCTCAGGATCAGCCGCTTGAGGTTGGGAAACACGTTGGCACGCGCGAAGCACTCCACGCCGCGGTCGGTGAGGTTGTTGTCGGAAAGATCGAGTGTCTCCAGCCCTTCCAGTTGTTCGCACTTCGACAACTGCTCCGCGCCGTCGTCGCCCAAACCGATGTCCGCCAGCTTGAGGCAACGCAGGCGGCGTCCCAGGTCCGAGTTGGTGAGCGCCTTGATGCCGAGCGGGGTGATGCGGTTGTAGGAAAGGTCGAGCGTCTCCAGGTTGGCCAGCGTCTTGCTTGCCGACAAGGCTTTTGCGCCCACCGGGCCGATCTCGTTGCTCGCCAGGTTGAGCGTTTTGAGGTTCTCGAAGATGGAGATGCGCGACAGGAAGAACAGGCCATCGTCATCGACGTTGTTGTTGCCGAGCTCAAGCGTTTCCAGCCGGCCCAGGTGCGGCGAGGTGCACAACTGCTGGATGCCGGCGGTCCTGAGTCCCGTCTCGGACAGGTTGAGGTACACCACGCGCGCCAGCGGTTGCAGTTCCGACAGCATTTTAAAATCGCTTTCGCTCATCACCTGCCGGGTGAGGTCGAGGCGCGCCGGGTCTTTTTCCAGACGGTGCTGGATGACCTGCAAAAGGTCTTCCTTCTCCGTGTACTTCTCGAAGAACCGCAGGAACTCGAGACTGTCGTCGATGTCTTTCGCTTCCGCCATGATGCCGTGTGCAAAAAATAAAAAGGATCGCGGTGAAAGGATTATACCCCAGGCCACGCCTGGAGGGAACAGGGTGGATTTATAACACATGCCAGAAGTTTCGCCTGGCAATGGAACCACAGCCCGTTGCCACTCCCTGCAAGGGAGCTAGTTATTCAAGTGGACGGAGACGACTTTGCTGGCGCCGCGTTCTTCCATGGTGACGCCGTACAGGGTGTCGGCGAAGCTCATGGTCTTCTGGTTGTGGGTGATCATGATGAACTGCGTCTTGTCGGACATTTCGCTCAGCATGTCCTGAAAACGCGTCACGTTCGCTTCGTCCAGCGGCGCGTCCACCTCGTCGAGCAGGCAGAACGGGCTGGGCCGCACCTGCAAAATGGCGAACAGGAGGGAGATGGCGGTCATCGCCTTTTCACCGCCGGAGAGCAGTTGGATGTTCTGCATGGTCTTGCCGGGAGGGCTGGCCTTGATGTCGATGCCCGACTCCAGCGGATCGCTCGGGTCGAGCATGATGAGTTCCGCGCGGCCGCCGGAGAACAAACGCTCGAAGTTCGCCTTGAAATGTTCGTTCACCAGCTCAAAAGTTTCGGCGAACAACTGCCGCGTGGTCTTGTCGATCTTTTCGATGGTCTGGTGCAGGCTGAGGATGGATTCGGCGAGGTCCTCCTCCTGCTTCTGCAAAAACAGGTAGCGCTCGTTGGCTTTCTGAAAGTCGGACAGCGCGGCGAGGTTCACCTCGCCCATCTTGGCGACCTTGTCCTTCAGTCCCGCCAGGTGCTCGGACGCGGCGTCCTCATCGATTTCCTTTTCCTCGCGGCCTTTCATCTCATCCACCGACACGTGGAAATCCTCCCACACCTTCTCTTCGATGTGGGCGATCTGGATGCGCGTCTCGGAGCGTTTCAGTTCGATCTGCGAAATCTCCTCAGTGATTTCCTGAATCTGCTTGACCAACTCGCGCGCCTGCTTCTCGTGCTGGTCGAGGGTGTCTTCCTTTTCATTCAGCGTTTCTTCCTCGGAGACGATCACCTGGCTGAGTTCGTCCTTCTCCCGCACCTGCTCCATGATGGCCTGCTCGTATCCCTGGATTGCCTGCTCGCATTCGGCGATCTTCTGCGTGTTACTGCGGCTGTCCTCCTGCCGCCGGGCGATGCGCTCGGCGAGGTTCGCGCTCTGCTGTTCGAGGCGTTTGACTTCCAGCAACAGGTTTTCGGCCTTGCCCTTGAGTGAAGTGATCTCGACGTTGAGCTGGTTCGCCTCCTGCCCTTTGTGGTCGAGTTCTTCGCGTTGCGATGCCAGTTCGCGGCTTTGCGATTCGCGCATCGTTTCGGCCGACTGCTGTTCGGCTTCCGCCGTGGTCACCGTTTCCTGCAACGCTTCCTGCTCGCGGCCGAGTTCCTGCAACTGCTGTTGCCCGCTGGTGCGTTCGTATTCGATGGTGGAACGTTTCTGCGACAGGCGCTCGGATTCCTTTTTCATCTGCTCGAGTTCGTTGTAGCGGTGCGTGCGTTCGATGTCCGCCGCGTGCACGGCCTTGCTTCCGGCCTGCACCTGTTCCTGCAACGAAGCGAGGTCTGTTTCCATGCGCACCGCCTCGCCCTGCAGGGCATCCATCTCCTGCTTGAGATCGGCCACGGTGGCGGACAGCTCTTCCATCTCGCGGTTGCGCGACAACAGTCCCGCGTCGTTGTCATCCTGTGCGCCGCCGGTGACGAGGCCTTCGTCGTCGATCACCTCGCCCTTGAGCGTCACCACGCTTCCCTGAAACTCGCTGTGCCCGTGCAGGTGCAGGGCGGTTTCGAGATCGCGCACCAGCACCACGTGACCCAGCAGGTGGTTGAGAATCGGACGGTACTCCTCGCGGGTTTGAATGAGATCGGCCAGACGGCCGATGACGCCCTGGTTGCCGTTCATGTACAGCGGCGGGCGCACCGTGGATTTCGGCCGGAGCGGAATGAAACTGCCGCGGCCGGATTTGTTCTGGTCGAGGTAACGGATGGCTTCGATGGAATCGCTGTAGGAATCGACGATCATGCTTTGCAGTTTTTCGCCCATGACGGCTTCGACCGCCGCTTCGAACTCCGCCGGCGCTTTCACGACATCCACCAGCACATCGCGCAGACCATGCACGTGCTCGCCCGCGCCGTTGGCCATGAGCGCGCGCACGCCGTCACCGAATCCCTCGAACTTGCGGCGCAGTTCCTGCAGGGACTGCAACAGCGAGTTCTGCGCGAGGTAGCGCTCGCGCGCGGCTTCCGCGGCTTCTTCCTGTGCGTCCAGACGCTGTTTCAATTCAGCGGTGCGCTGGGTGAGTTGTTCCTGCTCGCGTTGCAGACGTTCGAGCACCTCCGCTTTTTCGCGGTAATTCGTCTCAGCTTCGATGAGTGCGGTCTCGAGCGCCGCGATCTGTTCGGTGACTTCGTTCAGTTCGGTCTCCAGACGCTGGTCGCGATCGGCCAGTCCCTGCCGGCGCGTCTCCAGCGCGGTCAACTCGTTTTTCTTGCGCGAGATGTGGTGCAGGCGTTCCATGATCTGGCGGTCGAGTTGTTTCACCTGGCCGTCGAGTTCGTTCAGCCGGTTGCGGGTCTGTTCGTACTGTTGCTGCAGAGCCAGACGCGATTGTTCTTTTTCGGCGATGACCGCCGTCAGGCGCTCGCCTTCCGCTTTCTGCGCCTCACACTGGGATTGATTCTGCGCGATCTCGGCGTTCATGTTCTCCACTTCGCCGACCGCGGATTCGATATCCTGCCGGGCGCGTTTCATCTCGCCCTGCCGGAGCTCGATGTTGTGCTCGTTCTTGCCGATGGCGGTGTTGAGGCTGTGCACCGTTTCTTTTTTGTGGTTGAGTTCGGTGGCAAGCTCGTCGATCTCGAACTTGAGCGTCTCGATGTCCGTCTCCAAAGTGGAAGCCTGCGCGTTCCACTCGGCTTTCTGCTCGGTGCGCTCCTTGTGGCGTTGTTCTATCTCCGCCAGGTCGCGCTCGGCGCGGCGGATGCGGCGGCTGAACAGGTCGAGGCTCAATTCCTTGATTTCCGACTGAAACTGCTTGTAGCGTTCGGCCTTGGCGGCCTGCCGTTTCAACGATTCCACCTGCCTGGACAACTCCTGCACGATGTCGGAGATGCGGTCGAGGTTCTGCCCGGCGGCATCGAGTTTGCGCAGGGCTTCGTTCTTGCGCGCCTTGAATTTGAGCACGCCCGCGGCTTCCTCGATCCACATCCTGCGGTCGTCGGGTTTGGAGGTGACGATATCCTGAATGTTGCCCTGCTCGATGACCGTCAGCACCTTGGGACTGATGCCGATGTCGAGAAACAGGTCGGTGATGTCTTTCAACCGGCACGGCACCTGGTTGATGTAAAATTCGCTTTCGCCGGAGCGGTGGTAACAGCGCGTCACCTTGATCTCTTCCGACAGGTTCGGGACGTTGGCGATGCGCAGGCCCGGCGGCACGTCGGCCAGCGTCATGGAAACCTCGGCGCGGTTCACGGGTTTCCGGCTGTCACTGCCGTTGAAAATGAGGTCGGAGATGCGGGTGCCGCGCAGGTGCTTGGAGCTCTGCTCGCCGATGACCCAGCGGATGGCGTCGGACACGTTGCTCTTGCCACAGCCGTTGGGTCCCACCACGGCGGTGAAGCCACGGGTGAAATCCAGGTGCGTGGCGTCCGCGAAGGATTTGAATCCGGAAAGTTCGAGTTGCTTGAGGATCATAATCGGAGTAAACCCTTAAAAAATAATGGTGTTTTGGTGCCTCGACGTGTCACGCCACATTATACCACGCCCCTGTGGAAGTAAAGCAAAATATACTATCCTTGGTGGCAATTATGGTATAAGGCCCCCATATATTGTGGTTTACGTTGCAGGAGGGGGCACCGGTGCGGGGTGTTTGCGGCTACCGGGTTTTGCCCTTCCGATAATCGACGGTCATGCTATAAAACACGTGGGCAAACCGGAACTGTTGTCCATTTCAGAGAAAGGAGCGATTTTAGACATGAAGTTTTACGGTTACAACAAATGCGGCACGTGCAAAAAGGCTGAGAAGTTTCTGGACGGCAAGGGCGTCGCCTACCAGTCGATCGACATCACCGAAACGCCGCCGCCCAAAAAAGTGCTCAAACAGGCCATCGCCCGTTATGGCCTGAAGAAACTGTTCAATACCAGCGGCGTGCAGTACAAGGAACTCAACATGAAAGACCGGCTGAAAACCATGACCGAGGCCGAGGCGGTGGACCTGCTCGCCAGCAACGGGCGGCTGGTGAAGCGTCCGGTGGCGGTGGACGGCGACACGGTGACCGTCGGTTTCAACGAAGACGAGTACAAACAGACCTGGGCAAAGAAATGACATCGCTGGACCCGATGGGGATGGTGGTATGAACTGGGATGGATGGATCGAGCGCCTGCGTACGGACTTCCCCGCGCGGCGTGAACTGATGGGGACCGGGAGCGGCCAGGCGGCGGTGCTGGTGATCCTGTACCTTCAGGACACGCTCCCGCACATCGTGCTGATGAAACGCTCCGAGGCCCTGCGCAGTCACCCCGGCGAAATCGGCTTTCCCGGCGGACTGTTCGAGCAAGGCGACGGCGACCTGCTGACCACCGCCCTGCGCGAAACCGGGGAAGAACTGGACCTCGCCGTATCGCCGGAAGACGTGTTCGCCCGCCTGCCGGGGGTGCGGACGCTCTCCGGCATCAACGTCACGCCCTTCGTCGCCCTGCATGACCCGCCGCCACAGTGCACGCCCAACCCGGAGGAAGTCGAAGAGGTCCTGCACCCGCCGCTCCTGTCGTTGTGGCAGAGCTTCCGCGAGGAGGCGGTGGCCCACCCGCCCTCCGATTTCGCCTACTGGTTTGGCCCCCACCGCATCTGGGGAGCCACCGCGCGCATCCTGCGCCAGCTCAACGAAGTGGCGCGAAACGATTGAAATGCCTCACCCATCAGGACCCTCATTCGGCCTGTAACGCATTAGTCCGTTGCCTCGGACGCAGTCCGCGCCCACGAACCGTTGGCCGGCCCCACCGGGCCGGAGCCCATTCGCTCCACGCCGGGCGTGGCTTTACAAATCGCCCGGACGGTCCTATGTTGAATTCCGGAACCCCCAACACCGACTTTCGTTTTGACCCTCTTTCATTCATTACGGAGGTGGAGCCATGCGCATTGCATTCAATAAGGTGGGATCGCTTGTGGGGATGGGCACAGCCGTGCTGGCCCTCCTGCTGAGTACCCTGCCGGTGCCTGCCGTTCACGCGGCGGACGACGCGGCAAAACTCTACGAACAGGGAGTCGAACTGGCCAAAAAAGGCAAATACGAACAGGCCCTGCCGAAGCTGGAGGCCGCCGCCTCGCAGTCACCTTCCAATCCCGATTACCAGAACTACCTGGGGCTGGTGTACACCAACCTCGGCCGCTACCATGACGCCATCCGCACCTCCGCCCGCGCCCTGCAACTGAAACCGGGTCGCACCGAGGCGCTGGAAAACCTGGTTGCCGCTTACGAAACCCTGGAGGACTGGCGCGGCATGATCGAGCCGCTGGAGACGCTTTCCCAAGCTCAGCCGGAAAAGGCCGTCTATCATGCCAGACTGGGCCGGGCGTACTTTCAACTCGGTAACGACGCCAAGGCTATCGACGCCCTCACGCGGGCGGTGAAGTGGAATCCGCACGACGAGGCTTCCATGTACAAACTGGGCGAGATTCACCTGCGCCAGGGTCATTATGAAAAGGCCGTCGATTACCTGGAGCGCGCGGTTTCCGGGTTTCCCTTTCCGTACCAAAGGTATTACAATCTGGGGCTGGCCTACGCGCACCTTCAGCAGTACGACAAGGCGCTGAAGAATTTCAACCGGTGCGCGGAGGAACAACCGAATTTCGCTCCGGCGTACTACAACATGGGCGCGGTGTACCAGAACACGGGACGCCACCAGCAGGCCATCGAGATGTACGAGCAGGCGCTGGAGAAGAACCCCGCCCTGACTGAGGCGCGGGACAACCTGATGGCTCTCAACAAAACCTGAACCCGGAAAAGACCCATTGGCCGCTGAACCCACTCCGCAGGACCGCCTGATCTTCGCCCTGGACGTACCGGACCTCGCCTCCGCCGTCCATCACATCAAAACGCTCGGCGGTTCTGTCGGGTGCTTCAAGGTCGGGCTGGAGCTGTTCACCCGCGCCGGGCCGGAGGCCGTCCGCGCCGTGCACGACCACAGCGATGCGGGCGTGTTTCTCGATCTCAAACTGCACGACATCCCAGCGACGGTCCAGCGCGCCGTTCACGCCGCCCGCGAGCACAAGGTGCGTTTCCTCACCGTGCATTGCAGTGGCGGCGAACGCATGCTGGAGGCGGCGCTGAAGGCAACCGGACCCGACCTGCAACTGCTCGGCGTCACCGTCCTCACCAGCATGAAGTCCAACGACCTCGATCCGGCGCTGGGGTACACCGACGGACTCACCGTGCACGAGCTGGTGATGGACCGCATGCTGATGAGCCGCGACGTGGGGCTGACCGGCTTCGTCTGTTCCGCCGAAGAGGTGGAGGACATCAAGAAACAATCCGGCGGACCCATCCTCACCGTGGTGCCGGGCATTCGCCCGGCGGATAAGACGGTACTGCAGGACGACCAGAGCCGTGTCGCCACCCCCACCCGCGCCATCGAACTGGGAGCGGATTACCTGGTGGTGGGCCGACCCATCCGCGACGCGAAAGATCCGAAAGACGCGGCGGCGCGCATCGTTGACGAAATCGCTCACGCTTTGAAGGCATGACCTCATGAACACCTTTGTCGCTTTCGTGCACCTGCTGGGGCTGGTGGTGTGGCTCGGCAGTGTCATCTTCTTTTCCTTCTTCGCCGCACCGTCGATCTTCAAGGTGCTCAACCGCCAGCAGGCGGGCGACGTCATCGGCGCCATCTTTCCCAAGTACTACGGCGTCGGTTACACCTGCGCCGTGCTGACGGCGGCCACCGCACTGGCCACGCCCGGCGGCGCCGGGGGACTGCGCCTGCCGTTCATCGCCATCATGGCGGCATGCACGTTTTACGCGGGACTGGTGATCAATCCGCAGGCGCGTGCGTTGAAACACCAGATGCGCGAGGCGGGCGGCGAGGACGAGGCGTTGCAGAACAAATTCCGCTCGCTCCACGGCTGGTCGGTGCGGCTGAACGCGACGGTGCTCATGTTCGGCCTCGGCCTGCTATGGATCACGGCGATGGGGTTGAGATTATAAGACAATACTGAAAATATGAACTCATACCGCCAAACGTTATTAGGAACTTTATTTCCGGTTGTTTTAACGTTAGCGTTGGCCATTCATAGCTTTGACAACGATAAACTTGCTGTTCCTTTATATTTTTTATCCCTTGGCCTTTTCCTTTTTTGGCTACAGCCTTTTGTATCCTCTGAAACGGATTCTCAAACTATCCCCCCATTAGTTATTCGTCCCGTTTCTCATGACGTTGGTATTCACTTTGGTGAGGGAGAACTACTCGCAAAAGAAGAGAACAATTTGTATTTATTTCGGGCATTGAACAAAGGCCCCTCTAACCTTACCAATATAAGGCTTCAATTTGAACTGGTAGACGTGGATGTTCGGCGGCTCCTTGAGCAAAGTGACGTATTTGAGGGCCTAAAAATAAATAAATATAATGAAGCACGTTTAACAACAAAGATACGCAATGATGGGCAAGCGTCCCGTTCCATATCCATATATTTGTCAAACACCGGTGAGCGCAAAGTTGATGTGATACCAAGCCAAAATCTAAATGGCGTGGAATTTGAATTACCAAATTATATAAAATCCGCCCTTTCAATTCTCATGCTAACAAGGGCCGAAAAGCTGAGAGAAACTGACCCCAGGCACGACGCCACAACCCAATGGGCTTTAAATGGGGGCGACCTTAATCAATTGCAGGAAATTCAAGATGACCACCGTTTTGATTACTTCGTCAAAATGCCGGACTTACGTATTCATGCAACCTATGATACGGATGAAAAGAAAAATGTGAGCCAGACTATAGTCATCGAGTCTATTTATTATGCACCTGCGCGACCGATGTGGTGGCCAGATACCAATTCGGGCGGAGAGGCTCGTTTCTTTTTAGGAGGGTTTGGAATCCTTAGCTATGAAAATCTTAATCAACCAGATCAAGGACATTTTAATGGTTGGAAAAAGCGCCAGAAAGAAATGAAAAAGGAAAAATCTCATCAATCCCCCTCATCCTAACCTTCTCCCGCCAGGGGAGAAGGGACCTTGAATACTCCCTCTCCCTTGACGGGAGAGGGCTGGGGTGAGGGTGGTTTCCTTAACCTCATTTTAATAAACCCATGCCCACACCGCCTCCACACCGGCCCTTCTACACGCGCACCAAGTTTTTCGTTTATTTGTTTATCGCGGTCATCGTCTATGCCTACGGCTGGCGGGTGACGGAGATCCATCCCTCCTCCCTCGTTAAAGATTTCCACCTCGTCAAACCGCTGGTCAGCGCGCTGTTGCAACCCGACCTCGTCACTTTCGAAACCGAACGCCAGACCACCGAAGCCGACTTCTTTTTGCAGGAAGCAACGAGCGCGGAGTCCGCCATCACCCCGCCGGACACGCAGGATCCCGTTTTAAACCTCACGCGCACACGCGGCCAGGTGGGCGACACGCTGACGGTGCGGGGGTTTCATCTCGCGCCCAACCGCACGGGCAAGCTGTACTGGGTGAACGCCATCGAGCAGGAATACCCGCTGGGCGAGGTGGCGACGGATAATGACGGCGGGTTTGAAAAACAGATCACCGTGCCGCCGACGGCGCGCGGCAATCCGCAGTTTGTGCGGGTGGTGTTGACGTGGAAGACGGGGCAATGGCACATCAGCGAGACGTTGAAACTCACCGCCGGGAAAATCGTCGAGACGCTGTTTCTGGGATTGATGGCGACGACGTTCGCCGTCCTGCTCGCCGCGCCGCTGAGTTTCCTCGGCGCACGCAACCTGATGACCCGCCGCGCACCCGGCACCGCCATCTATTACCTGGTGCGCACCGGGTTCAACGTGCTCCGCGCCATCGAGCCGCTCATCATGGCGATTCTGTTTGCGGTGTGGGTGGGGATCGGTCCCTTCGCCGGGGTGCTGGCGCTGGCCCTGCATTCGACGGCGGCGCTGGGCAAACTGTTCTCTGAGCAGATCGAGAGCATCGATCCCGGTCCGGTGGAAGCCATCACCGCCACCGGGGCGCGGCCCCTGCAGGTGGTGCTATACGGAGTCCTGCCGCAGGTCCTGCCGCAGTTTCTGGCGCTGGGGTTTTACCGCTGGGATATCAACGTGCGCATGTCCACGATCATCGGGTTTGTCGGCGGTGGAGGGATCGGGTTCCTGTTACAGCAGTGGATCAACCTGCTTCAGTACAACCAGGCGGGGACGGCGTTGCTGGCGATTGCGGTGGTGGTGATCGTCCTCGATATGGTGAGCGCGAAAGTGCGGGAGAGGATCACGCTGGCGTCGTGACCCCCTCCCTGCCTGCCTGAAGTCACCAGAGCGGTTGTGGTTTCGGTAGCTGGAGGGGCCGCTCGGTCTGCCGGGGAGCTTCGGATTTCTGGATGAGCTCCCCCTTGCCCGGAACGTTCTTTTTCATTTCCTGCGGTGCGGGTCCCGGGATTTTCGTTTGTGACTGCATTTTCGGTTTGTGCTGAGCGGTGGTCTGAGGCACGGCGCGCTGGAGCTTGGTCAACACCGCGGGCGATGCGGGCGCGAGGCGGTTGAGGTTGCGCATGAAGATGGCGCTCGACCGCGGCACCTGGTTCATACCGCCGTAAAACAGGACCTGCCGCGAGGACAGGTGCGTGCGGTAGTATTCCTGGGTGTAGGATTCGTTCGGCTGAAACATCGCGCCCTTCACCGACACCCCGGCGAACGCACCCTTACTGCGCGAGTACGAATACACCTCGCCCTGGAAGGCAATGTCCGTGCCCGCCTCGGCGTACCGGCCGACAGGCCCCACCGACACCGCAAGGTCGCCGCCCAGCGTGAATTTGTTGTCCAAAAGCGCATTGACGCCGCGCTCGCTCATCACCAGCAGGACCAGGTCCACCGCCTGCGCGCCGAACTGGAAGCCGAAACTGCCGCCATAGGTGCTGATGAAGACCGGCGGACCCCACCGGCCCGTTTTGGCGTCGCGCACCGCCACCACACCACTGCCGTAGCGTGCGCCGACAAAAAAGCCGCCCTTCACCATGGTGGGCATGATGACAATGGCTTTTGCCTTCGCCATCAGTTTGGACGGGATTCCTTCGTCCGGAGCCGATATAATCTCTTCCAACACAAACTGCGCGTCCTGCAGGATCTGCTGTTGTGCGGAAAGCCCGGCCTGCGCCCCGGTGACCAGCAGGCCCGACAGGGTGACGATCGCCGCCAACGCGGCAATAATGGGTCTCATGGTACGGCCTCCAATGAATACGGAATGATGAACGGCCCGGTCAACCCGGGCTGGCACTGCCCGAAAAACCAAGAATTTACTTTAGGTTTTATGATTTAAGTGATTTTATTATATTTTATAAATAACAAAAATTCAATAAGTTAAAAATAAATTGGATTTTAAAATGCCCCTCGCCATTGGGGGCTTCTGACCTGAATCATGACGTTTCCCCCCATGCGTGATTATTTCGACCGCGAGGGCGTGCTGTCCACGCGGTTTCCCGGCTTCGAGTTCCGCTCCCAGCAGTTGGAGATGGCCGAGTCCGTGGAGTCGACTCTGTCCGGCGGCGGCCACCTGCTGGTGGAAGCAGGCACCGGCACCGGCAAGAGCCTCGCCTACCTGGTGCCCGCCATCCAGTGGGCGGTGGCCAACGAAAAGCGCGTCGTCATCTCCACCTACACCAAAACATTGCAGGAACAGATCCTGAACCACGACATCCCCATCCTGCAGGAACAACTCGGTCTCCAGTTCCGCTACGCGCTGTGCCTGGGCAACGAAAACTATTTGTCACTGAGGCGCATGAAACGCGCCGGGCAGGCAGGGCTGTTCAACAACGTGGACGAGGAGGAACAGCTCACCAACATCTTCGGCTGGGCCCGGCAGACCAAGACCGGATTCAAAAGCGACCTGCCGTTCGAGCCGTCGCCCGCGGTGTGGGAGGAAGTCGGGCGGCAGAAGGATTTGTGTCTCGGCAAAAACTGCGAGACCTACGATTCGTGTTTTTACTTCAAGGAACGGCGGCGCTGGTTCGGCGCGCATCTGCTCATCGTCAACCACCACCTGTTCTTCGCCAACGTCGCCAACAACGGCGCGGTCCTGCCGCGTTTCGACGCGGTGATCTTCGACGAGGCGCAGAACCTGGAAGAAGCGGCGACGTCGTTCCTCGGTCTGGAGATGTCGAACTCGGGTCTCATTTATTTCCTCGACCGGTTTTACAATCCGCGCACCAAGCGCGGCACCTTGACGCGCATCCGCGACGAGTTGACGCTGGAGATCAAACAGCAGGTGGCGCGGGTGCGGGTGGCGGTGGAGGCTTTCTTCACCAACGTGCTCGACCAGTACGGGCGCAGTGACCGCACGCTCCGTTTCTACCAGCCGCCGGCAATCAACAACAGCATCTACATCCCCTTGCAGGAACTGCACGAGGCGGTGAAATCACTGGCCTCCCGCCTCGACAACGAAGAGGAGTACCTGGAAGTCAACGCGGCGGCGGTGCGCTTTTTTGAAGTGAACAATGCGCTTTCCGCCCTGTTGAATCAGAACATGAAGGAGTACGTGTACTGGCTGGAGGTGGTGAACAAGAAACGCTTCGTGCGCGCCACCCTGCGCGGCGTGCCGATCCATATCGACAGCGAACTGCGCGAGCAGGTGTTCGGCAAAACCGACCGCATCGTGATGACCTCGGCGACGCTCACCACCAACCGCACGTTCGATTACGTGAAGGAACGATTGGGGTGCGAGCCCGGCGACGAACGCATCCTCGACTCGCCGTTCGACTACGCGTCGCAGGCGTTGTTGTATCTGCCGAAGGATCTGCCGGATCCCGGCGGCGACAGCGACAAGTACGTGCAGGCCATCGCCGCGCGGTGCATGGAGCTGATCCACGCCACCGGCGGCAAGACGTTCGTGCTGTTCACCAGCTACGACACCTTGAACCGCGTGCACCGCATCCTCGATCCGCAACTGCAGAAATACCAACTGCTCAAGCAGGGCGAGCTTTCACCGACGCGCATGATTCAACGCTTCAAGGAAATGCCGTCGGTGATCTTCGGCACCAGCTCGTTCTGGCAGGGGGTGGACATTCCCGGCGATGCGCTGTCCAGCGTCATCATCACCAAGCTTCCGTTCGATGTGCCGACCGAACCCTTGGTGGAAGCGCGCATCGAGGATTTGAAGAAGCGGTCGATCAATCCCTTCCGCCATTACCAGATTCCGCGCGCCATCATCCAGTTGCGGCAGGGGTTCGGGCGGCTGATCCGCAAGGCCACTGACCGCGGCGTGGTGAGCATCCTCGACGCGCGCATGAGCAGTCGCGGTTACGGCAAACAGTTCCTCGCCTCTCTGCCGCCGTGCCGGACGACGGGCAAAGTGGAAGACGTCGCACGCTTCCTGGCGCAAAGCCCGGCGGCGGAGGCCGATCCTGCCGACCTGCCAAAAAATTTCCGATAGGGATTTAAAATAAAGCGGGAGAGACCGCGAAGCGGGATCAGGACGCCTGCGCTTTTTCTTCCTTCGGTTCACTGCCGAGGCCGGCGAGTTTCTTGAACCATTTGGATTCGCGCATGGGTTCCAGGAGCGGGTCCTTGGTGAGCATCAAAGACGACGGCAGGACGCCGTTGGCCTTGCACTTTTCCAGCCACTCGCGGCACCCGGACTCGTTGTTGAGTTGCGCCATGAGGCGCGCCATGTTGTAGGTGGCCGAACCCGGTTGCAGGTCTTCGGCGCGTTGCAGGTGGCCCTTGGCTTCCGCCAGCAGGGGATGCGCGTTGATGCCGCGCTTGCTCCGGGCCTGTTCCATGAGGATGGCGGCCATGATGTTGCGGGCGGGAGCCGACTGATCGTACTCCTCCAGCACTGTCTGCACGTGATTGAGTCCTTCTTCCAGCGCGTGGGCGGCTTTTTCCGCATCCATGTTCCGCGCCTTGTTCAAAAGGCAGTGCGCCAGACCCACCAGCACATCGGCATTGTTGGGTTGCAGTTTCAGAGCAGCCTGGAGTTTTTCCTCCGCCTCCTCGAACACCCAGGCATCCGGATCGACGCGGTTGAGCCCCATCTCCAGCAAGGATTCACCCCAGACCAGCGTGGCCTGGAAATGGCCGGGCTTGAGTTCGAGTGCCATCTTGCACTTTTCCATCGCCTCGCGCAGATCGCTTTCGGCATCCGTCGCTTCCTTCAGCCGGGCCTTGTTCAGAAAAACCACGCCCACTTGCGACATGGCATCGGCGTTCTTCGGTTGCAGTTTGAGCACCGCCTGAAAGTAGTCGATGGCGCGGTCGTACACCTTGTCCGCATCCGCGCCTTTTCTGGATCCCGCCAGTTCGACGTGGATACGTCCCAGCCGCAGGTAGGCATCGATGTTTTGCGGATTGAGTTTGACTGCGGTCTGGAATTTCTCGGCCGCAAGCTGGTACAACCTGGTGGAATCGGTGCCGTCCTTACGCTGGGCCATTTGAAACAACGCCAGTCCCCAGCGAAAATGCACGCGCGGCAGATCCGGCTTGAGGCGCACGGTGGTTTTGTACTGATCCAGCGCCAGCTCGAAAAAGTCGCTGGCCTTGGCGTCGGTACGCGACGATGCCCGCTCGAACAGCGCGTCGGCCCAGCCGAAGTGGGCCTCCGGCATCTCCGGTTTCACCTGGCAGGCGTACTGGAATTTTTCGCAGGCCATGGCCAGCATGCGGTCGGCTTCCTCGCCTTTCTTGGACCGCGAAAACACCAGCAGGGAATGCGCCATGGGCAAAAGCGCGTCGATGCGGTTGGGCTGGTACTTGAGCCCGATGCTCAATTTCTCCGCGGCCTGTCCGTACAGGCGGAGGGCTTCGGCGCCCTTTTTCTTGCGCGCCTGGGCGTAAAGCGCCATGCCGCATCCGAAAGCCGCTTCCACGTTTTCCGGCTCCAGCTCGAGCAGGGTCTGGTATTGATCGATGGCTTCGCCGAACAGCTCATCCGCTTCGCCGTTGGGCGATTGCGCGGCCAGGTCCACCAGCGCGTTGCCGAGTTGCAGGCGCGCCGGCAGGAGGTCCGGATTGAGGGCCAACGTCTGCTTGAATTTTTCGGTGGCTTGCGCGAGCAGGGCTTTGGATTCCTCTCCCGGCACCTGGTGCCCCTGCTGGGCGAGCAGTTTGCCCAGCTTGAACACGATCTCCGATCCATCCGGTTGCAGGTTCAACGCCTGCTCATAATACTCGCGGGCCCGTTCCCGCATGGCCGCGGCGGTTTCGTCACCCGACTGCGCCTTGTAATAGGCGTCATCGCCCTCCTTGAGGTAAGCCCAGATGAGGAGGTCGCCCAACTGCGGGTTCGGCGTTTTGTCGTACTGCGCGCGCTGGCCAATGATCTTCTGCGCATCGCCGTTGACCAGGCCCGCCTGCGCCGCCTGCAGGGCGCTCAACAGAGCGGGTTCGTTGAGCACGTCCATGTCCAGCTCGCCTTCAACCAGGTCGCCCCACTCGCCGCCTTCGTAATCCTTGATCGCCAGCTTGATCTGTTGCAGGGCGATGTCCACCACGTGCATTTCTTCCACCATGCCCGGCGCGGGAAAGTATGCGATCTTGCGCAGGGCATCACCCAGGTGACTGAACGGATAGGCGATCAGGCCCGGCACCTCCACCTTCAATTCCTGCATTATGAGAATCAGAAACGCGTCCGCGTCCTTAGCATTGGTGTACTCGACCTCCTTGCCCTTGGTGAGGATTCTTTCGTGCACCGAGCGGGAAGGGGAGATGTTTTTGGGAAGCACCCAGAGCAGTCCGTTTTTGAACGGCTCGACCTGGGTGAGTTGCTGGAAGACGGGGTCGTCGTCCTGATCGGAGTAGCCCACGACAAACCACGGGCCGTATTCATTGGCGGCGGCGTAAACCGGAGCGAGATCACCGGGAGTGCCGCCGGGAACTTGTCCGTTCAGATGAAAAATGGCCGTGCCCGCCACCTTGGTCGGGTCGAGACCGGTGGTGGCGGAGCAGTCGTACACCGCCGGGAACACGTTCACCAGCGAGCAGGCGCGCTCCAGCAGGGGATGGGTGTTGGTGGTCAACACGCGGCGGATGTAGCCGTCGCGCATCATGAGCGCGATGCAGATGTAGGCCCAGTTGATGCTGGCTTTTTCCAGCAGGGTTTCCTGCAAAGCCACTTTCTGGTTGGATGTCAGCCGGGCGAGGCATGCTTCCGGGCTCTGATCTTCACCCTGCACGGCATCGGGAAACCGTTCCTGGATCAGTTTCACCAGCGCCTGGCCGGTAGGCATACCGGAGCGTAAAGAACAGCCTTCACCGATGAGCAGGGTGCCCCCGCGCGCCTCACCCTCCCCCGATTTGAGGAGCGTGACGTATTCCTTGATGGCCTGGTAAAGGTTCATGACTTTCGAAAGGAACGGTTATTTCAACGGCAACCCCTGAATTCGACGCCGCGGTTTGAACCGGTTGTAGCCGACGTACCCCGCAAACACCACCGAACCGATTGCTGTTACGACGATGAATATTTCGAGCAGGTTGATCACCGCCATGACAAACAGGAAATAAATGAAATCCCGATTGGCGATCTGATCCACCAGGCTTTCGGCCTCTTCCACCGGCCCATCGGACGACCCCGTGGTGCGCTGGCTGAAGATATCCGACTGCAACAGCAGAAAACAGGTCAGCGACCCCGCCACGGCCACCACCCCCATGTAACTGTAAACGGCGCTGCCCGTCATCCGGTACAACCCCAGGCCGATGCCCAGGAACACCGCGAAGTGCACCACGTTGTCGGCGACGATGTCCAGCATGCCGCCGAACGGCGACTGCTGAAAACGCAACCGCGCGATCTCGCCATCGGTGCTGTCCAACCACGCCGACAGCATCAAAAGCACCGCGCCGGTCAACTGGTTGGCATAGCCGCCGAGGTAAAAGTACCAGCCGGAGATCAGGCCCAGCACCAGGTGCGCCCAGGTGATCTGGTTCGGCGTCACCGGCGTCTTGATGAACAGCCGCGTCAGGTGCCGCGACATGTGCCGCGTGACCAGCCGGTCCATGGGGCTGTCATTGCTCATGCCGCCCAGCCGAAGCAGGTCTTCGTGCAGGCGGTGGAAATCGTCTTTTGTCTGCACCCAGCGGTTGTGATCGCCCGCCACCAGCCGCACGGTGTCGAGGTTCAGCGGGCCCGGCACGCGGCCGACCTTCCTCACCTCCGCCAGGTTGAATCCGTCCAGGCACGCCGCCAGCGCTTCCGGCGCTATGTCTTTCGGCACTTCGTACACCTGCGTGCGCGCCAGCACATCCGTGTCGCTGGGCTCCCGCAACACCCCGGCCAGATCCGTATGCCAGTGCAGGGCAGAGCCGTTCACCAGCAACCGGCAAGCGTCTTCGCCCACGCGCTTTGCGAGACCAGCGGGATCGGATTCCCACTCGACCGGAATACGCAGGCGGGAATCTTCCGTAATCGGGATCATGCGTCCCTTCTGGCCGCCCAGAAGGCCCCGGTGGTACACCGTCACCGACTGCACCCCGGCTTTCTGCAAGTGCAATAAATTCAACAGCAAAAAGGGCACACCGACAATACTTCGCGCATACCAGCCGGAAAGTTCGGCCGTGTCGGGGGGATCGGTTAAAAACAAAACCGCTTTATTATCAAACTCCTGCGAGTCCACATGGTGGGACCCCTTGGTCGAAAATTCCACGCCGCCCAGAACAGTCCATTGGTCGTTACAGTCGTAAAAATAGCCGGGAAAGCTGGTTCAAGCATAGCAAGAAGTATAGAAATTTCAAGAGGGTAACGCATATTTGACTGAAATTTCGGGTTGCACGTCACCCCGGGCAGGCCCGCCCTCCGGGAACCGGATGCCATTTCCCCACGCCGCCCTCGCGGACAGCAGATGGCCAATTTTTGACCAAGTTAGAAGTTCCTATAAATTATAAAATGTTGAAGCCAAGACGAAACATCGGATTGCGGACGTTGACCTTGCGGCCGGAACGGTGTCCAATAGCGGTTCATTCCGACTCTCTAACTTGAAAAAGAGGTGTTGTGGAAGCGATTTATGGAATCCTGCTGACGCTCAACTTCGTTCCCTTCGGCGCGGAATTGTGCCTGTTCGTCCTGCTCACCATTCCCGGCGTCCTGCTGATTCCCAAACCCCGCCGCTCACCGGAAACCCTCACCCGGGTCACGTTGTGGATGCTGAGTGCGGCGGTTCTGCTGGTGGGGTTGGTGAAGGTGGGGTTGCAGATGGCGTTCGGCGAGGGCCTGCCTTTGTGGTTGCTCGTGTCGAACACCGGCATCGCCGCGCTCGTGCTGGCGTTCAGTTTCTTCCGCACGGCATTGCAGGTGTTCCTCGCGTTGTGCGTGGCGTTCGTTCTGCACCTGGTTGCGGTGTCGGTGTTCACCCACGTCACCGTCACGCGCACGTTTGCGGCGACGTACAAGGCAACCCCCTCCGCGCCGGGTCCGGGAATGGAGTACGGACGCCACTACGTCGAACTGCATCTCAAAGACGCGCCGGGTTATTTTTTCTACCTGTACTCGGAGCCGCTCACCCGCCACCTCGCGCATTCGGGTAAAATGGAAGTGCCTCTCAAAGTGCAACTGCGTTATCACTGGGGCCTGCTGGCGGGACACTCGTTGAAAACGGTGGACGGCCGGGAATGGAAAACCGAAGGGCAGGGCGGATTCGGCGTGCAGGGCACCCGCTCCACGCCTTACCCTTTTGACAAGACTTACTATGGATTCGGCGATTGATTCGCTGTTCACCGGATCGGGGGACGGCATGACGGAACTGGTCACCATTGCCCGCTACTCGATGCCTTACGAGGCACACCTGGCGAAAGCCCGGCTGGAGGCGGAGGGCATTCCCGTGTTCATCGCCGACGAACACCTGCTCAGCATCAACTGGCTGTACACCCCGGCGGTGGGCGGCATCAAGGTGCAGGTGCCGGAAGACTGGGTGGACGCGGCGAAGGACATCCTCACCACCGACCACCAGGACGAGATCGCGGAGATCGATACCGAACCGCCGATCACCTGCCCCCGCTGCGGCGGACAGGATGCGACGATGGTGCTGGGCGACCCGCTGATGCTGATTTTAACTTTCGTTCTTCTGGGCGCACCGCTGTTCTTCCTGCGCCAAACCATGAAATGCCACACCTGCGGGCATCTGTTCAAGCGGGAGAAAACGGAAAAGCAGGAATAAATCCGGAAAGTACCAAGTCACTCATAAACCAATCTTTCCGTCAATCTTCCTGCCACCCTTTAACCTCAAAACGGCCTGCGTTCTCATCGAGGCCCCATCGCCGCGGTTCAAGACAAAGCCATCGTTGTCGAACACCACCACTTCATCGGGGCCACGGTAATAACGGAATCCAATAAAGTGCGAGGAGGTTCCGGCAAAGCGCCCGTTGTAGCGTTCGTAATGCGCTTTATAAATTTTGAAAACCGCTTGGAACTCCTTGTGCAACGCTCGGTTCTGGATCGATGTCGGCACCGGCTTCTTCCACAACTTCGGCGCGAGCACCGCGACGAATACCGGACGCGGCGCCTTGTCCATCACCATCTCAATGTGCGGTTGGAATAAATCGTCCATCATTTCAAAAACAAGAATCCCTGTGTTTATCTGCGCCCCTCTGTGGTGAAGGGTTCTTACGTCGTGTACTCGGCGTTGATGCGGACGTAGTCGTAGGACAGGTCGCAGGTGTAGGTTTCGGCCGACGCCTTGCCCATGCCGAGGCCGATGTCGATGCTGAGGTCCTTCGCCTTCATCTGTTTGCGAAGCGCCGTGGTGGAGAGGTTCGCCACCGGCGCGCCGTTCTTCACCAGCGGCGTTCCGTTGAATGCGATGTCGATCTTCTCCGGTTTCACCGGCACGCCCGCGTACCCGACGGCGGCGATGATGCGGCCCCAGTTCGGGTCCTCGCCGAACAGCGCCGTCTGCACCAGTTTGGAATCGGCCACAGCGCGGCTCACGGTGAGGGCGTCCTTCTCCGTCTTCGCGCCCTGGACCGAGACGGTGACGAACTTGGTCGCGCCCTCGCCGTCTTTCACGATGGCAAACGCCAGAGACCGGCACACCGCGGTCAGCGCCTCAACAAAATCTTGGAACGCCGGCGTGCCTTTTTTGACCGGAGCGTTCCCCGCCTGCCCGTTCGCCAAAACCAGCACCATGTCGTTGGTGCTGGTGTCGCCATCGACGTTGATGCGGTTGAAGGTATGTTCGTTCGCCGCTTTGAGCGCGGCCTTGAGGTCGGCTTTGCCGATGTTCGCATCGGTGGCGACAAACGCCAGCATGGTCGCCATGTTGGGATGGATCATGCCCGATCCCTTGGCGATGCCGCCAACGGTGACGCCGTCGTACTCGACACACGCGGTTTTGGTGACGAGGTCGGTGGTGAGGATGGCTTTGGCCGCGTCGCCCCATCCTTTCGGCGAAAGCGCGCCAGCGAGTTGCGGCAGACCCTTCTCCACTGGGGCGAGCGGCAGTTTCACCCCGATGACGCCGGTGGATGCGACCAGCACTTCTTTTCCGGCGACGCCCAGTTGCTGTGCGGTGAGCGCCACCATGTCGCGGCAGGTTTTCTCCCCTTCCGTTCCGGTGCAGGCGTTGGCATTGCCGCTGTTGGCCACGATGGCGCGCACGCTTTTCGCGCTTTGGATGTGCTGTTTCGTTACGGTGACTGTGGGGCTGACCACGCGGTTGGTGGTGAACAGTCCGGCGGCGGCGGCGGGCGTGTCGGAGACGATCAGCGCGAGGTCCGGTTTGCCGTTTTTCTTGATGCCGCAGGCCATCCCCCCGGCTTTGAAGCCCGGCACCGACAAGGTCTTTTTCGTTTTCAGTTTCATGAGCGTGTCTTGGAAATAGGGTTATGAATGTTCCGTGGCATGATGTACAGGACCCACCGCTTCCCCTCCTCCCCAGGGAGGGGACTGAAGGGAGGTGATGAAGGACCCACCTCAATCCTCCCCTTTACAGGGGGAGAAACATCAAAAGACGTTACTAAGGAAATAGCGGCGGCGTGTCGAGTCCCGCGGTTTCTTCGAGGCCAAGCATCAGGTTCATGTTCTGCACCGCCTGGCTGGACGCGCCTTTCATCAGGTTGTCGATGGCGCTGGTGATGATGGCGCGACGGTTCCGCGTGTCCACCTGCACGCCGATGTCGCAGAAGTTGGATCCGGCGACAAAATGCGTGTTGGCATAACGGCCCGGAGGCAGAACACGGACGAACGGTTCCTTTTCGTAGAACGCCTGGTAATGCTCGTGCAGGCGGTCGCGGTCGATTTCCTGCTTGAGGTTCACATACACGGTGGAAAGCAGGCCGCGCGTCATGGGCATGAGGTGCGGCGAGAACGTGATGGTGACATCGCGCGCGGCGAGGCGGCTGATCTCCTGCTCGATCTCCGGTGCGTGGCGGTGCTCAGCGAGTCCGTAGGCGGACACGCTTTCATTCGCTTCGCAGTACTGCGTGCCCTGGCTGAGTTTCCTTCCCGCTCCGGAGACACCGGACTTGCAGTCGGCGACGATGGAATCCGCGTCGCCCCAGCCGGTCTGGATCAGCGGCGCGGTAGCGAGGATGACGCCCGTCGGGTAACAGCCGGGGTTGGCGACGAGCCGCGCGGGGCCGATGGACGACCGGTGCAACTCGGGCAGGCCGTACACCGATTCTTTCAGCAGTTCGGGATTCTGGTGCTGCGTCTTGTACCACTCGTTGTACACCTGGCTGTCGTGCAGGCGGTAGTCGGCGCTCAGGTCGACGATGCGGCAACCGCTCTGCAACAATTCCGGCACGTGTGCCATGGATGCGGTGTGCGGCAGGGCGAGGAACAGGATGTCGCAATCCTCGCCGATCGAGCCGTCCAGCGGCACCAGCGTGTGGTCGAGATAACCGGCAAGCGAGGGCGCAACTTCGGCGATGTTCTTGCCGACGTGCGATTCGGCGGTCAAGGACACGATGCGCACACCGGGGTGGCGCACCAGCAGGCGAAGCAGTTCGATGCCGGTGTACCCCGTGGCTCCTGCGATGCTGACTCGGTTCATAACGGGATCACAAAAAAAATGGAAGGTTCGGGGACCGAACCTTCCACATGATAATTCAGGAAACGTGCGGAAAGGAAGTCCGCAGAAGAATTTTTAGCGCTTGGAAAACTGAAAGCGTCTGCGGGCACCACGACGGCCGTATTTTTTACGCTCAACCTCGCGGGGGTCGCGGGTGAGGAATCCGGCTTTTTTGAGGGGGAGGCGCAGTTCGGGATCGGATCCCAGAAGCGCTTTCGACACGGCAAGCCGCAAGGCACCGGCCTGGCCGGACAAACCACCGCCCAGCACCGTCGCCCGGATGTCGAAGCTACCGAGCGTCTCGGTGAGAACCAGCGGCTGGCGCACGATCATCTCCGCCGTCGGCCGGCCGAAGTAGGTGTCGAGATTCTTGTTGTTGACCGTGATCTGGCCTTCACCCGGCGTGATCCACACTTTGGCGATGGATTCTTTTCTTCGTCCGGTTGCGTAGTATCGATCTTCCATTCAAAAAACTCCCAATCGCTTAAAGCGCCACCGCTTCCGGCTTCTGGCCGTCATGCGGGTGGTTGTCGTTGTCGTAAATCCGGTAATTGTTTTTCAGGGTCCGACCCAGCCGGTTCTTCGGAAGCATGCCGTTGATGGCATTCTTCAACAATTCCTTCGGCTGTTTGCCCAGGACCTCGCGCGCGGTTTTGGATTTGATGCCGCCGGGCCAACCGGTGTGATGGTAATAAACTTTGTCTTCCCATTTGCGGCCGGTCAACTTCACTTTGGATGCGTTGATGACAATGACATTGTCGCCGGTGTCCACATGGGGGGTGAAAATGGGTTTGGTTTTACCCCGGACGATCGCCGCCACTTTGCTGGCCACACGGCCGAGCGGCTGGTCCGCGGCATCCACCACGACCCACTTTTTTTCCACATCGCTTTGTTTCGCGGAAAACGTTTTCATTTCAATAACCTGGAGATTTCAACTGGATATGTAAACGGGTTATACTAGAAAACTCCGGCGCCGGTGTCAACAGGAAAGCGAAACATTTTGAAAAATAATCGCTTCCGGGCCCGTTCCGGGCTTCCCTTTGGAAACGGTTTGCGGTATTTTAGCGTTTCCTTCAGATTGGCTGGAAATCGGCGTTGCCGGTGGAGAACCCAAAGTTTACCATTTTTTTCGAATATGCAGAATCCAAATCTAAAAAATTTGCAGTCCGACCCCACAAATTCCGACCGCTCCGCACCGCCTGAAAATGACCGCGCCCGGCTGGACGCCGCCATTGCCCGCTCGTGCGATCACCATTTTGCCACGCAGTATCCGGAGGGGTACTGGGTGGAGGAGCTGGAGTCGAACGTCACCATCACCGCCGAATACATTTTTCTTCTGCACTTTCTCGGGCTCGACCAGCCGGAAAGAAAGGAACGCATCAAGAACTACCTGCTGGCGCAACAGCGGGACCATGGCGGCTGGACGCTGTACTACGGCGGTCCGCCGGATATCGGCACCACGGTGGAAGCGTACGTTGCGCTCAAAATGTGCGGGCTTCCTTTGGATGCGCCCGAAATGGCAAAAGCCCGCCAGTGCATCTTCAGCCTGGGCGGGGTGCGCAAAGCGCGGGTGTTCACCAAAATCTTCCTCGCCATGCTGGGACAGATCGACTGGAAATGGACGCCGGCCACGCCGGTCGAGGCGGTGCTTTTGCCCACGTGGTTTTACTTCAACATCTATGAGATGTCGAGCTGGTCGCGCGGCACGGTGGTGCCGCTCTCGGTCGTGTGCTCGTTGAAACCGGTGTGGCCCCTGCCGACGGAACAAAGCGTACCGGAAATCTTCACCGGGGCCGACCGCGACATGGGGGTGAAGAACCACAACCCGGGCCTCAACTGGTCGTCGATGTTCATGCTGGCCGACCGCGTGCTGAAACTGCTCGGCAAATCCTCGTGGAAACCGTTCCGAAAAATCGCCATGCGCCGCGCCGAAAAATGGATCCTCAAACACCAGGAACCGGAAGGCGACTTCAGCGGCATCCAGCCTGCCATGTTCAACTCCGTGCTGGCACTGAACCTGATGGGGTACCCGATGGATCACCCGGCCATCGTTAAAGGAATGGAGGGCATCGACCGTTTCTTCATCCGGCAGGGCGATCAGGAATGGATGCAGGCCTGTGTCTCGCCTTTGTGGGACACGGCGATCTCCTGCAACGCACTGATGGACGCGGGCGTGCCGGGGGACGATCCGCGCATCGTGAAAGCGGTGGAGTGGATGATGAAAAAGCAGGTGACGCGGCCGGGCGACTGGAAGATCAAAAACCCGCACACGCCGCCGGGCGGCTGGTCGTTTGAGTTTTACAACGAGGCGTACCCGGATACCGACGACACGGCGGAGATCCTGATGTCGATCCACCGCACGGCGTTTTCCAACACCGAATGGAAGGAAAAAGAATTCCAGCGCGCCCTCACCTGGCTGATGAGTATGCAAAGCAGTAACGGCGGCTGGGGCGCGTTCGATCAGGATAACGATCACGAACTGTTCAATGAAATCCCATTCGCCGACCATGGCGCCATGCTGGACCCGCCGACGGTGGACGTGACCGGACGCATTTTGTGGATGCTGGGGCGCATCGGTCACGATCCGAAAGACCCGCGCATCGAGCACGCTCTCACGTTTATCCGCGACAGCCAGGAGCGGGAAGGGTGCTGGTTCGGCCGCTGGGGCGTGAACTACATCTACGGCACGTGGCTGGTGCTGATGGGCTTGAGTTCCATCGGCGAGGACATGCAATCACCGATGGTGCGAAAAGCGGTGGACTGGTTGAATTCACGGCAGAACGCGGACGGCGGCTGGGGCGAAACCTGCCACAGCTACTCCGACTACGAATACGCCGGAAAGGGCGACAGCACCAAGTCGCAGACCGCGTGGGCGCTGATGGCACTGGTAGAGGCGGGAGAGGTGGACAGCGAGGCGGTGCGCCGCGGCGTCGAGTATTTGATCGCCACGCAACTGGGTAATGGCTCGTGGTACGAGGACGAGTTCACCGGCACGGGCTTCCCCGAACACTTCTATATCCGCTACCATATGTACCGCCAGTTTTTTCCGCTGATGGCGCTGGCGCGCTACCGCCATGTGCTGGACCACGGCACCGTGCCTCCCCGCACCGCGCCGGACGCGGGCTGAGCCCGGACTGAGTCCGGGACAACGGGCTACTGCTTTTGCGGGCACACGATGGTCCGTGGGCGCATCTCAAAAAACTCCTCCCTTTTCCAGAAAGCACGGACTGAGTCCGGGACAACGGGCTACTGCTTTTGCGGGCACACGATGGTCCGTGGGCGCATCTCAAAAAACTCCTCCCTTTTCCAGAAAGCACGGACTGAGTCCGGGACAACGGGCTACTGCTTTTGCGGGCACACGATGGTCCGTGGGCGCATCTCAAAAAACTCCTCCCTTTTCCAGAAAGCACGGACTGAGTCCGGGACAACGGGCTACTGCTTTTGCGGGCACACGATGGTCCGTGGGCGCATCTCAAAAAACTCCTCCCTTTTCCAGAAAGCACGGACTGAGTCCGGGACAACGGGCTACTGCTTTGCGGGCGAGCGATGGTCCGTGGGCGCGTCTCAAAAAGCTCCTCCCTTTTCCAGAAAGCACGGACTGAGTCCGGGACAACGGGCTACTGCTTTGCGGGCGAACGATGGTCCGTGGGCGCGTCTCAAAAAGCTCCTCCCGTTTCCAGAAAGCGCGGGCTGAACCCGAGCCAACCGGCTACTGCTTTGCAGAGGAACCAGGCGACGCATTGCTTCAAAACAAAAAACCACCCTGCCTTGTGGACAGGGTGGTTTTGTTTTTCCGGACAAGCGGAGGTGGCGCTCATCCGGAATGGAAATCCATTACCGAGGGCGAATCAGTAATGGCGCAGAAGCTCTACCGCAAACCGCGTGCGGTTCAATTGTTCGGTGGCCGAGGCGATGACCTCGCCGCTGGCGATGTCCACCATGGAAACGTGCACGTCGATGTTCGCGCCGATGTCGCGCACTTTTCCGTTGATGATGGCCTGCGCCTTCAACTCATGGCCGATGCGCTGGATCTCTTCCTTGGTGTAGCGCACGGAGGGTTTGAGTTCCAACCGCTCCAGCGTGGCCAGCACTTCTCCTTTCTGCGATACACGGAAGAACCGGCCGCGGGTGATGGCTTCCACCACGCGCGACGACATGTACTCGCCTAAAATAGGCACCCGGTTTTCATCGTCCACCAGGTCCAGCACGACGACCTTGTTGATCTCGTATTCCTGCACCCCCTGGGTGAGGTCGTACACCAGGTTCTCCGACTTCTTCTTGTAGTATTCGGAGTCGGTGTCCGGCGTGAAGACCGCTTCCCAGAACTGGGAGGGCGCCATCTTCACCTCACATGCCGACAGAAACACCAGAATGAAGACCATGCAGATGGCCTTCACATGGATGGCGATGAAATCAAAACCCCAGTTTTTGATGCGTTCCATTTGTTCGGCCAGATTTTTAAACCCGTTCATGGTCTTGCACCCCTCTCCTAGTTTGCTTGCTTAAATGACATCCAGTTCCGCATGCAGGGATCCCGCCGCCTTGATCGCCTGAAGTATCGAGATCAGATCGCGCGGTGTCACACCGATGGCGTTGAGCCCGTTGACCACCTGTCCGAGATCAATGCCTTCGGGCACGACGATCAGACGGTCTTCATCTTCCCCCACGGCAATCCGCGTTCTGGGCAGGATCGCCGTTTCCCCTTTTTCAGACAGGGGCCCCGGCTGGGAAGCAATGGGTTCCTCTGTGACCTGGACAAACAGGTTTCCGTGAGCCACCGCGACTCTCGATATCTTTACGTTATCCCCCATGACCACGGTGCCGGTTCTTTCGTCTATGATCACCTTCGCCACGGAATCCGGTTGGACTTCCAGCACTTCAATCTGCGTCACGAATTCCGCCACGTTGTTCCTGTAAAACAGGGGCACTTTGATATGAATGGTCCGGCCATCCAGGTTTGTCGCGAACTCGTCTTTCAAAACGGAATTGATTTTTTTGGCAATGCGATTGCCTGTAGTGAAATCGGTGTGCTTGAGCGACAGGATGATGCTTTCCTTGGTATTGAACGTGTTGGGCAGTTCTTTTTCCACCATGCCGCCGCCGGCTATGCGGCCCACGTTCAAATGATTCGCCTGCACTCCCTGCGCCTGGCCCTGCACGGCAAAGCCGCCAATGGATACCGGGCCCTGCGCCACGGCATAGGTGACGGAGTCCGGACCTTTCAACGGCGTCATGAGCAAGGTGCCGCCCTGGAGACTGCTCGAGTCACCGAGCGAGGAGACGGTCACATCGATGCGGTCACCCTGATGTGCGAACGCCGGAAGCTCTGCGGTCACCATAACGGTAGCGGCATTCTTGAACTGCAACTGATTGACCCGGTCTTCCGGAACGGTGACGCCGAGTTTCTGCAACATATTGACCATCGTCTGGATCGAGAAGAACACGTTGGTCGCCCGGTCACCGGTGTTGGCCAGGCCGATCACCAATCCGAACCCGATCAATTGGTTGGCGCGCACGCCATTCACATTCGCCAGTTCCTTGATGCGGATGGCGCTGGCGTTTTCCGTAAGCATGAAAAAGCACAACAGAAACGCAAACACCTTGAACAGCGCCAGCTTACGAAACATGGTTATCTCTCCAGTCATAGAATGTGTGTTCGCTTTTCATAATGATTAAAACGGCCAGACGTACGCCAGGAATCGTGAAAACCACCCCGGGCTCTGCTCTTCCGAGACCACGCCTTTTCCTGAATAAGTTATGGATGCATTGGCGATGTTCTGCGATGAAATGGTGTTGTCAAAACCGATGTCCACGCGACGGATCAATCCGCCCAGAACCATCACCTGATCTTCATCGTTCACCGTCACGGTGCGCCGTCCTTCAATCCGGAAAATGCCGTTGGGCAGAACTTCGGTGATCATGGCAGCCATGGTGCCCGTCATGGTTCCCGCGCGCGTGGTGGTTCCTTCTCCATCATGTGAACGGCTGACGCTGGTGTTGAGGTTCGGGTTGAAGGCCTGTGTGCTGCCAAGGAAATTGGATATGCCCAGGCTTGTGGGCAAACCCAGCACGCTTCCCGTTTCGATGTCTATGGTGGAATCGCGTGCCGTGGCGGTGGTGGCCGAGTTTGAGGAGGTGAAGTTTTCCTCCAACTCGATGGTCACAACATCTCCTAGCTGCTTCGCCTTGGTATCCGCAAAAAGCAGATTCTCCGAAGTTTCTCCCGGCCACAGCGAACCCTCCAGACGTTGGTACGGCTCTGTCCTTTCCTCATAAATGGCATGCCTGAGGATATCCTCCGAGGGGCTCGGCTTTTTTTCTGTCAGCGCCGCACACCCGCCCAGGGCCAGTGCGGGAAGAACAAAAGCCAGGACAAGAATCCCCCGAAATGTGATTTGCATCGACAGGTTCATTTAAAAATCCACCCGAATGGTTTTAGCATCCACCACGGTTCCATAAACCGTTTTGTGGCTTTGCAGGTTTTGCACCTTGACGATGGCGTCCTTGAATCCGTTTTCCTGAACCAGTCCCGGCGCGGTGATGCGCAAGGCTCCTTTTTCAGCAATCAACAGGATTCGATCTCCGCGTTTGACGACATGCACGCGCCTTATCATGTAATTGGATATTCTGTCGCCAGATCCGAGATTGCTCACAACCTCCTGGCCAATCACATCATCGACATTTGTCATGATGTTATTCATGAGGGGGCTGGTGGATATAAAGTGTCAGTTAGTATGAGATACCGGGAAAAGGCGGTAAGAATCGGGGAAATGTGGGAAATATAAAGACTTATCAGAGAAGCGACGGGAAAAAATCTCAAATTAAGTGTCAACTCGAAAGGCGGTTTTCCACAGGGTTTGTGACACTTAGTTTGAGCAGGGAATACGGGCGGAAAAACGCGGAAACTCTTACGGGGCGGGAGATTGCGGGTTTGTACACATAAAACCGGTGTCTCGTTGGGAGGGTTTTACGGGGAACTTTACGCGGACAACCTGGAATTTAATAAACTCTTTTAAATAAATGACTTAAAAGAAATATAAAAAAATTTACGAGGAACCAAAAATAATGATGAATTTGAAAACAAAATAAGTGAAAAAGGCCGCCGCCGCGAGGAACAACAAACCAAAAATCATAGTCACAAAGGCCCCACCCATACCTAGGGTAATCCCAATCGCGGATAGAGTAGAAAGCTGTTTTATTTCAGCCCCACACTCCGGGCAGGATTTTGAAAATCTGTAAATATCTTCCCCGCAAACAGAGCAGGCGATCTTATTACTTTTTTTAGATGCTTGTCGTTTTTCGATCTGCTCCACCCTCTGCTGATGATCTTTCTTTATTTTATTGCCCCAGCTAGGGAAATCCAGGTTAGGCCTTTTACAGAACGGGCATTTTTGAACCCGGTCTGCGGCGTAGGCTTTTCCGCAATCGCATCGCTTGAGTGCCATCGAGAAACCTTCCTAGTGAACGGTTGCTCCCACCTAACCCCGCTCCATCCCATCCTGGTCAGGCTAGGGAATCAAATCTGCCGGCCAAACCAAACCACCTGGCCGACGATGATCAACAAATCCTTCTGCTCACCGCGCGCGGTGAACGGCGTGTACGCCGGGTTGTCGCTTTTTATGATCAAATCCCCACCCGGCACGTACTCGATCCGCTTCACCTGGAGCTCCCCGCCCAGGTTCAACACATAGAGCGCGTTCTTTTTAAATTCACGGATGCCGGTATCGATCAAAATCAGATCGTCGTCTTTTAACGTCGGTTCCATGCTGTCCCCGGAAACATTGATCAGCACCAGTTTGCCAGGAGACACGTTGAGCTTTTTTTTAACCCAGGCTTTTTTGAAAGCCAGGTAATCGACCACATATTCCGACTGAATGTCTATGCCGTTTCCGGCCGCCGCCTTAACATCATACTGTGGAACGAAAATAAAGCCGCTCAGATCCTGATCGTTGAACGCTTCATGGCTTTCCCGCACACCTTCTTTCGAATACTTTTGCCCCTTCCCGGTGAGAATCCAATCGGTGTTCACTCCCCATTTTTCACCAATTTTCAAAGCCCAAGATGAAGGGAAAGAGTCGGCACGTTTTGCATTTGTGACGCTTGCAGGACCAATCCCTAAAAACTCAGCCAACTGAGTTTGGCGATCAAATCCAGTCACCTCCTGCACCCGCCTCCACGTCTCTTTGAAGTTCATTTTTATACCAAGAAAGACCCATAAAGATTTAAAAAATATATATTTAGTGAAAAAATTAAATTTTATTGTTTACTTTTTACACTTAAAATGTAATTATTTTCTCGGTCAAACAATTGCCCTTTTCAACTTTAGGGGAATCCTGACCCTCAATCAATATCTGTTTTCGGTTTTGTGCTGACCACAAACCATCCAAAAGGATGAACGGGATGTCCGAATCCACACATTGGCCCGACAAGGCAAACGAATCCCACCCGCAAATGACCTTGTTCGACGGCAAATCCCTCAACCCGATCCCGCAAATCAAAGAAGCCATGCGCTGGGCGCTGTACGAATCAAAACTCTCCCGCGCTCAGGTTGCCGACGCGATGAACGAACTCTGCCGGATCCACGGCGTTGTCATGAATAGTCGATCGAAACTGATCAGTGTGGACATGCTGGAAAAGTGGTGTGCGCTTTCCGCGGAGCATGTGATCCCCCTCAAATTCGTTCCCATTTTTTGCGAAGCCACAAAATCGATTTATTTGTTATCCGCCCTCGCCGGATCACTGGACGCGAAAGTCATCAACCCGGAAGAAACCAAACTCCTGGAATGGGCAAAGGTGGACCGGAAACGCAAACAACTTGTGAAAGAGCAACGAAAGCTGGAAGGGCAACTATGACCACCGCATGCGAACGCGACTGGATTGAAATTCAATCCCACCTGAAACGAAAAGGAATCACACAACGGCAGATCGGCCGCCGCGCGAACGTGAACATCGCCCTTGTGTCCAGGACGATACGCGGCAAGCGCAACAACAAAAAAGTGCTGAAAGCGCTCCAGCAGGCGGGCGTCCCCGAAATTCTTTTGAAGGTGAAAAAATGAAAACGGAATGGAGCATTGAAGAGCTCGCCGACCACCTGAACGTCACCGTTCGTGGAATACGCAAGCGCGCCGGTGATCAAAATTGGCCCGTACAACATCAAAAGAAACTGCGCGGCGGCGGCTCCAAATATTTTTTCCGTTTCGACGATCTTCCTAAAGACGTCCAGGTCAAGCTGGTTGCCCAGGAACCTCCTCCCGCCTCGGTTGCTATCAATGCGTCCCTCCCGGCCCCCACCTCAGACGGCCGATCGGATGGACGCCTTCCCGATTGGGCGGAGACGATCGCCCGCGCCCGCGCGGACCTGGTGGTGCAGTTCATCGCCGCCCGCGAACAAGGCAAGCGCCGGGGTCAGTCCATCCGCAAGACCACGGATAAATTTCTCGCCGGTTACAACTCAGGCGTTGCCTTCGCGGAAATTCACGCGGCGCTCGGCGACGTGTCCCGCCCGACGCTCAACCGCTGGCGCAAGGATTATGAGGAAGCGGATTTCAATTACACCGCACTGGCTCCAAGCTGGGGCGCGCACCGCAACGGCGCGTCCACCCTCACCGCCGACGAACAAAAGGTTCTGTTCGACCAGCTCGCCCATCAGAACCGGATCAAGGTCGGCACCGCCATTCAGTTGACCAAATACATCCTGGAACAACGCGGCATTCCGTCCCCTTCTTCGCCGCGCACCATGCGCCGCGCCGTCGAGCGGTTCAAGAAACAGCATCAAAACGTGTGGACCTTTTACCGCGAAGGCGAAAAGGCGCTCATCGACAAGGTTCTGCCCTACATCGAACGCGATGACGACCAGCTCGCGGTGGGTGATGTGCTGGTCGCCGACGGCCATGTCTGCAATTTTTTTGTAACCAATCCCTGGACAGGCAGGCCGTGCCGCCCGATGCTCATCGGCTTCTACGACTGGAAGAGCCGCGTGCTCGTTGGATGGGATCTCGGTTTCACCGAAAACACCCAGCTCATCGCTTCCGCTCTGCGCCGAGGCATCCTGACTCTTGGTATGACGCCGAAAGTGGTCCTGCTGGACAACGGCAAGGCGTTCAAATCGAAAGTATTCACAGGCGATCTGGACCTTGCGCAATGCGGGTTCGCCGGCATGTTCGCCCGGCTCAACATCAAAACGGTTTTCGCGTGGCCGTACAACGCGCGGTCCAAACCCATCGAGCGATTCTTTCAGGATTTCGGCAACCAGTTTGAGCGCTACCTGCCCAGCTTTTGCGGTTCCAGCATCAACGACAAGCCCGCCTCGATGATGCGAAACGAAAAACTCATGAAGGAAATGTACGACAACGCAAAAGCCAAACCGCTTGACGTGCAGACCGTGTTGAAGGGTATGGGGGAATGGTGGAAATACCACGCCTGGCAACCGCACCCCACGCTGAAAGGGCAGACCAAAGGAGACGTCTTTGAGGCTGGGCGCGGCGCCGATGTGGATCCCGAAACCCTGACCTATTTGATGATGGACGCGAAGGTCAAACGCATCGGGCGCAACGGCATCCGCTTTCTGCACGCCGACTATTTCCATGATGCGTTGTACGGATTCCGCAACGAGGTGGTGATCCGGTACGACCTGCAGGATATATCCCGCATTCATGTTTATTTGAAAACCGGAGACCACCTCTGCACCGCCGAACGGCGCAAAGCAATTCACCCTATGGCGGCGCACCTGGGCGACGCGCAGGATGTCTCCGAACTCAAACACCGTATTTCGGAGATCCGCAGTCTGAAAAACCAGACGACGCGCCTCGCCAAAAAATCACTGCAAATCCAGAACTCAATGGATGCGGTCAACGAGCTTCCCTGGAACCGCATTATCGAAATTTCACCGGACCTCCCGGATCAACTGGAACGCATCTCCGGTGAACACGATAGCGCCAACGCGGCGAAACAGATCCCGGAGGTTTCCGCATCCACACAACAACACGAGGAAATCCAGCAAGGCCCGGACACTCTGGAGCCGGACTCTCCGGGGCCGGAAGAAAACATCGTCCCGCTGTTCTCCACCGAATACGAATACTACGAATACCTCGCAGACAAACCCAAAAACCAGCTCACGCAGGAAGAAACCGAATGGCTGGAGACGTTCTATCAAACCGAGACCGGGGCGCAGGTCCTGCGCAACTCTGGACGCGCCGTCAACGAGGAGGATTGACCATGTATCCGCAAGTCAAGTTCCTGATCGTCTTCAATATCGTTATGTCACTACTGGCCATTCTGCTGGTCTGGATGGATGAGAGTTGGGCCGGAGATGTGGTCCGGGTCGCGCCGGTGCCGGCGCAGGAATTCATCTGCGAAACCCACCTGAACTTCAACGGGCTTTGGGAGACACATTACGACCAGGATGCGGACGGCACGCCAGAGTACATGACGCTCACCCGCACCGACAACATGCAGGCACCGTCACCGCATCCGCTTTTCTATTTTGTGGATTACGACCAGGTGGACGGATGGGACGCCGCGTGGGCGGATCTCGAAGAGGATGGAATCAACGGCAACGAAACCTTGTACTGGAGCAAGTAAAAAAGCCCACCCTGCTTTCCGCGAGCCAGCGAATCAGCAGGGGGGCTGAATAACCTGACCGGCCTGTGGGGCCGATTTCTTTGGAGAGTAATCGATGAACAATAATTTTGTCAATACGCGAAACGTGGCGGCCTTCTACAAGGGTCTGGAAATCCTTAAAAAGGGCGTTCGGGGACGGCACGGCATCCTGCTGTTGCGCGGCAAGCCGGGCACCGGAAAAACTTTCGTCACGCAAAAGCAGGCGATGGAGGACGGCTACACCTACCTGCGTTGCCGTTTCATCGATTCGCCGAGAATACTCTTGCAGAACCTGGTTGCCGAACTGGGTGAAGAGCCGAAGGGATACACCGGTCACCTGTACAAACAGGCGCTGGAACAACTGTTGGCGCGGCCGCGCACCCTCATCTTCGATGAAGCGGACTACATCGTCGATCACAAATTTGTCGAAATCATCCGAGACCTCAACGACCAGGCCAACGTGCCGGTGATCATCGCCGGCATGGAGCTCATAGACAAGAAACTCCAGCGATACCCGCACTTTTTCGACCGCATCCGCACCATCGTCAAGTTCGATCTGTTTGAAAAATCCGACATCGAAAGCCTGGCATGTCGGCTTTGCGAAACCAAATTGGATGCGGCGGCGATGGATTACATCCTGGAACAATCCGGCGGCAAGTTCCGGGTGACGATGGATCTGTTCGACGTTGCCGAGCGCACGGCGAAGCACTCGAAGATGAAACAGTTGTCGCGCGATCAGTTGAAACAGGTTTGGGAGAAGGAGAGGCAACGATGGAAATGAACCGGACCGAGCAGATCATGCGCGTGCTGGTGGACCGCAGGCCGCCGGAGGTCCGCACCGAAACGTTGATGGAGTGGTCCGGTCTGGAGCGCAAACCGCTCCTGCGCATCCTGGATAAGCTGGAACGGCGCGGCTGGGTGGCGGTGCGCCGGCGCGCCATCAAGAACGAGAAGCGCACCGGCCGTCACACGCGCAACCCCACCTGGTGCATCACGGATGTGGCCGCCATGCGCCAGGCGCTGGTGACGCCGCAGAAGGACGGCACTCAGCGCGACAGGATATGGAAAGCGATTCGCATCCGCAATGTATTCACCCGCGCCGAGATCTGCAAGTTGACCGGAATCAGCCGGCACAGCGTGGACGATTATCTGAGAGTACTGACCGCGAATGGCCACGTGCGCGTGACCGGGCGCGTCCGCCAGGGCAACGTGTACCAGCTCATCACGCGCCAGGTGGCGCGCCCAAAAACCCGTGAAGTTCACAAAATCAAGGAGGCAAACGGTAATGGCAAGAAAAAAAGTGAAGGTTGACATGATCCCCATCTACTCCATCGAGGAAGCGAACGAAGCCCTGCGCCTCATCGCGGAGAGTCAGCGTTTCATTGCTGAAAAGACCGGGGACATGAACGAGCGCATTGACGCCATCAAAAAGGAAACGGCGGAGGTGATCGAGTCCAGGAGCCAGGAGATCACGCGGCGGGAGCTGGGATTGCAGGCGTTCGCGGAAACCCGAAAGGAAACCATGTTCGACAAGGCGCGATCCAAAACGCTCACCTTTGGCGTGATCGGGTTCCGTAAATCCACCCAGCTCAAAACCCTGTCAAAAGTCACCTGGAAAAAAGTCCTCGAAGCTCTGAAGCGCCGGAAGGACAAGGCGGGCATCCGCATCAAGGAAGAGGTGGATAAGGATGAACTGCACAAATGGAGCGAGCCCCAACTCGAAAAAGTGGGTGTGTATAAAAAATCCGAGGACGTTTTCTACTACGAAATCGATGAAGAGGAGATCAAGGCCCATGCTGGGAACGAATGAGCAGGAAGGTTTCAGCGTTCAGCATATCGGTGCACGGCTCAAGGTCTGGCGCCAGCACCACGGCCAGCGCGGCTACCAGGTGGCGAAGACGTTGGGCATCTCCGCCGGGTCTTATTCCGAAATCGAGCGCGGCCTTTCCGCGCCGTCGGCCAAAACCCTTTACGCCATCGCCCTGCACACCGGTATCAATCTGCATTGGTTGTTGACCGGGCGCGGCGAGGCGGCGGCGAGTGTTACTCCACAACCTGCGTCCGAAGGCACTCCCGGCACGAAAGATCTGTTGCAACGCATCGAACTGCTGGAATCGCGCCTTGCCGCCGGGCACCACCCACCAGAAGAGGAAGGAGGCCTGTGATGGAAATGACCCGCCGGGAATGCGCTGTGTGGAACCGCATCGACCAACGCCACGGAGCCGGGGCGGCCATTTCCCGGCAGGCCCTGGTGCGGTTGACGGAGGTTCCGGACCGCAAGCTGAGGGACGTGATCCATTCCCTGGTGGTCAACCACGGCAAGCTGATTTGTTCCACCTATGGCAAAGGCGGCGGGTATTTCTTTCCCGTCACCGGACGCGAAATCGATGAATACGCGGGCAAGCTCCACAGCCATGCACTCAGCATCCTGCAAAAGGAAGCCGCCGTGCGACGCATCAGCCTGAATGACCTGCTCGCGGAATATCAGACGGAGTTGTTTGAATCATGAAACTGAAATGCCCGGCCTGCGGCACGGAGTGCGGTCTCGATGCCTGGCACCAGCCGGATATCAAGGTGTTTATGGAACTGTTGATCCAGATCCCGCACCCGGTCCTGCGCCTGGCGCCGGCATACCTGGCCTTGTTTCGCCCCGCCAAAACCGGCCTCACCTGGCGCAAAGCGTACAAGATTCTGAGTGAGCTCAACGACCTGATTCGGCTGGGCACTATCCACGTGCAAGGGAGCGCCGCCATCCCGTGCCGGAAAGAGAAGTGGGCGGAGGGCATGCAGAAAATGCTGGATCAGGATTATGCGATCAAGCGGCCTCTGCAAAACCACAACTACCTGCGCAAGGTGGTCTATCCCCTGGCGGAAAGCGACGCGGCGCACGCCGAGAAAAAACGCAACCGGCCACAGGTGCACCGGGAAGACGGCGGGAACCCCGCGGGAAGCCGGATAGATCAGGCCGGTAACGAGTTCATGTCCGCCGATGAAGCGAGCCGGGAAATTAAAAAGTTTCTGCACAGCATCGGACGCGGCGGCGAACAAAAGGAGCATGAGTCGATGGCAAAGAAGATCAATCCCAAAAGTTTTTTCATTCTGCGAATTCTGGAGAAGGGCATCCATCAACGCGAGGCCGTGGTCAGTGAGTTCGTCGAAATAGTTGGAGAGGAACACGTACACCCGAACGATTTCGGCCTGTCCTGCAAGGACCTCGCGCAGAAAGGCCTGATCACCTACGACCGCGACCTGGAAGAAATCCACATCACCGAAAACGGCCGGATCATTTTGAGAAACGTGACCGCTGGGAAGGAGGGAGCATGAAGATGAGTTTGGCAAACATTCCGGATGACCATTGGATTCGGGGTGATGCTGTGAAAACGTTGATCCAGGACAGCGACCTGTTCAACGCAAAGCGGGTTAAAGACCTTTTTGGCAGGGAAACAAAAGAGCATGCAGGGTTGTACGACAACGAAATCAAAATCCCGAAACCCGGAGAAGAGAACGATCCGGGAGTGCTGTTCGATGCGGGGATCCACCGCATGGACAACCGTGTCCTGGATTTTCTGGTCAGCCAGGGCGTGCAGGTAATCTCGTATCAATTCGATCGCGATCAGGTGCGTTGCCTTATTTATGGACCTTGGGGCGGGGCACCGGCGTTCGCGGTTGGTGAGACACGGTATGAAGCCTTGTGGCGCGCGATTTCTAAGGCGCTTCTTTTCCTGACCCGGATGCACAAAGAACAGGAGAAAAACGATGTTGAAAATTCCTGACTGTATCCGGCGCCAGTTGCTGTTGTGGGCCATGCGGCACATGCAACGACGCCAGGCTGATGTGGTGATCGAGAAGGATTACCTGTCGCGCTGGTGGGTGTTCAAGTCGCCGTGGCTCCGTGTGTACCTGCATAAGGTGCACCGGAGTGACAGGGACCGCGCCCTGCACGATCACCCCTGGCACAACGCGTCGCTGATTTTAAGCGGCGCCTACGAGGAAATTCTGTGGGGCGGATCGCGCGCCCTGGGGCCCGGTTGCCTGGTGCTCCGCAGGGCCACGTTCCGGCACCGCCTGGTGGTGGTGCGCGGGCCGGTGGTCAGCCTGTTTGTCACCGGACCCAAAATCCGCGAGTGGGGATTTTGGCCCTTCATTGCAGGCTCTCACGGCCGCCGACGCTGGGTGCACTGGAAGGATTTTGTCAAGCCGGACAACTACCAAATGGCGGAAAGGGCGGCGGAATGAGTTTGAGGAACTTTAAAAAGGAGATTGTGATGCCTACCCAAATCAACTGGATTCAATTGGTCTGCAATCGCGCCCGTGAGTTGAAGTTGGTGGATGACTTTGCGCAGGAGTGTCAGTTGCAGGAGGAGTTGATCCTCTGCGATGAGAAAAACCGGCTCGACTGGGAGCGCCTTTATGACTTCCCCGACGGATCTTTCATTCACGATATTCAAAAGATTCGGCGCCACCTGGATCAGGAAACCGGAGAGTTGAGGGATTGCTTCTGGCCCCGATGCGGATCGAGGAAAGAATCATGAACAAAATCGAATGGTGCGACAGGACTATCAATATCGGCGCGGGTTGCGACAAGATTTCCGCCGGTTGCGCCAACTGTTACGCCATCCCCATCGCGCACCGTTTCCCGGATCACCCGAAGTTCTCCGGTCTCACCCGGAAAACCAAAAGCGGCATCGAGTGGACGGGCCGGGTGAACATCGATGAAGGCGCGCTGGACAAGATCGCCAGTCTCAAAAAACCGTCCCGCATTTTCCTGAACTCGATGGGAGACCTGTTCCACCACGGAATGCCTTCGCTGTTTCTTGAAAAACTCTTTCGAGTGATGGGGGGTCATCCGCGCCACACCTTCATAATCCTGACCAAGCGCCCTAATCAAATGCGGGAATGGTTGGAAACCTATGTGGTGCGCAATCGCGAAACATTAGAAGTCTGGCCTCTGCCTAATGTGTGGCTCGGTGTGTCGGTCGAAAGTATGGATCACGTCTGGCGCATTCAGGAGCTTTTGAAAATCAGAGCGCGCGTGCGGCTCGTTTCCGCAGAGCCGTTGCTGGCCCCCCTTCAACTCACCCCCTACCTGGGCGCGGACAAAATCAATTGGGTGATCACCGGCGGTGAAAGCGGTCCGAAGGCGCGGCCTTCGGACCCAAATTGGTTCCGCGAAGTACGCGACGACTGCCAGGCGTCGAAGGTGTCGTACTTTCACAAACAAAACGGGGAATTTCTGCAAATGGTGGACGTTGGTGGATGGGTTGAATACACCGAGCAAGTTCAGGAAGAGATTCTGCGCCGCTACGTGAGGGCGATCAGTGGGCCAACGATGATCCGCGTCGGCAAGAAGCGCGCGGGGAGAATGCTGGACGGTGTCGAACACAACGAATTTCCGGAGGTGAAGTGATGTTCATCATTTTGGTTGAGGCGACGCTGGTGTTCTGCGGCGTCATGATCTGCCTGGCCGCATTCAGTGTGTGCCGGGAAGCAAAGATAGGAAGCTGGAAATCCATAGCTTATTTCAACGTGACGGCATGGGTCGCGTTCAGCACCATTTATTTTACCGTCCAGCGGTTCCTGGGGTGATTTCCGATTATCAACAACCAACGGGAGAAAACGTTTATGAAGAAGATTTTCGTTACGGTTCTTTTGGTCGCGGCGTTCGCGTTCGGGTTCTTTTACCGCGCGCCGTTTGAAAACGAGATCAGACCGGCCCACGCCGGATGGGTCCACCGCCTGCCGAAAGGCCAGTGTTCGGAGTCCATCCAGCTCATGAGCAACGGCGGCAACCCGCGCAAGCACCTTTCCTCGGAAGGCACAGTGCGGGCCTGCGTGTGGAACATCGATTCGATTTCCACCATGTTCTGCGGCGTCGTGCCGGGCCGGTCCATCGACTGCATTCATGTTCCCACCGGATGACAGCGCCGGAGGAGATCCCGCGCCTTGCACCGCGTCGAAGGCGTTGAAGGGCGTCCTGCCGGAGTCATCCGGTTAAAAGCGGTCCTCACGGCGCCTAACCATTGAAGCCGCTAAGGGCGTCAAACGCGGAAACCCTAGGCCCCGTCCCCGGCTTGCCGGCCGGGGGCGGGTAGCCTGAAACCGAAAAAGGAGATGGAATGAAAGAAACCTTTGAAGAGTATGTTGAGCAGGCCGGGAAAGGTGGCCGCATCAACTTTGCTATGGAAACCTGGAAGGATGGGGACGGCAGGCAATGCCGTCTGACTCCGGTAGGGGCGGATGAGTACACGGGATACGCTCCAGAGTTTTTGGTCATCGGCAACAACCTGATCCCGGTCGATGACGGGACGCGGCGCAATCCGTCAGCGGAGGCGTTCACCGAGTGCCCGGAATGCAAGTCCAAAAACCTCACCATCCAGAACTATGAAATCGATTCGCGGGTGGCTTGCGGCGATTGCCACTGGTACTGCCGCGTGCGCTACCCGGAAGAGGAGGGATTGTGATGGAGAACATGATCAAGGTATTGGATGCCCATATCGCCCAGATACGGGAGAAGCTGGAGAGCCTGGAGAAAGCGCGCGAGGCTCTGCTTGATTTTATGGCGGAGACGCCGGCGGCGCAGGCCACCCCGGCACCGAAGCCGGTTGTGGCGTCGCCACGGAAACCCGCCCCGCAGAAAAAACAAGCTCCTCCGGCCAACGGGATCATGACTAAAGCGGATTACGCGCGTTATCAGGGCGTGAGCGCGCAACAGATATCGAAATGGATCAAGCGCGGCGTGATCACGCCCAACAGTGCGGGGCGCATCGTGGTGGCCGAGGCGGACGCGGCGGTGCGGGCGTTGCCACCGATCCGGCGGCGCGGCCCCGGCAAGCCCAAAACCGGGAAACCCAAACATAAACTCAAAGTCACCGCAACCGAAGCCGAGCGCCTGCGCCGGGAGAACCCGAAAGACCCGGACCTGGAGTGGCTGGATGATGAGGAGGAAACGCTGTGAAACGAGACGACCTTGCAAAAGATGTACTGCACGAATGCCGGAAATACGGCTACGAGATGACGCTCAAAGACGCCTGCCGGACGGTGGACTCGTTCTGCGAAGCCATCATGCAGGGCCTTGCTCAGGATGGCCGGGTGGAGATTCGCGGTTTCGGCACGTTCAAGACATCGGCGCGGCGCGCCCGGCGTGCCCGCAATCCCAAAACAGGGGAAGCCGTGCATATGCCCCCCAGCACCGGCATCCTGTTCCACCCTGGTAAAGAATTGCGTGCTATCGTTAATGGAAACAGTCAATGAATATTTCGATGTGGTACACCTGGCCTGCGTTCTGCGCGAAACAAAAAACCGTGACACGGCGCAACTGGAAGCCTCAGACGATGGACCGGCTCAAGCTGGATTTTGAGCACACGGCTTGGGATCGCAATCCGCGTTTCAAAGGTGTGTGCATCGGCGGTATTTACGTCACCGAGACACCTTTTATCCAAAACACCAGTGAGATGACGGATCAGGACTACATCGATGAAGGGTTTTGGTTTATGGATTCTATTGGATGGCGTCCGCCGATGCTCATCAAGTCGGGGTTTCGGAGCTGGTGGGTGTATTTCAACGAGTGGCGTTACGCTGTCTGCGAGGATCTGGTGGTGGTGCGGTTTGAACCCCGACCCAACGCCGCCGCCGATAAAAAGCTGGAGGACCTGCATGCCTGACCGCAACACGCTGGCGAAAATCCACATTGCGAAAAAGGACCTGGGCCTCGATGACACGCAGTACGGGGACGTATTGCGCGCCAACTCGCAGGGCAAGGAAAGCGCCGCTCTGCTGACCGACTTCGAGGCTGAACAGGTGCTGGATCATTTCAGGCAACTTGGATGGAAGCCGCGTAGGCGCAAACAGAAAAAGCAGGGCATGGCCCTGCGGTTCCAGGGACTGGCCGGTCGGCCAGGCATGGCCAGCCCGGCCCAGCTCCGTAAGATCGAGGCGACGTGGATGACGCACCCAAACATTGAACAGAAAAACGAAGTCGCCCTGCGCCGGTTTTTGCAACGCCGGTTTCAGGTATCCGGCCTCAGGTTCATCGAGGACCACCAGGTGGGGAAAATCTTGAAGGCGATCGAAAACATTCGTTCCCCCTCACCCCAACCCTCTCCCGCGAGGGGAGAGGGAGATATGGAGGCGCAGGCATGAGATGGAATTCTGATTGCACCTTTCAGGCCCTCTTCATTTTTGCGATTCTGCTCGTTCCATTTTGGGAGACAGGAGATGCAATCTCCCAACCCGAAAGTGAATACAACCGGGTGTTTTGTGACCAGCACGGCGGTGTCATGGAATATGTGGTGGACGGCGGCCGGGTGGACTGCCTGATCCCCGGCAGGTATGCGGTGGAGGTGGAACGGGCGCACAAGTGGGCGGAGGCCGTCGGTCAGTCGAAATTTTATTCCATCCGCACCGGCGAGACTCCGGGCATCGCCCTGATCATTCTATCGGATAAGGACTGGAAGTATTTAGTCAGGCTCCTCGAAACCATTCAGCACGACAACCCGCTCCCTGCGGTGTGGGTTATTTCGAATTCAACCCTCTCAAGCGGAAAGTGATTATTGGATATGTTCGGTTTTTTTAAAGGCGACAAGGAACCTAAAGCAACCCCAGCCCAGGATGAGGCCGCACATCAGGCCGCGCCTCAAGATAACGCAGAGAATTTGATCGAACCGGGACCGGGACCGGCTCCGGCGCCAGATGATGATCTCGTTTTTGGATCACTCAAGCTCGTGAGGGCTGGTCAGGGTGTTGATGAGCACTACGAAACCCGCTGGTTGATTGAGAACGTCTGGATCGAGGGCGGAACCGGCATGCTGGCGGGGATGCCCAAGACGGGGAAGACCTGGGTGCTGGTCGATATGGCGGTCTCCATAGCTTCCGGTCAACCCTTCCTGGAAACTTTCAAGACCCGGCAGGGTCCGGTGGTGATCTATTCGCCCGAAGGTCCGCACGCGGAACTCAATAAAAGGATCAAGCAGGTGGCGGCACGGCGCGGCCTGGATTACAAAGCCCTGCCCATTTATTGTCTGAAGGCCAGCCTGCTGAGACTCGATGAAAGAGATTGCCAGGAAAACATCGAGCGGCTGGTTCAAACGCTGGCCCCGGCATTTATGATCTTTGACCCTCTTGCTGAATGTTTCGGCGGCGACGAAAACCGGGCGGCGGATATCGGGCCGATGGTGTGCTGGATCGATCACCTGGCCCGCGAAACCAACACCGCCGCTTGTATTTCTCATCACATGGCTAAAAAGGATTCGGGGTCGATGCGCGGCTCCGGGGCTCTACTCAGCTTCGGCGACAACTACATATTCATGGAACGCAAGGGCGACCGCACCAGCATGAGTTTCTTGTCCCGTCACAGTAAGTCCGCCGATCCTGTGGCCCTGCGCTTGACGGACCGCAACGGCAACCCAGGCTATGAAATTGACGCTCAGGGCCAGGAGGAGCTGGACCTGAAAAACCGCATCCTCGAATTTCTTGAAGCTCAGGGCGTGCCGGTGACCCAAAGAAAAATCCGCGATGCGTGCCGGGGAAAAACGGACCGCTATAAAAGCATCCTGGATGAACTGCGTAGCGAGGGGGAAATTCGGAAGGTCAAAGAAAAGTGGGAATACATCCGCGATTCCGAGCGTGACAATAATTCGGAACAAACGAATCCCGGTGATGAGGCTGAATCCGTCGGTGAAGGCAAAGACGCCAGAGACTGAATCGGGTGGTTCCCTCCTTGCCCCCCTAGGGGGGGAAGAAGGGAACCACTCTTGATTGTTGGAATGACAGAATGAAGAAAGAGGCCAAAACTAAACGGTTTAAGTATGCATGGATGGCTGAAATTGAGCTTGAAGACCTTCCCGCGCCGTTTGACGAGCTGGCGGGGGAAATCGGCCTCGAAAACACCCTCGTCGTTTGGGAATATTTTGATGGAAGACAGGAATATTTTAGGAAGATCAAAAAAGCGTTACTCGATGCCAGAAATCGGGTGATCCAAAAAAAATTCACCGGGCGGAATCATGATGATTTAGCCCAGGAGTTTGACCTCACCACCCGCCAGATCCGGGAGATCGTGCAATGCGATCCGCGCCAGACCATGATGTTTGACTGGCGTCCCCGGTAGTAATCCCCCTCCTTACCTGTAAATCCCAACACAAAATTTGTGAAGTGCTTCACAAGACGCCTTCCGCGCGCGCGTTGTATCGTCTGGTGGTTGCTAGAGAAATAGCTGTGGGGGTTTACCATCACTTCGATACATGGAGAGCTCTATGTAACACCCTGCCTGGAGGAGGGCGGGTTCGCCCGCCCTTCCCGCCTGGAACTTTAACTGGAGAGGCGCATATACCACATCAATAAAAGCGATTTCTGCATTGGCATGATCGTCTTCCACGCCATCGGCTGGGCGCTGGGCGCGTGGATCTGCAATTAGGAATTCCGCGGGGGCGGAGCTGACCCGCCGCCTCCCTAAAGGCCGTGCGGGAGAGAACGGGGGCGCGCAAGCGCCCCCTGGGTCCTTTAATAAAAACGGAGGTGATCAGATGTTGCAGTTCCGGGAAAAACTCAAGGGTAAGAAGGCGTATATCGTCAGCGTATTAATGGTGCTGGTCGCGCTGGTGAACCTGATCACCGGCGACATGGGGCTGGTGGAATTTGTCGCCAGCCCGCACCTCCAGCTCCTCCTGGAAGGGCTGGGTCTGGGCGCCGCGCGCGCCGCCGTGGCGTCGCTGTCTGATTCGAAAAAGGAGGCTTTATGAAATTCAAAGCGACGATTCTGCTGATCCTGATTTCCATCCTTCCGGCATGCGCGTTGATGGGCGTGCCCGAGTCCGATGTGGAAGCCCGCATCCAGCATGAGGCCTACCCGGTGAAAAACGCCGAGGGCGCCACCGAGCGGTATGACAGCTTCATGGATGACTGCTGGGTGCACGTGAAAAGCCCGGCGCGCGGGGAAGGCATGAAAATGACGATCACCTTGGACGACGATTGCCGCAAGGTGAAGTTCAACGTCAACGCGTCGGAAGTCGATCCTACCCATGCCCAGACGCAATACAAGGAAGTCGAGCAGGCGCGGTCCGAGGAGCGCAAGGAGTTGATCAAGGGCGTGCGTGAATACCTGGAGAAATTTCCGGCGGCGCCGTAAGCCTCGGCATCTAAGGTGCTCCAGCGAAAATTCGAATTCAAACCCAACCAGGAGAAGCGATGAAAACCCGAGCAAAATTTATCTGTGACAACGTGCTCAGGCATGAGGATGGGAATGTTCAGTGGGTTATGCGTCCGGTGTATCACGATAAAGACCCGAATCACGAGAATTCTAAATTCTGGGAATTCACCCCGATGGGGTCGTTGGATATGACCGTTTCGGCGAAGTACCAGGGGGAGCACCCGGAGCCGGGTAAGGAATACTACGTCGACATCACGCCGGCATCTTAGCGGGGACGGATGATGATCCGGGCACCGCTCGCAATTATTCTTAGTTGTTTACTGTTCACGCTGTGGATCCGGGAGATGGTGTTTTGACGATTTCCGATGAGGCGCTCCGGCTGTTGAATCCTTGGTTGATCGCGGCCGTCGGTGTGCTGTTTACGATTGTTGGCTGGCTGGTGGTGCGGTTGCTGAAGAGCATCGAAAAGCGAATCGCTGAATTGTCCGACCGGAACCGGGAGGACTTCGCAAAGCTGGAAGGCAAGATCGACCAGGACTTCACAAAGCTGGAAAAAAAAATTGAAGACTACCGGGAGGAGTCGGAAATCCGCGCAGCGGACCTGGAAAAACAGTTCTGGGAATTCCGCTCGCGGCTGCCCGAAAAGTTCGTCATGCGCGACGACTGGATCCGCAACGCATCGACGCTGGAACTCAAGATCGACCGGATCCTGACAGTCATAAAAACGGAACGAGGGAACGATGAGCTTAACCCAACGCAACAAAATTGAGCGCGGCGAGGTGCTGCGGGTGGTGTACCGGAACCTGCCGGAACCCATCGGCGACAACGTGCTGGCGCAGATCTTCACGGAGCTGACGGTCAGCCGAATCCAGGGGCATTTGCGCTACCTGCAGGATGGAGGGTACCTCGCCTTTCAGCTTATCAAGCCGGAGTACAAGGAATACACCACGGCGCAATACCTGGCGAAGATCACGAAAAAAGGCGTGGATCTGCTCGAAGGCAACATCGAGCCGGATCCCGGTATCGTCAACCCCGGACTGAGCTGATATGGCCCGTCGAAAACACAGCAAAGTTTCCAAGTTACCGCAAGAGGTGCGGGACACGGTGCACAGCCTGCTCCTGGACGGCAAGACCTACGAGCAGATTATCGAGCATCTCGACGAGCTGGTGGCGCAGGGCGTGATTAAGAAAGACCAGGTGCCCTCCGACAGCTCCCTGTCACGCTACACGCCGGGCTTCTTGGCGAAGCTGGAGCGGTCGAAGATCGCCAAAGACCAGGCGCGCGAGATCGTGCGCAATGCGGAGGGTGAAGGTCTGATTCTGGAAGAGGCGGCGGTCAACCTGGTGCTCAACGAGATCATGGGGATCCTGATCCCGGAAGATCCCGACAAGGCGCTGAACCCGAAAGCCCTGGCATCGATCGCCATCTCCTTGGCGAAGTTGCAGTCGTCGTCGTCGGTGCGCGAGCGCGCGAAGATCTCTCTCAAACGCGAAGTCGATAAGAAGATCAAGGCCGCCGCGAAAGAAGTGGGCAAGCTGGCGAAGTCGAAGGGCCTGTCGAAAGACACCGTCGATCAGATCAACAAACAGATTCTCGGCATCAAGGCATGACCATCACCGTGCAGCCGAAAGCCTATGACGTGTCGCGCGAAGGCGGGGTGCTGTTGCCTTTTCAGAAGCGGTGGATTGAGGACGCGTCGCCGGTGAAGCTCGCCGAGAAGTCGCGCCAGATCGGTTTCACCTGGACAGAGGCGGCGGACGATGTGTTGACCGCCGGGCGCGCGGATGGCCGGGACTGTTGGTACGTCGGCTACAACAAGGACATGGCGGAAGAGTTCATTCACGACTGCGCCGGCTGGGCGGAGACGTTCAGCCTGGCGGCCGGCGATGTGGAAGAGTTTCTGTTCCAGGACGACGACGAAAAGAAAGCGATCCAGACGTATCGCATCCGTTTCGATTCCGGGCACCGCATCACCGCGCTCAGTTCCCGTCCTTCTAGCATGCGCGGCAAACGTGGGCGAGTGACGCTCGATGAGGCCGCATTCATGGAGGACCTGCCGGGCATGATCAAGGCGGCGATGGCGCTGCTCATGTGGGGCGGCGAGGTGCGGATTATTTCCACGCATAACGGCGACGAGTCGTATTTCAACGAGATAGTCAAACAGGTGCGCGCGGGCAAGCTGCCCTACTCCCTGCACCGCATCGCGTTTGACGACGCCATCCAGGAAGGCCTGTACCGGCGCGTGTGTCTCAAGCTCGATGAAGAGTGGTCCGAGGACGGTGAGAAAGCGTGGCGGGACAAGATCGTCGCCATGTACGGCGACGATGCCGAGGAGGAATTGTTTGTGGTGCCGAAAAGTTCCGCCGGAAATTACTTCCCGTCGGCGCTCATCGAGTCGTGCATGGATCCGTCGATTCCGGTCCTCCGCTACCAGCGCAAGCCCGCGTTCGCCCAGCTTTCCGAGCTGGCGCGGCAGAAGGACTGCGCGGACTGGTGCGAGGAAAATCTATTGCCTCTGCTGGAAGCCATGCCGAGAGGGTACCGGTGCTGGCTGGGTGAAGACTTCGGGCGCACCAGCAACCTGACGGTGATCGCGCCGGCGCAGGAATCGGAGCGCCTGGTGTACCGCATGCCGTTTGTGGTGGAGCTGGCGAACATTCCGTTCAAGCAACAGGAACAGGTTTTGTTTACCGTCATCGACCACCTGCCCCGTTTCATGGGCGGCGCGCTGGATGCGCGCGGCAACGGTCAGTACCTGGCGGAGGTGGCCATGCAGAGGTACGGCGAAAGCCGGATCGCGCAGGTGATGGCGTCGGACAGTTTTTACCGCGAGGCGTTCCCGAAGTACAAGGCGGCGTATGAGGACCGGGAAATCCTGGTGCCGCGCCATAACGAATTTCTGGCGGACCACCGCGCCGTGCAACAGGTGAAGGGCGTGCCGAAAATCCCGGACACATACAAGCCCAAAACCATCGACGGCGTTCAGCGTCACGGCGACGCCGCGATCGCGGGCCTGATGTTGTGGCACGCGGTGAAAAATATTTCAGGCGGGGAAACGGAGTATGAATCGGTGTCGAAACGCATGATGGAAACGAAAGGGGCCTGGTGATGATCCAGTTGTTCGACGCATTTGGGCGTGAAATCAAACCCGCGGGCAAACCCATCATCGACCGCACCCTCGCCGTCGCTCAGGTTGAGGACCGTTACACCGATTATCCGTCGCATGGTCTGACTCCGAAACGCCTGGCGGAGATCCTGAAGGAAGCCGATGCGGGTCATCCGCGCCGCCAACTCGAGTTGTTCGAGGAAATGGAAGAGAAGGACACGCACCTGATGAGCGTGCTGGGGAAGCGGCGCGGCGCCTTGACCGGCCTCAAGTTCAACGTCATGCCGTTCAGCCAGGAGGCGGAGGACGTTAAAATCGCGGAATTCGTTGAGGAACAGATCAACGCGCTCCCGGATTTCGAGGACAACCTGAAAGACATCACCGACGCCATCGGCAAAGGGTTCTCCTCGCTGGAGTTGAATTGGGCTGTTGACGGCGGCCGCAACGTGATCAAGCATCTCAGCCGCATCGAGCCGAAGCGGTTCATCTGGCCCGAGGCGCAGTTGACGCCCCGGCTGTTGACGCGGGACGAACCCGCCAACGGCATCGACCTGGTTCCGTTCAAGTTCCTGTTCCATATCCACAAGGCCAAGTCAGGGCACCCGGTGCGCCAGGGTGTCCTGCGCGTCGTCACCTGGATGTACCTGTTCAAGAACTACGACATCAAGGCGTGGGTGGCGTTCGGCGAGGTGTTCGGGATGCCGCTCCGGCTGGGCCGGTACGATCCGGGCGCAACGAAAGAGGACAAGGACGCGTTGATCAGCGCGGTGCGGGCGCTGGGCAGTGACGCCGCCGGCATCATTTCCAAGAGCACCGAGATTGAATTCATCGAAGCGGCTCAACAGTCCGGCAACACGAACCTGTTCAAACTGCTCGCCGATTTCTGCAACGCGGAAATCAGCAAGGCGGTGCTGGGCCAGACCCTCACCACCGAGCAGGGGGATCGCGGCGCGCGCTCCCTGGGCGACGTCCACAAGGATGTCCAGGATGACATTCTGCGGGACGACTGCGAGCAGGTATCGAAATCCATGCGCCGTGATCTGATTCAACCGCTCGTCGGATTCAATTTCGGCTGGGACAAGCCTCTGCCCTGGTTCCGGCTCGAATACGAAGATCCCGGCGACTTGAAGGCTGAGGCCGAGCGGTACAGGGTTCACCTGGAAAGCGGCCTCCGCATCTCCGCCGATCATTACTACGACAAGTTTCAGATTCCAAAGCCGGAAAAAGATGAGGACGTGCTGGAGCCGCGCGCCGGTGGATTTTCTCCGCCGCCAGGCCGTGAAGATCCGGAAGCTTCCGCCAACAAACATCACGCGTGCCCCGGTTGCGGTTATCACGTCAACGCCGGACCGAAGCCCGGCGGGCAGGATACGTTGGACGGGTTCACCGACCGCCTCATGCGTTCGGTGGAAATGGACGGGCTGGTGGAACCGATCCGCGAGGTGATGGGCCGGTCGAGCGACCTGGAAGAGTTCCGGCGGAACCTGATCGAAGCGTTCGGCGATATGGAAACGGACCGCCTGGCCGGGGTCATTGAGCAGGCGTTGATCGCCGCCGAGTTGTCAGGGCGGTTTGAGCAGTTGCCGGAAGAGGAGCGTGAGTGATGCCGGTTGCCTTTGAAAAGCTCCCGTTCAACGAAGCCATCCGGTTTTTCCGGGGAAAGGTGCCCTTGCCGACGCGCACCTGGACGGATATCCAGCGCGGCATGCACAGCCGGGCCTTTGTGGTGGCCGGTGCGATGAAACAGGAACTGCTGGTGGATTTTCAAACCTCCATCCGCAAAGCCATCGAGGAAGGCCGGACGCTGAACGATTTCCGTAAGGACTTCGACGCCATCATCAAAAAGCACGGCTGGAATTACAAGGGGGAGCGCGGCTGGCGGTCTCAGGTGATTTTCAATACGAACCTGCGCACCGCGTATTCCGCCGGGAGCTGGGCACAGATCGAGAAGACGAAGGCGCGGCGTCCCTACCTGCGTTACATCGGGGGCCTGTCGCCGGAGCCGCGGCCGCAACACCTGTCCTGGAACGGAACGATTTTACCCATCGACGATCCCTGGTGGTCGTCTCACATGCCGCCCAATGGGTGGGGATGTAAATGCAAGGTGACCACCGTGTCGCGCCGGGAGCTGGAACGGGACGGCCTGACGGTTTCGGACCGCGCGCCGGATGACGGCACCTACGCCTGGCGCAACCCAAAGACCGGATCGGTGGAGCGGATCCCCGTCGGCATCGATCCGCTGTGGGATTACAACCCCGGCAGAGCCGCCTGGGGGCAGGTGGAAACGAAGAGCCTGGCGGACCGAGGCGCGCGCGGACGATGGAAGCAGCTCGATTCGCGGGGACCGGAATCATTCGGCCGGCCGGACGATATCCCGGTGGACAAGCCGAAGGCCACGCCGGTTGGGAAGGCAAAAGATGTGGAGGAGATGCGCGCCATCCTGCGCGACTCCATTGGCGGTGAAGAAGCGACGTTCAAAGACCCGTTCGGGAATCATGTGAGCGTCAACCAGGGAATCGCGGATCACATTGCGGAGAATCCGGCAAAGCGCCTGGATGGGCGTGAGCAGTATTTTCCGATGATCAAGGAAACCATCGAAGAGCCGTATGAAATCTGGACCGGGTTTGAGGAAAACGAATCGACCGGGCAGGTGCGCCTGCGTCAGCGGTACGTGAAGATGGTGGAGCTGGATAAGAAACGAACGCTCGGTTTGATTGCCGAGGTCGAAAACGGAAAGTGGGTGGGTTTCGATTTTTTCCGGGGGAGTAAAACCGGGCAGAAAAACTTAAGGCGTGGACTGCTGGTATGGGGTAGGCGGTGAGGAGACTATGGGCTCCCGCGATCAGCCCACGTCATCCGCCGCAGGGTTTGGGGAACGCGGCCCACCCTTTGCGAACCTCAGCTTGATGCCTACATCCGGGACGCATCCCGGACCCATGTGAATAATTTAGCACCATCGGAGAAACATGGCAAACGAAGACGCATTTTTTGAAGTCGATGACTCGCAAGTGATTGAGGTGTTGGACGCTGTTTTGCGCCGTTGGCGCGACCCCACGCCCTTCCTGGAAGAGGTGGGGGCCCTGGTGGTGGCCTCAATCATGCGCAACTTCGAGGTCGGCGGGCGGTACCGGGAGGCGGGGGACTGGCGTGGCGGCACGCGGCGGTGGCGTCCATTGAGCGTCCTCACCCTGTTCGGGAGCCTGGGGAAGAAGGGTGGGAAGTTTTTCAAAAAGCGTGGCGGACTCAAAAAGCGTGGTGAGAAGCGCCTCGCCGGAAAGAAAATCCTGATCGACCAGGGGCACCTCATGTCATCGATCAATTATCAGGTGCGGCGCGAGGAACTGGTGGTCGGGACCAATCTTCCCTATGCCGCGATCCACCAGTTCGGCGGAAAGGCCGGCCGGGGAAAAACAGTGCACATCCCGGCGCGGCCGTACCTGGTGATTCAGGATGAAGACCTGGAACAAATCCGCGCCATCGGAAACGATTACCTCACGGGGAGAGTGTGACATGTTGTTCGACCTGCTCATCGTCAACGTCAATGAGATTTCAAAATCTTCCATCCAGAAAATCCAGATCGTTCCTATCGGGGAATTCGTCGATGGAAATGGGAAGCGTTTTTCGATCACCGCCGAATCGGTGCAACGCATCATTGAAAAATTCAACCGCCGCACGAATGACCTGGTGGTTGATTACGAGCACCAGACGCTGGATGGAGTCCAGGCTCCGGCCGCGGGCTGGATCAAGTCACTCATCAATGAAGGCGAGCGCGGGTTGTGGGCCGAGGTGGAGTGGACCGAGCGCGGGCGCAAGTACATCGAGGGCCGTGAGTACAGGTACCTGTCTCCGGTGCTGTTGTCCCGCAAGAAGGATGAACGCGGCGTGTTCCAGCCGGAGGAGTTGCACAGTGCCGCATTGACCAACGACCCGGCCATCGACGGCATGGTGCCGGTGGCGGCCAAAACGAAACACCTATTCCAAAAGGAGACCATCATGGAACTGAAGGCAAAAATTCTGGAGCTGTTGGGTTTGAAAAAAGACGCTCCCGATTCCGAAATCGTGACGACGCTTGAAACCCTTCAGGCGAAGGCCAAAGGATCGGAGTTTTTGAAACTGCTGGGCCTGAAAGATGACGCCAGGGAGCCGGAGATCAAGCAGGAGATTGAAACGCTCCAGGCGAAAGCAAAGAACCCCGGAGAGCAGGAATCGGTTCCGAAGGTTCTGGTCACCGCGCTCGGACTGAAAGACGACGCCAGCGTGTCGGAAGCCGAGGCCACCATCCTGGCAATGAAGCATGGCGCGGACGGTGAATCGGCAAAGAAGATTGCCACGCTGGAAGGCAAGCTCGCCGGCATGGAAGCGGAAACCCTGGTGAGCGGCGCGATGAAGGAAGGGAAGATCACCGCCGATCAAAAGGACTGGGCTCTGGATTATGCGAAGCGTGACCAGGCCGGGTTCAAGGTGTTCGTCAGTAAGGCAACCCGCGTGGTGCCGCTGGACAAGACGCAGGACGCGCCGAAGGAAGACCTGGCACGGGTGGATGAGACGACGGAGCTGGTGGCCGCTCAGTTCGGCAACAGCAAGGATGACCTGGTGAAGTTCGGCGGCGTAAAGATCCCGGCGTAGTCCCGTTCAACCATCGCTGAAAAAAAACAGAACAGATAAAACCTAAATTCCAACTGGAGGAAAACGCATGACAGCCGCAACCGCAGACCGCAACACTCAGCGGCGCAAGAACGAGATCCACAGCGATCCCGTGAAGGCGTCCACGAAAATTTTCATGGGCACGATGGTGTGCCTGGACGCGTCCGGCCTCGCCGTTCCCGGAGCCGATACCGCCGGGTTGAGGGTGCGCGGCATGGCGCGTGAGCAGGTGGACAACTCCGCCGGCGCGAACAGCGCGAAAAACATCGAGACCGAGGAAGGGGTGTTCCTATTTACGTCTTCCGGCCTGACGGATGCCGATGTGGGTAAGGCGGCGTACATCGCCGACGACCAGACCGTGCAGGTGGCCGCGACGACTAACAAGATCGTCGCCGGGATGATCGTCGCCGTCGAAAGCGCCACCAAGGCATGGGTGTGGATCGGCGCACCGGCGCGCATGGCGGCTGTGGTTGCCGCCGTGTCGCAGGCCAACGCCGCGGCCGATATATCCGCCTCGTATGTTGAGGCTGAAGTGCAGGCCATCGCGGACCTGGCAAACGCCAACAAGACCGCCATAAACAACATCCTGACGTCCCTCAAAAACGCCGGAGTCATGGGGTCCTAAGGCTAAACTGAAAAGCCTGTGATACCGGTATGAAAATAAATCGAATCGCAAAAAGGAGAACGCAATGCTCGTAAACAAATCCACCCTGACTGCGGTTTTCATCAACCTGAAAACCACATTCAACAAAGCGTTCGACGCCGCGCCGGTGATCTGGGACAAGATCGCCATGAAGGTGACATCGACCGGCAAGTCGAACGAGTACAACTGGCTCGAACGGTTCCCGAAAATGCGGGAATGGATCGGTGATAAGCACATCAAAAACATGATCGCCCACGCGAATTCCGTGATCAACAAGGACTACGAGGCCACGGTGGGCGTGGACCGAAACGACATCGAGGATGATCAGCTCGGCATCTATGGACCGATGGCGCAGGAAGCCGGTTTCAGCGCCAAGCAGTGGCCGGATGAGATCGTCATCCCCCTGCTCAACGACGGATTCACTTCCCTGTGCTGGGACGGTCAGAACTTCTTCGACACCGATCACCCGCTGGGCGACGACGCCGGCACGCTGTACTCCAACAAAGGCACGGCGGCGCTCAAGTTCGACACCCTGGCGAACGCGCAGGCCTCGTTCGGCGCAGGCCGGACGGCGATCCGCAAGATGAAGGATTACGAGGGGCGTGCGCTGAACCTCAATCCGGACAAGTTGATGGTGCCGCCGGCGCTGGAAGATACCGCCAATGCGCTGATGAAAAACGACCGGCTGGAAGACGGCAAGCCGAACCCGTACAAGAATTCGGCGGAGGTGGTTGTGGACGGCCGGCTGACCAGCGACACCGCGTGGTTTCTGCTGGTGACCAACCGTCCGGTGAAACCGTTCATCTTCCAGGAGCGTAAAGCACCGGTGTTCGTCCAGCAAACGACGATGGAATCCGACGATGTGTTCAACAAGCGCGAGTACAAGTATGGCGTTGAATCGCGCGGCGCGGCGGCGTATGCCCTGCCGCAGTTGGCATACGGTTCTACCGGCGCGGCCTGATCCTGATCCGGGCTGATCGACCTGCAACCGGACCGGGGAAACCCGGTCCGGGTCAAACTGAATCCTGAACTGAGAAGGAGCTGAGCATGTACTACAAAATCAACTGTCATCGTGACGGGTACTACCGGGGAGGCATTCCGCACACGGTGCAACCGAAGTTTTACCCGGAAGACAGCCTGAATAAAGAGCAGGTGCAGGCGATGCGGGAGGATCCGCGTATGAACATCGTCGAGATGCCGGATGAGGATGTGCCGGAAGAATACCGCGTCGATAGCGGCGACGTGTCCGGTACGGACGATGAAGCAGGCGGCGGCGATGGTATTACCAGCCGCGATGAGCTGATGAAAATGACCATCGCTCAACTGGAAGAAAAGTACGAGGTCACCGCGCCGAACAAGAATGCCCTGGTCGATGCGGTCCTCGAAAAGCTGTCCAACCCCACGCCGGATGAGTGATGGGCAACTACATCGCCAAAGCTGATCTGCTGGAGCTGGTGCCGCTTGCGGACCTGGTCGCCCTGACAGACGACAACAATACAGGATCCGAGGATGACACCAAGATCGACGGCATGATCGCCGATGCCGAGGGCACGGTGGACGGGTATCTGGCGACGCGTTACGACACGCCGCTGGCAACCGTGCCCAATATCATCAAGACGATCACCGTCGATGTTGCCGTGTACCGCCTGCACGGGCGGCGGCAGGGTCCGCCGGAAGACGTGGTGAAGCGTTACGAGGACGCCATTCGCTACCTGCGCGACATCGCCAAGGGCGTGGTCACTCTGGGGGTGGACACGCCCGCGCCGGACAGCACACGCAATGAGGTGAACATTAAAAGCGATGACCGTCTGTTCGGCCGCGATCAGATGAAAGGGTTTTGATTATGCCGACGATCAACCAGGTGGAGGATGCGGTGGTGGCGGCGTTGAATGCCGCGCCGCTGAACACCTACTGCAAGCGGTTCGAGAAATTCGATTCGCAGTTCGATATCGAGGATCTGGACCGCAACCTGGGACCGCTCCCGGTTTGTTTCGTCGCGTACCTCGACGATGATTTTAGCGAAGTCACGCAAAACCGGACGTACATGGACCGGATGCGCATCGCCGTGATCGTCGCCGCCAAAAACCTGCGCTCCGGCGTGGAGGCTAAAACCGGCACCGGTGGGACTAATGAAATGTTGAATGACGTGAAGTCACTCCTGCACAAAAACACGCTGGGGCTTTCGGGAGTGGCCAGCATGGCGTTGCTGAGCCGCCGCCCGGTGGTCACCACAAAAACCCTGTCGGTCTGGCAGGCCACCTTTGAACTGCAATTCGTCGATTAGGAGACAGTATGAGTAAAAAAAACCAGTTCACCGCAACCAATAAAACGATGGTGATGAATCACCAATCGGCGGAACCCGTATTCAAAAAAGCCGAGCCGCGCAAACAGGCGGCGAACGCGGACAAAAGCAAGGCCGCCAAACCCGTTAAGGAAGGAGGTGCCTCTTGAGTTTCCTCGAAAAACGAAGCCTTTTGCTGGCGAAGGTGGAAGTGACCTATGGAACCGATCCGGTTCCCGCGCCTGCCACCGATGCCATCCTGGTGAACAACCCCCAGGTGCGCCCGACGGGTGAAGTGTTGCGGCGCGAGTTCCAGCGATCGTCGCTGTCTCCCCTGCCGCACGTGATCGGGCTCAAAGAAAGCGAGCTGACGTTCAGCACGGAGTTGAAGGGATCCGGCACCGCCAATGCGGGCGGTGCAGGCGACATACCGGAAATCGACCCGCTCTTGCAGGCGTGCGGAATGAATCCCACGTTCACGGCGGAATCGAGTGGGGGCGCGGGAGACGGTGACATCACCTACAACCCGGTTTCCAGTTCTCTTAAAAGCGTGACCCTCTACTGGTACAACGACGGCCTTCTGCACAAGCTCCTGGGGGCGGTCGGCAACATGCGCATCAACGGTGAGGCCGGGCAGTTCGGCACCATCGAATGGACGTTCCGGGGTTTGTATGTTGATCCGACGGATGCGGACATCCCCGGCGGCGCGGTGTTTAACGCTGAACAACCGCCCATCCTGAACGGCATCAGCATGTCAGTCCATTCGTACCAGGGGGCCATCCAGGCGTTCGCGGTGGAACTGGCCAACGAGATCGCGCGGCGCAACTCGGTGAATGCCGCCACCGGCGTCGTCGGGTTCCTTGTCACCGGCCGCGACACGCAGGGCTCGATGAACCCTGAGCAGGTGAAGGAAGCGACGCACGACTTCTGGGCAAAGTGGAAGGCGGCGACGCAGGGTGCGTTGTCGATGACGATCGGTACGGTGGCTGGAGCGAAGATCGACATCACTGCGCCGAAGGTTCAATACCGCGAGCTGACCGGCGGTGCGCGTGACGGTGTGCGTATCTACGACGTCCCGCTGACGCTGGCGCAGAACAGCGGCGACGACGAGCTGGCGCTGAAGTTTTACTAATACCCCCTCACCCATCCCTCTCCCTCAAGGGGAGAGGGGGATAGAAAGGAAGAAACATTATGAAAGCAATCGATCCATCGGCGACCTTCGAATACGTGCCGAAATGTGACCGGGACCTGCCGGAGGAGGCGCAGACGGTTTTTATCCTGAAATACATGGATGCGCGGCAGGCGGCGAAGATGGAAGACCAGGCGGTGGAGGGCGCAGTGTCCAGCAAAGGCGACGACACATCGCTTCGCTTCCGTTCTGGGTCCAAGGTGCTCCAGGCTCTGGAATACGGTCTGCGCGGATGGCGCAACTTCCAGGACAAGGGAGGAAACGAGATCCCGTTCCGGGAGAACAACGGCAAGCCGCGTCCTGAGAACTTCGATGCCATCCCGCCCAGCGTCCGGCGGGAACTGGCGAACGTGATCATCGACGGCAGTGAGATGTCGGAGGGCGAGGAAAAAAACTGAGGCTGGTGGTGGCGGGCAGGCTTGCGGGATTGAGCTGTGAGACCTGCCGCCACCAGGACTGCGACGGATCGAAGGGGTTCAGCCGGTTTGTGATGCAAGGCGAGCATATACCGTTCTGCCCCATCTCGGTAGCCAACCCGGAGATCATCATCATGATCGGAGCCTACAACCATTACAAAAACGGATACCTGCCCGGTCCGGGCGGGATCTACGACCAGACCGCAAAGTTCATGCGCGCGGTGGATGTGATCGGAAACGTCATCCACCAGCACGACGAAGCGGAACGGAAAAAACAGGATAAACCCCGTGGCTGAAACCGCAACCGAACTCAACCTTATTTTGCGCGCCAAAGACTTCGCGTCGAAGGTGTTGGCGAACGTGCGTGGTGAAATAAAGAAGGTCAGCGAGTTTGCGCAGAAAAATAAAGAGCAGTTGCGGGACATCGGGAAAGCCCTACTGGTCACCGGCGCGATCGGCGCCGGGTTTCTGGGCGGGGCGATTGCCCAGGCGGCGGACTTTGAGCAACAGATAGCCAACGTGCGCGCAGTGTCGCAGGCGTCGGAAGACGACATGCATCGCCTGCGCGACGCGGCGCTGGACATGGGCGCGAAGAGTTCCTTTTCCGCGTCTCAAGCCGCTGAGGCTCAACTCTTCCTGGCACAGTCCGGCCAAAAAACCCAGGAGATCATCGAGTCGCTTCCCGGCGTCATGGCGTTGGCGGCGTCGCAACAGGTGGATCTCGGTTTCGCCACGCAGGCCACCACCGCCGCGTTGTCTCAATTCAACCTAGCGGCGGCGGATGCCGAGCGCGTGGCTAATGTGTTCGCCGCGGCGGCCTCGAATTCCAAGGCCACGGTGGATGCGCTGGCATTCGCCCTGCGGCAGGCGGGACCGGTGGCCAACGCCCTGGGATTTTCGCTGGAGGCGACGACCGCCGCCGTTAACCTTCTGCTCAACGCCGGTTTCCGCGGCGAGCAGGCGGGCACCATTCTGCGCGGTGCATTGAGTTCTTTGCTCAATCCGTCGAAAGAAGCCGCCGAGGTGATGGCGAAGCTGGGTCTGAATATTCAGGACGCCGACGGCAAGACGCGGCCGTTTGTGGACATTATTGATCAACTGCAAAGATCCGGAATCCAGGCGGCCGACGCGATGAAGATTTTTGGTCAGGAAGCCGGCCCCGGCATGCTGGCGTTGATCGCGCAGGGATCACAGGCGCTGGCGGACATGGAGTTGATGATCACCGGCACCAACGAGGCGGCGCGCCAGGCGGAGGCCCGCCTGCAAACCCTGCAAGGCCAGTTGAAACTGTTGTTCTCCGCGTTGGAGCGGATCTTTATTGACATCGGATCAACATTTATCCCGCCCTTAAAACTGCTGGTGCAGGCGTTGACCGCTCTAGCCGATATTTTTAATTCGTTCCCAGGGCCTTTAAAGGCGTTTATTGCCGTGTTGGCCGCGGCGACGACCGGCTTAACCTTATTCGCAGGCGCTGGGTTTTTTGTCCTCAGCATGCTACCGAGTATGGAGGCGGGATTGGTTTTGTTGACGACAAAAATCCTCCCGGTATTAGTGACAAAGTTGGCCGCTGTAAAGACCGCCCTACTCGCCTTCGCCACAAACCCGATCACGTTGACGGTCGCGGCGGTGGGAGCGCTGGTGGCGATCTGGTTGTCCTGGAATGATGAAATGACCAAGTCTGAGGAGAAAATTCAGAAGTTCAATGAGCAGACGGCGGACACCCGCGGTCAGATTGAAAAAACCAAAGAGGAATTGAAGGCCGTCCAGGATCAAATCAAAAAGGTGAAGGCAGAACAGGACGATCTGGACCTGAATAAGGACAAGATCGACGCCGCGCGGGAAGCGTTGAAGGCGGAGAAAGAAGAACTTAAAAAACTCCAGGAGCAATTGAAGAATGCGCGCACCAATTTATCCGAGTTGCGCGCGGCGCAGGATTCCAACGCCGAAGCGGCGAAGCTGGCGGCGGATGCCCAGGAAGAAATGAAGGGAAAAATGGACGCGGCCAACGAATCCATCGGCGCTCAAACCGAGGGACTTGATGAAATGTCAAAGGCGCTCGATAAAGCGCACACCACGCTGGGTGTGATCAATGTGCAGAAAGAGGCGGAGAGCCTGCGCAAAGCGTTTGAAACGCTGGAGACCTCCGGAACGTTATCCAGTGAGCAGATCGGGCAGGCTTATGAGGCCTTGCAGGAAAAACTGGAACGTCTGGATCCCATTGTCGATGCCCGGAGGATTCTCGGCGTGCAGGACATCGACCGCGAGCGGGCGCGCCTGCTGAAAGCGTATGACACCATCGCCCGCCATGCCGAGACTTCGGCGGAAGAACAGAAGATCGCATTCAAAGCGTTGCAGGATCGGCTGAAATCCTTGAAGCCTGACATTGAAACCATCGGTGAGGCATTCGTTAAAACCACTCAGAAAGAAATCCAGGCACTGCAAGCCAAGCGCAATGTGGTAGCGGAATCCCTTTCTATGGAAAAAGCGGCGGTCAGTGAGATTCAGAAGCTCCAGGATGATGCCCTTCAGCAACGGCAAAAGCTGGTGGAAGAATTGAAGAAAGGCCGGGATGAGCTGAAGGACACGGTGGAGTCGTTCTCCGAATTCCAGTTTCAACTCGGCATCAAGGGATTCGACGACGCGCGCATCCAGCGCGAGGAACTGGACCGGGTTCGAAAAGACCTGAAGCCGGTGCAGTTGTTCCAGCGCGACGCCACCGAGGAACAGCAGAGACAGGCGCTGGAGGACCGGATTGAAAAACTGAGAGAGGTCCTGAAGCGCACTCAGGAGATCGCGCTCGCGGCGGATAAAAACAGCTCCGCCGAGAGCACAGCGGTCTTCCTGGCGAATAAGGCGCAAAAAGAATTGATCGATCGCCAGAAGGAACGCAACACGCTGATCGAGACGCAGGCGGAAAATCTAAAAAAGACGCATGAACAGTTGGGGCTGGTCAAGACGGCGGCCGAGCAGAGTTTGGAGCCTTTGGATAAGCTCGATCAGAAACTGAAAGAGTTGAAAGCCATCGTGGACACGACGCAGATGGATGAGGCGGCGAAGGAAGCCCAGAAGCTGAGGGCGAAGTTCGAGCAGACGTTCAACAAGCCCATCACGCAGGTCGTGCGCATTCAGACACAGCGCGCGGGTGAGCTGGTGAGCACGGAGACGGCGGGGGACGGCGGCGATTTGCCGAGCGCGGCGGCGGGGCGGTTTTTCGTTCACCGCGACGGTCCGATCTTCCTGCACAAGGGCGAGCAGGTGCTGTCGCGGCCGGACGCGGACCGCAACCGCTCCGGTGGGTCCGGCGAGGGCGGCTTGCGGATCGACCAGATCAATATCAACGTACCGCCGGGCACGCAGATGGACCGGCGCTGGGTGCGCGACGTGCTCATGCAGGAGATCAAGCGCGTGCAAGACCGGAGGGGTGAGGGATGATTGGTTTTTATTACCCAACCAAGGCGTCGCCGACCAACACCTGGGAGCCGTCGGTGGATCCGGTGTGGCCGGACAGCCAGCCGGCGGATTATCCACATAACCTGGCGTCGGAAACAGCGGGCGGCACGCTGTATGTACAGAAGCTCGGGGTGAAGCGGCGGCGTTTCCTGTTGAGCTTTGAATTGATGCCGACGGCGGACGTCACCACGGCGGAAGCGTTTTTCGACGCCGTGCAGAAACAGGGTGAAAAATTTGAGTACGACGACGGCCAGGGCGGACTGCACACGGTTCGCTGGATGTCCGGGTTTGATTTTCCCAAAAACCGGCCGGGCCTGCACAGCGGCGGCATCGAGCTCAGAAAGGAGTAGGCGGTGATCGACTGGAAGCAATGCAAGTGCAGTGATTTTTCCATCGACGTGGACTTGGGGAATATCCGGCACGTCGGAAAGCAGGTGTATTTCCGGATCCATATCGAGCACACCGCAACGGGTATGGAAGCGCACACCATGAATGAATCGATCGAGCGGGACCTGTACACCGAGTTGATGATGCGTCCGGATGGCGCGGAGCGGATACTGGACATCATGGCCGAGCGGGTGCGCCGGGAGATCAACCGGCTGATCCAGCAGGCGGCGGTGCCGTGGGAAGAACGGAAACAGTTTCAGGGTAAGAAGCGGAGCTTGTAGATGGAAACCTTTCCAGCCGGATTCGAAACCGAGCGGAACAAAACGACCAACGCACCGGTCCACGTTTTGAAAATGGAATGGCCGCAGGTGGGGGTGAATCCCGCCGCCACGCTGTACCTGGCGGATCAGGCGTTGACGATCGGGGCGCAGTCTTACCTGGCGGTAGTGTCCGATTGGGGGAGCCTGGACGGGCTGTACGATCCGGACGCCCTGGTGGGCACTTCGTTTTCCGATATGCACATCCAGTTGATCAACGCGCCGGTGGATTATGGATCCGGCGCGGAGCGGTTCTCCGATTTCGTGCGGCGCTATCCACTGGCCGCCGCCAAGGCGACGCTGTTCATGTGGTTCCAGGACGCCGGGCTGGGTGAGCCGGAGCTGGCCGAGCGGTTCACGGCGCGGCCGGAAGGCAACATCGAATGGGATGATGAATTGATCGAGTTCGACCTGGTGATCATTTCCAAAAGTTACGGCGAGCGCGTGATCGGCGGCGTGATCGGTAAAAACCAATACCCCAAAGCGCCGACCTCCAGCTTTGGCACCGCCAAACCGATCGTCGTCGGCACGGTGGAGCGCGTGCCGGGAGTTCCGGTGCGCGGCGCGGCGAAAACCAAGATCACCAGCGTGGTGCTGGCGAGCGACAGCGTGGTCAACGTGGCCGACACGACGAAATTTCCAGCATCGGGAGCCCTGCTGATCAACGACGACGAGGTGACGTACAGCGGCAAGACGGCGACGCAGTTCATCGGGGTGGCGGGCATCAACCAGATCCACTACGACGGCGATGAGGTGATCGAGAAGATCAGCGACTACCGGTTTTTGTTTTCCGATCCCGGTTTCCCGATCAAGGACCTGCGCAACATCCAGGTGGGCGATGCGTTGGCGGACATATCGATCAATCCGTACACGCCGAACGTGGCGGCGGGAGAAGTGAGTTTTCAACGCCCGCCGCGCCGGGTGGAGAGTTATGACACGCGGTTCTGGCCGGTCGAGTTCGACGCCGTGGACGGGCAGAATACCGCATTGAATCCGTTGAACGCGGTGAGCCGGAACGATTTTGAAAACGTGGCCAGCATCAACCAGGCGAATCCGAAATTGAGCCTGGTGCAAAACGATTCCCTGAATAACCTGGGGCCGATCAACCGGGTGCTGTTGCGTGTGTCACACAACGCGGACGAAAAGCTGGTTAATGACAACGTCACCGCGCAGATCCGGGGCCTGGGAGCGCCGTTCACACTGAGCAAGCCCGCGCCGGTGGACGAAGTGAACTACTCGGGCGACGTGGACATAAGCCACGAGACGCTGGAGAACCTCAGTTGGGATCTGAGCGAGGAATTGCATCAACATACCGCCACCAGCCAGGCGGATCATGTCACGGTACAGCGCGCCAGTTCGCCTTACGGCGGGAAAACGGAATTGAGCGCCGGCCAGCAAACGCTGGTTGTGCAGTTCCCGTTGGAGCCGGAGGGCGTGCCGATCAAAACCGAGTACCGGATTGTGATCGATCCGACCCCGGAGGTGTTGAATTTTTCCATCGGCGGCAATCCTCAAATCAAGTTCGGTACGAACGTGATCGCCACCTGGGACGCCCAGCGCGGCGCGTTCACGGTATCCGAATCATTCCAGGTGGGCGGCTCCGGCGGCAATCTGTGGTCGATGTCGATCACCAACGGGTTTGTACGGTTCAGTATCCATAGTATAGAGCGCTTGCTGTTCTACCCACCGCAACCGGCGACGCAGGATAAAAATCTGCAAAATCAAAAGTCCGGGGCGATTCAGCCCACCACCGGAACCCGCAGTGTGTCCGGCACCCCGACGAAGACGACACAGATTCACACCCAGTTTTTCGACATCACTAGCCTGGTGGCGGGAGACTGGAACTGGTTTCAAGGGAAGGTTTTGGATATCACCTACAACGGCACCAGCGACGGGCGCACGGTGTACATCGCGATGGCGTTCATCGAAATCGAATACACCCGGCGGCGTCTGGTGCAAACCGATGAGGTGTTCGCCGACGTGGATGGCGTGAAGGACGGCGACGGCTCGATCACCGGCGTTGCGGACACGTTGATCGAGCGGCCGGATCATGCGTTCGCCTGGCTTTTATTGAAGGGCGCAGGGTTGACTTCCAATGAAATCGACAGCGCCAGCTTCATGGCGGCCGGCACCAGCTACGCCACCGCCATCGCCGGGGGTTACAAGTTCGGCGGGGTCATCGAGGGCCGGTCGCGCCTGCGGGATATCTGGGACCGATGGCGGAAAGAGTGCAGGTCGGATTTCTGGTGGGACGAGCAGGGCCGAGCAGTGCTCAGGTACCGTCCGTTGAACAAAGGCGGCTCCTTGCCGGCGCCGGTGAAGACGATCCCTCAATCCATGATCCGGCGCACCCAATCCGGCAAGGAGATGATCCGGTTCAAGGAAACGGAGACCACGAATATCGTCACCAGCCTGGACGTCAAGTACCGGTACAGCCTGGAGGCGGGGGATTTCCAGGGAACGATCACCAGGGAAGACAGCGCCTCGATTGGATTATTTGGAAGAAAGGATGCGCCGCGGCTTGAAGATTTCCGGTTCGTCCGCTCCGACGAGATGGCCGAGCACTTGGCGGAGTTTTACATCACCCAGCACGCGACGCCTTCCGTGGTGGTGGAGGCGGAATTGTTCCTGGACGCGGCGGAGCTGGAGAAGGGCGATATCATTGCTTTCACCCATCCGAACGGCAACTACAACGAAATTCTGGCGGAAATATTAAGCGTGTCACGCCGGCATGGATCCGGACGGGACGGTGTGATGAATTCCATTATCCTCGTGTTCCGCATCTTTCCTGCGGCGATTCTGGAGGACACCTTCGCGGAATCGATCAGCATTTCCGAGGCGATCACCCTGCTGGCCACGTATGTCGTGGCGCAATCGGAAACGGTGAATGTCTCCGAGGCGTCTGCGATGGCCGAGACCATGCTGTTGCTCGACGGCTCGATCACCGACGTCGCGGGCGGGTACGGTCAACAGGGTTATGGCAACACCGGTTATGGCGGTAAGGATTTCGATGCGATCACCGTCTCGGAAGCGATCTCAAGCCTGCTGACCTCCGTGTTATCCGAGGGAGTGAATGTGACGGAGGCCGTCCTGCAGGCCATCACCCAGGTCAATGCGGAGACGGTGAACGTGACCGAGTCCGCCGCGCAGGCCGAGACGTCGGTTCAACCTGAGATCATTCAGATCAGCGAGGTGCTAGCCGGACTAGTCGGCCTGCGATTGAGCGAGGTAATCGAGATCACCGAATCGCAGGCTCAGACAGCCGTGCAACGCCACACCGAAAGCCTTGAGGTGGATGAGGCGGCGTTTGCCGCGCTGGGTGAGTTCATCGGATACGGCCAGCAGGGTTACGGAAACAGCGAGTATGGAGGGAGGGCGCCGTTATGATGAAGAAAAAAAAAGCGTGGCCTAAGGCGTTCAACGAGCGCGGCATCGTTGAGGAAAAGATCACCATCACGCATTTCGGTCCGGACGGGAAGCTGAAAGGTCAAGAGGTTATTATCAACCGCCCGTCGGCGCTGAATCGTTTCATCAACTTTTTGCGGGGGAAATAATATGTTTAATCTTTTATCTGCATTGCTGGTCACCGATGCCGGGCTGGATCACATCGCCGCCGCGATGAGCGACAGCCCGGAAACCGCAATGAGCCACATGGCGGTGGGCACCGGCAGCATTGCGGCCGCGGCAGGGGATACGACGCTGGAAACCGAGTTGTCGCGCATCGCGTTGACGTCCAAAACCGCCAGCAATAACAAGGTCACCTATTCCGCCACGTTTGGCGCAGGCGTGGCCACGGGCGCGTTGACAGAGGTGGGCATCCTGAACGCCGCCAGCCTGGGCACCCTGCTGACGCGCATCGTGTTTGCGGTGAAAAACAAAGGCTCCAACGACACGTTGCAGATCGATATCGAGCACACCTATGCGAGGCCATAACCCATGACTGCGCCGAATTTAAATTTCACAAAGCCTGCGCTGGGCAATAACGACTGGAAGGCGTCGGAAGACGCCATGAAGGATAAATTAAACGAAATTGCCGCGCAATACCTGTCCGTTCACCTGGCGGGCGTGGCGGAAGATGAGGAAATTATTTTCGACAAGTTCCGTTTCGATGTGGCCGTGGACATCGTCAAGGTGTCGATGTTCGCGCGGAAGGGTCCAAGCGGCGCGGCGTTCACCATCGATTTCCTCAAGGATGGGGCGGAGCAAACGAAGACCGCATCGATCAGCGCCGGACAGCAGTCCGGGAACGCGGCCATCGCCGGATTGAGTTACACCGCGCTCCAGGACTTCGGGATCAAGGTGAAAAACGTGGGGTCCACGTTCCCGGGGGCGGAAATCGACATCAAAATTCATTGCAACGTGCAACCGATTCCATAGGATGAAAACATGAAACGATTTTTCTTTTTGTTGAGCGGCGTGCTGTTGGCCGGGGTGCTGTATTTCGCGCCGGTGGCCGAAGCTATTCAGTATTGGGCGGATGAACTAATTACGGATGGTTCCGTGGATTTCAAGGAACAAGCATCCACCCCGTCCAACCCGGCCAGCGGGCGGCAAAAGCTGTACCTGAAAGACGACGGCAACCTGTACCAATTGGATTCAGGCGGCAACACGAATCCGGTTACGTCGAAAGGCTACAAAAACGCCGTCATCAATGGCGATTTTCGTATATGGCAACGGGGCACAAGCTTTACCTTAACAGCAGGAGGATATACGGCAGATCGTTGGTTTTCGGAGAATGGAGATGGTGGCAGAACAGTAACAAGAGAATCTTTCGCCTTGGGGCAAACGGATGTCCCCGGTGAGCCTGAATTTTTCTATCGTCACAACCAAACAACACAGTCCACTGTCGGCCATGGACTTTTAGTTCAACGAATAGAAGGGGTCAGGACTTTCGCCGGGGAAACTATAACTTATTCCTTTTGGGCCAAAGCAGATTCAGCAATAAGCAATTTGAGCATAGATTGGATTCAACATTTTGGAAGTGGAGGAAGTCCTTCCCCTAATGTGGACAGTGATAATATTAATTTCAATGTCACAACAGCATGGAAAAAATTTGTTTACACATTTAACATTGATTCAATAGCAGGCAAGCAATTAGGAACTAATGGAAATGATTATTTCGAGATAAGGATTATTTCCAGCGGAAACAATGGCACATATAATCTTGACATTGCCCGCGTGCAGCTTGAAAAGGGTTCGATCGCAACGCCCTTTGAGCGGCGGCCGTTGGGAACGGAATTGGCGCTTTGCCAGCGATATTATGAAAAAAGTTACGGTTTTAATGTCGATCCTGGGAGTAGTGAAACCAAGGGGACCATCCTTGTAAGCCTTTGGAATGGGGCAAATGGAAATGTGGCAAGGGATAGCGTCCAGTTTAAAGTGGAAAAGCGGGTAAACCCTACAATGAGCTATTGGGATGTTCAGGGGACTGCGAATCAAGTAACAGTAAATGGCGGCATACACGAGGCCCCCGCGTTCAATACCCCTGTACATCTTCCAAGCACGACCGGCTTCCTGGTTGTTATGGACACCACGACCGCCGGTAAGGGCATGGAATTTCACTGGATGGCCGACGCCGAATTATAAGGAGCTTTCAATTATGAAATGGATGGTTTCAATTATCGCGGTTTTGCTGGCCGCATTGGCCGCTTTCGCCCAACCCGCCGAAGTGCGAGCCGAACCGTACAAGGCTTTGCAGGCGGGCGGGTATCAGGACATGGAAACAGGCGCGGTCATTCCCGCCGATCCCGGCAACCGGCATTATCGGGCGGTTCAGGAATGGATGGATGCCGGGAACACGCCTTTGCAGGATGTGCCTTCCAATGCCGCCTTGAAGGCGGCCATCAAACAGGAAGCCCAACGCCGCATTGAAGCATTTTTCACCGCGCAGGATGTGAAGCAAGGCCAAATGATGGCCCGGGCCAGTGAATTGTTGTTGATGCGGGTCAACGGCAAGTCGTGGAATGCGGCGCAACAGGGTGAAGTCAACCAGCTAAAAACCGTGTTCCAATGGACCAAGCAGGTCCGGGCCGCCGCGAAGGCGGCCATCCAGGATATTCCGAATTGGACGGACCAACAGAAAATGGAATTCAACCCGGCCACAAATGTCGCGTGGCCACCTCCGCCTTAAAATCTAAAGATTAAAACTTTTAAAGGAGGAATTATGCCGGAACAATTCGAAAGCACGAGCGACAATCGCGCGGGAAAGAACGTGATGCGGCATCAGTACCGCACGTTGAGTGAGGCGGAAAAGGAAAATATGTGCGCCATTAAAGACCTGGGCGCTCAATTCCATCATCACCTGGAAAACATGGAACCAAGCCGCGAGATCTCGATCGCTAAAACCAAAGTCGAGGAAGCGGTGATGTGGGCGTGCAAGCACATCACAAAATAAAACAGGGAGCGGGCCGGGTGTTGGGCACCCGGACCGACCAGCAGGAACTGGCCACGGTAGAGACCGCCACTCCCAGCAAAATGAAACGCGCGGGTATTCTACATGGCCAGAGACGAGCAGGAAAGAAGATGTTCTAGTTGTGGTGCGCTGTTGATGCGGGTGGTACAGGCGTGGTTTGTTGAGCTTTTAAAAAGCCTGAGCGTACCGGTGGTGGAGATAAAATGCAGGAAATGCAAAACGGTCAACAAAATCTGAGCGCCGGGAGCGCCTTCTTTTATGGAGGTGCTGATGAAAAGTTTTATCTCGTGGGTAGGGGGAAAGAGCCGGTTGGCGGCATCGATCGTCGAATTATTCCCGCCGCATCGGACGTACGTGGAAGTGTTCGGCGGCGCGGCTTGGGTGTTGTTCCGTAAGGATGCCTCCACCAGCAAGGTGGAGGTGTACAACGATATCCACGGTGAGCTGGTGAATCTATTCCGGGTTGTGAAGCACCGGCCTTCGGCGCTGGTAGAATGTTTCCGGATGGCGCTTTTTTCGCGGCAAACTTACTACCGGTTTTTAAAGGAACTGGATCAGCCGGCCGAGGACGAGGTGGAGCGTGCGGCGCGCTTTTTGTTTTTGATCCGGTCGGCGTTCGGCAGCTCTATCGGGCAAGGATGGGGGGTTCAGCCGCACACAGCCGGCAAAGCGGCTGGTGGATCCGGAGTTCCTCGATGCAGTGGCCATAAGGCTGGATCGGGTGTACATCGATAACCGTTCGTTCGAGAAGGTGATCGCGTTGTACGATTCGCCGGAGACGCTGTTTTACCTGGACCCGCCCTACTGGACACCGGGGGAACGCTTCTATCAACACGATTTCAGTGAGGCGGATCACCGGCGGTTGCGGGAGGTTTTGGGGGATGTGAAGGGTCGGTTTGTTTTAAGCTATAATGATTGCACCGCCATCCGAAAGTTATATAAAGGCTTTAAGATAAAATCCACCCAGGAAGTCCATTACAGCCTGAATAATCGGCGGGATGCGCCCCGTCGGGCGCGGGAAATTTTAATAAGTAATTGAGGGTGGGAGTGAATAGATTCACACTCAAATACCGGGATAGCAAGAACCGTGCCAATTGAAATTTTCGGTTATAAAGTGATCTCAAACTAAGTGTCACTTTGTCTCAAATTAAGTGGCACGTTATAGTGGATGCCACCTGAACCAGCTCCACATCATGACCGGAAATGACATCTCCCCTCCGCAAGGTTCTGGTTGTCTGAACCACATCGAACAGAACCTCAACGCTTGCCAGCAGGGTGATGCGGTGCCTGATCACGTTATCGACACGGAGGGTGAGGTTGAAGGGAATGGCTCCCATTCTGTTTTTGTGCCCCGGAAGGCGAAAATCAAAATCCACATTGCCTTCGGGCAGGCTCACATCCCCACCTTTATACGAAATATCCACCTTCATGCGATCGGGGGCCCACGTCAACTGACCGGTCAAATACTGCAGGGCCTTTTCCTGAATGATCTTTGCCTCGATCACCTGGGTGGAGGCCGCCCAGGACGGGAGGCTCGAGATTCCAATCAGGCAGACCAGGAGGCCGGTTACGAGGAGCAGGCGGCTCTGGATTTTTTTTATGGTTTTATTAATCATTGTGACCTCTTATCAGCGCTTCAGGTTGCTCGCAATCTGAAGCATCTCGTCAGCGGTTTGAACCGTGCGGGAATTGACCTCGTAGGCACGTTGAGCGGTGATCAGGTTAACCAGCTCCTCCACCACGCTCACATTGGACAACTCCAGAAACCCCTGCTTGATCGCTCCCCGGTTATCCAGGGCCGGCGTTCCCACGATGGGTGTTCCCGATGATCCAGTCTGCAAAAACAGGTTGTCGCCCAAAGCCTGGAGACCCGCCGGGTTCTGAAAAGTGGCGATCTGAATGTTACCTACAACCGAGGGTGTCGGCGAGTTCGGCTGAGTGACGGAGACCACGCCGGAGGGATCGACCGAAATGTTCAACGCGTTCTGCGGGATGGTGACAGCCGGTTGCATGAGCAGGCCGTCCGAAGTGACGATCTGTCCCGTCTGGTTCAGTTTGAAAGTGCCGGCACGGGTGTAGGCGATGTTACCGCTGGGCGTCGTGATCTGGAAAAAACCATCGCCTTCGATGGCGATGTCCAGTGGGTTCTGCGTCTGGGCAAAATCACCTTGCAAAAATATCTTTTGAACCGCGGCCGGTTTCACACCCAAACCCAGTTGGATACCCGTCGGCACCTGGTTACCGGTGTTGGACAGCGTGCCCTGCAATTTCAGCGTCTGGTAAAGCAGGTCCTGAAAATCCGCACGGCTCCGTTTGAATCCGGAGGTATTCACGTTGGCCAGGTTGTTGGAGATCACGCTCACATTCAGGTCCTGGGCGTTCATGCCTGTGGCGGCGGTATACAATGATCGCATCATAATAGTGTTCCTTTATCGCGTGGGTTTCGGGACTATCCCAATTTTTTCCCCAGACTTTTATGCCAGCCGGGCAATGCTTGTAATCGATTGCTGATCCGCATCATCTATGGATTGGATAATCCGCTGATACGCCTCGAACGTACGCAAGGTCTGGATCATTTTGGTCATTTCTTCCACCGCGTTGACGTTGCTGTGCTCCACAAACCCTTGCAGGACGCCCGGATTTTCATGAGGAAGGGCCTGCTCATTCGGGTCGCTTAGGGAGTACAGGCCATTCCCTTCCTTTTTTAAAGTCCCCGGATTTTCAAACCGGACCACTTTCAGTTGACCTATGTTTTGAACCTGCTGATTGGACAAGATGGAAATGCTTCCCTGGCTGTCCACACTGACGACCGAGCTGTCGATCGGCATCAAGAGGTTGGTTTCCCCAACGCCTTGCAGGACGTGCCCCTCCTTGTCCACCAGCCGCCTTTGGTCATCCACCTTAAAACTTCCGGTTCGCGCATAGCGCGGGCCATCCGGTGTTTCGACCACAAAAAAGCCGTCTCCTTCCATTGCCAGATCAAACGGGTTGCCGGTGCTCACCAGGGCGCCCTGATGAAAATCCGTGACCTGGCCGTTGACTTCCACATAGCTCACGCCCTGGTTGGAAAGGCCGGACGGAAGCAGAGTATTGCGGTTGGCTTCCATACTTTGCGGTGCCGCGAATGGAGGTATCAGTTCCTTAAAAACCAAATCGTCTCTCTTGAAACCGGGCGTGTTCAGGTTCGCCATGTTGTTGCTGATGACGTCCAGCTTTCGCTGTTGCTTCACCCCGGCAGAGGATGCTATATATAAACCTTCGAGCATTTTTGACTCCTTATGTTCCCGATGCAGGGATTTCAGCAAGAACGGTGCCAAATATTAATTCGTTGTTTTATTGGCACTAAGAAGCTGGGAACGCCTTTAAACCATTGGCTTTAGCGATGCGTCGCCGCAAAGCGGGGGTGGGGTCGGAAGAAGGCGGCGCGTCGGGTTTTTGGCAGAATTTTCCGGTTGGCCCGGCCCACACTGTCAAATTTGCCGGGTCTGGAATTTGTTAACACACCGAACGAAGTTCTTCAGTTCATCAAGAGGAGAAAGTTCTTCATGGAACATATAAGCGTGGACAAACTGCACGACTTGGTGCCCGGCATGGGGCCGGACGATTTGATTCTCGATGTTCGTACGGAAGAAGAATTTGAGGAGGCTCACATTAAGGGAGCCCGCAACAAAAACCACGAGGACGTGGAAGACATTGCCGACGAACTGAAGAAGTACAAAAACGTGTACGTGCACTGCAAGATGGGGGGGCGCGCGCAGAAGGCCGCGGAATTGCTGGAGAACGCCGGACTCACCAATATCATCTGCGTCAGCCAGGGCGGCATGCAACGTTGGATGGATATGGGGTGGGAAGCGGAGTGAGCTGAAAAACTCACCCAACCGTTAACACGGTCCTCTCTAATTTTACCGTCACATTCAGCAAGCAAAAAAAACCGGGAATGGGTTTAACCCATTCCCGGTTTGTATTTTTAGAATGCCCGTCGGTTAGTACTTCAGGGTATTCCAGGCCGTAATGGCTTTCTGGCCATTGCGCTCCTTGTTGGCGCCGTTCCAGATAGCGATAGCCATCGGAATGCTGTTGCCGGTGAACTGCGCATCGTTGGCGTCGTCAGTTTTCAAAGAGCGTTTGAAAACCACGGACCAGCGGTTGTTGCTCCAGTTCCCTTTGCCATCCACGTCCTGGTTTGCCTGCGTGGTCAGCGTGCTGAAGCCCTCTGCGTTGAGGTCTTCAACCGGAGACCGGCGCATGGAAGCGTCGGACAGGATGTTGTGGGTTGCGCGGCCCGGGTTGTAAACGCCTTCGTTTTTACCCATGCCAAAATCCACAAACGTGGAGCGCTCAGCGATCTCACCAGCGCCGCCGGTGTGAACGCCACCCTTGGCGCGCTCATCCTTGCTACCGGACATTCCCGGTTTCAAGGCACCCTTCAGCGCCAGGTTGCCATCCGGCTCATACATGTAGTAACCAGCAGAACCCATAGCCATATCGGCGTAGTAGTCCTCCAGGTCCTGCATGCCTTCGTTACCGGCACGGCCAGCGCCCTCTTTGTCCCAGGTCGCTTTCCACTGCCAGATGTTGACACGCTCGCCCTCGGAACCCATGGTGAACGGAGGCTCACTGCCTGCCTTCACCGGGAACATCAGCGCGGCCTGATCTTTGTAATGTTGAGAGCGGACCATGATGTCATCACGAACACCATCGTTCCACTCCAGGCGGACTGCGATTTCTTTATCACTGCGTGCCGCCTTGACGTTCACCCACTTCGTAGCCGGGTTCGGCCACATCGGGTTGGTGATCATCTGCGGGTCCATATCGATGACCACATGACGACCCTTGGTCGGTCCGTAGTTGGACCAGAAAGGATCGGTCGGGTCAACCGGAATGTCCCGCTTACCGACATTCAGGGCTTCGATGGTTGCCGCGGAAGACACCACCGCACCACCCAGGATGAACGCGGCAATCAATGCGAATACTACGCTTTTTTTCATTTTCACGGTTTTCCTCCTGTTTAGCAGTTTCCGGGTTTGAAAGCGCATTCCCTCTCGTTCCAAACCAGGTTCAAACCGCCTCCCGGAACAGGGCATTGTGCCCTGTTCCGGTGCGGCAGATGATACCCGACTTAGAACGCACCAGGATGCTCTTCGGGCCGGACGTAGAAAGGCTCTTCAACCGTCACGCGGATGATCTCCTTACCCTTCCGGTTGAACCCGATGATGGTGTCGTTGTACATCTCGAACTTCTTGCCGTGAATGTTCGTCTCGAAGATCTTCGGACCCGGCTCGCGCTTCCACTTGAAGATGATGCGCTGCGTCGTCCGGAACAACTGCAAGACGCCCAGCAGATCCCGATCCGGAACCATGTACTGGTCGATCGAATGATCCACGCCCGGGCCGAACATCTGCTGTGAGTACGCACGAGGTACGTGCCGCGACGGAACATAGTATCCGTTCGGCTCCGTGCCAAACTGCGGGTACAGCGGCAGGGCCACTTTCCGGTCCTTGATCAGGTAGTACTGAGGATTGTCCGGATCATGCGCCCATTCTCCGTTCGAACCGATCTTCACCAGACCCTGCAGACGGATCTTGCCAACGCAAGCCGCCATACAGCGCGTCTCCATCTGGTCGCCCTCGGTCAAGGGATCCAGTCCCTCGATCCGCGGATAACACGCGATGCACTTCTCGGAAATCCGGGTCGTGCCGCGGAACATCGGTTTCTTGTACGGACACTGCTCAACACACTTCTTGTATCCGCGGCAGCGGGACTGGTCGATCAGTACGATACCGTCCTCCTGACGCTTGTAGATCGCCTTGCGCGGACATGCCGCCAGACAACCCGGATACGTGCAGTGGTTGCAGATGCGTTGCAGGTAGAAAAACCAGATCTTGTGTTCAGGCAATACCGACTTCACGCCGTTGTCGCCGCCGAAGGTGCCTTCGCGCGACTGCGTGAACTCGCGGCCGTGAGCCGTGTCTTCACCGAAGTTCGGGAAGCGCCACTCTTCGTCCGTCGGTACGTAACCGATTGCCTGCTGGTTCAGGCCGATCTTCGCCGGAGCCTCGAAGATGGTCACACCTTCGTACACACCGTGAATCGCCTTGTTCGAAGTCTTCCGGACGTTCCATACGTTCTGACCCGGATTCGACTGCTCCAGCATCTTCAAGATCTTCCAATCCCAAAACTGAGGATAACCACCGTAAGGCTTCGTCTCCACGTTGTTCCACCACATATACTCCTGGCCCTTCGAAAAGGTCCAGGTCGACTTGTGGGCCATCGTGCACGTCTGACACGCAATACAGCGGTTCGTGTTGAACACGAACGTGAACTGCTCCTTCGGATGCTTCTCCTCGTACACATAGGTCATCATGCGACCCAACTGCCAGTTATAGACTTCAGGCATCTTGTAACCTCCATTAAAACCGCCGCTCTTTCAGAGCTACGGTCCCGGTTGCTAATCAGATTTGAAACACCGCATTCAAAGCCGGCGCGGGCCCCCGAAGGGACCCGCACCCACACTTTAAATTTTTACGCGGATGTACTGACCTGCCAGGTACATCTCGGCGAAGCGGTCTTTCAACGGAGACTCCGGAGTGTAACCGGTACGAACCGGTTCCCACAGTCCCTTACCATGCATACCACCGTCTTCCGCCTTGGAGAACTTAACCAAAGTCTCTTTCGGCACAGCGTTGATGGCATGGTTGTCTGCCTCGTACCCGAACATGAACTTCATCTTGGATTTTGCCTTATGGAACAGACTGTCCGTCTGATGCATCGGCATCAACCAAGAGCGGGTGATCGACTGCTGACCGCCGTACCGGAAGTTGGACTGGTACGGAGTGGTCATTGACAACGCGCGTCCGTCCGGGCGCTCTTCGTGCGCTTTAACCGAGCGCTCCGTCGACGTCCAACAAGAGTGTTTCATCATGGACGTGTGATACGGATACGCGGGGTTGTACTTCGCACGGAGCATCAGGCGGGCAACCTTGTAGCGCGGATCCGACGGCTTCCAGCCCATGTACGGGCGGTCGGCCGGGTTCGCGTCTACATACACGTAGTCGCCGTCGTTGATACCCAAGTCCTTACACAGGAACGGGTTCATGTGCACCTGCCACTCACCAACACCCGGAGACCGCTTATCCATGCGGTAAGGATCGCCAAAGTTGTTGTTCCAGATCATGTTCCAGTCAGTCGTCGCCCAGGACGAATGAGCCGTATGTCTGGATTTCGGAGTGACGCAGTAGAACCGGTACCCCTTCTCCCACAAGAAGTTCTTGGTCGTACGTACCGAAGACCACGGCTTCTTGATGTTACGAACGTGACGCAGATCCGGATCCTGCTCGTCTTCCGGAATCCCGTAATCGTCCGGGCGGATGTAGGGGTTGGTGGATACGATGACGTTCGGCAGGTAAGGAGTCGCCTCAGGACCTTCCCTGTGAACGATGAAGTTTTCACCCCATTCGATCGCTTCCGGCTCGTCGTTGTAGAACTGGATGCGGCCGTTCGGAGTGTAGAAGGGTTTGGACTCCGTGTACATTTCCCAGAACGGAGACCGCGGATAGGTGCGGTACAGCAACAGACAGGCACCCGGCTCACCATACTTGCCGTTGATGATGTCGTCGATGTTGTAGCCCATACCCGAGGTGGCCGTCGTGAACAGCCGGCGAATCATCGCCTTCGTCCGGTTCGGCGCCTCACCCTCGTATACCTTCACGTAATCCGCAAAGCGTTTGTCACCGGTGACCTGGGACAGGCGTTTCGCGAACTCGCGGTGGATCAGGTTGTCATCGATCGTGTCGAATACCGGTTTGATGCCGGTGCCGCCCCAGATCTGATGGAACGGGTTCGAACACGCCGAAGTGATTTCGTAAGACTCGAACTCGGCCCAGCTGTTCGCCGCCAGTACAAAGTCGGAGTACTCGCAGGAACCGGTGAACTCGATGTCCTGAGCTACGATCATGTCTACGTTGTTGTTGGTGTTGAACACCAACTCGTAGAACCACTTCGCGTTGTTGATGACGTTGACGTTAACAAACCAGATCAACTTACTCGGAGTCGGCATATGGGTGCGACCCGTGAAGACCTTACGTCCATACCGCGGGGTATTGACGATCAGAGCCTTGTCACGATGCGCCCAGTAACCAACTTCCTCACCCTTCAGGTAGCCTTTTACATTGGCCCAGTCCACGTTCTTGGAGATATCCATAACGGGGTTGAAGGGATCTTCCGCAACCATGGAGGCGAAGCCCGGTCCCGACCAGTGAGAACCCTGGTAGTTGCCGGCCTTGTAGTTACCCGCCCAGGTGTGGGAACCGGAACCTTTCGGCCCGACGTTACCCGTCAGCATGAGGGGCACATACGACGCACGGTTGTGCATGGTGGCGTGGAAGTAATGGTTGATACCTTCACCGTAGTGAATCTCAACCGGCTTGATGGTACCGATGTCGCGTGCCAGACGTACAACCAGATCCTTCGGGGCATGGGAGATCTGGTTAACGCTGTCCAGATCGTAGTCCTTCAGGTGGATTTTGTACATCTCGTACAGCGGCATAACGGTGATCGTCTTGCCGTTGACCAGCTTGATGTCATAAACACCGTCCAGAGCCGGGTCGATGTTCTTTTTCCGCATCTTCGCGCCAATGTCCTCGCGAGTTACGGCGACCGGTTTGTCGGTGTTGGTGTCCCAAACTACGAAGTCCGGCATTTTGTCCCGGTTGAAGTTCTTCATCCACTTGGTCGTAAAACCATCCTTAGGCAGGGGCTGGTTTTTGTAACCGGGGATGTAGTCGTCCGGGTGCAGCCGGATCAGGTTGTCCGTGCGGACCAACAGAGGCATGTCGGTGTAATCCTTGACGTATTCCGTGTCAACGAGACCTTCATCCATGATGATCTTCGCACAACCCAGGAAAATGGAAATGTCGGAGGCGCCGGCGCGGCACGGAATCCAGTAGTCCGCTTTCGTGGAAGGCGGATTGTATTCCGGGCAGACGGTTACCAGCGTACCGCCGCGTTCCATGATTTCCGTGTACCAGTGGGCTTCCGGCATCTTGTTTTCAATGAGGTTTTTACCCCACTGAATGGTCAGCTTCGCATACCGATGGTCGGCGAAGTCGATGTCGGAAGTCTGCATACCATGCGTCCAGGAATGACCCGGAGCCTGGTCGCCGTGCCAGGTGTAGTTGGACCATGCGCGTCCACCCAATACCTGACCCGGCCCGCGGCCGCGAATGATCGCGTCCAGAAGACCGACCATGTTGGCGAGGCGGTAAATACCATACTTACCGATAACGCCCAACAGACCCATACCACCGCGATACTTGAAAGTTCGCGGGCCGGATCCGCCCATGGCTTCGATCATCTCGGGCTGATAGCCTTCGTTCTTCAGGCGCTGGGCACCGCGGGAACCGCTGTAGGCTTTACCTACCGCCACGTGGCCTTTTGCCAGATAGGTGAAGGTGTCATCCCAGGTCATACGAACGAACTCGTCCGTGCCCCGGCTGGTGAACTTATATTTTTCCCGGTTCTCCTTGTCCAGATAAGGAAAGCCGTCGTCGGCCCACTGCTTCCAGCCAACGCGCAACATCGGATACTTGTTGCGGTACGGTCCATAAACACGACGCGGGAACGTCATGCCGCGGAGACACATGCGCGGGTTCCACGCAGCGTCCGCCTGGTTGCCGTACAGATCGCGAATCTTGTGATGATCGTAGTTCTGCTCGATCCGCATCAGAATGCCGTTACGTACGAAACCGCGGACACGACACTGATGGGTGTCGTTCGGCGAACAACAGTACGTGAACGAACGTTCATACTTATATTGATCGCGATAAACTTCTTCCCAACGACGATCCGGATAGGATTCCAGAGGATTCCCAACCTTCACTACGGGTTTCAACTGAGCACCTACCCTCTTGCTCGAAAGCGCCATGGCCGAAGCCACACCAGCACTCACCTGCAAGAACTTCCTTCGATTCAAACGCATAAACTTAAACCTCCCTTAGGTTAACAGTTGGCTTAAAAACCGAACTTGTATCCTGATAAAAACTTCCCCCGGCGGCCTCTACTGACGACCGCCCAAAGAAAACCCTCCTTTCTAAATTCTGAAAACTGAAATTGAGTAATCTATTTTCTGACCCTAGTGACTAAATTATTACCAGTAAAATTTTCCCAACATTAATCAGACCTGGCCAAAAAAAAACCTGATACCCGTTTCGGCCTTATTTAAAGCCTTGAAACAAGATACCAGGTTTGAAAAACCGGTTTTGCCAATGCGGTGAAAAATGATTTTTTGGACCCGTTCGCCACATGTCGAAAACACCAATCCAGGGCAAAATTAACGTGCTGGGGAATTCGTGCATGCCTCTTTATACGCAAATCAAAATGCCTTGTCAAACCCTTTTTATCAAGCCTATTTGAAAAATTTCCCGCCCCCATAGATTCGTGCATGCCTCTTTATACGCAAATCAAAATGCCTTGTCAAACCCTTTTTATCAAGCCTATTTGAAAAATTTCCCGCCCCCATAGAGGGGTAAAAATTGATTAAAATATAAGCAAAAAAGAGCTTGAAATTCCGGCTTTTCCACAACCTTCCTCAAAAACGCCTCATTTTACAAAAATAACTTTTAAAAACAAGCATTTAAATCAAAAACCAAGTTGTTTTCCTATATAAAAACCATAAATATCATGAGCTCCAGATTGACTGAAACACATAAAATTCTTTTAAAATAGGCATTTAACTTATTTTTAAAAATAGTAGCGCAAGATTAAATTCGTCTTTTCCCATCAAAGCAGGCCGGATTTTATTTCCTGAAAAAGGATCAAAAAATAGGAAAAAATAATTGAAAAATCAGCAATAAAAATATAACCATTTTTAAAATAATAAGTTATATCTAATCCAGCGGCCAGGGACGTTGAATCCGAAAAAAAACACCATATTCCTACATATAAAAAATGATTTCCTATTAATATATAGGTAAATACCCCTGATGCCGACGGAACCCCCGCTTTCTCCATAATAGGAGTTTGGCTGATCCGAGGCTCGGTCTTCGGCGCGTTTCCCCCATGTTTTTTCCCCGGTCATCGTGGATTTGGCATTTCCCTTGGCTGGGAATGCAGTTATAATCCCCATTTTTTCAACTCCCCTTTCTGTCGATGAGACGATCACGCATCGCCATATATCCGGGCACGTTCGATCCGGTCACCAACGGGCACCTCGACATCATGAAGCGCTCCCTTTGCCTGTGCGACAAGTTGATCGTGGCAGTGGCCCTGAACCCGAAAAAGAATCCACTGTTCACGGTGGAGGACCGCGTCGCCTTCATTCAGGACGCTGTAAAGAAGTACGAAAACATCGAGGTCCATCCCTTCGGCAGCCTGTTGACGGAGTTCGCTGACAGCAAGAAAGCGTCGATCATCGTGAAGGGTCTGCGCGCTGTCTCCGACTTCGAGTACGAACTGCAGATGGGATTGATGAATCGCAACCTCAACGACAAACTGGAAACGGTGTTCATGATTCCGAGCCAGGAGTTTTCGTTTTTGAGTTCGAGTTTCGTGAAGGAAATCGCCAAGCACGGCGGCGATGTCAGCAAGATGGTCCCCAAAGCCGTGTTGAAAGGATTCGCAAAGGTTCAGCCGCTATGAAGTTCTCGCAACGCATCCAGAACATCAAACCGTCGATGACCCTCGCCATCACCGCCAAGGCCAAAGCCATGTCGGCACAGGGCGACAACGTGATCGGCTTCGGCGCGGGAGAGCCCGACTTTGGCACGCCGGAGAACATCAAGCAGGCGGCCATCGACGCCATCCACAACAACGACACGTACTACACGCCCGTCGGCGGCACGGACAAACTCAAAGACGCCATCATCGAAAAATTCAAACGCGACAACGCGCTCACCTATTCACGCGACCAGGTTATTGTCTCCTGCGGCGCCAAGCACTCGTTCTACAACCTGGCGATGGTGCTGTGGGACAAGGGCGACGAGGTGATCGTGCCGGCGCCGTACTGGGTGTCGTATCCGGAGATGGTGACCCTGGCCGACGCCACGCCGGTGATCGTCGAAACCGCGCAGAGCAACGATTTCAAAATCACGCCGGAGCAGTTGCAAGCCGCCGTCACGCCGAACACGCGCGCGGTGATCATCAACAGCCCGTCGAACCCGACCGGCTCCGCCTACACGCGCACCGAGCTGGAAGCGCTGGCGGAAGTGGCGCTCAAGAACAATCTGATGGTGGTGTCGGATGAGATTTACGAGAAGATCGTGTTCGACGGCTTCGAGCACGTGAGCATCGCCTCGTTCAGCGAAGAGATGAAGAAGAACACCGTCGTCATCAACGGCGCGTCGAAATGCTTCGCCATGACCGGCTGGCGCATCGGCTACCTGGCGGCGGAGGCGGACATCGTGAAAGCGGTCAACAAACTGCAGGGGCAGAGCACGTCGAATCCCACCTCCATCGCGCAGGCGGCGTGCGTCGAGGCGCTCACCGGAGCCAAAACGGAAAGCGCCATCGCCAGCATGGTCGATGCCTTCCAGCAGAGGCGCAATGTGCTGATGGACCGCTACGCGGCGATCGACGGGGTGACGTGTTACAAGCCGGTGGGGAGTTTCTACAGCTTCCCGGATTTCTCCGCGTACTATGGCAGGACGTACAAAGGCAAGACGCTGAACGGATCGATGGACATCGCCGACTTTCTTTTGGAAGAAGCGAAGGTGGCGGTGGTGCCGGGGATCGCCTTCGGCGCCGACGCCAACCAGCGCTTGTCCTTCGCCACCTCCCTCCAGAACATCGAAGAAGGTTTAGACCGGATTCAGAAAGCGCTGAGTTTGCTTTAAGGGGGCATGGTCCCCGGCAAATGGGTAAAAGAGATGGGGAATGAGTGATGCCATTCCAACGTATTCCAAATTCATAATGTTGCCTCCGGACGCAGTCCGATCCCTTCTCCCCTGGCGGGAGAAGGCCAGGATGAGGGGGATTCATGGACTTCTCTCCTTTCAGTAAACACCTCCGTCGCAACCTCACCGATGCCGAACGCGCGCTCTGGACCACCCTGCGCAATCGCCAAATCACCAACCACAAATTCCGGCGGCAAGTCACGCTTGGAAACTATGTGGCTGACTTCGTCTGCATGGAAAAACGTTTGATCGTCGAAGTCGATGGCGGTCAACACATGGACAGCGAAAAAGATGCCGAACGCACCGCTTGGCTGGAGTCGCAGGGGTATTGCGTGTTGCGGTTCTGGAATGACGAGGTGTTGAAAAACAAGGAAGGCGTAGTGCAGGTGATCATGGAGAATCTGAAAAAGAGGTAAACATCATTCCCCCTCACCCCAACCCTCTCCCCAAGGGGAGAGGGGGCAGGCGCGGCCTGAGGCAAACAGGTTAATGCTTTGAGGGCGAACGATGGTCCGTGAGCACATCCCAAATACAACTCATTTCCCCCGGGCGTCTCCCGGTCCCTTCTCCCCTTGGGGAGAAGGTTAGGATGAGGGGGATAAAAATGATATTTGTGCCCTGTGCTGGTATTCACCGAACGGAGGTACTGTATTAAATGACTGAATCATTATTACCCAAAAAATTTTCCGAGTCCCACCCCTTTCCTGATAAGTGCGGCATCAGTTCGCTGTTTAGATTTTACAAAATCGATTTGGATCGAGTCGAACATCTAGAATATCTCTTTATTAAGCGAAAACTTTATCACTCTCTTCCCTCCCAATTTAATGACCCGTTTGAATGCAAGCCGCATTTCAATTGGCCCGAAGATGTCAACGAGATTGAGAACCTTCGACAGCACCTTATCAAGGTTGCAGTGGAACATGGGTGCGATGAAAAAGAGGCTGAAGAAATAGTTTCCAAGGAAATGGAAGATTCAGAAAATTTCCAGAAAATTATATTTGATACGATACATAGGATATTTGCAGAAGTTAGAATCTGCTGTTTTACCAGTCGAAAAGAGAACCTTCTATTTTGGTCACATTACGCGGATGCCCATAAGGGATTTTGCGTCGAGTTTGACGCTACAAAAGGACCGATATCTTCTGCATTTAAAGTTCAATATGTAAAAGAATATCCTAAGGTTATTTACCCACCTTCCAATGATGCGTCAGATTTAAAACCACTATTGGTTAAATCGGAAATCTGGAATTACGAAGAAGAATTCAGATCCCTCCTTGTGTCTTGGGCCAAGATCCAGCCGCCCAATGATGGTGAGTCGTTAATTCTAAATGGTGATGAGATAAAGAATGTCTATCTTGGCGCACAAATAAGTAAAGAACATAAAGTGGTGATTTTGGATTTGATCAAGCAAGGAGGTTTTAATCCCGGTATCTGGGCCACAAAATTAGGAAAGTCTACATTTAGCCTGGAGTTTGAACGCGTGGGTTAACTGGTATTAGTCGGGAGTCTATCAAACACTTACACAAACCCGTGCAATCAAACAACGACTCACAACCAACTCATCCAATGATTTTGCAAGACTCAAGTTGCCTCAGATATGTTTTTCCCGGATAATCGCACGAGCGGCTGAAGAAGGCGGTTGGAAAAGTGCGAGTGGAAGGTCTCATTGCAACCCCCTCATCCTAGCCTTCTCCCGCAAGGGGAGAAGGAACCTTAAACACTCCTTTTCCCTTGACGAAAGAACTCACGGACTAATGGGTTGGGGTGAGGGCGCACTCCTAATAACGGAAATCGTTTCTGGAGTTTTCGGGCAAAAAAAATCCCGCCTGTTTGGGCGGGTCGGTGTGAAACCAAATCGGTGTGCCGCTAAAGGGCAGGGGGGTGATGCGGACAGAGGGTCAGGGATTGCAGGCACCGCCGTCGCAGGAGTTCGACCGGGTGTCGGCGGAAGCGGGGGCTTCCTGCGCTTTCTCCTTGTTGCGTTTCGCTTCCACCTCCAGCGCACACTTGTAGGCGTGAAGCTTATCCTCGATCTTCGGCCGGCACCGTTTGGCCTTGCAGTTGCCGGTGCCCACGCGGATGGCCCGCCTGAGCGCCTCAAAAGACAGCGCTCCGTCCTGGATGGCTTTCAGAATGGTGCCACCCGTAATGCTTCTACAAATGCAGACTTTTTTGAAGTGATCGACCCAGTCGGCTTCAGTCTTGAGGGTCATATTTTCCTCGCCATATAATTCGCAGTTTGTCATTATATCTTGGAATTACCGTAATTTAACCCTTTTTCGCTAAGGTGTCGATGAAGTTTTTCGGCCTCGCTGTGGCCACCGGGGTGCTGTTGGCCCTCTCCTTCCCGCGAATGGATTGGGAGTTTCTCGCGTGGGGGGCGCTCATCCCCTTGTTTTTCGCGGTTTTCATCCAGACGCCGAAACGCGCCGCCCTGCTGGGATTCACCGCCGGCATGGTGTTCTACGGCCTCAGCCTGAGCTGGGTGACGAACACTTTAGTCAACTACGGAAACATCCCCACCGTGATTGCCTGGCCCATCCTTTTTCTGCTGGCGGGCTATCTGAGCGCCTACATGGCGATTTTCTGTTTTCTGACAGTCCAACTCAGCCGCAATCAACCGCTTTTCTTCATCGCGCTGGCCCCCTTCCTGTGGACGGCGCTCGAATACCTGCGCTCCACCCATTTGGAGTATGGTTTTTCCTGGCAGGGGCTGGGCTACTCGCAATACCTAAACCTGCCCGTTTTGCAGATGGCGGACCTCACCGGCGTCTATGGCATCTCGTTTCTGATCGTGGGGGTCAACGCCGGGCTGTTCTACCTGTTCCACCCGCGCCTGCGCCAGGAGGCGCCGTGGCGGCTTTACCGCACGCACGTGTCGGTGGCGATGTTCGGCCTCTACGCGCTGGTTCTGGCTTATGGCTGGTCGGTGATGAATGCGCACGAGGAAAAACCGGTGAAGCCGCTCAAGGTGGCGCTGGTGCAGGGTAACATCCCGCAACAGATGAAATGGGACCCGCAGTACAAACAACAGATCCTCGACACCTACCGCGAACTCACGATGAAGGCGGCGGTGAGCGGTCCGGACTTCATCGTCTGGCCGGAGGCGGTGACGCCGTTTTATTTTCTGAACGATCTCGAAGGCACCACGGCGGTGGTGACGCTCGCCGACGAACTCGACACACCGCTCTTGTTTGGCAGCCCGCGCGCCGAACAGCAGGGGGGCAAGTGGGTCTCCTACAACAGCGCCTATCTACTGTCCGGCAACGGCAACATCAAGGGCCGCTACGACAAGATTCACCTGGTGCCGTTCGGCGAGTTCATCCCGTGGCAGTCCCTGTTGTTCTTCCTCGACAAGCTGGTGGTGGGCATCGGCGATTTCGGCCGCGGCGAAGAGGCGACGGTGCTTTCTCTGAACGGTTACAAGTTTGCGGTGTCGATCTGTTACGAGATCACCTTTCCCGACCTGGTGCGGCGTCCGGTGGACAATGGCGCGCAGTTTCTGGTGAACATCACCAACGACGCCTGGTTCGGCAAAAGTGCGGCGTCGTACCAGCACATCAGCATGGCCGCCCTGAGGGCCGTCGAAAACCGTGTACCGATTGTGCGTGCCGCCAATACCGGGATCAGCGGCGCGGTGGACCGGCTGGGGCGCATCGCCCCCACGACGGAGTTGTTTGAGCGGGAGGTCCTGATCGCCAACATCCAGCCCCGGACCGGCCCCGCCACCCTGTATTCGCGCTACGGCGACTGGTTCTGCTACCTGTCTCTGCTGGTTTCGGTGGGGCTGGGCACGGTGGCGTGGCGGCGCACACGGTCTTTTTCAACGGCTCCCCAACCCGCTCGCCCGGGAACCCCGCCTGCCCCCTGACCCTGAAAAATGGTTTGCTTGCATGGCACGTTGTCATGCAGTAATCTTGCAACAAGGAGACCGCAGGCAGTGACCCAAAATACCGAACAAGCCACCTTTGGCGCTGGATGCTTCTGGCACGTGGAACACGCGTTCCGCCAGGTGCGCGGCGTCACCCACACCTCCGTCGGCTACAGCGGCGGTCACGTGCCAAACCCCAACTACCGCATGGTGTGCACCGGCGAGACGGGGCACGCCGAAGTCGTGCGCGTGCATTACGATCCGAACGTGGTCTCTTACGAGGAACTGCTGAACGTGTTCTGGCAGGAGCACGATCCCACATCGCTCAACCGGCAGGGACCGGACGTCGGCACGCAGTACCGCTCCGCCATCTTTTACCACTCACCCGAGCAGGAGAGGATCGCGCACGAGACGGTGGACCGGCTCAACCAGTCGGGCAAGTACAGCGCGCCCATCGTGACGGAGATCGCCGAGGCGGGGCCGTATTACCTCGCCGAAGACTACCATCAGCAGTACTTCGACAAGCGCCGCCGCTTCATGGGCGCCAACCGGGAGCAGGGATTTTAATTTCAGTTTCGCGGGAGGTTGTCATGCAGGAAGAACGCAACGAATCCACGCCGAACCGGCGCACGGTCCATTACCTGAGCAAGACGCAGATCAAAAAGGAATGGGCGAAGCTCGACCTCCACGACCTGGAAAACCCGCCGCCCAACGAGGAAACCCTCACCCTCAACGAACTCTACGAAGACGACCTGTTCGGCCTCGGCAACGAATAGGCCGCAAGCGCGGCCAGGCAACGTCGCCAGCTCTTTTGCACAATGGTCCGCCCGATTTGCGGGCGAACGATGCTCCTCTGCGAGGAGAAGCAACGTCGCCAACTCCTGTAAGTAAGGGCCTGCTCGAAATGCATAGGCGAACGATGATCAGTACGCCCTTTTAAAAATCCACCCCATTGCCTCCGGACGCAGTCCGGTTCGCCGCCCGCCTGGCGGGCTAGCCGCCGACAATCGTTTCCATCACCACATTGATATTGGTGTCGCCGGCGTTGGCGTCGATCTGGCCTTCCATGTCGCCGGGGGTCGATTTCAGATTGCCGTCGTTGTCCAGCCGGAACAGCAGGGTGACGGCGCCGTCGAACTCCGTATCCGGCAACATGGCGTCCGCCTGGCCGATGCGGAATTCATACGGAAACTGCGCGCCGATGACACGCTTCACCGCCAAAGGCGCTCCCCCCGTCACTCCATGCGGCCGCGCCAGGATGAACAACACCGGTGTTTCCGGCAGGCGTTTCTGCAACTCCGGAGTCAAGGACAACGTCCCCGTGATCTCCTTGCCGCCGCGCACCTGCTCACCCAGCACGATGTGCGCCTGCTTGTTGCCCGGCTCCACATCGATGCGCCCTTCGAGATCGCCGGGCCGCGCCTTGGGGTCGCCGTCCAGGTCCAGCCGCGCCGACACGGTGAGCGGTCCGTCAAAACTGGTCCCCTGCATCATCACGTCCGCCGGCCCCAGCGAGTATTCCATGGGAAAGTTGAACAGGTTGATCTTTTTCACCGCCAGGGGAGGGCCACCCTCCACTCCACGCGGCCGGGCATAAAGGAAGACCACCGCCGACGGCGTCACCATCGGGGTCTGACCCTCACCCAGGGTGATCGTCCCTTCCACCGCCTTGGCCTGAAGTGCCGGATCGTTCTTTTTTTCCAGTTTTTCCACCATGGCGGGCGGCACCTTGTGCTCTTTCAGCTCCCGCTCGCAGGCGTTCAGCACCAAGGCTGTGGAAAAAAGCCCCATTATGAGCAAAAATTTGAAAACGACTCTCAAAGTATATAAATTATTTGACATAGGATGAATCCTGACAAGGTTCTTTGCATCACAATACCAGAGGATACAAATAAATTCATTATTTAGCACTTGTGGGTGTAATTGCGAACCCCTTTCAATCTGGGGAGGTAGGACGGTTTCTTAAATTGAACGCGCCTTACCGAGACGGTCTTGAGCAGGAGTTCCGGACCCCAAAAAGAGGAGGGATCCGTATGTTCTATCCGGTTAAAGTTCTCGACGAAAACGGCAACGTCAAAAAAGTACTGTCTCCTAAAAAATTAAGCAAAGAATATTGGGGCAAGGTATTTGACGACAAGAACCGTGCGCCCAAGGGCAAAAAAGGCAAACGCCCCGCGGTCAAAAACGATCCGCTACAGGAACCAGACGAATACGCATTGGAGGATTGATCCGGGTTCACTTGCCTGAACCGGGGGATCCATCCTCTACCAACCAACCTCCTAAGGGTTGGTGATTCTTCCGCGATGTAAGGGGAAGGGCCGGATGCTGACCGCATCCGGCCCTTCTTCTTTGCAGGAAGCACCAGGTGGGTAATGCGTTCCTCGCTGTCGATGGTCCGTGGGTCCAATTTAGGATTCACCCTGTTGCCCGCAGGTGCAATCCGCCTTCTTTCTACTACTTTTTTATTTCCCCGCACCCGGTGAGCGGGGTGCGGATTTCCCCGCCATGGCGCGTCGGTAGTCCTCGCCTTCCATTTTAACGAACCGGCACATCTCCGCCAGCCGCGAAAAGATGCGGTCGCCCACCTTGTCCTCCAGCGTCTCCTCCCCCGCCCAGCTTCTCGATGTATCACTGCGGGAAAACTCCACATGCGTGTCTTTCGATTTCCTTTTGCGGTCGGGTTCCGAAACTTCATCGGTGTAATTGGTGGTGAAGATGGTCACCTTGTCGGCGGCGTTGTAACGGTTGGAGATGATCTGGTCGAGCATCGTCAACTCCCATTCCGTATTGCGTCCCTTCGCCAGCTCATCGATCACCAGAACCGGCGCGTGCACGAAAGGATTGATGATCGCCTGCTCGGAGAGGTCCTGCGAATAGCCGTGGCGGATGTCGGACAGCAGTTGAAAGAAATCGATGAATTTGCCGTACACGCCTTTCTCCAACAACAGCGCTTTCAGAATGCTCACCGCCAGATGCGTTTTGCCCACGCCCGGCGTGCCCATGAACAGCAGACCGCACTGCGGTTTCTGATCGAAGTCCTTCACGAAGTCACGTGCGATCCTGAGCGCCAGCTTGTTGGTCTGCGAGCCGATGGGATGATAGGTGTCGAACTGGGTTTCGAGATACTTGCCCGGCAGGTTGGCGTCATTGAACCGATTGAGACGTTTCTGCAACCCGGCGCATTCGCATTCCTGAAGAAACGACACCCCGGTTTCGTCTTCGGCAAACACGTGGCCGCGTCCGTGGCAAACCTCACACTGGAAACATTCGCACACTGCCGCACTCAGGCGGCCGTCCCGGTTGCTCAACACATAATGGTTGCCGCGGCAGGCTTTGCAGACTTTGGCGGACGTGGTGCGGGGGCGGGTCATCGCGCCGCCTTTCCCAGCTCGTCTTCCACCTGTTCACGCATGGCGGTGAGCGACACACGCGGCGACGCCGACCGCGACTGCTGGGTGGCCGTGCGGTACGCCGTTTCGATGGCGCGGCACAACGCTTCCACCGGCACCCGGCGGGTTTCCCACTGCGTGATCAGGTCGTAGTCGCTGGCGGAAAGCGACAGGCCCGATCCCTTGAGCGTCAGAAAAAACTGTTCGACGTGGGTCAGGTAATTGATGTTGTCCCGTTCCAGGAGACTCATGCGAACGTGAGGCGAAAGGATGAATGGAGTGAAGTGTTACCGAATGGTACTGCCTGGCCGGATGCTTTTCAAGCCGTAATGTCGAGAAGCGTGCCGGCCATGTCGTCGGCGGCGCGAATGGCGCTGGCGTTGGCGCGAAACTGGTTGGACGCGAGAATCTGTTGCACAATCTCTTCCGTAATGTCCACGTTCGACAACTCAAGGCTTCCCGATTGCAGGGTGCCGAGCGAGTTGGTGCCGGGACTGCCGATGATGGGTTGTCCCGATGAACCGCTGACGGTGAACAGGCCGTTGCCTATAGAGTTCAGTCCGGCGGGATTCTGGAATCCGGCGAGTTGCAGTTGACCCAGCGTTTGCGTCTGGCCGTTGACCAGCGCGGAGACACTCCCGTCGGAACCGATGCTCACCACCTGCGCGTTGCCGGGAATGGTGATTTCAGGAATCAGGGGATTGCCGTCGGCGGTGACAAGCCGGCCGGAGCCGTCGATCTTGAGCGCGCCCAGGCGGGTGAAGCCGGTACCGCCGCCACTAAGTGCGACCTGCAAAAAACCATTGCCCTGCACCGCCACGTCCAGCGGGTTGTTGGTCGGGACGAGCGGACCCTGCAAACTGGTGCGTGCAACGCCGGAGACCCGCACACCGCCGGACGCATTGTCCGCGAGGGTCACGTGACTGCTTTTGAATCCGGGGGTCTGTACGTTGGCGAGGTTGTTGGCGCTGGCCTGCAATTTGCGGCTGGCCGCATTGAGTCCGGAAAGCGAGGAAAACAAGGAATTGATCATGCGTCACCTCCCTGATGGCCCCGGTGGGGGCCGCCGCCCTGTTTACGCCGCCGCCGGCTGCTCCATGCCGGTGACCGGCTCCGCAAGCACAGCAGGCTCAGTGATCGGTTCGAGCACGGGTTCGACCACCGGTGCAAACACCAGCGGCCGGATCATAGCGGTTTCGTCGCACCGTTCCTGCTTCGGGCACACCTTGCAGTCTCTCCAGATTTTTTCCGGCAGGCGGTTTTTGTCGATCACCTCGAACCCAAAGCGTTTGAACAGCGGCACAGCATAGGTGAGCACGAACACGTGCGAATACCCGGCGTGGATGGCGTCTTCAATGCCGCCTTCAATCAGGCGGCTGGCAATGCCCGTGCGCGCGTGGTCGCGGTGCACGGCGAGTGAGCGGATTTCCACCAGACCTTCGGCGCCGTAACTGAGCGCGAGCACACCCCGCACCTGTCCGTCCTGCCGGTACACGCGGAACTGCGGCAGGTTTTGAATCACATCGCCCAGCGTACGCGGCAACATGATGCCCGACTGCGCGTAGTCGTTGATCAAATTCAGAATGTCTTCGGCGTCGCCGGGTTGTGCGTGTGTGATCATGCTGTCAGGAATTCGCTGTTCTCTTCGGGACCAATGCCGTCCATCACCGACAACGCGTAATCGAAATCGTCGTAATTGACGATCTCGCTGTCGGGGTACGATACGATCCGCAGGTTGATTTTTAGAAATGCGTCGGCCGGACCGGGGTTGAGCACCTCTTCCACGTCCGACTTCAGCCGGTTGGCCATTTGACAGGCGGCGTCGCCGCAAATTCCGGGGAGAAGCACCATGAAATCACCTTCGTTGACCCGGAACAGCAGGTCGCCATCGCGTGAATTTTGCTGGAGAATGCGGCCGATCTCGACGAGAATTTGATACCTGTCTATATCACAAGTATTCATGAGATCATCCCAATAGTCAATCTGCAATTTGACACAGGAAAGGCTCTTTTCGTAACGCCTTGCGCGGTCGAACTCGCGCTTCACCGCGGTGTTCAGGTACGACTCGTTGTACAGTCCGGTGACCGGATCCAACAACGATTGATTTTTCATTCCTTCCATCAAAAGTACGTTGTCGATGGCAATGCCCAGCTTCTCCGCGGTGCGCTCCAGGTAGTCGGTGCGCAGGCCCTCGTGAAACTGCGCCGGGTCGACGCTTCCCAGACACAGCGCACCGGCCATCTTGCCGTGCAGGGGAATGGGGATCAGCACTTCGGAGCGGATGGGGCCGGAGTCGGTTTCGGAGAACAGGTCCGATCCCGCTTCCAGATTGTTGCGCATGACCGGGCCCCAGCCATCCTGGAACCAGTCGAGCAGGGTGTCCTGGTCGATCAGGCGCAGGCTTTCGACGCCGTCGCGCGTCGAGCTTTGCGGCAGGTTGGAGGCGATGAAGTGATCGGCGCCGTCCACCAGGCAGATCATCACGCCGTGGATGCCGAAGCGCTTGATGATCTCGCTCCGGATCTCGCTCGCCATCTGAATGAAGTTGTGGCTGTACAGGCAGATGCGCTCGATCTCGAACAGGTGCTCAAGGATGCGCTCGTTGCACTCCGCCACTTCCATGAACCACTCCAACTGACCCTTGATGTGTTCCTTGTCCTGCTGAACGCGGCGCAGGATGCGGTCGGCGATGCTGAGCGTCTTGAGCGGCTGTACGGGCAAGTCGCTTTCCTCGATGGTTTTGATCCGGGTCAACAGCTCCGGGTAATCGTTGAAAAACTCCGGGTGTTCGTTCAAATACAAAGCCACTTCGTCGTTGTTCATTCTCGCATCCTTCCCACTACCGGTGAATAATTCAGGTGCAGAAAACCAGGTTTTCCTATGCCTATCCGGGCTAATTAAAAAGTCATTGAAATTTCAACACTTATAAAAGAGGCGTTTCGAGGCCTGTTTATAAGCTATTGATTCTTATGAAGTTGATTAGGTAAGCATTATAACCGAAATCCGTTTAGCTGTCTCCATAAAAATGCAACCATCTGATTGATTTTTTGGAGGTTATGAGAGAGGGGCGCGGATTGCGGAAAAGAGGCGGTTTTTAACGGACCGCTGAACAAAGGGGGAGGTTCAGGCGGCGCGGGTTCTATCAAGGGTAGGGCGGCACGGCGGGCGGTTGCTCGCTGTCCTTCTGTTCCGGCGTCGGTGCCGGTTCGGGCGGAGGCTGGCTTTCGGGGGCCTCGGTCTCGACCACGGGTTGTTTGAGCGGCGGGAGCGGCGGCCCTTTGCGTCCGCAGGCGGAAAACACCATCCCCGCCAGCAACAGGATCAACAGGAACCGGCACCCGATTCCTTTTTGGGTGATGCGCATGACGTTCCCTACTTCCATTCCTGAGTCACACGTTTCAGTTGCTCACGCACCTGGTTGCGCGCCGTGCCGCCATAGACGTTCTTGCGGTCCACCGCGCCTTCGATCGAAACGTAATCGAAAATGTCTTTTTTGAATTTGGGCGAGAACGATTGGAATTCGTCGAGCGACAGGTCGCTCAGCCCCTTCTTGTGTTTCAGACAATAGGCCACCGCCTTGCCGGTCACTTCGTGCGCGTCACGGAACGGCATGCCTTTCAACACCAGGTAATCGGCGATCTCCGTCGCCGTCAGAAACCCGCTGGCTTCCAGCGTGGCGATGGACGGGGCGGTGAACTGCGCCGACTTCATCATGCCGTCGAACACGTCGAGTGCGGTCCCTACGGTATCGATCGCATCGAACAGCGGTTCCTTGTCTTCCTGCATGTCCTTGTTGTAGGCCAGCGGCTGGCCCTTGAGCAGAGTCAACAGATTCATCAAATGACCGTACACCCGTCCCGTCTTTCCGCGCACCAGCTCCGCCGCGTCCGGGTTCTTCTTCTGCGGCATGATGCTACTGCCGGTGGTGAACGCGTCGGAGAGTTCCACCAGCTTCCACTCACTGCTCGCCCACAGGATGATCTCTTCGCACAGGCGGCTCAAGTGCGCCATCAATAACGACGCGGCGGCGAGGAACTCGACCACGTGATCGCGGTCGCTCACCGCATCCATGCTGTTGTGCGTGACCGCCGGGAACTTTAAAAGCCGCGCCGTGTAATGGCGGTCGAGGGGATAACCCGATCCCGCCAGCGCCGCCGATCCCAGCGGCATCACGTTCACCCGCTTGAGCACGTCTTGCAAGCGGGCGCGGTCGCGCGCGAACATCTCGACATAGGCGAGCAGGTGATGCGCCAGCGACACCGGTTGCGCGCGTTGCAGGTGCGTGTAGCCGGGGATGATCGTGTTGACGTGTTTCTTTGCCTGTGCGATCAGCGTCCGGCCGAGCCGTTTCAATGACTGCTCGATGTGCTGGATTTCGTCGCGCATGTACAGGCGCAGGTCGAGCGCCACCTGGTCGTTCCTGCTTCGTCCCGTGTGCAGTTTGCCGCCGGCGGCACCGATCTTTTCGATCAGCCGCTTTTCGATGTTCATGTGCACGTCTTCGAGTTCCTGCTTGAAGACGAACTGGCCGCTCTCGATTTCTTTCAGTATCGCCTGCAGGCCGCCGATGATTTTTTTCGATTCCGCAGACGTCACCAGCTTCGCTTTCTGCAGGGTTTTGCAATGGGCGATGGAGCCTTGAATGTCGTAGGCGTAGAGCCGCCGGTCGAACGACACCGATTGCGAGAACCGGATCATGAGGTCGTCGGTCGCCTGCTCGAATCTGCCACTCCACGGTTTTTTCATTTGCACGGCCCGAATAATAAGAAATGAAACAATAAGTTAAGGCGAGATTGTACTGCCTGCCGCCCACCGGGGCAAATAAAATCGGGTCTCGACCACAGGAAATTGGCGGGCGAACGTCCGTCAATCCCTCCTTGTAAAAGAGGACCGAACGACACACGACCATCGTTCAGTCATATGACCTTATCAAGTGATCCACAAAAGTGTTGGCTCTGTTCCCTCCGGCCGTGGGCCGGTCAGGCGGACTTGCTCCACTTTTCTTCGTGGACGATGTGGACGGGGGTGCCTTTGGGCAGGACGTGGGCGAGGAAGTCGAGGTTCCATTCCTGGATGTTGGGACAGCCCGCACTGCCGCCGCGGTGGTCGTAATTCTTTTTGAAGAACTCGTTGGTGCGCGCCACGTTCACACCATGAATGCCGTAACTGCCGGGCACCGGCTTGCCCAGCCGCTTCATGCCCAGCCACCAGTGGCCGATCTCATGATCCGGGTCGCCGAACGGGATGGCGCGCACGATGGTCTTGCCGTTCACGTCTTCCTTCTTGTACCACGTCGGTTTGAACAGCTTGTTCTCGATCTCGTACTCGCCGACCGGCGTCTCTTCATCCTTGCGGCCGAAGATGGCGGGGATCTCCAGAATCTCCTCGTCGTTGTAAAAAATCTTCAGCATGCCGGTCTCCAGAATGCCGAGGATGTACCAGCTCTCCGCCTTGGTGGAATACCTTGCGATGCGTTTGCCATCGAACAGCAACTCGGTGGTGCCATTCTTCTTCACGTACTTGGTGCGCGGGTCGTCGTAAATGCGTTTGACGATCACCTGCAGATTCTGCGGCACCTTGTTGTTCTGGATCATCTGGTCGATCATCTGCACCAGTTCCTGGTTTTTCTTTTTGGTCACCACCAGGTCGCGCTCCAGTTTATCGAGCTCGCCCTTGATCTTCTTCACCTCCTGCGGCGAAGCCATGCCGAGTTGGCCCAGCCGTTCGTAGATCATGTAATCGACGCGCTTCTGCGTGGCGGCGTCGAGCACCAGCGCATAGACGAACCACAGGCCGAGCACGGTGACGGCGAGAGCGGAACCCGACCACGCCAGCGCCCGGCGGGTGCGCGAAGACAGGCGGTAGCGGGTGACTTCGCTCCGCACCTGGTTTTCCTTTTTCTCCAGCGCCTGGAACCGGGCGTCCTGGAACTTGTCGTGCAGGCGGCGTTCGAGGTCGGACAGGCGCGGCGCGTTGGCCGACAGCTTGGCGCGGATGGCGTCCAGGTTCTCACGCGTTTTGCGATCGTAACTGCCGAACGGATCTTTATTGGCGATCAGGTTGTATTCGGCGATCGTCAGGATTTTTAATTTGGATGTCTGCGCCATTGTGGTGTCTATTTAATATTAGAGGAAATGTTCATCATTCCCCCTCATCCTAACCTTCTCCCACCAGGGGAGAAGGTACATTAAAAGCTCCCTCTCCCTCGATGGGAGCACTCACGGAGTGACGGGCTGGGGTGAGGGTGGCTTTCCTCAATCTTTTAATACCAAAAACTAATCGCTACTCTACCGCTCATCCGCCAAACACGCGGAAGCGGGAGTTGGTTTTGTATTTCTCCAGATAGCTCAGTATAACGCGGTCGTCCTCGTCCAGCGCCGGGCAATTTTGCATGTTCGACGACAGGCCGCGGGCGATCTGGTCCATGCGGCCCGCCAGCGCCGAGTCCATGGTGTAAAACAGCGAGCCGCGATTGTTGGTGATGTTCACCACCTTATTCTGCGGTACCATTCCCAGGATGTGAATCCGCTTTTTGTACTGATGGTACTTGTCCAGCGTGTCGAGGTACTGGCGCAGGCGGTCGAGCGCCGGCGGCACTTCCTTCAAATCCTCGAGGCGGTTGAACACGAGACCGAGTTGTTTGTTCTTCATCGACTCATACACCGCCGCCTTGCCGTCCTTCGCCTGCACGCGCTCGATGTAGGCCTTTTCGATGCCCGTCAATTGACCGCGCGCGTAGTCGGCGTTGAAGTCTTCGTAATAGTCGATGAACGTGTGCAGCGCGTCGATGCTTCCATTGATGGCAAGCGTGTTGCTGAGGTCGAAGACGAACGCCACCTGGTCGATCTGGCAGATGAGCGATGAGACATGATTGACCCCGCCCGCCGGAGTGTCGAGAATCGTATGCTCGAAGCGGTCGAACACGCCGCGCAGAAAGTCGAGAAACAGCAGAAGAAATTCCGGCTGGTTGATGCGCTTTCTGTGCTCACGCTTGCCGAGGATCGGCACCTCGCCGCCAATCAGCGAGAATCCGTACTCCTCGATGTGGTTGATGTAGTCTTCGGGATCGGGGCGCGACCCGGCGTCCGCCTTCATCATGATGGCGCGCAGTCGGTCGAGCGGGATGGCATGGACGAGGTCCGCCACCTCGCGCAGTTGCGCCGGGGTTTGCACCTCGCCACGGCGCAGAAACAATTCGTGCAGAGTGTCGGCAAATTCGAATCCGCCGAAATGAAACAGCTCGGTCTTGAGCGTCTGGTAGCGGCTGTACTGTTTTTGCAGTTGCGGGTCGGTCGCCTCGATGGTGCCTTCGGTGTACCTGCGGAAGGTGGACAGCATCTGGTACACGGCGCGGAGGAAATCGACCTGATACGTTTTGTTGGCCAAGGCTTCGAACAGGTCGTAGAAACTGCGCGCCGGGTGGCTGTCCAGCAGGCTGGCGATGGTGGGCAGGCGCAGGTCGAGATCGACGAGGCAGATGGGCCGGTTCGACTGCGTCGATTCCAAAACCCGCGTCAACGCGGCGGCGGTGTTGATCGCCAGCGTCGTCTTGCCGATGCCCCCTTTCGGGCCGATGAACGAAATGATGGACATGAAATGCGGAGACTCCAGTTTGACAAAACTGCTTTATCGAACTTTTCTAAAATCTTTCCTCTTCCCCTTCTTCCACTTTTTTCCCGCCGCGGCCGGTGCCGGCGATCACCAGCGTGACCTCGCCTTTCCATTTTTTACCACGATGCGCCGCCACCAGTTCCTGCAAAGACCCGCGCAGAATTTCCTCGTGCAGTTTGGTCAGCTCGCGGGCAATCACCGCCGGCCGGTCGCCGAACGCCTCCAGCAGTTCACCCAGCGTTTTCTCCAGGCGATTGGGCGACTCGAACAGCACCACCGCTCCCGGCAGTTGCGCCAGCGACTCAATCGTCGCCTTCCGCCGTTTCTTGCGCGGCAGAAACCCGGCGAAGGAAAATCGATCGATGGGCAAACCCGACACCGTGAGCGCCGCCATCACGGACGACGGTCCGGGTATCGACACCACATGGAGGCCCGCCTCCAAAGCCTGCCCAACGAGATAGAACAAGGGATCTGAAATGCCGGGCGTGCCGGCGTCGGAGATGAGCGCAACGTCCTCCCCCGCTTGCATGGCTTTTATAAACTGGGGCGCTTTTTTGATCTGGTTGTAACTGTTGAAACTGGAGAGGGGCGTGGCGATCTGGTAATGGTCGAGCAGGATGCGCGATCGGCGGGTGTCCTCGGCGGCGATGAGTTTCACCGCGCGCAGAGTCTCGACCGCGCGATAGGTGATATCGCCCAGGTTGCCGATTGGCGTGCTGACTATATATAAGGAACCGTCCTCGTGGCTGGCCATACCCCGCATTGTACGGCCACACCCGCACAATCTCAATAACTAACTGGATTTCAACGGGTTAAGGAGGCGCTGATGAGGAACGATCCGGGCGCGGGCGGTGTGGATGCGGCGGGGTCCCCGGAAAAAGGAGGCGCGGTCAGTTTTTGTTGTCGGTGCCGGTTTTTTCAGCCGAGTCATCCTTCACCAGGGGCACCACCTTTTTTTCGCTGACTCCCATCTTGCAGTTGCCGTCGAAGATGGCGCCGACTTCAATGAAGATCGAGGGCGTGTCGATGTTGCCGACCATCTCGCTTTTGGCGTGGATCTCAACGCGCTGGCTGGCTTTGATGGTGCCGTAGATCTTGCCCTTGCAGATGACGGTGCCCGCAGTGATGTCCGCTTTCACGATGCCCTTTTCGCCGACGATCAGCGTGTCCTGCGTCTGCACTTCGCCTTCCAGTTGACCGTCCATGCGTACGGTGCCGGTGAAGCTGAGGGTTCCTTTGAAATGCGTCTCCTCGCCCATGTAGGCCTTGATGTCCTTGTTGGTTTCCACTGGCTTCGCCATGCCTCCTCCGCTAGATACTGGTTTTGAATCGAATATTCCCATAATCGTATGTCTTTCAATTACTTGATTATCATATCATGAATACGTTGTAAATCATCATTGTTGTAATACTGGATGACTACCTGGCCACCCTTCTTGCCCGCCTTCACATGCACCCTGGTGCCCAGCTTGCGCTCGAACTGCTTTTCGAGGTCTTTTATAAATATGTCTTTTTGGGCGCTTTTTTTAGTAGCGGCGGCGGGCTCCTGATTGAGCCGCTGGCCCAGCCGTTCCAACTGGCGCACGGTCATGCCCTTCCTCACCACCTGCTGGCGGGCGTCTTCGCGGTCGCGCTCGCTGCCGATGGCGAGTAGCGCCCGGGCGTGGCCCATGCTCAACCGCTCAGCAATGAGATCGTCCTTGATCGCTTTCGACAGTTTCAGCAGGCGCAACGTGTTGGCCACGGTTACGCGGCTCTTGCCGACCTTCTGCGCCACCTCGTCCTGGGTCAGGCCGTAGTCCTGGATCAACCGCTGGTAGGCCTCGGCTTCCTCAATGGGGTTCAGGTCCTGGCGGTGAATGTTTTCGATGAGCGCGATCTGGAGTGACTCGGTGTCGTTCACTTCGCGGATGACAACGGGGATGCCTTTCTTTCCGGCCAACTGGCTGGCGCGCCAGCGGCGTTCGCCACAGATCAATTGGTAGCCTTCGCCCTGCTTTTGTACGACGATGGGCTGGATGACGCCGTTCTGCTTGATCGATTCCACCAGCTCGTTCAGTTTTTCGTCGTTGAACTCCTTGCGCGGCTGGTTGGTGTTGGGCACGATCTGTTCCAGCGGCACCTCCTGGACATCGGCGGTCGATACCGCCGACCCGGTTCCTGCCGGTGCATCGCCGAACAGCGCGTCGATGCCTTTGCCCAAAGCTTTGCGGCTCATGGCGTCACCTCACTCATATTGGAAGATGGGTTGCCCCGCCGGGTGCGGGCGATGATTTCTTTCGCCAACTCCACATACGCATCCGCGCCTTTCGAGCGGCTGTCGTACAGCACCACAGGCTGACCGTGGCTCGGCGCTTCGCTCAACCGCACATTGCGCGGGATGACGGTGTTCAGCAGAAAATCCTTGAAGTATTTTTTCACCTGGTCCTGCACCTGCCGGGTGAGGCTGGTGCGGGCGTCGTACATGGTGAGCAGGATGCCCTCAATGCGCAGGTCCGGGTTGAGCGCCTGCTTGACGCGTTTCAGTGTTTTCATCAAATGGCTCAATCCCTGAAGCGCATAATACTCGCACTGCATCGGTACCAGAACCGAGTGGCACCCGGTGAGCGCATTCAAAGTAAGCAGGCCGAGCGACGGCGGGCAGTCGATGACCAGGTAATCGAAACGGTCAAGAGCAGGCTGGATCGCCTGCTTGAGGCGCGATTCCCGATGCTCCACGCCAACCAGTTCCACTTCCGCTCCAGCGAGATCCACCGTGGCGGGGACGATTTTGAGGGTATCGATCTCCGTGTCGTGGACCACGTCGTCCAGGTTGGCCGAACCCATCAGCAGGTCGTAGATGCCGCCGTTTCCGTTGGGCGTGACACCGAGGCCGCTGGTGGCGTTGCTCTGCGGATCGATGTCCACAAGCAGGACTTTTTTGCCTGCGAGGGCGATGCAGGCGGCCAGATTCACGGCGGTGGTGGTCTTGCCGACGCCGCCTTTCTGGTTGGCGATGCTGATGATTGAAGCCATAGGATAGCCTCCAAGGTGAGATTGGAATCAATGTAGCATGGATTTTTAGGCCTCGCCAATTGAAAAACCCGGCCAGTTGGCTTGTGACGCGATTTCAACCGGTTCCATCACCGGGCCAATTCCTCTCTCTTGGCCCCCCATATCCCACATGGGGGCTGAGCCCCATTCTACGTTCCGCGCTTCGGATTTCCCTTTAATTCACTCATATCCCCTCCGGTCGTGGCCCGGTGTTCCACGTGAAACATGGGAGGGAAATGAGGTTTAACATAATGATTTATTGGGTTTTTACGGCTTTGAGCAGGGAAATTTCAGGCCTGGAGGCGGAATACGAGGAGCCGTGATTCTTTGCCGTCGTGACCGAATATGGGAATGGCGCGATCCAAAACGAAGGGATCGTTAGCCGGGACCTCGGCCTCCCCTTCTTCCAGTCCCTTTTTGACCACCACCCGCCCGCCGGGTTTCAAAAACGGCCGGGCCCATGCAAGGCATTGGACGGTGGACCCCACGGCGCGGTAGGTGACGCAATCGAAGGACCCCGCCAGAGCCGGGTCGGCCGCTGCTTCTTCCGCCCGGGCGTTCACCACCTGGAAATCCTGAAAACGAAGTTCCGCGCCCACGGCATGCAGAAACCCGGTTTTTTTGCGCTGGCTCTCAAGCAGGGTGAGCGGCAGGCCGGGAAACAGGATTTTGAGCGGGATGGCGGGAAACCCGCCGCCGGAGCCAATGTCCAGGGTTTTCTCGCTGGGAGTCATGGCGCGGGCGTATTGCAGGGAGTCGAATACATGCTGGCGCAGCACCTCCACCGCATCTTTTTCCGAGGTAAGCTGGATTTTCGGATTCCATTTCTCCCACAGGCGAAGGAATCGGGACAGGGATTGAGCGACACCGGCGGGGTCGGCGAGCTCCGGCAGTTGCAGGTTGGGGTGACGCAGGAGGTCGGCGATCAGTGCGTCCACGGCGGGATCACTTATGCAGGACTTTTTTGAACTCCGCCGTCATGACGGGGAGGATTTCCAACACGTCGCCCACGATGCCGTAATCGGCGACGTCGAAAATCGGCGCGTTGGGATCCTTGTTGATGGCGACGATGCACCGCGAGGAGGACATCCCCGCCAGATGCTGCACCGCACCGGAGATGCCGCAGGCGATGTAAAGGTCGGGGGAAACCGTCCGGCCCGTCTGCCCGACCTGGTTGGAGTACTCGCGCCAGCCGTTGTCCACCACCGGCCGGCTCGCGCCCACCGCCGCGCCCAGCACTTCGGCCAGCTCTTCCAGCAAAGAAAAGTTTTCCGGCTTCTGCATGCCCATGCCGCCGGAGACGATGATGCGCGCTTCGGTGATGTCCAGTTTGCGTCCGGCGGCTTGCACCACCTCTTTCACTTTCAGGCGCAGGCCGTTGCCCGCAATCTCGGCGGTGACCGGCTCCACCGGCACGGTTTTGCCCGCAGGGGTTTCGCCGGAGCGGAACACGTTGGGCCGGAGCGTGAGAATACAAGGCCGGGTGTCGCCGAACTGGAAGGTGATGTGTGCTTTGCCCGCATACACCGGGCGGCGGGCCTTGAGCACGCCACCTTCGACGTCGAGGGCGATGCAGTCGGTGGCCAGCCCCACCCCCAGTTTGGCCGCCAATGCCGGGGCCAGTTCCTTGCCGTGGTTGGTCGCACCCATCATCACCACCTCCGGGTTCTGCGCCTGGATCTGCGGGGCAAGCGCCTCGATCAAGGCCAGGCTGTTGAACGCCTCCAGTGCCGCATGCTGAATGTGAAGGACGCGCGAGGCGCCATTGGTGGCGACCGCCTCCGGCACTGCCACACCCGGAGCCGTGCAGACCACGGCGGTCACCGCCGCACCCAGTTCACCTGCCAGCGTTGTGCCGGCATGAAGCGCTTCCAGGCTGACCGGCTTCACCGCACCCGCCAGCACTTCCACCAGAACCCAGATCTGTTTGCCATCGCTCATGGACACCTTCTATCGCTAAATTGAACTTGCCATCCGGCTCGCCTTCGCCGGGCTCATTGTAAACCGGAACCGCACCCGCCCGGGCAAATTTTTAAAACGCCCGTTTAGGCATTACTAATTCCAGGGGGGCACCCGCGGCGCACCAAAAATAAAAACCCCGGGAACTTTCGTTTCCGGGGTTTTTTTGGAGCTGAAAAAAACGTTACTTCTTGAGAGTGGCCTGAAGGGTGATCTCCGGACCCGCCAGCGCCTTGGATACCGGGCAACCCACCTTGGCGGCTTCCGCGAGTTCCTGGAACTTGGCGTCGTCGATGTCCGGAATGGTGGCTTCCATAACGAGATCGATCTTGGTGATGCCAAAGCCTCCCTCAACCTGGTTCAGATGAACCGTCGCCGTGGTGGCCACGGACTCGGGCGTGAAACCGCTTTTGCCCAGGGTGGCGGAAAACGCCATGGAGTAACAGCCCGCATGCGCGGCGGCGATCAATTCCTCCGGGTTGGTGCCGTCTCCCGACTCAAACCGGGAAGGAAACGAAAAAGGACCCTCGTAGGCACCGCTACCGAGTTTCATGGTTCCTTTTCCCTCTTTCAGACTTCCGTTCCAGCGTGCAGATGATTTTCTTTCAGGCATGACTCTCCTCTCCAAAATAAATAAAAATTAGTGGGAGTATATAAAGATTGGAATACGATGGGTTGACCTGTCCAAGGTTATATTTTTAGAGGAAGAAACGGGCAAAAAGATTTATTTTGGGGTGATTTTTTTGTCAGCTTTCAGGCAGGGTTACATTTTTCGGGATCAGGGAATCTGCAGGACCTCTTTCATCGTTTTCATAAACTCCAGTTTGGTATAGGGTTTGGTCAGAATCCCGTCGCACCCCGCCTGACGGATGGCTTCCAGATCGGAATCCCGGCACATGCCGGTGAGCGCGATGATGCGCGACGGCAGGCGTTTCTGGTCGGTTTCCAGCTGGCGAATGGCGCGGGTGGCGGCCAGCCCATCCATTTTGGGCATGCGCATGTCCATGAAAACGAAGGGAAAGGACTGCCTTTGAAACTTGTCCATCACTTCCTGGCCGTTGCTTGCAAACTCCACCATGCACGGAAACGCATTCATGTAATACTTGATCAGCACCTGCTGTTCCGGTGAGTCCTCGGCGAACAGCACGCGGGTGGATTGAAGCGGCACCGGCCCGCCTCCCATGGGGTTCGTCCGGTCCCGCAGAGCCGCGCGCCCGGGGTTGTCCAGGATCTCCCGGGAAAAATCCGATTCCAACACGAACCCGTCCGGCTCGCCCGCAGGCAGAATGGAGTGGGCCTCCGGCATTTCAGGCGCGGCCTTCTCGAAAATCGCCATCACCGTCTCCTTTGGACCACAAATCGTCTTGGAAATCATGATCTCTACCGGGGTCGGCCGCATCCAGCCATTGGATTTTCTCATGCTTCGAACTCGGGAAAATCGGTTCCGGACCGGGACCCCTTCTCATCGTACATTGCGCCGTTTTTGGTTTTGAAAAACAAATCCAGCGGGATGGTTTCCTGTTTTAAAAATCCGCTTTGCGGCAGGTCGCCCTGGGATACCAGTTCGACCACCGCGCACACCGAGGCGGCGGTGGTCCAGGAAATAGCGCGCCAGTGACTGCCCGCGATTTTTCTCGGATAGTAACTGCGCACAAACTCCGTTCGCCCCAGCTTTTGGTTGCGCCAGCCTTCTACCGCCGCATACACGAACACCACGTCGTCGTTGACCGGCGGCTTGGCGTGGACCAGAATTTCCCCGGCCATCTTACGATCGTTGCGCAGATGCAGTTCGTTGAAGAAAAACCGCATCAGCTTGTTGTGGCCGGGATAGCGGATGGTTTTGTAGTTCAACCGCTCCACTTTTCCATCGTAAGTCTCGCACATGGTACCGAGGCCGCCGGAGGTGGAAAAGGCCTCCAGTTGCACGCCGTCGATCACCACCGTCTCCAGGTTTTCCATGGCCGGCACCTGCGCGCGTTGTCCGTCCTGAATGACATCGCAATCATTGAGGTACTCGTTGACCACACCTTCCGGCGACCAGTTGAAGGCGTAACCCAGAAGACCGCTGGGATTCTGCGGCAGAGCCCCCACGCGCAACTCGATGCTCCGCAGTTGCTTGAAGGTCTTGGCCAGCTCCGCCCCGACGATGCTGATGTATCCCGGGGCCAGCCCACACTGCGGGGCCAGAACTCCTTTACCCTTTCGGGCCATGGTGCGGATCGCCGCGGTGGTCGCCACATCTTCGGTCAGATCGAAATAATGCAATCCCCCGGCGTGCGCACACTCCGCCACCAGCGCATTCAAATGATACGGCAGACACGATACAACCGCGTCGTGGCCGCGCATCTGTTTCTGCAACGTCGCCCGCCGCGTGGCGTTGGTCTGCCGCACCGCGAACGGCAGATCTTCATGGGATTCACTATCGAGGCCCGTCACGTTGAATCCCGACTCGTGAAGCAAAATGCCCACCAGCCGACCCACTTTGCCCAGTCCGATTACCAGAACCGATTCAATCTTCTTCGACATATCCTCGACCCGAATTCAAGCGAAACCCTCATCCAACCCTATCCAAATATTGTATGATTTATCATAAATAAATGTCTGAAAATTCACCGCAAATCGGCAGAAAATATCGGGTGAAACGAACCCCATTTATATCGGAAAACCGGATCGTTTCCATTAGCGATTAAAAATTGAATGAGGTGCTTAAAAGCGCTCCAGCTTGCCCCGGGTTTGGCACGAGCTATGCAACATTTAATATGGTAATTGAACTGTTTTCAAAGGAAACCCGGATATGACACACACACAGGTTTTCAACACAACCTCATTCCAGCGGAATCAGCCGAAACTCCTGAAAATCATAGTTCTTATGGCCTTGTTGGCCCTCCTCTTCCTGGGAACCACGAATCCGGTTTCGGTCTCCACGTACGCCAAAACAATGAACGGTTCGGTTGCTTCCCGGAACTGACCCACGGGAAGCCATATTCCCTGAAGTCGGGAATGACCCTTGCTCCTCGGTCTCTTCTGCCTCTCGCTCCCGCGAACTTTCCTTCTACATAGACTTCAAACCTCCATGCAAGAAGGGGGAGGCTGGGGCCTCCCCCGGACTGCACTTCGTTCACTTGTAATTACACACTCGATTCAAAATTTTCCCGGCGGCAAAAATAAAGACAGATTGAGAATCGCCTCGATCCCGAACAACTCGCCCACCGCGCCCAGCGTCAGCAAAAACAGGTAAAGAATCAGCAACCCCCAGCCGGCTTTTGTGATGAGTTCGCGTTTCGCGTGGGGCCGGGTGGAAGCGGGTATGGCGGGAGGTGGGGAAAGTTTGTTTTTAATGGAAGGGTCCATGGCCTCGGCCCCAAAAAGGAAGAATTGGCGCAGTGGCTTCAGTCAAACCACTTTGATCTCGTCGCGCAGGATGCCCAACAGCCTGGTGCTGATTTCCTGTGGACTGCCTTCCAGCATGACGCCCTTTTTGCGCGCGGGCGGTTTGGCCAGATCCACCTGGGTGATGTGGTTCGCCGCAGAACCTTGCGTGGCGGGATCGAACCCGATTGCCGCCGCGTCGAGCACGGCGATTTCTTTTTTCTTCGCCGCCATGATGCCTTTGAGTGACGGCAGGCGCGGTTCGTTGAGTCCTTTCTGACAGGTGAGCACGGCCGGAAGCGGCGTTTCGATGATTTCCGATCCGCCTTCGATCTGCCGCGTCACCTCGGCGCTTTTCCTGTCGTCGGCGATGTTCAGCCTGGTGATAACGGAGACGAACGGCAGGCCAAGAAGCACGGCGAGTGACGGGCCCACCTGCGCCATGTCGTCGTCCACCGCCTGGCGGCCGCACAGAATGAGGTCGTGGTCGAGCGTGCGGATGCCCGCCGCCAGCACCTGCGCCACACCTAAAGAGTCGAGTCCCTCGAATGCCGGGTCGAGCAGGTGCACCGCCTTGTCCGCGCCCATGGCGAGTCCCTTGCGCAGGGTGTCCTTGAAGTTCTCCGGCCCCATGCTGATAAGAGTCACCGTGCTTTCGCCGTCAGCTTCCTTGATGCGCACCGCCTCCTCCACCGCGAACTCGTCGTAAGGATTGAGCACACGCGGAAGACCGTCGGTTTGCACTTTGCCGTTCTGGATTTCGATCGCCGCTCCGGTGTCGATCACCTGTTTGACACATACGAGGATGTTCACGGTCGTCTCCGTCTGAATAAAAAAGTTTCCGGTCAGTTTTGTTGGAAATTATCCCACGCTTGCCTGAAAATGTTAACAGTCAAAGTGAATCCGTCAACTTCGGAAAAGCCGCCGTTGCCGAATCCAATTCCCATCCAACAGCGCAACACCGCGCCGCTTCCCGGCGAAGCGCCCGCTCCCACCCGTCCCGCAGGTGAAGATCATCTCATCACCTGGGCGCGCGCGTTCATCTACGTGTGGGCCATCGCGTGGTTCTCGCTGGTCAGCGCCGATCCCGATCTGTGGGGCCACGTCCACTTCGGCAAGGCCATCGTCGAGCAGGGCGCGGTGCACGACACCAATCCGTACTCTTACACGGCGGAAGGCTACCGCTGGATCAATCACGAATGGTTGATGGAAGTGATCTTTTACGGCATCTACGCCGTGGCGGACTCCACCGGCCTCATCCTCGCCAAACTGTTTCTTGGCATCTACATCATTCACCTGCTCTCCGGACAGCACTTCGCCCGCTCGCGGAACGTCACCGTGTACCTGGGCCTGTTTGTGCTGGCGGTCCCGGCGATGTCCGCCGGGTTCATGACGCGCCCGCACCTGGCGACGTTCCTGTTCCTCACCTGGATGGTCGTGGTGCTTCAAAAGTTTTTCGATGGCAACCACCACGCGATCCGCTGGATGCCCTTGATCTTTCTCGGCTGGGTGAACAGCCACGGCGGCGTGGTGGCGGGTCTCGGCATTTTCGGCTTGATCACGTTCATTGAGGTGGTGCGCGGATGGAAGTCCGGCACACGCGCGCCGCGCCTGCTGGCGGGAGCGTTCGCCCTGTCCTGCGTCGCGGCGCTGATTCATCCCCACAGTTACAAGCTGTGGATGTTTTTTTATGAATCGCTCGGACGCGAACGGGTCATCACCGAATGGATGCCGGTGCCGTTATGGACCGCCGATTACATCCACTACAAAATTCTAGCGACGCTGTTTGTTCTGAGCTGGTTTTTGCCGACGAAAAAACGGTTTTGGGAACTGGCCGTATTGACCGTCGCTCTGGTTTACGGATTCAAACACCAGCGCCATACCGTGCTCGCGGTCATCCTGCTCCTGCCTTATCTTTCCATGCAGTACGGTCATGTGCTGGCCAGGTTGGATGTGCGGCCGCATTACGTGAGGCTGTCGAATCATTTTCAATGGACGACGCAGGGGGTTTTGCTCACCTTCATGATCTTCTTTCTGATCAACCGCTGGCAGTTGTTCTCCGGCAACAATTACAAAATCTGGGTCGAGCCCAGCGTTTATCCCACCTATGCCGCGCGGTTCATGCAAACCAATCATCTTTCCGGCAACACGGCGGTGCCCTTCGACTGGGGCGAGTACTGGATCTGGAAATTTCCGCAGGCGAAGGTGTCGATCGACGGACGTTTCCGCACCGCCTACCCGCAGAGCGTCATCGACCTGAACGCCGCCTTCGCCACAGGCCGGCCGGAGGGAAAACGACTGCTCACCGACTTTCCCACGGAATTTGTGTTGACCGGACGGCACGAGGCGGCGCACCAGGCAATGGAAAGCCAGCCCGGCTGGGTGAAGATTTATCAGGACCCCATTTCCAAAATTTTCGTGAAGGAAACGGAGCCGCCTTCCCCCGCGCTGGAAAAACATCAGAAAGGAAAGCTGACCGATCCCACCTCCCCCGTGCCTTACGAGTTTCCGGGGTGATGCGAATTTAAATTGGGGGCAGGTTGAAAAAGAGGCCGGACGGGCGCAGAATGGAAAAAACAAGGAGTCTGGTATGAACACCTTCACCCTGACCATTTTCGGCGTGCTCATCGTTCTGCTCGTGGTGCTGGTGTCGCAGAACATGATCGGGCCGATCATCGCTCTGGGGCTGGCGTTTCTGGTGCCGCCGATGCTTGGGATTCTGACCGGCTACATGATCGGCGCAGGCACCACCCTGCAACGCAAACGCAGTCCCATTTTTTTCTGGACCTACTTCACCCTGTTCACCGTGCTGGGTGCGATCATCCTCTTCATCGGCCTCACCGCCACGCCCTCGCCGGAGGTCACCCCCTGACCCTCAGCGAATGCGTTCCTCGATTTTTTTGAGGGCGGCTTTGATGTGGTCGGTGAGCGCCTGGCTGGAGATGCGCATCACCTGTGCCGCTTTTTTCTTCTTGAGCCCGCCGTAGAACACCAGGCACACGGCGGTCAGTTGCTTGTCGGTGAGCGCCGCATCGTTGAGATCGATGGGCGCCGCTTTCAAATGTTGAAATTCCGGCCGCGGCTGATACCCGCCCACCGGCGCATCCCACAAACCGGTGTTGACCAGCGTCTCCAGGATTTCCGGCGACGTCGGCCTGAGGTGGTTGTCGGTTTCGTCCATCGCATCGGCATCAAATTCCGCATCGGTCGCCGACGAACTGCGCCATCTCCTCCTCCCCGCGTTCCAGCAGAAACCGCACCACGGCGCGGAGCGCGTCGATCAGCAACGCCTCCCGGTCCGCCGACTGTTCCTGCATGAGCGTCTTGCGGATGTCGAGAATGTGGCCGACGTACATGCCGTGGATGCGGTGCAGCTGCACCTCCTCCGGCGCGTGCCGCAGGATGTCCTGGATCGACTGCCGGAGCGCCCCCACCTCTTCCAATAGAATCAGCAGGGCGGGATCGGGCCGGGCGTCAGTCATGATGGCTTTCCGCCGCGCCGATGGTGCGGTTCACCACTCGGTTGAGTTCGTTGAGCTGTTTGAAGATCCTGCCGATGGCGCTTTCCGTGCGGCCGACGGTACGGTGAAAGCCGTCCTTGTGCACGAACTGCTCGTACAGGTACTTGTGATCGGCCAGACGCGAACGTTCCAGCAGTTCCAGGTCGCGTTCCAGTTTGTCGATGCGTTTTTCCAGTTCGCCGCCCTGCTCGTCGATCTTGGCCTTCAGTTCGGTTTTGACCTCGAGGAAGTGCCGGTCATTGTCCGCGATGAGTTTTTTCGTCAACCAGCCCACCACCCAGATGCCCACCGTGAGCGCGAGCGTGATGTAGGGCGTGAGGATTTGTAGAAACGTCATGGTCATCGATCCGGTGGGACGGGTTTGGCGTTGATGGAGGCCGGCTTGTCGTCAGGCGGGGCGGACCAGGGCGTCGTCTCGATCAGCATCGCGTCGGTGAAAAACCAGGTGTGGCGGCCGGTGCCGTCGGGGTCGCCGCACAACTTCGGTGCGCGATCGGTCAGCACCACCGTGTGCACGCGCTGCACGGGGAACGTGCGATCGCCGAACGGATCGTAACGCAACACCAGTTGTCCGGCGGCGTTCAGGTGCCACAACGCAGACGGCAGGCGAACGCGTTGTGGGGAGGGGTGCGGCGGTTCCCCGGTGGCCCACGTTGGAAGAAGCAAAACCCAGGCGAATACAATAAAAGCGAAAGGAAGCAAATTCATTTTTAGAATTTCCGTTTCAACGCAACAGGTTTTTGGACACGCCGGCGCGCAGGGTGCCGAGACCGATGCCTTCCAGCAGGGTGTTGAAGTGCGGACTGGAAACCAGCTCGCTCAGCGACGCATCACCGGTAATGAGATTGAGTATCGAAATGGCGACCATCATCGCCGAGACCAGGTAGGTTTTTTTTCCTCGCAACCAGTTCATGTTGTCTCCCTTAAATTAAAAAATGAAAAACAATATTAATGAGGCAGGAGGAACGGACCGGGATCGCCGGTCCGTTCCGTGTCCGGGCAGGTGGGCGTCTTGTGCGCGGCAAGACGGGTGAGACGAACACCGGCGAATGGCCCGGGCTGTCGACGGGATCCTCGTGATCGCGCGTCCGCCTGCGTCCAGCCGTTGCGACCGGTTTCTACTAACAGCGTCCGGCGCAAGGGGTGGTCCCCATAAGCTCATGTTTTTAAAGGGGTTTTATTTTTAAAAAGGGAGGGGAATGTTTTCCACAAAATGAACGGGTGTGGAAAATATGTGAGTAACAAATTTTTATTCAGGCAATTAACCTGTTATTACAAGACTTATTATTGAAAGAACGTTCTGCTCATTTTTTGTGGTTGAATTGGTTCAGGCTGTTTTATATATTCAACGCGTTCTCTCCTCACATTTTATTTCGTCCTCACGATTTTTCTCAAGTAGAAGGGGCTGGGTTTATGGACGCTCTATGGAAGAATTGTCTCGATCACATCGAACAAAAAATTCTTCCTGAAAACTTCAACACGTGGTTCACCCCGCTTTATCCCTGCGCTAGAAACGAAAACACACTCACCCTGGTGGTTCCCAATCGTTTTTTTGAACGGTGCCTCAGAGAAAACTACCTTGAGTTGATTCACGAAACGCTGGAACATATTGCGAACAAGAAACTCGAAGTGTGTTTTCAGGTAAACGGCGCAATTTCAGGCATTGAAGTGCCGCCGAACGGCAATGGCAACGGAAACGGGCACCATCCCGTTTCGGCCCCGTCTGAAGCGGAAATGAAGGCCCCCGCCGCGCCGCGTGTGGAAGTGGGTGAAGGGCCGCGCGTGGATAGTTTTCTGAATCCGAAATACACGTTCGACCGTTTCGTCATCGGGCCCAACAACCAGTTCGCGCACGCCGCCTGCCAGGCCGTGGCGCAGAAACCGGCGTACACCTACAACCCGTTGTTCCTGTATGGAGCGGTGGGTTTGGGCAAAACGCATTTGCTCCATGCCATCGGCAACCAGATTTCCGAGCAAAACCCAAACCTGAGCGTGCGCTACATTTCCGCGGAGCGCTTCACCGTCGACCTGATCGAATCCATCAAGCGCGACAAGATGGCCGCGTTCCGAGAAAAATACCGTCCGCTCGACGTGCTGTTGGTGGACGACATCCAGTTCATCGCCGGCAAGGAACGCACGCAGGAAGAATTTTTCTACACGTTCAATTCGCTGTACGAGTATCACAAGCAGATCGTCGTCTCGAGCGACCGCTATCCCAAGGACATGAAGAATATCGAAGAGCGTCTGCGGTCGCGCTTCGAAAGCGGACTCATCGCCGACATCATGCCGCCGGACCTCGAGACCAAAATGGCGATCCTCTACAAGAAGGCCGACTTCCACGAAAAGAACATCTCGCAGGACGTCGCCATGTTTCTCGCCAACAACATCAAGTCCAACATCCGCGAGCTGGAGGGCATCCTCCTGCGCGTGATTGCCTACTCTTCGTTCACGCGGCGCGACATCGATCTGGACCTGGCGAAAGAAGTGCTGAAAGACTTCACGGTGGATAAGAACAAGCATTTTTCCATCGCCAACATCCAGAAAGTCGCGGCTCAATACTTTAATATCAAGGTCTCCGACCTCAAATCCAAGAAGCGGTCCCGGGACATCTCCATCCCCCGCCAGATTGCCATGTACATCTGCCGGGAGTACACCCAGGCATCGCTTCCCGAGATCGGCAAGCAGTTTGGTGGAAAAGACCACACCACGGTCATCTTCTCGCACCGCAAGATCTCCGGCCTCATCAAGGAAAACAATGAGTTGACCGGGTCCATCCAGCAGATTCTGAACATCCTCGAAAGCTGAGCAACCCCTTAAAAATTTGTGGAAAACCGGGGTAAAAATTGTCCCCCAAACCGTCCCTAATCAGGTATAATTATATAAGGTACGAAGTTGTCCCCACCCGCAACGTTTTCGCGACGTTCGGCACAACTGTTTTTCAACCGTTTATTCCTTAAAATTCATTAAGTTAGACTGATTTTCCACATTCCCACAACGCCTACTACTACAACTATCTTGTTATTTTAATTTTTCTCTGATCTGGAACTGATGGAAACACCGCAAAAGGCTGTTTACGACTCGTCCAATATCAAGGTCCTCGAAGGTCTGGAAGCCGTTCGCAAACGTCCCGCCATGTACATCGGCGGCACCGGCCAGGATGGACTGCACCACCTGATCTATGAGCTGGTGGATAACAGCGTGGATGAATCCATCGCCGGATACTGCACGGAGATCGAAGTCCACCTGCACGTGGATGACAGCGTGACCGTTTCCGACAACGGCCGCGGCATCCCGGTTGATCATCACAAGGGCAAAAACATGTCCGCCGCCGAGGTGGTGATGACCACCCTGCACGCCGGTGGCAAGTTCGACAAGGACACGTACAAGGTGTCGGCAGGCCTGCACGGCGTCGGCGTCTCCGTCGTCAACGCACTGGCGGAAACGCTGGAATTGGAAATCAAGCGCGACAACAAGCTGTACCAGCAGAAATACGAGCGCGGCAAGCCTGTGTCCCCGCTGGAGGAAGTGGGCAAAACCACCACCACCGGCACCAAGATCGATTTCAGGCCGGATCCGGAAATCTTCCCCGACACCAACTTCAGTTTCGACATCTTGTCCAACCGCCTGCGCGAGCTGTCCTACCTGAATAAAGGCCTGCGCATCAAGATCCATGACGAGCGCGATGGACGCAGTCATAATTTCTTTTTTGAAGGCGGCATCCAGTCGTTCATCGACCATCTGAATAAAAGCAAAAAGACCTTGCATCCGAAACCGATATACATCGAGCGCGAACGCGACGATATGTATCTGGAGCTGGCTTTGCAATACAACGACAGTTACGCGGAAGAGCTGTTCACCTTTGTCAACAACGTCAATACCAAAGACGGCGGCACGCACCTGAGCGGATTCCGCTCCGCCCTCACCCGCACCGTCAACAGCTACGCCACGCAGAACAATCTGCTTAAAAACGCCGGCGTCAGCCTGACCGGCGAGGATGTGCGCGAAGGACTGGTGGCGGTGATCAGCGTCAAGATCCCGGATCCGCAGTTCGAGGGGCAGACCAAGGGCCGCCTGGGCAACAGCGACGTCAAGGGCCAGGTAGAGCAAATCGTCAACGAAAAGCTGGGGCAGATCTTCGAGGAAGAGCCCGCCGTGGCCCGGGCCATCGTAGGAAAGGCCATCAGCGCCGCTCAGGCGCGCGAGGCGGCCAAAAAAGCCAAGGACCTGGTCCGCCGTAAGAGTGCGCTGGAAATCAGTTCCCTGCCCGGCAAGCTCGCCGACTGCTCGGAGAAAGATCCGGCGGAATCCGAACTGTATATCGTTGAGGGTGATTCCGCAGGCGGTTCCGCCAAGCAGGGCCGCAACCGCAAGTTCCAGGCCATCCTGCCGCTCAAGGGAAAAATTCTGAACGTCGAAAAAGCGCGTTACGACAAAATGATCAGCAGTGACGAAATCCGCGCTCTCATCACCGCCCTTGGCACCGGTATCGGTAAGGAAGACTTGAACGTCGACAAGATCCGCTATCACAAGATCATCATCATGACCGACGCGGACGTGGACGGCTCGCACATCCGCACGCTTCTGCTCACGTTTTTCTTCCGGCAGATGCCGGAGGTCATCCAGCGCGGTTACCTGTATATCGCCCAGCCGCCACTGTTCAAAATCAAGCGCGGCAAATCGGAGACCTACATCAAGGACGAGAAAATCCTGTCGCAGTACCTGGTGGAACAGGGCAGTGAAAACCAGGAACTGCACATTGCCGACAACGGCAACGCCTATTCCGGGCCGGAGCTGGTGCGCATCGTCAACCAGCTCATCCAGTACCGCGAATGCACGGACATGATCTCGAAAAACAATATTCCGGCGGAGGTCCTGGACGCGCTGGTGCGGCAGGCCATGGATGAGAATACCTTCCGCACGCTGGGCACCATGCTGAAGACCATCGAGGACATCATGCAGTGGTTGATCAATGCCGACTGCCGCCAGCGGTTCGAATTGGGCGAGGGTCTCAAAAACGTGCCTATCGTCCTCAAAAACGGCGAGATGCTGGGCGCAGAGGAAGCGGCGGAGTTCAAAAAATTCGGTATCGAGTTCGATGAGCCGGAGGGCAGCACCTACCGTTCGAAAACCGAACACGGCCAGCAATGGATCCAGGTGACGACGTCGATCAAGGATTTTTACATCACTATCGACTACGATCCGGAAAAGAATTTTTACCAATTCCTGTTTTCCGGCCGCCGCTGGGGACGGGAATTCGGCGTGCAGTTCAACGCAGAGTTCGTTAAATCGCCGCTCATCAAAAAGCTGTATTCGTATTACGAGCCGATCCGGGCGCTCGACCGGCCGCCGTTCACGTTGAATTACAAAAGCGAGTCGCGCCAACTGCCCAACAAGCACGAGCTGCTGGACGCCATCATGGAGGCAGGCAAGGGCGGCATGTACATCCAGCGCTATAAAGGACTGGGAGAGATGAACCCGGACCAGTTGTGGGAAACCACCATGAATCCGGAATCGCGGGTGCTGTTGCAGGTGCGCGCCGAGGATTTCGTCGAGCTCGAGGAACTGTTCTCGACCTTGATGGGCGACGCCGTCGAGCCTCGCCGCGAGTTCATCCACAAGCATGCCATGGATGCCAAGAACCTGGATATTTGAACCGGCCGCCACGCAGAACACACAACGACCTTAACCAAAGACACAAAACATGGGCCAGACCGTAGAGCTGATCAATATCGAAGACGAGATGCGGAGTGCGTATCTCGATTACGCGATGAGCGTCATCATTGGACGCGCCCTGCCGGACATCCGCGACGGCCTGAAACCCGTACACCGGCGCTCGCTGTATGCCATGCACGACCAGGGCAATGTGTTCAACCGGCCCTACCGCAAGTCGGCGCGCATCGTCGGTGACGTCATCGGTAAATACCATCCGCACGGCGAGATGGCGGTGTACGACACCATCGTGCGCATGGCGCAGCCTTTCGCTCTGCGTTACCCTCTGGTGGATGGGCAGGGCAACTTCGGCTCGGTGGACGGCGACTCCGCCGCGGCGATGCGCTACACGGAAATCCGCATGCGCGAGATCACGCAGGAGTTGCTCAACGATCTCGAAAAGGACACGGTGCAGTTCGTCGCCAACTACGACGAATCGACCACCGAACCCACGGTGCTTCCGGCGGCGTTTCCGCATTTGCTGGTCAACGGTTCGTCGGGCATCGCCGTCGGCATGGCCACCAATATTCCGCCGCACAACCTGAAGGAAATCGTCAACGCCGCCATCCATCTCATCGAAAACCCGGGGTGCAGCATCGACGACCTCATCAAGATCGTGCCGGGGCCGGATTTCCCGACGGCGGGGTTGATCCACGGCACCGCCGGCATCCGCGCCGCCTACCACACGGGACGCGGGCAGATCAAGGTGCGCGGCCGGGTGGAGATCGAAGAAAGCCCGAAGGGCGACCGCGAATGGATCATCATCCGCGAACTGCCGTTCCAGGTGAACAAGGCGCGCCTCGTGGAGAAGATCGCACAACTGGTGCGCGACAAGAAACTGGAGGGCATCAGCGACCTGCGCGATGAATCGGACCGCGAGGGCATCCGTGTGGTGCTCGAACTCAAAAAAGGCGCCAACAGCCAGGTCATCCTCAACACCCTGTACAAGAACACGCAGTTGCAGGAGACCTTCGGCATCAACCTGCTGGCGCTGGTGGGACGCGAACCGCGCCTCTTGGACCTCAAGGACGCGCTCGAACAGTTCGTGCTGTTCCGCCGCGAGGTCATCACCCGCCGCACGGAATACGACCTCAAAAAAGCGCGCGAGCGCGAACACATTTTAGAGGGTCTCAAGATCGCCCTCGACCACCTCGATGAAGTGGTTCAGCTCATCCGGCAGGCGGCCGACCCCGCCAGCGCGCGCGACGGGTTGATGACGCAGTTCGGTCTGTCGGAAGCGCAGGCCAAGGCCATCCTGGAGATGCGCCTGCAACGCCTCACCGGGCTCGAGCGGCAGAAGATCGTGGACGACCTCGAAGCCGTGCGCAAGGAAATCGCCGAATACGAAAACATCCTCGCCCACGAGGACGTGAAGCTCGACATCATCAAGCAGGAGCTGGTCCGCATCCGCGACAAGTACGGCGACGAGCGCCGGACGGAGATCGTGGTGACGGACGAGGCGGACATCGACATCGAGGACCTCATCGCCGACGAGGATGTGGTGGTCACCTACTCGCGTGGCGGCTACATCAAGCGGCAGTTGATCGACAACTACCGCGCGCAGAAACGCGGCGGCAAGGGTATCAAGGGCATGGCGGTCAACGAGGAAGACGTGGTGCACCAGGTGTTCGTGGCGTCGAACCTCGATTACCTGCTGGTGTTCACCAACCTCGGCCGCGTGCACTGGCTCAAGGTGTATCACATACCGGAAGCGAGCCGCATCGCCAAAGGCAAGTCCATTGCCAACCTCATCCAACTGCAACCGGACGAGAAGATTGCCAGCATCCTGAGCGTGGACACCTTCGAGGCCGACAAGTTCATCACCTGCGTCACCGAACGCGGTATCGTGAAGAAGACGTCGATGGAAGCCTACAGCCGGCCCAGGCAGGGCGGCATCATCGGCCTCACGCTGGACGAAGGCGACCGCGTCATCACCGCGCTCATCAGCGACGGCAACCAGCACGTGCTGATGGCCACGCGTTCCGGCATGGCTATCCGTTTCGATGAAAAGGACGTGCGTCCCATCGGCCGTACCGGCCGGGGTGTAACGGGCATCCGCTTCAAGGACGGCGACTGGGTGGTGGGCGCGGAGATTGTGGAGCCGGGCAAGCACCTGCTGGCGGTGACCGAAAACGGGCTGGGCAAACGCACGCCGATCGACGATTACCCCGTGCAGGGCCGCGGCGGCCGCGGCGTCATCACTCTCCGTTGCAACGAAAAAACCGGCCACCTCGTCGGCGTCGAGCAGGTGCAGGACGACGACGAACTGCTGGTGGTCACCTCGCGCGGCAACATCGTCCGCATGGAAGTCAGCGAAATCTCCGTCATGGGACGCAACACGCAGGGCGTGCGGCTGGTGCGCATGGAAGAGGGCACGCAGATCGTGGGATTTGAAAAACTCGAGGACTGACCGGCCCACGGCCGGAAGGGACAAGGGGATATCTGGAACGCGCCCGTTGACTATCGTTCGCCCGGAAACGCATCAGCCTGTTTCCCCTCCCTGTAAAGGAGCCGGCCGGCCTTTCACGCCGGCGACCTGGACCACCGATGATGACATCTCTGTAAACATCATCCTGTGACCGGAACCCAATTAAGGCGGATCGTGTTGGATTATCGAATTGCATTCCAGTTCAAATTTCTGGTTTGGCTTGTGGTGCTGGTGTTCATAGGCGCCTGCCAGCCGGACCCCGAACCGCGCCGACTGCTGGAGAAGGCGCACGACCGGTGGATCGACGGCCACAGCCACAGCGCCGTCGAACTGTTCCGTGCCGTCCTCGAAATCTCGCCCAAAGGCCCCGTCGCGCAGGAAGCCCTGTTCCGCCTGGGCGAAATCTATTACTTCGACCTCGACGACTACGAAAAAGCTCTCGGCTTTTTTCAGGACGTGGCCAAACGCAACCCGAAAGGACCGTTCGCCTACGACTCGCGCAAGTACATTGCGGAGATCGTGGAACTCAATATCAAGGACCTCGACCAGGCGATCATCGAGTACCAGAACCTGATCAACCTCAACGAACGGCCGGAGGAAAACGCCGAGCACCAGTTCCGCATTGCGTCGATCTTTTTCAAAAAGCACAATTACGACCAGGCGCTGATGGAGCTGGAAATCCTGCTCGAGAATTACCCGAAATCCGATTGGGCGGAACGCGCGTATTTCCGTATGATGGAAATCCTGTTTTCGCTGAAGAAATGCGATGAAGCGCGAACCCGCTACACCGCATTTCAAAATGCGTTTCCGCGCAGTGATTTCGAAGGCGACATGGAATTCATCATGGCCTCGTGCCTGGAGGAAGAAGGCCAGCTCGATCAGGCGTACGAGCGCTTCCAGGCGCTGGAAGGCAACTACCGCTACCCGGCGTTGATCAAAATGAAACTGGAAGGTCTGGAGCAACGCATCAAAAAAGGCGGCCGCTCCAAGCGTAAGATTCACCGAAGCCGCAGAAAAGATTAGGAACGTTCATGCTCGATATCAAACTCATTCGCGAAGACGCCGAGAGCCTGCGCGCCCGGCTGGCCCAGCGCGGAAGCGCGTTTGCGGACGGACTCGACCGCCTCGCCCAGTTCGATGCCGAGAGGCGCGACAAACAAAAAGAAGCCGACCAACTCAAAAACAAAAAGAAAACCCTGTCGAACGAGGTCGGTCAACTCAAGAAAAAAGGCGAAGACGCCACCGCGCTGATGGACGAGGTGAAAGAGATCAACGCCCGCATCAAGGAACTCGACGACCAGGCGGAGCATCTGGAACAACAGGTGCGGGACACCCTGCTCGCCATCCCCAACGCACCCAGCGACACCACCCCCGTTGGCAAGGACGAAACGCAAAACGAATTCGTGCGCGAGTGGGGAACCAAACCGCAGTTCGACTTCAAGCCGAAGACGCATCTGGAAGTGGGCGAGGCGCTGGGCTTGCTCGACGTCAAACGCGCCGCCAAAATTTCCGGCGCGCGCTTCGCCGTGTTCCGCGACCAGGGGGCGCAACTCCTGCGTGCGCTCATCAACTTCATGCTCGATGTGCAGACGCGCGAGAACGGCTACACCGAGCTGTATCCGCCGGTGCTGGTCAACGAGGAAAGCCTGGAAGGCACCGGACAACTGCCCAAGTTCAAGGAAGACCTGTTCCGCCTGGAGGACGATTATTACCTGATCCCGACCGCCGAGGTGCCGGTCACCAACTATCACCGCGACGAGATCCTGAAGGAAGAGGAACTGCCGATCAAATACACCGCTTACACCCTGTGTTTCCGGCGCGAGGCGGGGTCTTATGGCAAGGACACGCACGGCATCATCCGCCAGCACCAGTTCGACAAGGTGGAGCTGGTGCAGTTCGCGCATCCGGACCGCTCGTGGGACGAGCTGGAAAAACTGCTCACGCATGCGGAGTCGATTTTGCAGAAGCTCGGCCTGCACTACCGCGTGATGAACCTGTGCACGGGCGATCTCGGTTTTTCCGCCGCCAAGACGTACGATCTGGAAGTGTGGTTGCCGACGCAGGACACGTTCCGCGAGATTTCGTCGTGCAGTAATTTCACCGACTACCAGGCCCGGCGGGCGAAGATCCGCTTCAAAAGCAAGGACGGCGGCAACCAGCTGGTGCACACGCTGAACGGTTCCGGCGTGGCGGCGGGACGCCTCTTCGTCGCCATCCTCGAAAACTATCAGCAGGCCGACGGCACCGTGGCCGTGCCCGAGGCGCTCCGTCCCTACATGCACGGTCTGGAAGTGATTGGCAAACCCGGCTGAATCTGGTAGGGTTTCGCGTTTGCGGAGCGGGATGCGGGACCGGACGGGTTGCATGGCCATGACTTCTTGCAGTTTGGGCCGGACTTGGGTACATTGAGGGCACCGAGGGGGACACCGAATGTTTGGAGGGATGGCCGAGTGGTTTAAGGCGGCGGTCTTGAAAACCGTTGACCGAAAGGTCCGTGGGTTCGAATCCTACTCCCTCCGCCAGATATAGCGGGCGGGCGACCCGTTTGAAAAAAGAAAGAAGTTACAGCCCGGCGGTGCGGTGCCGGGAAATCTTGAAAAAGAAAAAACGAATACAAGGAGAGGTGGCCGAGTTGGCTGAAGGCGCACGCCTGCTAAGTGTGTGTAGGGCTAAAACCTTACCGAGGGTTCGAATCCCTCCCTCTCCGCTCTTTCCCCCGCCCCCCCCCTCTCCCGTGATGGGAGAGGGTTGGAGTGAGCGTGATCTTCCGTTACAGTTTTATTTAAGGGGGTTGAGCCGAGCGCGAACGGTTGCAACCCCCTTTTCCGTTTTGGAAAGTCCAATCACCGGGAACAACACAGGAAGGATGAAAGAGCATGCCTCCTCCTTCGTCTCTATCCCGAACAGCCGTCATCGGCTTTACCGTTGTGATCACGCTCATTGGAATCGCGCTGTTCCAGGCCGAGTTCGCCAACCCCCACCCGCGGCTCCTGCCATTGGGCGTTCTGATCATCATCGTTGTTGCCTTCGTTGCTCTCGAGAGAAAATACCGGAACGAGCTGAACCGTCAGCAGGAAAAAATCGAGCGGTTGATGGGTATCAAGGTGGTTCTGGCTTCCTTGATAGACATGAAGGACCCCTACACGGAGGGCCATTCGCGCAACGTCCGCGACCTGACTTTTGAGTTTTCCAATTTCCTGGGCCTGCCGCTGGAAGCGTGCGAAGAACACGCCACCGCCGCGGAACTGCATGACATCGGTAAAATCGGCCTCCCCGACGCCATCCTGAAAAAAGCCGGGTCCTTGCAGGATGAAGAATACACGGAAGTCAAAGTCCATCCCCGGTTGGGCGCCGAAGCCCTGAAAACGCTGAGGGGTTTTGAGTCCATACGGAACATCATCCTGCATCATCACGAACGCTACGATGGAACCGGGTATCCCGACGGCCTGGCCGGGGACTGCATTCCGCTCGGTTCGCGCATCATAGCCCTGGCCGACAGTTATGATGCCATGCTCCACGGCCGCGAATACCGGGCTCCCATGTCGATCATGGAAATCATTTCCGCTTTGCAGGCGCAAGCTGGAAAACAGTTCGACCCGGATCTGACGTCCGCCTTTTTGAAGTTCCTGCACCACGGGGTGCGGTCCGGGACCCGCGATCCCGTCTGCGGCATGCCCGTGAGCGCTGAAGACAGCGATTTTGTATTGGAGAAAGACGGGCACAAATGGTTGTTCTGTTCCGAGACCTGCATGCAGGAGTTCCAACGCCATTCTTCAAAATACCTGCTGAAACCGGAAGCGCAGCATTCTGATTCGAAGAATTGAAATGCTACAATGCCAGCCGGGGTTGGTCCGAACAGCGGTGCCCGTCTTCCCCGGCCGGGACATCGACCGCGAATCCGCCGCGTGAAACAGAAACGAAAAAGAGAGAGTGATTGCCGATGAAAGCCTACCTGGTCTATGAGTACGGCGAGTCCGCCAAGTTTGTCGAGGGCGAGGTTGCCAGGCCCGCCATCCAACCCGGTCATGTGCTGATCGAAACCAGGGCCACCAGCCTCAACCCGGTCGATCACAAAATCCTGACCCTGAATCTGGGAATCAATCCGGAAGTGCCCGCCATCCTGCATATGGATGTGGCGGGCGTCATCGCCGAAGTGGGGTCCGGGGTCGATGATTTCAAAGTCGGCGACGAAGTGTATGGTTGTGCCGGAGGGCTGAAGGGACAGGCGGGAAACCTGAACGGGGCGCTGGCCGATTTCATGCTGGCGGACGCCAACCTGATCGCAAAGAAGCCAACCACCCTGGGCTTTGCGGAAGCGGCCGCCCTGCCCCTGGTCAGCATCACCGCGTGGGAAGGGTTGTTCGACCGCGCCAAAATCACGCAGGACGATTCCCTGCTGGTGCACGCGGGCGCGGGCGGGGTCGGGCACATCGCCATCCAACTGGCCAAAACGCGCGGGCTGAAGGTGGCCACCACCGTCTCCACCCAGGACAAGGCCGACATTGCGAAGAGCCTTGGCGCGGACGACCTCATTTTCTACCGCGATGAAAGCGTGCCGGACTACGTGAAACGCCTGACCGGCGGCAAGGGGTTCGATGTGATTTTTGATACGGTCGGCGGACAAACCCTCGACCAATCGCTGGAAGCCGCCGCCCCGTGGGGCCGGGTGGTGTCGATCATCGGCCAGAACACGCACGATCTCACCAACATGCACATCAAGGGATTGTCCCTGCATCTGGTCTTCATGCTGTTGCCGATGATTACGGGCGAGAAGCGCGCCGACCACGGTCATATCCTGAGCGTCGTCGCCCGGTTGGTCGATTCCGGAAAACTGAAACCCCTCATCCACGAAAAACGGTTTCGCTTTTTCGAGGTGAACGAAGCGCACGCCCTGTTCGCCAGCAAAGGGCATGTTGGCAAAATCGTGCTGGAGAATTCATGAGGAGTGGCACCCTGCGGTTCCTGTCTTATCCGGCTCGCACATCGACCGTGAATCCGTATAAAATTTTTTACGGAGGATATTAACGATGGCAGGCAGAACTCATAATGAGCGTTGTCCTGACTGCAAACAGGCAGTCACTAATTTGCTTACGACTCTTTTTAACGATGTAAAGGCTAATTGGGACTTAGGCTTACCCTGTAGATTAGAGGACTTTGCCAGTGAGAAAATTTTTGAAAGCTTAGGAAGAGTGAATCAAGCATTGCGAAACCATAGAGGTTTTCAAAATTTTGTAAAATATAAAAAACTACCAAGAGTGGATTATTTCATTCCAAATCATAATTTTATTGTTGAATTTGATGAGTCCCAGCACTTTACTGAGCCAAGAGATATTTCACTTGGACGTTATCCTCAAAATGAAGAGTATGGTTTTTCCATAGACAGGTGGCGAGATTTATGTCGAACCCTAAACAAGCGCGATAATGATCCACCCTATAGGGATGAACAAAGAGCTTGGTATGACACTCTCAGAGATTTTGCCCCGAAACTATTAGGTACTGGAAAAACTATCAGGTTATATTCTCGCGACCAAATATGGTGCTCCTTAGACCCTAATAATGAGTCTGATTTAATTACTTTCCAGAAAAATATTGAGGGGTAAGGAAGATTAATGCTAACCAAGAACAAAGGCGGAATAAAACCACAAATTAACAAGGAAAAAGAGTCGGTTCCCTCTTTGAGTATTAAAAAAATAGGAGTTGTTTCCCGGGATTACAACCATAGGTATAAAAATGGATATAGAGACTTCAGTGATTCCTTACCGGATTTGTTAAAAATGCTAGATGGGAAAGGTTGCGATACCGTACTTTTTTCTTTGTTTAGCCTAATCCCAAGAAATTCGTTCAGTCCTAATCGTTATTTTAAAAACCTTGATAACATTAAGGCCATTTTTTTAGAAGAGTTTGAGGATGAGGGCAATGGTAGGAGCGGTAAACGTTTTGTAGTTTATTATCGTGAACACCATCGTTGGCGTGAATACCAGTTTTTCCAAAAATTCGGTAATTTAAGAGAAATGAATAATAAAGCGATGCGCTGTTTTGTTAAAAATGAAATGCCAAAGAGGATGATGGGAAGCGTTTGTGCGATTCTATGTGGTGAGAGCAATGGTGTGAAGTACTCACCCAAAGATAAAAAGATTCAAGATATTTTTGATTTTAGAAAATCCATCGATGATAGCGTAAAGATCATCCTCAACCCTATCCATGACAGAATGACTAGATTTGAAATGAAGTTAAAAAGAAAGTTTTTATCTGAAAATGGCCGATGGGTCATTTCTGTTTGGAATAAGGGAAAAAAGGACAAAAATGGAAAGGTAAAGGCTGAAAGAAATTCTCCTTGGACTATTTACCATAATGGGGAAGAGGTCTCAGTTCCCACAGTTGAAAATGAGCTTGGAATAGAGATTGGCATTTTAAACATTAATTCAAGACCAGATTATCCCCGGTAAATACTGAATGTTTAGTTATTTAAACCCCCGTTTCACCCGAAATACTTTTATTATTCAACCACTTGAGATTTGTGGACGGGGGCTCCCGGTTTCTGGTAAAGTGGCTCTACCAAATCGTTTTATTGAATATTGAATTCCGTTGCCTCCGGGCTCCCTCCGGGGCGGGAAGGTTATTTGTGAAAACTTCAATGAAATCATTGTGCCGGACCGCAGTCCTTGCTATGGTAATCGCTTTTCTCGGTGCGGCCTGCTCCATGGGCGACTCCGACGGCAAAGACACCTCCGGTGCGGTGGATGTCGCGGCGCTCAAAGAAAAACCGCAGGACGTGGAAGGGTCGTTTTCGCGCGAGGCCCCACCGCTGACCGATCAGCAACTGGTCGAAGGCTCCGCCACCGAGGTGGAGGGGCATCCGGACCTCCAGCAGGCGGAAAAGGTGAATCGCAAGCTGGTGGTGCCGAAAACAGTTGAAGGAAAATGGAAAGCGGTTAAAATACTGGTCCGCGACAAGACCGACGAAGAGAAAAACGAAATGAAGACGGTGACCCTCGGGGACAGTTTCCCCTTGGGCACAAGCGGCATCACGGTCACGACGGGCGCGTTTCTGCCCAACTTCGTGCTGACCGGAGATGAGGTTACGTCGAAAGGCAACGAACTGCAGAACCCGGCAGTGCGGCTGGTCATCACCGAAAACGGCAACCTGATTTTCGACGGCTGGGCGTTTGCCATGTACCCGGCGATGTACGCGTTCGAGCATCCACGCTACAGCTTGCAGTTGATGGATTTCATTCCGGAATCGGTGGGTTGACCGCGCCAGGCGCGGAGCGAACGGGTTCCACTGCGTAGTTGGGCAACTGGGTTATGGTTGGTGAGCAATCGATGGTCGGTAGTTGGTTTACCCCACCCAGCCCTCCCCTTGGAAAGGGGAGGGATTATTGAAAGTGGGCCACGATTTTTCGGGATTAATTCCGCAAACGTAATCCCATCTCCCCTCCTTACCAAGGAGGGGACCAAGGGGGAGGTTTTGGAGTTTCTTTCCTTCCTTAAGAAGGCTGGGAATTAAAGCAGGTTGCGGCGGAAACGAATTAGCACGACATTTGAATATTAAAAAATTTATGCGCCCATAGCTCAGCTGGATAGAGCGACGGTTTGCGGAACCGTAGGTCGGAGGTTCGAGTCCTCTTGGGCGTACTTATTTTTTCCTTGGGAGAGGTGGCCGAGTGGTCGAAGGCGGTTGACTCGAAATCAGCTGTACCCTCCGGGTACCGTGGGTTCGAATCCCACCCTCTCCGTTCCTTTACAAGGAACGGGTAACGGGGTAATGCCCGGTGGGCGCAGCGATGGTCCCCCAGCCCAATCTTTATGACAACCCGTTTCCTCTAAATCCCGAAACTAAGGAGAGGTGGCCGAGCGGTTGAAGGCGCACGCTTGGAAAGCGTGTGTAGGTGACCCCTACCGAGGGTTCGAATCCCTCCCTCTCCGCTCCTTTAAAGACGAAGAATCTCCGGGTTCATTCAGGTTTTTATCATGCCGGAAGACGAATCCCAATCGCTGGTGCCGCCGAACCAGGTCCCCACGGAGTGCGATGTGCCCGCTCCGGGCATGCCCGGTTCCGCCGAGTGCATGTTCAAGAAACTGATGGCGCACATCGCGGACTTTGAAAAGCGCCTCACGCCGGAGCAGGAGGTGGGCGCGATGTTCGTCAACTTCGGCAACCAGTCGCTGTACATCAACGGCCTGGGGTTCCACGGCAACGACATGATCCTGTTTTACGGCATGTCGGACAAGGGCGAGCCGGTCAAAATCCTGCAACACGTCAGCCAGACCAACGTCCTGCTCACGGTCAAGAAACGGTATCGCAAGCACGAAAAGCCGAAACGCATCGGCTTCGTCAGCGACGACATGGAGCGCATCGGCCCGCAGAAAACCTCGCTGGACGAGCCGGAGGAAGGAAGCGGCGCCAGTGGGTGATGCCGCTCTGCCGGGCGCCCGAAGCCCCTTTTAAATTCAACCCGTTTCCGTCCTGTGGCCTGCCGCCGGATTAGGGTTGGATTTGGGCTCCGTTTGGCATAAGATGGTCTAAAGAATTTTGGCAGTTTTGTTGGGCCTTACGCAACGAGGTCTTGTAAACCCCGCCAGGTCCGGAAGGAAGCAACGGTAGCAAGTTTCCTTGGGTGCTGTAAGTTCCCCAACAATTCTGCCTTGAATTTTCCCCAGCGTCCGCTGGTCCCCTCCGCAGGTCGTCACTCATGGAATACCAGGTCTCGGCACGCAAATGGCGTCCGCAGAAATTTTCGGAGCTGATCGGACAGGAGCATATTGTCCGCACCCTGAAAAACGCCATCGAGCTGGACCGCATCGCCCACGCCTACCTGTTCTCCGGCACGCGCGGCGTCGGCAAAACCACCACTGCGCGCCTTTTGGCGAAAGCGCTCAACTGCGAGAAGGGCCCCACGCCCGAACCCTGCGACACCTGCACCCACTGCATCGAAATCCGCGAAGGCAACAGCCTCGATGTTCTGGAAATCGACGGCGCGTCGAACAACGGCGTCGCCGAAGTGCGCGACCTCATCGAAAACGTGCAGTACAGCACCTCGTCGTGCCGCTTCAAGGTGTACATCATCGACGAAGTACACATGCTGAGCCGCAGTGCCTTCAACGCCCTGCTCAAAACGCTGGAAGAGCCGCCACCCCAGGTGGTGTTCCTGTTCGCGACGACGGAACTCATCAAGATTCCGGAAACCATTCTGTCGCGGTGCCAGTGTTTCGAGTTCAAGCCGCTCAACCACGCACAGATCTGCGCCCAGCTCGAACTCATCTGCGAGAAAGACAACATTGCCATCGACCAGAAAAGCCTGGAAGAGATCGCCACCAACGGCGCGGGGAGCATGCGCGACGCGCAGAGCCTGCTCGACCAGGTGATCGCCTTCGCCGGGCGGGCGGTGGATCACGCGTCGGTCGAATCGGTTTTGGGCATCGTCGGCCAGGGCATCCTCGAACAGTTCATGGATCGCGTCATCGCGGGCGACTCTGCGGCCCTGCTGGGCCTCGTGCAGGAAGTCGCTGACCACGGCAAGGACCTGAGTCTCTTCTGCCGCGACCTCATCGAGTACGTGCGCAACCTGATGTTCGTCAAGGTGTCGGCCAAACCCGAAACGCTGGTCAGCACCCGCACCTGCGACATCGAAACGTTGAAGACGCAGGCGGGTCATCTGGACACGGATCAACTGCAGCAGATGTTCACCGTGCTGTCGCGCGCGGAGATGGACATGAAACGCGGTTCCCTGCCGCGCCTGATTTTCGAGATGGCGGTTCTGCGATTGACCGACGTGCGGCCGTATCAGGAGATCGATCAGTTGATCCAGAAGATCAATGCCGCAGGCGGCGGTGCCCCGTCTCCCGCATCCGCGAGAGCCGCCGGAGCCGCCGTGGTGACGGCTCCGCAACCGGCCGCCGCCCCGTCTCCTTCCGCTGGACCGGCACCGTCCCAGGAACCACCACCGTCCGAAGAGCCGCCACCCTATGCCACACCCCCGGTTGCTTACAGCGAACCGGCGGAATCGCAATGGGACCAGATCCGCGCTCTGGCCAGCGAGAAGAAGCGTTCGCTCGCCACCTTTCTCGACAACTGCACGATGGTGGGATTGACCGGAGACAGCCTGCATCTGCGCTTTCCCGATCCATACACGAAGGGCCTGGTGGAAAAAGAAGAGAATCTGGAAGTGGTCCGCGTTGCGGCGCAGGCGGTATGCGGTCGCGCGGAAATTCAAATCAAACTTGATGTCGCCAACGGCACAGACGACAATGGCGCGGATAGCAACGGTTCGAGTGTCGGCGAGGCACCCGCGCAAAATGCGAACCCGGCGCCGGCGGCTCAAAAAAAAACGGCAAAACGCTACGATAAAAAAGGCAGTCCTTCGGAAGAGGAAATTCTGAAAGACGCGCTCGATATTTTCGGCGGCATCGTCATCCGTTAAACGCAAAAGGAAGTCATTATGTTCGGCAAATTCGGCGACCTCATGAAAAACGCGCAGGCCCTGCAGGGCAAGATGGCCGAGATGCAGAACGAGCTTGCCGGCAAGACCGTGGAAGCCTCGGCCGGCGGCGGCATGGTGAAGATCACTGCCAACGGCCTCAACGAAATCCTGTCGGTGCACATCGACGAAGACCTCATCAACATGCAGGACCGCGCCATCCTGGAAGACCTCGTCACCGGCGCCATCAACGAAGTCCACCGCAAGGTGCAGGCTCTGTCGCAGGAAGAGATGGGCAAACTCACCGGCGGCCTGAACATTCCCGGCCTGTTTCCGCCCCCGCAAGCATGAAGCGTCCCGCACCCGTCACGGAACTCATCGAAGAGCTCAAACGCCTGCCCGGCATCGGGCAGAAGACTGCCGAGCGCCTGTCGTTCTACCTCATGCGTGGGCCGAAGGAGCAGGCGGAAAAGCTGTCGCGCGCCGTCGTCAACATCAAGGAAAAGATCGTGCTGTGCAAAAACTGCCACGGCATCAGCGACAAGGAACTGTGCGACATCTGTTCCGATGCCCGCCGCGACCACGGCGTCATCTGCGTCGTCGAGGAACCATACGACGTGTACGTGATGGAGAACGTCGGCGACTTCAAGGGCGAGTACCACGTGCTGATGGGGGTGATTTCACCGCTCGACGGCATCGGCCCCGCCGATCTCACCATCGGCGAGTTGAAGACCAAGACCGAATCGCGCGAGATCAAGGAAATCATCCTCGCCACCAACCCGGATATGGAAGGCGAGAGCACCGCCGTGTTCATCGCGCGCATGATGCGCCCGTTCAACGTGCGCGTCACCCGCATCGCGCGCGGCCTGCCGGTGGGCGGCGATATCGAGTACGCCGATCCCGTCACCCTGTCCAAATCGTTAGAAGGCCGGACCGAGATGAAGTTTTCGGATTAACAGGCCCCGCCTGTGGAAATGGGCCCGGCCCACAGCGAATGGGCCGATGCGGGGTGCCGCGAACGAGGGTCCGCGAGGCCAATTCCAAAGTGTTTCCCTTGCCACCGGGGCTCTGCTGGGAAGCAGACACCTTTTAAATTCTTCCCCTCCTTTTCAAGGAGAGCGTTGAACTTAGATTCGGATAGCCAGTCAACGGTTCAATGGCTACCTAGACAAAGGAAAAGTCATGAATCTCCCTCATCCTAGCCTTCTCCCACCTGGGGAGAAGGAAGTAAAAAACCCCCTCTCCCTTGACGGGAGAGGGCTGGGGTGAGGGTGGTTTCCTCTGTTTTCTTATCATGACTTTTGCAAAACTCCCCTTTACAAGGGGAGAACCCCGGCCCTCATCCGATCCGCTATGCCCCGCGGACCAAACCCTTAAAAATAGCCTCCGTTGCCTTTTCTCCGGCCATAGTCCGCCCAATATTTGTGGTCGATCCTCTATTTTTGAATGGGAACGTCTGCTTCCCTCGCAGGGGGTGGTTTTGACTTGACCCATCGGGTATAATTGCGTAAATTATCTAGCTTTCAACAGTACCCCATCCCCCAACTACCATTCCGGAGTGGCGCAATGGTAGCGCAAGCGGCTGTTAACCGCTGTGTTACAGGTTCGAGTCCTGTCTCCGGAGCCAGATACAGAAAAGCCGTCCCCGCACTCCATCGCGGCGGACGGCTTTTTGATTTTTAAAACCGACCTTTGTAAATTAACTATTTATCGTTATTTCATAAAGAAATTAGGCACCAAAGTAAATGGTTCCTAGTTTCTTATACCGAAAGTTGCTAAAATAGTTTTGATTTTTAAAGGATTACTCCTTTTTTAGGTGATTTATGGAAACTCGATTAATTGTATTAAAGCTTTTTTTGGAGGAATTGGGTGTAGGTCACGATATCGAAACCGTTGATGACAGAAAGAAAGTACAAAAAGCTGTTTACTTAGGGCAGTTGTCAGGAGTTGATTTAGGTTACAGGTTTAGTTGGTATTTGATGGGCCCCTATAGCCCGTCTCTCACCAAAGATTACTATGAGTTGGCTGAAGAGATGCCGTCTCTAGGGGGAAAAGAAGGAGATAATGAGCTTTTAGATGAGGTAAAAAATAAACTAAATTCTGTATCATCTCTTTTTGAAAAACCCTCGGATTGCCCATTAAAACCGGAACAATGGCTAGAAATACTTGCCTCCGTTCATTATCTCCTAAAAGTTAGTAAGCTTTCAGATAGCGAAGCATTGAAAATTATTAACGAAGAAAAGCCCGCTCTATATTCGCAATTTGAGAAGGCTAAAAATGAATTAACCAAGGCTAAGTTACTTTAATAAGCGGGCAATGGAAAAAGTTTTTAATTCTAAAAGGATAAGTTGCTCTGTCCATTGAACTATTGGCTTATCAAAATTAGAGGCCGGTATCATTGATACCAAGGCTTTTCAAAGGTTAAGGAATGTTAAACAGTTGGGGCTTGCATATCACATTTTCCCTGGATTGGATTATTCTCGATTTGCACATTCCATAGGTGTTTGTCACGTAACAGGAAGGATCCTTAGTTCATTAAAGAAAAATTCAGATATTTTTCCTCTAAAGGAAGAAAAAGAATTTCAACTATATCGGTTAGCGGGGCTTTTACATGATATAGGACATTACCCTTTTTCCCATACGATGGAAAAGGCTGTAGAAAATTATTATAGTGAGGGCTATTTAAAACAAAAAACAGCTTCCACTGTTAGCAAAGAAAAAAATCCCACACAAGAAGTTAAAACAAAAAAATTGAAACATGAACTTCTTGGTCGATATGTTTTATCAAATGATCCAGAATTGAAGGAATTATTTAAACTACATCAAGATTTTAATGTTGATGAAGTAATTTCAATTTTTACAAGACAAAATCCTAATACTTACACAAATTTAATAAGTTCGGATTTAGATGCGGATAGAATTGACTATTTAAAACGAACAGCTCATCATTCTGGCTTACCCTATGGCTCTGTCGATTTAGATTACTTACTAAGTCAAATTCAAATTGATAAAGACAAGCGAATTTGCCTCACCCAAAAAGCTTTAAGAACCGCAGATCATTTTCTTTTATCTCGCTATTTTGATTATCAACAATTGATCTATCATAAAACCATAGCAGGCTTAGAGCACCTTTTGGAAGATGTTATCTATGGTTTGCTAAAACACAATTATATAGATTGTTCCCATGATAGTCTTTTAAATCTAATTAAGAAGGGCGAATGGAGCACTTTTGATGATCCCTTTATTGTTCATCAAATAAGAAAAATGAAGGATGAGGTACAAGACGAAAATTTAAAAATAAAGATAGAAGCTTTATTAAAAAGGCAAACACCGAAGCTTGTTGGTGAGGTCGAACTTTTTGATACTGTAAGTGATTCCAGCACAAAAGATTTTAAACTTAAGAAGCGAGTTTTAGAACAAAAGGTTGATGATTGGTCCAGGAAATTTGGTATTCATAGGGAATTATGGTTTGTTTGGTCACTTTCGGGTAGACGGATCACAGGAATTGGGTCTCATATACCAACCTCAGATATTTTTAATTCAAATATTGAAACAGATAAATATGAACAAGCAATTCGAATTTTGAGTACTTATGACAATAGTTCAAAGCCAATAATGGATATTCCTCATTCTTTGATGAGCGTATTGTCTAATTATGGTTTATATATTCTCCGCTTATATGTCCTATTACCCGAAGAAAAGAAAAATTTAAAAGAAGATATAATTAAAAAAGTTAAAAAGGATTTTCCGGAATATAATTGGAAATAGATTTTCCCCTTCTCTTCCTCGTTTGTTTACAAATTTTAATTTACTTTTTCAAATCGCGCTTGGCCTCCGCGAAGCGGATCAGGTGGTACACCTGCGTATTGTGGGGGACCGGGATGCGGTGCTGTTCGCCCAGCCGCATGACCGCGCCGTTTAGCGCGTCGATCTCGGTGCGCTTGCCGGCGCGCAGGTCCTGCAACATCGACGGGATGTGTTGGTAGGTCGCGGGCAGTTGCTTTTTGTAAAAGGTGTCGAGGTAGCCGTCCACCGACTCCCAATGCGTGCGGTGTCCCGCCGCCTGCATGACGGCGAACACCTCGCGCGCGATGGCGTCCATCAACCGCCGCGTGTGCGGCGACTCGCCGAGCGCGCCGTAGGGCACATCGAACAGCGTGCTCAGTCCGTTCAGCATGCAGTTGTACAGCATCTTCGCCCACAAATCCCGAGCGATGTGCGCCGTCACCGCACAGGGCAGACCACCGCCCTCGATGGCCTCGCTCAACGGTTTGAGATCGCTCACTCCATCCTGAAACAACGACCCCACATGCACCGTGTCAGCGTGCACGGTGATGTCGACGTGATGCGGTTCCGGTCGCGCAAATCCGGTGATGACGCGCGCGCTCTTCACGCGTTCCTGCGGAAAATAGTCGGCGAAGATCTCGGCATTGCCCCAGCCGTTCTGGCACAACACGAACGGGGTGCGGGCATTGTTTATGAATGCGACCGACGCCAGGTCCCGCGCCGCCGGTCCGGTGTCGAACGACTTGGTGCAGACGAGGATGAAGTCGTATGTGGTGTCTTTGAGTTCGTGTACCGACGCCACCGCGCCGACGGCAGACGGCGGCGCCTGGAAGTCACCGAACAGGCCGCTGCGCGTGAGCCCGTGTCGGCGCAACGCCTCCACCGTGCCCGCGCGGCCGACCACATCGACCGCGTGCCCGGTTTTGATCAGGCAGGACGCGATCCCCAGCCCCACCGCCCCGGCTCCGTAAATCAGAATCTTCATGCCCGCATTGTATCACGCAAGCCCGAAACGATATCCGGCAGTCGGTCGGAAAAACGTTCAACACCAAATCAGCTTGGAACCTGCACACAGGTGATTTAAAATTTTCCATCATTGAATAAATCCATTAACTCCGGTTGGTAACCAGCACCATGTCCCATCCCACCTCCAACGGCCAAACCGATTACGTCGTCGACCAGGGCGAAAGCCGCTGGAGCGACTTGTGGAAGACTGAGGACTACTGGGCCATCTGGCTGGGACTCTTCCTGCTGTTCGCGGGTCTCCTCATTTATCTGCCGAATCCTCCCGCCGGGCTCGACTCAAAAATCGCCGAAGCCAACGCCATTCTTAAAAAAGAATCGGAGCGCGCGCCGTTCCACACGCTCGCCTGGTACGAAGCCGAGGACGCGAAATCCGCGTTGAAGGCGACCAGTGAACCTTACGCCAAAACCATCAAGCAGTGGACGAGCAAACCGAACAAGTGGACGGACAATCCGCTGGATGCCTTTTACATACCGGAAGGAAAGGCCCGGGCCAAAGCCGAACAGGCACGGGAGAAATACGAAGCGCTGAAAACGGAATCGGAAACATTGAAAGCCGCCGCACTTTTGGCCGAACAGCGCGCCGAAGCGGCGGGATTCAACGACGCGGCGCTCAACACCGGAGCCAAAGCCGCAATTCAAAAATACCGCGATCATTTGCGCAACGTCGCCGCGGCGAAAAAGAAAACCAAAATCAATGCGCACAACCAGGTTCCGTATCTCATCGTTACCGGCCTCGCCATCGGGCTTCTGTTTGCGCTCGGCATACAGGTGATGAACAAAAAAGGTCTCGCCTTTATTAAAGGATTCGCGTTTGTTTTTGTGCTGGCGGTGCTGGCGTTTTTCTTTGCGGCGCAGTCCGACATCAAGTCGCTCGGCATCGGCTACGCCGCGTGGGCGATCCTGCTGGGCCTGCTGATCAGCAACACGCTGGGCACGCCGCAGTGGGTGAAGCCCGCGGTGCAGGTGGAGTATTTCATCAAGACGGGACTGGTCCTGCTCGGCGCGGAAATCCTGTTCAGCAAGGTGCTCACCATCGGCCTTCCGGGTCTGTTCGTGGCGTGGGTGGTGACGCCGGTCGTGCTCATCACCACGTACTGGTTCGGCCAGCGCATATTGAAGATCGAGTCAAAGACGCTCAACATAACCATCAGCGCCGACATGTCTGTGTGCGGCGTCTCGGCGGCCATTGCCACCGCCGCCGCCTGCCGCGCGAAGAAGGAGGAGTTGACCCTCGCCGTCGGCCTGTCTCTGGTGTTCACCTCGATCATGATGGTGGTGATGCCGAACGTCATCCTCGCCCTCGGCATGGATCACGTGCTGGGCGGCGCCTGGATGGGCGGCACGATCGACGCCACCGGCGCGGTGGCCGCCGCCGGGGCCTTCTTAAGCGACCGGGCTTTGTATGTCGCCGCGACGGTGAAGATGATCCAGAACATCCTCATCGGCGTCATCGCCTTCTGCGTCGCGCTGTACTGGGTGACGAAAGTCGAACGCGACCCTACCCGCCCGCGCCCCGGCCTCATGGAAATCTGGCACCGTTTTCCCAAGTTTGTGATCGGCTTCGTGTTCGCCTCCATCCTGGTGTCGTCGATATACAGCGGACTCGGGCCCGACGCGGGGGAGGCGATGATCACCGACGGTGTCATCAAGGGCTGGACGAAGATCGGCCGCGGCTGGTTTTTCTGCCTGGCGTTCGTCAGCATCGGGCTCGCCACCAACTTCCGCGAGCTGGGCCATTATTTTCACAAAGGCAAACCGCTCATCCTGTACCTGTGCGGACAGACACTGAACCTGATCCTGACTTTGGCGATGGCGTACCTGATGTTTTTCGTCGTCTTTCCGGAGATCACGGCGCAGATATGAAAACGCAAATGAACAAAATCATCTTCATCCCGCACAACGTCCGCACATTTCTTTTAGGCGCGGCGATCCTGCTGACGTTCGCCTTCGGCGTCCTGCCGTGGATGGCCGATCACCTGCCGTGGGCCGAGAGCGTGGCGGCTTCGGTGAAAGCCAACGGGCTCAATGCCTCCGGCCTGTTTTACACCGATGTGGATTATTGACGAGCGAGGGTTCACCCGCCCATTGCATGGGAAGCAGTTGGGTCCTGCCCGGTGTGCGAAACGAGGGTCCACCCGCTCAATCTTAAATTGACCCGCTTGCCACGGGTGTTAGCAGATGCGCGGCAGCTGGTCACCGCTCAGCAGGTCGAGCAGGCGCATGGTGCCGAAAGCGCTTTGCAGGGTGACGCGTCCGCGATCATCCTTTTCTACGGTGCCGATGCGTGCCGCGTGGCGTCCCTGTTCGTGGCGGCGCATGATGTGAAGCGCCGTCTCCGCCTGCTCCTCCGGAACGAACGCCACGCACCGCCCTTCGTTGGCGACGTAAAGCGGATCGAATCCCAACAACTCGCACGCGCCGCGCACCGCATCGCCCAAACCAATCTTCGTTTCCTCCAGCGCGATGGATAAAGAAGAAGCTTTGGCGATTTCGACCAGTGCCGTGGCCAGCCCACCGCGCGTCAGGTCGCGCAGGCAATGCACGTCGATGCCGCTTTCGATCAAGTCCCGCACCACGCCATGCAAGGGCGCGCAATCGCTTTCGATCGCCGACTCGAACCGCAGTCCTTCCCGCACCTGGGCGAGCGCCATGCCGTGGCGGCCGATATCCCCGTTAAGGAGAATCGCATCGCCCGGCCGCACCCGGCTGGGCGAAACCGGTTGCGGTGCGATCACCCGTCCCACCCCGGCGGTGTTGATGAACATGCCGTCGCCCTTGCCGCGCTCCACCACCTTGGTGTCGCCGGTGACGATGCGCACACCCGCCACTTCCGCCGCGCGTTGCATCGACTGCACCACCCGCCACAGCGTTTCCATCGAAAGCCCCTCTTCCAGAATGAAACCCGCGCTCAGCGATTGCGGCACCGCGCCGCACATAGCGAGGTCGTTCACCGTGCCCCAAACGGCGAGTCGGCCGATGTCGCCGCCGGGAAAGAACAGTGGATGCACCACATAGGAGTCGGTGGTGAACGCGAGTTCGCCCTCGTTCACCGCGAGCACCGCACCATCGTGTTCCATCGCCTGCGTGCCGAACGCGGCGGCAAACATCGTGTCGATGAGCTGGTGCATCAGGCGTCCCCCGCCGCCGTGCGCCAGCAGGACCTGCGGGGTGTCGTTCAACGGAACGGGGCATTGCAGTCCGTTGGCAAAAGTACGGTGTTCCGGTTTGTCCACGGTGCGCTCCTCACGAATGACGGTAACGGTAATACGCGGCGCAGGCGCCCTCGGTGCTGACCATGGTGGCGCCCAACGGTTTTTCCGGCGTGCAACGTGTGCCGAACGCCGGGCAGTCCGAGGGCTTGTCCAGCCCCAGAAGAATGCGTCCGCTGACGCACTCCGTGTTGTCTTCCACGCAAGGTAAAGCGATACCGAAACGACGCTCGGCATCGAACGACGAGTACTCCGGGGTCAGACCCAGGCCGCTGGCCGGGATCTCGCCGATACCCCGCCAGGCGCGCGGCACCACGCGAAACACTTTCTGGATCAACTCCTGCGCCGGACGGTTGCCCGCGCGCGTCACTGACCGCGTGTACTGGTTTTCCACCTCGGCGCGGCCGCTTTCCAGCTGGCGCACGCACAAGTACAAACCGTGCAGGATGTCCACCGGTTCGAACCCCGTCACCACCAGCGGCACCCGGTAGCATTCGGCGATCGGTTCGTATTCGGTGAAGCCCATCACCGTGCACACGTGGCCCGCCAGCAGGAACCCGTCGATGCGGTGCTGTTCCGATTGCAGGATCGACTCCACCGCCGGCGGCACCAGCACCTGTGAAACCAGCATGGAAAAATTGGTGAGGCCGCGCAGTTTGGCCTGGTGCACCGCCATGGCGTTGGCGGGGGCGGTGGTTTCGAATCCCACGGCGAAAAACACCACCTGCCGTTCGGGATGATCCTCAGCCAGCTGGACCGCATCCATCGGCGAATACACCATGCGCACGTCGCCGCCGGCCGCTTTCACCGACAGCAGGTCGCGATCCGTGCCCGGCACCCGCAACATGTCGCCGAACGAGCAGAAGATCACCTCCGGTTGTTGGGCGATAGCGATGGCGCGATCGATCAGCTCCACCGGCGTCACGCACACCGGACAGCCGGGCCCGTGCACCAGCGTGATGGCATCGGGGAGCAGTTGGTCGATGCCGTGCTTGACGATGCTGTGTGTCTGCCCGCCGCAGACTTCCATGATGCGCCACGGTCGCGTGACCGTTCTGTGCAAAGCGTCGGCGAGGCGCTGGGCCGCTGCGGGATCGCGGAATTCGTCGAGGAATTTCATAACGCGGTCACTCCTCCTCCGGGCCGGGATCGCCCAGGCGGTCCATTTCTTCCAGGTACTTCAGGGCGCGGTGCGCCTCAGCCTCATCGACGCGGCTGATGGCGAATCCGGCGTGCACGATGACGTAGTCGCCCACGCCCGCTTCCGGCACGTACGACAGCCAGGCTTCCTTCACGATGCCGCCAAAATTGATACGGCCTTTGCGCGTCAACGCATCGCCGTCTTCGATGCTTTCGATCTTTCCCGGTATGGCAAGACACATGACAATCACACAATCGTTTTGGGCGCTTCCTTTTGCAGGGCGGCGAGGATCTGTCCCACCGCCACGCCGCCGTCATTCGGCGGAATGCGCTGGTGCCAGAAGGGCTGGAATCCCGCCTCCCGAAGTGCGATCACCGTCATCTCCGTCAGCACCCGGTTTTGAAAACAGCCGCCACTCAGCACCACCCGCGGTTCCCCCACCAACTGTGCCATCCCCACCACGATATCCGCCAGGGTATGGTGAAACGTGGCGGCGATGCCGCTCACCGCGCGCTCGCGGACGAGGTCGTTTAAAATCTCTTCGATCATCGGTTGCCAGTCCACCACGTACGTGTACTGGTGAACGGTTTCCGCTGGGGACTTCCCCGAATCCACCTCCAGGATTTTGAAGGTGTAGCGTTCGTCGGACCACGGAATGCCCGTAGCGGATGGAGCCGCCAGGTTGCGCGGGGAACCGACGATTTCCTCTTCGCCGATCCACGGTTCGCGGCCGGGACGCTTGGCCGGGACGGGCTGGTTTTCTGCGGGGGATAGAAAAATTCCCGTGGCAAACTCCAGCCGCATCGCCGCCTGCCCCTCGTAGCGGTTGTGCAGGCCGAGGCCCAGCAGAGCCGACACCGCATCGAACAGGCGCCCGGCACTGGAAGTGCGGGGCGCGTTCAGTCCCTTTTTCAGTATGGAGGAAAGCACATCGCGGTCGGGCAAATTCCATCGCAACGGATTCATGAGGTCGTTGCGCTCGAACACCTCCGGCCCCAGCATTTCGTAAAGCAGGCCCAGCGCCGCGCGGCGCGGTTCGCGCACCGCCTGTTCCCCACCGGGAAGCATGAAGGGGCGGAAGAGTCCCTCGCGCGAGAAGCCTTTTTCCGTAACCAGCAGAAACTCACCGCCCCACACCGTGCGGTCGAGTCCATACCCCGAACCGTCCCAACTGACGCCGAGTGCGGGCGGCGGCACCTCGTTGTCCACCATGCATGCCAGCACGTGGGCGAAATGATGTTGCACCGCTTCGCGCGGCAGGTTCTGGTCCTCGGCGTAGCGCGTTGATGCGTAATCGGGATGGAAGTCGTGCACCACCAGCTCCGGCTGGATCTCATAAAACCGTGTCAGGGTGCTGATCGTGTTTTCAAAGGTGGTGACCGAATGCGGCGAAACGAGATCGCCGATGTGTTGGCTGAGTGCGATCTCTCCATCCTTGTACAGTGCGATGGTGTTCTTCAGGTGCGGTCCGACGGCGAGCACCTGCAGGTCCACACTGCCGAAGCCCCAGTGCCGCGTAATGGGAAACGTGGATGGCGCAAACCCGCGCCCGCGGCGCAGAACCATCTCCCGTCCCAGCACCAGCCGCACGATGGAGTCGTCCACGTGATTGACGATGTCGCGGTCGTGTGCGAGAAAGCCATCCGCCATCGAACCCAGCCGCATCCACGCTTCCTCGTTTTGTGTGCACAGGGTTTCTTCCGACAGGTTGCCGCTGGTGGCGATGACCGGGCGGCCGAATTCGCGCGCCATCAGATGATGCAGGGGCGTCATCGGAAGCAGAACCCCGAGATACGGGTTGCCCGGCGCGATGGTTTCCGGAAGCGCGCTGGTTTTCCTGTGAAGGAGAACGATGGGCGCTTCCGGCGACATCAACGCCCGCCGCTCCATCGGTGACACCTCGCACGCCTGCAGGACCGACTCCATATCCGGGAACAATACCGCCAGCGGTTTTTCCTCACGTTGCTTGCGCTGCCGCAGTCGGTCGATGGCGTCTTTGCGGGTGGCATCGGCCATCAGGTGGAACCCGCCGAGTCCCTTGACGGCAACAATGCGGCCTGCACGCAAAGAATTCACCGCCAGCATCAACGCTTCGTTCCCTGTGGCCAGTTCGGTTCCGGCTGCATCGAGGTAAGAGAGTTTGGGTCCGCACCGGGGGCAGGCGTTGGGCTGGGCGTGGAAGCGGCGGTTCTGCGGATCCTCGTATTCGGCCAGGCAGGCGTTGCACATTTCAAACCCGCACATGGATGTGTTCGGCCGGTCGTAAGGCAGGGCGGTCATGATGCTGAAACGCGGACCGCACCGCGTGCAGTTGGTAAAAGGATAACGGTGACGGCGGTTTTGCGGATCGAACACTTCCGCCAGGCAGTCGTCGCAGGTGGCGATGTCGGGAAGCACCCAGAACGACTTTGCAATCCCGCCGGAGCTTTCGCGGATTTCAAAATGTTCGTAGCCCTCTGGTTCGAGATAGGTGTGCTCCAAACCCTGAATGTGTGCGAGCGGCGGTTTTTCCTCTTCTATGCGATAAAGGAAGGCATCGAGGTTGGACAACGGTCCTTCGGCATCGATGACCACCCCCTGCCCCGTGTTGGCCACCCAGCCCGTCAGGTTGAGGTCGCCCGCGAGGTTGTAGATGAAGGGACGGAACCCCACGCCCTGCACCTTGCCGCGCAGGGTGATGCGGATGCGCGATGTGATGTCACCGGTTTCCATGTCCCGACGATTCCTCCGAGAGGTCTTCCAGTTCCACGCTTTCGATCCAGATATCCTGCGCCTGCGGGTCGGTGGTGTCGGTGCCGACTTCGATGTTCACCCGCGCGCCTTCGGCCACGGTCCCGGCGGCGGCCTCTTTAAAATGTTCCATAAAGTGTGCGGGCGAAATGTGCGCCAGTGCGCCCAGCTTCACGTTCAACCCCACCACGCGTGCGTTTTGATGGTGCAGGGAGACTGACAGGATTTTACGCATCAGGTCGTTCATCAGTGATTGTTCATGCATGCCGCGTCTCCTTGGTAAGAACCTGGATTCGGTCGAGCACCCGGGCGACGAGGTTATCCATCGAAGCCTCGACTTCCGGCGACACCGCCTGCCCCGGCGAGAACTCCTTGCCTTCGATGCCGAACACGAAGACGCGCGCCGGTAGTTTGTCGAGGGCGCGCGCCATTTCCACCGCGTCGTGCACGCTGAAGTTGTGCGTCGAACAGCGCAGGAATTTTGCATTCATGCTTTCGGCGCTCACGTCCCAGCAGTGCACCGTGCCGGGAGGCGCACCGGATTCCACCGCATCGATCAGGATGGCGGCGTCGGGTCCATCCAGCGCCTCCATCACCGCCGCGCCCTCGCCCTCCACTTCCCGTACCGTGACGGCGGACGAGGTGATGTGCTCCGCCACTCGTCGCGCCGCGTGGCGGCCCGCCGCATCGTCGCCGCGCCACAGGTTGCCGATGCCGAGAATGAGAATTGTGTGCGATGCAGTCATAACGTTTCCATTCAGGAACGGTCCACTTCCATTTTCAGAAAGTGGGTGGAGCAGGAAATGCACGGATCGTAATTGCGGATCGCCTGCTCGCACTGCCATTGCAGTTTGTCGTCGGGAAGATCCATGTATTTGGGAACGAACAGCCGCAGGTCTTCCTCGATGGTTTTTTGATTCTGCGAGGTGGGCGGCACGATCTTCGCGTCCTGAATGATGCCCGCCTCGTCGATGCGGTAACGGTGATACAGGATGCCGCGCGGCGCTTCCGTGCAGGCGTAACCGGTTCCCGCTTTGGGTTGGATATCGAGCGCGGGTTCATCGGGCATCTCGTAATGACGGATCAGGCGCAGGGCTTCGTCCACCGCGAACAATGCCTCGACGCACCGCACGATGATGCTCTTGAACGGATTGCGGCACGGCGCTTTGAGTTTCGCCGAACGCGCCGCCTGCCGGGCGATGGCTGGAAGCGTGTCGTGATTCAGGTTGAACCGCGCCAGCGGTCCCACGAAATAATTGCCGCGCGCTTTCAATACAGAGTGCAGGGCGGTGGACCGTTTGACGTGCCGTTCCTCAAAGTGGGCGTCATACTCGCTGGCGGCGATGTCGAGCCCGCGATTGGACACGATGCGGCCGGCGTTGAACGGGTATTCCTCTCCATGGCGGAGCGCGACAAATTCGTAATCGACTTCAAAGTCCGGGAACGGCAATTTGGCGACGAACTCAATGGCTTCCAGCGCGAAGTCGCGGCACCATTTCAGATTTTCTTCCAGCTTTTTGAAATCGGATTTGCGCGGCACTTTGTAAAATCCGCCGACTTTCACGTTGATGGGATGGATTTCGCGTCCGCCGAGGAGGGCGACGATTTCGTTGCCGTGCTTTTTGAAACGCAGAACGTTCTCGATGAGCTGTTTGTGGTCTTTGGCGATCTGGATGGCGTCGTGGTACCCCAGGAAATCCGGCGCGTGCAACATGAAGGCGTGCAGGATGTGGCTCTCGATCCATTCGCCGCAGTAGATGAGGCGGCGCAGGGAGCGCAGGGGTCCGTCCACCGTCACTCCCAGCGCGTCTTCCATGGCGTGCACCGCACTCATCTGGTAGGCGATGGGGCAGATGCCGCAGATGCGCGCCGTGATGTCCGGCGCTTCGGTGAAATTCCTGCCGCGCAGGAACGCCTCAAAAAAGCGCGGCGGCTCGAAGATCTTGAGTTGCACGTCTTTCAATGCGCCGTCCTGGATTTTCAGATACAATGCGCCCTCACCTTCGACGCGCGCCAGGTAATCGACTTTAATGATCCGGTTTTTTTTCATACGCTTCGCTTTCCTTGCGGAACGGTTCCGTCCATCCATAGAATCCACGGAACACGCGCGTGACGTTTGGTTCTTCCATGCCCAACTGCTGGAACCACTGAGCCAGCGAACCGGTGTTGGGTTTTTCCTTGGGACCGAAACAGGCGTAACAGCCGCGATTGTAGCCGGGACACAGCGCGCCGCATCCGGCGTGGGTGATGGGACCCATGCACGGCGTGCCGTGCGCCACCATGACACACACGTTGCCCGCGCGTTTGCATTCCAGGCACACGCTGTGCGGCGGCGTGTTCGGTTTGCGTTCGTTCAGAAACGCATTGATGACTTCCACCAGTTGGTGCTTGTTGATGGGACAGCCCTGCAATTGGAATTCGACGGGCACGTGGTCTTCGATAGCCGTGGATTTCTGCAACGTCTCGATATACTGCGGCGTGGCGTACACGATGGAGATGAACTCGTTTACGTCCTTGAAGTTGCGGAGCGACTGAATCCCCCCGGCGGTGGCGCAGGCGCCGATGGTGATCAGCGTTTTGGAGATGCGCCGGATCTGATGAATGCGCTCGGCGTCGTGCGGGGTGGTGATCGATCCTTCCACCAGCGACAGGTCGTATGGGCCTTTCAGGATACGGCTCGATGCTTCGGGAAAGTTGGCGAGGGTGATGTGCTCGGCAACGGCGAGCAGTTCGTCCTCGCAGTCGAGCAGGCTCAACTGGCACCCGTCGCAGGACGCGAATTTCCACACCGCGAGTTTCGGCTTGCGGCGTGAGGGCTTGCGTTGGGCCGTGGCTTTTTTCTTCCGCTGCGCCATGTCAGATCTCCCGCTTGCCGAAAATGTTTCGGATGCGCTGGTACGAAAATACCGGGCCGTCCAGGCATACGAATTCCGGTCCGTACTGGCAGTGTCCGCAAAAACCGACGGCGCACTTCATGTTGCGCTCCATGGTCAGGTAAATGTCGTCGCCGGTCAGCCCTTCGTCCATCAGTTCCTTGACGGTGAAGCGCATCATCACCTCCGGTCCGCAGATCATGGCGACGGTCTGGTGCGGATCGAACTTGGCTTTCTTAACGATCTGTGTGACGACGCCGACGTTGCCCAGCCAGCCGCGCTGGGCCGTGTCCACCGTTGCGTCCACTTTCAGATCGAAGCGGCCGCGCCACGCCTCCAGCTCCTTGCGGTAGATCATGTCGGCGGGCGTGCGCGCTCCGTACAGGATGAATACGTCGCCGTATTTTTCGCGCCGCGCCAATACCTGATAGATGGCGGGGCGCAACGGCGCGAGGCCGATGCCCCCGGCAATGAACACCACGTCGTTGCCCTCTGCCGCTTCCACCGGCCAGTGCGACCCGAACGGGCCGCGGATGCCGATGACGTCGCCCTTCCGCAGTTTTTTCAGGTGACGCGTCACCGTGCCGACGGCGCGGATGGTGTGGAGCAGGGTGTCCGTTTTCTGCGGGTCGCCGCTGATGGAAATCGGCACCTCGCCCACGCCGAACACGTACAGCATGCTGAACTGGCCCGGATGGAAAGGAACCTGCCGGCTTCCCTCCACCGGCCGGGTTTCCAGCGTGAAGCTGTCGCGCGTTTCCTTTTGCACGCGCAGGACGCGGTGCGGTTCCGGCACCATGGGTTGCGCCATCGGTTGCGTGGCGGCGAACATCAGGCGGTGCCTCCGTACACGTCCATCAACTGCATGCGCGTGTGTTGCAGACGTTCGGCGGCGACGGTGAAGAACCGGCGGAACAGTTGATAACCCAGTTCGTGATCGGTCTCTATTTTTTTGCGCAGGCAGGCCGCATCGAGTGCGATGGCCCGCACCAGGGTGATGGCGCGCGCGTCGAAATGCCACAGGTGAGGCGGCACCAGCCAGGACCAGCCCAGCACCTGCCCGCCTTCGACGGTGTCCACGATTATCGGCGGCTTGTTGGGCGGCGCCATCTCCAGCGCCACGCGTCCGTGCCGTATCATGTAAAAATGATCCGCCGGCGCACCTTCGTGGAACAAAAACTCCCCAACTTCGAACCGCACGTTCGACGCGCACCCGACAACCAGGTTCATGTGCCTGTCTTCCAGCCCGGCGAAAAACGGATGCTCGGCAAGAATGGGTTCCAATGATTTCATGCTCGATTCCCGCGCGTTCATGACGGATCTTCCTCCTTCCTGTTTGGAGCGGGGGGCGCTTCCCGGATTGCCGCCACTTCTTCCGTGATGTCGATGCCCACCGGGCACCAGGTGATGCACCGCCCGCATCCGACGCATCCGCTGGACTCGAACTGGTCATGCCAGGTGGACAGTTTGTGCGTCATCCACTGCCGGTACCGCGACATGGTGGAATGGCGCACGTTGCCGCCGTGGATGTATGAAAAATCCAGAGTGAAACACGAATCCCAACTGCGCCAGCGCTCGGCGTGGTCGCCGGTGAGATCGGTGACGTTTTCCACGCTGGAGCAGAAACAGGTCGGGCACGCCATGGTGCAGTTGGCGCAGGCCAGGCACCGGTTGGCGACTATGTTCCAGCGTGGATGTTCGTAATTGTTCTGCAAAAGATCGCGCAGGTCGCCGCTCTGCATGGCACGGCCCATCTGCTGGACGGCGCTATCGCGGGCCTGCGCGGCCTGAGCCGTGTCCGCGGCTTTCGCTTTTTTAACCGAAACTTTGGAGAGCATGCGCGCCCCGGCGGGACTGCCCACTTCCACCACGAAGTGCGAGGTGGTTTTGCCGATGATCTCGGTGAGCGCCAGGTCGAACCCCGATTCCGCTTTCGGGCCGGAGTTCATCGATGCGCAAAAGCAGGTGTTGCCCGCCTGCGTGCATTGCGCGGCGATGATGAACACGCGTTCGCGGTGCGCCTTGTAGATGGGATCGACGTGCGGGCCTTCCAGGAACACCTTGTCCTGAATGCGGATGGCGTGCAGTTCGCAGGCGCGCACGCCGAGGAAGGCGTAACGCGGCGCGTCGTCCTCGCAGGGGGTGATGTCCATGCCCCGGCCGTTGCGGTCGGCAGACCACAATTTATGGCGCGGGGGGAACAGGAACTGTTTCCAGGAATGGGGGCTGAGGATGTAACCGAACAGCGCGGCGTCATCGCGCTTCTTCAGGCGATAGGTGCCGCCTTCCTGCTCGTCGGTCCAGCCTTCGGGCAGGTCAGCCACCGACCGCACTTCGTCGTACACCACCGCCTGGTCGCGGAGGGTGGGTCCCATGACCCGGTAGCGGGCGCGGCGCAGAGCCTGCAGAAGGGCGTCGAGTCCCCTGCGGTCCAGCAAAACCTGTTCGCCAACCTGTGTCTCCGCCATAACCCGTGCCTTTCGCATAGTGGGTCGGATAACTGTAGTTTACTGCATTTGGGGGTAGCGGCCAAAATCAATGGGGGGGGGAACAGGATGAATTCAGAGTTGGGCCCACGGACCATCGTCCGCCCCACAACATGGGGAGGAAACGGTTTGTATTTGAAACGGGCCCTCAGGCCATCGCCGTGACCACCGGGCAGTAGCCAACTTCCTCCGGGCGAGGCCCGGATTGGGCTTGACAAAAGCGGGAATAAAAATAGAATAAGTTCAAGCAAACTAGGTGATTACAGGCACGTAGCTCAGGGGTAGAGTACTTGCTTGACATGCAAGGGGTCGGCGGTTCGAAACCGCCCGTGCCTATTTTCTCAATATCCTGGATCCCTCAAGGTCTTTTTAAGCAAAAAAGGGCATCATGCGCGGATCGTCCCATGATGCCTTTTTACGTCTAATGAACGAACAAACCCAGAACAACCCCCTGCAAACGGACTTCGATCTCGACACCATCCGCCACAGTTGCGCCCACCTGATGGCGCAGGCGGTGAAGGAATTGTTTCCGGAGACGCAGGTCACCATCGGGCCGGTCATCGAGGACGGGTTTTATTACGATTTTTACCGCGACACCCCGTTCGTTCCCGAGGACCTGAAAAAGATCGAAAAGCGCATGAAGGAGCTCGCCAAGAAGGGTCTCGACATCAAGCGCCAGGAGATGCCGCGCGACGAGGCGGTGAAATTCTTCAAAAACCTGGGCGAGGATTTCAAAGTCGAGATCATCGAGTCGATCGACCAGGCCGATGCCATTTCCGCTTACACGCAGGGGGAGTTCACGGACCTGTGCCGCGGCCCGCACGTGGACAACACCAAGCGGCTGAAGGCATTCAAACTGCTGTCCACCTCCGCCGCCTACTGGCGCGGCGACGAGCGCAACCCGGTTCTGCAACGCATCTACGGCACCGCGTGGCGCAACAAGGACGAACTCAAGGAATACCTCGACCGCCTGGAAGAAGCCAAGCGGCGCGACCACCGCAAGCTGGGCAAGGAGCTCGACCTGTTTTCCATGTCGGAGGACGTCGGCCCCGGTCTCATCCTGTGGCATCCGAAAGGATCGCGCATCCGCTACATCGTCGAGGAGTTCTGGCGGCAGGAGCATTACAAAAACGGCTACGAGCTCGTTTACACGCCGCATACGGCGAAGTCCGATTTGTGGCAGACCAGCGGGCATTTCGATTTTTACAAAGAGAACATGTTTGCGCCGATGGATGTCGAGAACAAGGAGTACATCCTGAAGCCGATGAACTGCCCGTTTCACATCCAGATTTACAAGTCGCACCTGCGCAGTTACCGCGACCTGCCCCTGCGCTGGGCGGAGCTGGGCACGGTGTACCGCTACGAGCGGTCGGGCGTCATGCACGGTCTTCTGCGCGTGCGCGGCTTCACGCAGGACGACGCGCACCTGTTCTGCGCGCGCAACCAGATCGAGTCCGAGATCGAGCGCGTGCTGGAGTTCGTGCTCTACATTCTGCGCTCGTTCGGTTTCGACCAGTACAAGGTGTTCCTCAGCACGCGGCCGGAGAAATCGGTGGGTTCCGACGACGACTGGGCCACCGCCACCAGCGCCCTGCAGAAAGCGCTCGACAAATCCGGCCTCGACTACGAGGAGGACCCGGGCGAAGGCGTGTTTTACGGCCCGAAAATCGACATCAAGATCAAGGACAGCCTCGGCCGGTTCTGGCAGGTGTCCACCATCCAGGTCGATTTCAACCTGCCGCACCGTTTTGAGATGTCATACGTTGCCGAGGACGGCAAGTACCACCAGCCGATCATGATCCACCGCGCGCTGATGGGGTCCATCGAGCGCTTTTTCGGATGTCTGATCGAGCATTACGCGGGTGCATTTCCCTTGTGGTTGGCCCCGGTGCAGGTGGCGTTGCTGCCCATCACCGACAACCAGAATGCCTATGCCGAACAAGTGGCGGCGAAACTGGAAGAAAGCGGAATCCGCGTGGAAAAAGACTTGCGAAATGAAAAGATTGGGTTCAAGATAAGGGAGGCCCAATTGGCCAAAACCCCCTATATGTTGGTTTTAGGCGACAAGGAAGTGCAATCCGGGCAGGTGGCCGTCCGCAAGCGGCGCTCTCAGGATACCCACACCCTGTCATTGGATGATTTCTTGAAACAGTTGAAGCACGAGATCGACACTAAGGCGATTGATGTGCTTTGAAGCGTTTTGCGATTTGAATTTGAAAAGGAGATTTTTGTATTAATAAAAAACAGCGTATCAACAACATGATCCGTGTCAAGGAAGTCACGGTGATTGGCGCCGACGGCGAACAGTTGGGAACGTTCCCCACGCACGAGGCCCTGTCGATGGCGCAGGAAAACGACCTCGACCTGGTGGAAGTCGCTCCGCACGCCAACCCGCCCGTTTGCCGGATCATGGATTACGGCAAGTACAAGTACAAGCAGAGCAAGCGGGCGCACGAGGCGAAGAAAAACCAAAGGGTCATTCACGTCAAGGAAGTCAAGTTCCGGCCGAATACCGACCAGCACGATTTCAATTTCAAGATCAAGCACGCACAGCGTTTTCTTGAAGCCGGGGACAAAGCCAAGATCGTCATCTTTTTCAAGGGACGGGAAATCGTTCACCGCGAAAACGGAGAGAAGCTTCTGCAGCGCATCTCCGAGACGCTGGAGGACCTTGCCGATATCGAACAGAGTTCGAAACAGGAAGGCCGCACCTTGACGATGATCCTCGTGCCTAAAAAGAAAAAAGAAGTTTCGATGAAAAAGGAAGATGCGGCCGAAGCCTGAGCGCCGGACCGTGACAGGAATAGAGTTAAGGAAAACGGAGTCAGCACAATGCCGAAGATGAAAACGAACAAGAGCGCTGCGAAGCGGTTCCGCAAAACCGGTACGGGCAAGATCCGCAGAAACGCCGCGTTCACGAGCCACATTCTGACCAGCAAAAGCACTAAACGAAAACGCAACCTGCGCCGCAGCCGCACCCTCACCAGTGGCGATGCGAAGCGTATCAAAGCCCTGTTGCCTTATTGAGCGACCCGGGAGAACACCAGGAGAATCTGAATCATGCCAAGAGCCGTAAACGGAACTGTATCCCGTAATCGCCGCAAAAAAGTATTGAAGCTGGCCAAAGGTTTCCGCAGTGTGCGTAGCACCGCGTACCGCAAGGCCCGCGAGGCGGTGGAGAAGTCGCTCAGCTACGCCTACCGCGACCGCCGCACCCGCAAACGCGATTTCCGCCGCCTGTGGATTGCGCGCATCAACGCCGCCGCCCGTGCCGAAGGTCTGACCTACAGCCAGTTCATGCATGGCCTGAAAAAAGCCAACATCGATCTGGATCGCAAGGTGCTGTCCGACATGGCGATCCACAACGAAAAATCGTTCAAAGCCCTGCTCGAAACCGCCCGCTCGAACCTCAACTGAACGCTCCTCTACGAGGAGGAGAGCCGGCCTGGCCAACAGCAGGCATTGCAGGCTAAAATCCGAGGGCGGCCATAGATTGTCTCCTCCCCTTTTCAAGGGGAGGGTTAGGCGGGGTTATCCATGATCTCTCCTCTCCTTTGTCTCCTCCTTGAATAACCATGATCGATCAGATTGACAATCACCGCCGGGAATTCGAACAAGCCCTGGCGTCTGCCTCCACTCCCGACGCTCTCAAGGACCTGCGCACGCGCTATCTTGGCAAAAAGGGTCACGTCACCGTCATCTTAAAAGACCTGCGCAGCCTGCCGCCGGAAGAAAAACGCGCCGTCGGCAAGCATATCAACGATCTCAAAACCCACGTCGAAGAACGCATCCAGGAAAAGACCGGCGAACTGGAACAGTCCGGCGCCGGCAAAAAAACAGGCACGTTCGACACCACCCTGCCCGGCCGCCGCGAGCCCGTCGGCACCATCCATCCCGTAACGCAGGTGCTGGAAGAGATCACGAAGGTCTTCGTCAGCCTTGGTTTCGATGTGGCGGAAGGGCCGGAGATCGAGTCCGACTACTACAACTTCGAAGCGCTCAATATCCCGAAAGATCACCCCGCGCGCGACATGCAGGACACGTTCTACATCGGCGACCGCGTTCTGCGCACGCACACCTCGCCCGTGCAGATCCATGTCATGGAAAAGCAGAAGCCGCCGGTACGCATCATCGCTCCCGGCAAGGTGTACCGTTGCGACTCCGACATCTCGCACACGCCGATGTTCCACCAGATCGAGGGGCTGATGGTGGATGAGGGCGTGTCGTTCAGCGATCTCAAGGGCGTCATGAACCTGTTCGTGCACAAGGTATTCGGGCCCGGCACCGGTGTGCGCTTCCGTCCCAGCTTTTTCCCGTTCACCTGCCCCAGTGCGGAAGTGGACATTCAGTGCGTCATCTGCGGCGGCGATGGGTGCCGCGTGTGCTCGCAGACCGGTTGGCTGGAGATCCTCGGGTGCGGCATGGTGGACCCGGCGGTGTTCGGCTTCGTCGATTACGATCCGGAAAAATGGACGGGCTTCGCCTTCGGACTCGGCATGGAGCGCATCGCCATGCTCAAATACGGCATCAACGACATCCGCCTGTTCTTCGAAAACGACCTGCGGTTCCTGCAACAGTTCTAACCGGAACTGTTTTCCCTCTCCATCCCTTCACTTAAAGGGAGCGTTCGATGGACCGTTACCGCCTGCTCCGCTGGGCTCTGGCCGCCGGCGCTCTGGGTTTCGCCGCACTGTGCTCGGTGTACTTCGTCGTCAACATCATCCCCGGCCTCATTCCCGATGCACTCATCCAGAAAGTGCGCGAACCGGACCTGTTGAAGTATCCGCAAGCCAAGCGATGCGCCGACTGCCACAAGGACATTTTCGAGGCGTGGAAGAAAAGCCGTCACTCGGTGGCGTGGGTGAGCGAGGGTTACGTCAAGGCTTCGGAAAACCACACCAAGGAAAAATGCCTGAACTGCCACGTCCCGACCACGGTGTTTCCCGGAGAAAAACCGCAACCGCGCCTCAAGCACCGCGACGACGGCATCTACTGCGTGCCCTGTCATGTGAAGGACGACGCCATGCACGGGCCGTACGACATCCTGTCGCCGCCGCACCCGACGCAACAGGACGACGCTTATCGTACTGCAAAATTCTGTTCATCCTGCCACGAAAAAACCTACAAACAGTGGCAGGCGACGGGATCGGAAAAGACCTGCCAGTCCTGCCACATGCAACGCAAACTGGCGCGGTTGACGCAAAGTTTCCCGAAAAGCCTTCTGCACGCGAAGCGCGAAGTCGCCGACCACAGTTTCCCAAAACGTGAAATCACCGAGGTGGACATCGCGGTCACGGGCTCGTTCGGCAAGCGCGCGTTCGAGCTGGAGCTGACCAACCTCAACGTGCCGCACTGGGTGCCGACGGCGGACAACGGCGATCCGCGCATGTACCTGTACACTACCTTTTTTGATAAAGCGGGGAAGGTCCTCGACGAGTACAAGGAAATCCTCGCGCCGCAACAGGAAACCGCCTTGCCCTACAAAAAACCCGTGCAATATCGCTACCTGGCAGGAAGCAACGCGCACCGCGCCGAGCTTCTCATCCAGTACACGCCCGCCTGGTCCAAAGAAAAAATCGACGTGAAACGCGTGCATTTCTCCAGATAAGCCCTTGCGCCTGGCCCGTCCGGGTTCGGTATAATGGAAATCTTAACCGTTTCCACGATCACCCGAAACAGGGAGGCTGTATGATCCATACTTTCCGATTTTCCGCTTTTGTTTTGTTTGCTCTGCTGTTGTGGGCGGCAACACCCGTTCTTGCCAAAGACCTGGTGGTGAAACCCCCGCCGGATTCCCTCAAAAAACTGTATCCGCCTCAGTCCGAGGAACCGAAATGGATTCAGCAGATGCACGCCCTGTCCGGCAATTTTGGTGGTGTGTTCACCAACATGGGTGAAGGTGACTGGGAAAACGCGGAAGCGCGCGCCGCCGATTTCGTGAAAGCGTACGAGGAAACATCGAAGCTGGTACCGGAATGGGAAGAGTATTTCGATCTGAAAGCGGCAAGCAATTTTGCCGAAACGGTGAAGACCCACGATCCGAAAAAAATCGGTGAAGCCTCCGGCGGAGTTGCCAAGACCTGCGGCAAATGCCACGCCGACAACTACGTCTCCGTATGGGCGCATTTCCACTGGCCAAGCGTGGAAAATATCAAAATCGTGGACCCGGTTTCGGAGGAGGAACTGGGGTACGGCAAGTACATGCACAAGATCTCCGGATCGTTCAACGCCGTCACCACCAACTTCAAGGAGGGGCAGTATGACCGCTCCGCCAAAGCGATGCGTGGATTCAAACAACGGTTCATGGAGTTGAAATCGACCTGCTCGAAATGTCACACCACCGACGCGGTGAAACAGTTCTTTGTCGGCGACGAGGTCAACAAGGCCTTCGATGACATGCGCGACACGTTACTGCAGGACAAACCGAATCCCGGCGAGTTCTGGAAAAACGTCGGCATCATCGGCAAGGAAGGCTGCAAGAAGTGCCACCTCACCCACCGCGCCTGGGCGATGATCCAGGAATACTGGGAAGAGGGAACGCACAAGCATTGATGAGGCGTAACGGAATGGGATGAAGCCAACACATGGATCGTCGGCGAAACAGGCAACGGGCCGGGGGGCGGGGAGCAATCCCGCCAACCGGTTCAAGCCGCTTGACCGCTCCACGGCCGAGGATTGGCTGGATGATCCCCAGGGTCCGGGCCGGGACACGGAGTTCTGGCAGGACGTCTCGAAGTCCATCCTGTCGTCAAACGACAGCCCGGACATTCCCTTCGATTACAGCCTGAACCCCTACCGCGGGTGCGAGCACGGATGCATCTATTGTTATGCGCGGCCGACGCACGAATATTTCGAGTTGTCGGCGGGAATCGATTTCGAAAGCAAGATCCTCGTCAAACCCAACGCACCGGAACTTTTCAGGCAGGCGCTGGCACGAAAAAGCTGGACGCCGCAGGCCATTGCCATTTCCGGCGTCACCGACGCGTACCAGCCTGTCGAGCGCAAGCTCGGTTTGACGCGCGCCTGCTTGCAGGTCGCGCTCGATTTCCGCAACCCCGTCGCCATCATCACCAAAAATCACCTCGTGACGCGCGACGTCGACGTGCTGTCGCAACTCACAGCGTTCGATTGCGCCGCCGTGTACCTGTCGATCACCACGCTCGATGCGGACCTCGCGCGCAAACTGGAACCGCGCGCCTCGACGCCGGAGAACCGGCTCGATGCGATCCGTGCGTTGAACGAGGCGGGCGTTCCCGTTGGCGTGCTCACCGCGCCGGTCATTCCCGGTCTCACCGATCATGAAATCCCCGCCTTATTGAAAGCGGCGAAAGAAGCGGGTGCGCGGTTTGCGGGCTACCAGGTCCTGCGCCTGCCGTATGGCTTGAAAGACCTGTTCCGGGAATGGCTGGAAACGCACGTGCCGACGCAGGCGGGAAAAGTTTTAAACCGCATCCGCGAGGTGCGCGGCGGGGAATTGAATGAAACGCGCTTCGGCGCACGCATGAAAGGGGAAGGCGTGTACGCGGAGCAGATCAAACAAATGTTCCAACTCGCGCGCAAACAGGTGGGGTTTTCGGCAGGCGGACCGCGTCTTTGCACCGATCACTTCCGCGATCCCACCGACCGGCAGAAAAAGCTGTTTTAGAAAAATGGAACCGATTCGACACCGGCGTCGGCTCAGCCAAACTTTTCCTCCCAGTGATCAAGCAGGGCCTGAATGAAGTCGCGATGCGATTTCTCTTCGCTTTCCAACTCGATCAAAACCGATTTGGTTTCCACATCGTCACAACTGGCCCGCATGAGTCCATAAAACTCAACGGCCAGCACTTCGCATTTCAGACAAACCTCCAGCCCCTGACGGATATCCGGTGAGGGGTGCATGCGTTCCAGCATTTTATCAATCAGGGGAAACAAATCCTTTTGAATCTTTGTGTCGATCAACTGACGCAGTTGCTTGCTGTCATTCCAGCCGCAATGCCGGCTTTCCTTTGTGCCCAGCATCTCTTCAAAATGTTTTTCATGATGAGCTTCATCCCGGGCCATCAGCAACAGATAATTCTTCACCACCGGGTCTTCAATGTGTGCGGCGAGGCCGCGGTACAACTCCTGCACCTTCTCTTCCATTTCAGTTGAAACTTCAAGGAGTTCCTCGCTTGCGATTTCCATGGCTCCTCCCGCCTCACGATTTTTATGAAAGGTGTCTTTATCTAATATAGAACCCGGGCTGGAAATGGAAACCCCCGGAAGGCATTTTGAACCCGGGAAATCCGGGGCTTTTGAATAAGGGATGGATTTGTTTAAAAAGGAGGGAGTGGCCGGACAGAGGGAAGGGGTTTTGCTGGAGTGGGGAGTCCGGTTAATCGGGGTCCGGGCGCTGGGCGCGGCGGACGATGTCCTTATCGAAGTAGTTGATGCTCATACCGGCGTCGAGCACGATGCCCTGCGCGTTGATGCCGCCCGACCGCTCGCTAAGCAGAAACACGGCGGCGTTCGCCACTTCCTGCGTCTGCAATGCCTTTTTGCGCAGCGTCAACTGCTCGGCGTGCATGTAGGAGTCGAGGTATCCCGGTATGCCCGCCGAAGCGGAAGTCTTGAGCAATCCTGCGTTCACCGAATTGAACCGCACCCGGCTGAACTGGCTGAACGATTTGGCGAGGAAGGCGAGGGAGGAATCGAGCGCGGCCTTGGCGGGTCCCATGTAACCGTAGTTCTCCGCCGCCATGCGCGTGGTGGAGATGCCCACCGCCACCACCGATGCGTCTTTGGCGAACAAATCCTTGAACGCGTTCGACAGGCGGATGAGCGAGTAGCAGGAGATGTCCACGCACTGCAGAAAATCACGTTTGGAGGTTTCGTGAAACGGTTTGAGTCCGTCGGCGAAATTGGCGAAGGCGATGGAATGCACGAGGCCGTGCAGGGTGTCGGTGGTTTTGGAAACCTCGTCGCGCAGGTGGTCGATCTGCGCTTCGTCCTCCACGTCGCAGACGAACATCGGCGCCGGGTCGAGCAGTTTTTTGACGCTGGCCTTGCGGGCTTCCGAGCGCACGCTATAGAGCACCTTCGCGCCCTCCTGTTCCAGCGTTTTGCCTATATGGTAGGCGACGCTTTTTTTGTTGGCGACGCCGGTGACGAGGATGTTCTTGCCTTCGAGGTTGAGGAAGCTCACCGTTGTTCCTCCATCAGCATGGCGGTGAACTCGACCGACACCGCAGTCTTGCCGTTCACTTCCGCCTTGCCTTTCATGTAATGCGCCGGGCCGACGCTCTCGCCGTACTCGACGTGGATGTCGAGCACGCTGTCGGGATAGACGGGTTGTTTGAACTTCACGTTCTGGATGCGCGTCAACACCGGCACCTTGCCTTCCTCCGTGCCCAGTTTTTTTGCCATCAACAGCGCCCCCGCCTGAAACACGCATTCACAGATGAGCACGCCCGGCATGATGGGGAAGTCCGGGTAATGGCCTTTGAAGAACGGCTCGTCCGCGTTTATGGTTTTGCGCGTATGGATGCGTTCGGCGGTCTGCTCGACGATCTCATCGACGAACAAGAACGGCGGCCGGTGCGGGATGGTGTTTAAAATGTCGTCATCCATAAACAGGCTCATTCATCTTAAGCAGTGGGCCATGCCCTCTCCAACGTAGCCTGGCCGGTTACAATCCACCCGTCACTTCCAGCACGGCGCCGGTGATGTAGGCCGCGTCGCGGCTGGCGAGGAACAGCACGCAATACGCGACGTCCTCCACCGTGCCGAAGCGTTTCAGCGGCACCTGCTCGAGGTACTGCTGTTTCTGGTCGTCCGGCAGGTCGGCGATGAAATCGGTGTCGATGAACCCCGGCGACACGCAGTTGACGGTGATCTTGCGGCTGGCCACTTCTTTCGACAACGATTTGGTGAAGGCCACCTGTCCGGCCTTGGTGGCGGCGTAATTGGCCTGCCCGGCGAAGCCGAACTTGCCAATGGGCGAAGTGATGTTGATGATGCGGCCGTAGCGCTTGCGCGACAGGTTCTGCACCGCGAGCTTGCTCATGGTGAAGGTGCCGGTGAGGTTGGTGTCCACCACGTCGCGCCAGTCTTCTTCCGTCATCATGCCGACGATGGCGTCGCGGCGGATGCCGGAATTGTTGACCAGCACGTGAAACGTGCCGAGCGTTTCCGTTACATGTTTATAAAACGCTTCAACCTTTTCCAGGTTGGTGACGTCGCACTGCCGGACGTGCAGGCGGTCGCCCGCATCGGCGTTGTCTTTCTGGAACTGCTCGGCGGCGTCCTGGTTGGACAGGTAGGTGGCGACGACGGTCGCACCCGCTTTCAGGAAGGCCTCGGCGATGCCGCGGCCGATACCGCGGGTGCCGCCGGTCACGATCACCGTCTGGTCTGTGAAGTCGAATTGCATGGAGTTGGTTGGAGTGGAGGTGCGCTGGTTCCGCGCCGTGTCTGCCGGTGGTCTGCCGGACGTCCGGCGGTCAGACGTTGACCGGTTCCAGTTTCGCCTTGCGGAGGGACAACACGAACTTGTCCACCTCGTTGGCGACGATGACGCCGTAGTTGGCGGCGCCCAGCCAGCCGGACATGATGATGCCCACCGATCCCGCATGGAACAGCCCGGCGATCTGGTTGGGCAGTTCGCGGCTGACTTTCAATCCCTCGAACTTGGTGCCGAACGACACGCCGCCGGGATGCGTGGTGTAGCGCTTGAACGTTTTCGGCGTGGACGCTTCCACATGGTCGATCTTCTCGCGCACGCCGGGCACGTAACGCTCCAAAGCCTCCAGTGTGCGTTCGATCAATTCCTCTTTTTTCGCCAGGTATTCCTCTTCACTCAGGTACGCCCAGTCCTTGTAGCGGGCGTTGGTGGAGGCGACGATGGAATACTGGTTGTGGCCGGGACGGATCTCCGGATAGTAGAACGAAAACGTGCGGCTGGTGGTGTGGAAGTCGAGCAGTTCCTCGGAATCGAATTCCTCTTTCTGCGAGGTGAACAGCAGGTCGCCGACGTTGTCGATCTTCTCGCCCTTTTTGATGCCTATGTACACCTGGCAACTGCTGTCGTTGAGGCGCACGTCGCGCACTTCCTTGATGAACTCTTTCGAAAAATGTTCCTCACCGGTCAGCTTTTCGATGGTGTTCAGGATATTGCTGTTGGAAAGCACCGCCTTGGCGGGAATCTCGCGTCCGTTCACGCGCACGCCGGTCACCTGCTGATCTTCCACCAGCACCTTTTCGACCAGGCAGTGGGTGCGGATGTCCACGCCGTTTTTGAGCAGTTCCTTTTTCATCTTGCGGATCAGTTCGTTGGTGCCGCCCTGAAAAGTATAGACGCCCTTGTCCATGAAGTTGGAGAACACGATGCCGTAGGTGATAGCCGGGTCGTCCAAAGTGGAGCCGTTGGCGTAGGTGATCGGTTCCATCAGCAGGCGATGCACGTCACTGCGGCCGGGAAAAAACTTCTCGAACAGCTCGCGCGTGGTCATCTTCACGTCGTCATAAAAATTCATCGCCCGCACGGTTTCGAAAAACTCGTCGATGGTTTCCTTGAGGATGCCGAAACGTTCGCGCATGAGATTGGTGAAGTCTTCTTTATCGAACGTGGTGCCGAAGGCGAACTGGGGATTGTCGAAACGGATATTGCGCAGGCGGATGATGGAGTCGGCGATTTCCTTCGACCAGTATTTTCTGCAGGTCTTGATCATGCCGATGGGGAAGCCGTGGAGGGAGATGTCCATGATGTGGCCGCCCTTGCGTTTAAACCAGGTGGCGAGGCCGCCCAGATTGTAGTGGTGTTCCAGCACCAGCACGCGGTGCCCGAACCGGGCCAGCATGTTGGCGGCGGTGAGACCCGCCAGGCCGCTTCCGATAATGACCGTATCGTAGGCCGACTTCACCCCTTTCAACCAGTCCTTTGCCATCAAATTCTCCCGTATTCCGGTTTGTTTTCGGCCTGCAATACGTGCAGATTGGCCATGGAAATGCCGCTCAAAGTCGCGCCAATGATACCCAAAAAACCCTGATCTGTCCCGCAAATAAAGACGTTGCGGATGGGCGTGCGCCCGTCCTTGATCTTGTGGGGGGCACCGTACACCGCCCCGTTGAGGTGCCCGGTGTATTTGCAGATGGTCTTGGGTGTAAACGCGTCCGTGAACGTAACATTATGCCGGAAATCGGGGAAAAATTGAAGGATTTCCTCAATCGCCCGCTCGCGCCATGCTTTCTTGGCGGCGCGGTAGTCGGCACGGACCATGCCGTTCCACATGCCGTAATTGGCCTGGTTGGTGAGCCTCAGCATGCCTTCGCCGGGCTGGGGGTAATCGAAATTGTTGGGGGCACACAGCACGCCGCTGGTCACGTCCACCGCCGCCTCCGGCACGCGGTATTCAAATCGCGGGCGGGTGGAGAAGAACACGATGCTCTTGTCGTAACCCAGGTCTTTCGGCTGGCGGTCGAGCACGAACAGGCACTCCATGAACGACATCCGGCCTTCCTCGCACTTGGCCTCCTCCACCGGGCAGGGCCGGCACAGGCGAAGCGTCTCGATGTAGCCCGCCGAGGAAATCACCTTGTCCGCCAGCACCGTCTCGCCGTTTTCAAGTTCCACAGATTGCAGAACACCCTCCGGCGCGTGAATGGCCTTGACGCCCGCGCCCATGCGCAATTCGCCGCCCAGGGTTTTGTACTTGTCCACCAGCAGGTTCAGGATGTACGGCATACCGCCCTGCGGTTTGGCGAAGCCTTCCATGAACACGGATTTGAACATGATGACGAACTGGTAGAAATCCATGTCGCCCTCGCTGGCGCTGCCATAGTACATGAGCGGGCAGAACAGCATGTCGATGAGGACGGGATCGGAGAGGCATTCCTGCACCACGGCGCGGGCCGGGGTGAAGCGGCTGTTGTTGAGGTTGAGTTCGTCGTAGTCGCGGATTTTGGCGACGAGGCGGCGGAAGCCGTCGATCTGCGCCGGGAAGGCGCGCGCGACTTCCTCTTCCAGCACGGAAAAGTCGTTGGTGAAACGGAGCGCGTGTCCGGGGAAGCGGATCTCGGACTGGTGTTGCGGGCAGAGGCGAAAATCCTCGTGGCGGAAGCGCAACTGCTTGAGCAGTTTGCTGAGCGGCGCGTTGCGCGCGCCCTTCGGCACGTAGTTGGTCATGGCGTGCAGGCCGACGTCGAACGTCCTGTTTTTACGCACGTAAAAGCTGTTGAGGCCGCCCACCTCCACGTGCTTCTCGACGATCAGCACCTTCTTGTTGAACATCGCCAACCGGATGCCCGCGGCGAGGCCGGAGAGGCCGGAGCCGATTATGAGCGCATCGTACACCATGCCGTATTGTTAAGGATTTGGGCTTAAAAAACAAGAAAATCCCGGCCCCAAACGGGGTTGCGGGACAATGGGTTTGGTGCGGATGGATGCAGGCGGTGTCAGGTTACCAGGTGCCGGTCTTTGAGACGCGGAAACAGGTATTCGACACAGCTTTTCATCGTGACCAGCTGGGGGTAATCGGCTTCCGGTACCTCGAGGTTGAAGCGCTTGCGCAATTCCATGACGATGTCCAGAAAGTCCATCGAATCGAGATCGAACTGGTCGCGGAGCTTCTCCTCGTCCTGGACGGTACTCAGGTCCTCGTCCGGAGCGATTTCAGCAATGATATTCAGGATGGCGGTACGTACTTCCTCTTTCGTCATCTAACCTCTCTCCTCCAGTGTTCGATGGTAGGCGATGAGCCCCCAAATTTCAATCCTATTTTTGGTATTTTCGGACGATCAGCACCGAGTTGATGCCGAACATGCCGAAGCTGTTATTGACGATGATTTCGACCTTTTCCAGCCGTTCCGGCTGGTTGGCCACAAGCTTCAAAGGGGCCAGATCGCACTCCGGGTCCACCTCGTCGATGTTGATGGTGGGGTGGACCAGACCGTCGTCGAACGCGGGCAGGTTGCCGGTGAGTTCCAGCGCCCCCGCCGCGCCCATGGTGTGGCCGATATAACTCTTTGTATTATTGATTCGTACCTTCGAGCCAGCGGGAAACACCGTGCGCAGGGCCTTGGCCTCCTGAATGTCGCCCAACTGCGTCGCCGTGGCGTGGGTGTTGAGGATGTCGACATCTCCCGGCTCCAGCCCGGCCTTTTTCAGCGCCGCCTGCATGCACTCCGCCTGGCGGCCCGGCTCGGGCAGGATGTAGTCGTAGGCGTCCGAGTTGCTGTGGTAGCCGACGATCTCGCCGTAGATCTTGGCGCCGCGCTGTTCGGCGTCCGTCAGCCGCTCCAGCGTGTACAGGCACCCGCCCTCGGAGCAGACGATGCCGTTGCGGCTTTTGTCGAAGGGGCGGCTGGCTTTCGTGGGATCGGCGTGCGTGGCGAGCGCGCCCTCCGCCTTGAAGCTGGCGAAGATGCCGAAGGTGTGGATGCTCTCGGAGACGCCCCCGGCGATCGCCAGGTCCACCTCGCGCAGACGCAACATCTGCACGCCCTGGATGATGCCCAGGTTGCCCGCGGCGCAGGCGGCGCCGATGGCGTAGTGCGGGCCGGTGATGCCCATGTTCAGCGTCACCTCGCCCGCCGGGTTGTTGGCGACGGTGCGCGGGTTGTGGTGGTGCGACCAGTACTTGGTGTCGTAATTGTACTGGCTGATGTTGTACACCTCGTTTTCCGTCTCCACGTTGCCGTGCTCCGTGGTGCCGGTATAGACGCCGATCCGGCTTTTGTCGAGCGCAGTGAAGTCGATGCCGGAGTCGATGATCGCCTCATTGGCGCAATAGACGGCGATGGACCCGGCGCGGGTGCCGCGGCGGACTTCTTTTTTCTTCTGGTAGCGGAGTTCGTCGAAGTTGCAGACGCCGGCCAGCACCTCGCCCATGAAGCGGGTCTGGAACTTCTGCACGCCGGAGCGCCCCTCCAGCAGGTTCTGGCGGAACTCCGGCAGGGAGTTGCCGTTGGGGGCGGTCAGGCCGATTCCTGTGATGACAATCCGATCCTCGCGGCGCACTGAATATCCCACAAAGGTTGTGTGTTAGATGAAGGTCAAACGGCGACAGTCCCGGCAGGACGAAACGGGTCGAAGCTGGCTAAATGGAACTTCTTTCGGAACTGGTCAATGTACCACAAAACAAAGACTTTGGGAAGAGGGAAATGACCGGGAATCCGGTTATGGAAATGAAATGATGTTCGTTGGAAGGGATTTAGAATCTGTAACTTTCATTAAGCTCAATCTCGTGGATTTGTGCGGCCCTTCTGGCTTCCGGAGAAAAACGGGCGGTTGTGTAAAAAGCACCCCGGACCTGTTCCTCCGGGTTGTCCCATCGATATTTATCGATGGCCCCATGAAATTGGTTGATATGTTTTTCATAGATGATCTTGTGTGACTTCCAAAATTTGCATTGGATCAAAACGGTCGTCCCATCCCGTTTCGCGATCAAATCGATGCCGCCGTCATTGATGCCTTTCTCAATGCCAGCGTAGTAAACCTTCCAATCTTTTTTCTCTAAAAAGTTTCCAACTGCCAGCTCGAGCTTTTCGCCAAAGCGGTGGCGTTCCATCCTCGAGACGACCGGCTCAGATGAAGAGGACTCCATATCTTCATCCTCGAATTCATCACTTTCCCCTTCTTCGGGATCATTCTCTTTGTTTTCGTATTCGTAGAGTTCACGTTTGTCATTGGTCCGTCCGAAAAACAATAATCCTAAAGTTTGGACTAACAAAAACACTGCCAAAAACCCTCCTCCAACTATTAACACGAGGGAGGTAGGACCGAAGTTTTCCAAAATGTCAAATAATGCCTTCACTTCCATTACAAAGGAAGACCTCGAACGGATCGCTGATCGGTTTATGGGCGGTGTCCACTCTTGGATGAACACGAAATGAAAATACGGATCGTATTACTATATTCTATTTACCCAATAAATATGAGAAATTTTAGGCTATAGGCCCTCGCCTTGGAACAATATCTGGTGATAGAAGTCCACTTTTTCTACGCCTCACTTGAGCCGAATAGGAAGATTATTCGGCTCAAAGTATGGCTTTAAAGTGAGCCGAATGGCGGTGCGGGCTGGGCTGGCCTACAAATCCTCGACTTCGATGGGGGTGGGGCAGGTTTGGGTGAGGTACTGGGTGAGGAAGGAGCGGTGGCAGTCGGGGGCTTTGTCCTCGGAACACAGAAAGCACGCGCCGTCGAGGTCTTTCGGATCGAGCGCCTTTTCCACTTTCCGTTTCTTCACGAGTTGAAGATACTTCTTCTTAAAATTCTCCACGCCCTTCTTTTCTTTGCGGTACTCGTCGATGAGCGCCTGCGTCGGTGCCAGGTCGGGGCGGTGTTCGTAGCCGATGCCGCCGATCTTCTTTAAAAAGAACGGCAGGTCCTGCTTCTTGGCGAAGCCGGCGATCTGCGACTCGTTGTTCAGCCGCACGTCGATGATCTTCTTCACGCCCGCCTTCTTCAGCCGCGCGAAAAAATCCTCCGCGCTCTTCTTGGTGAAGCCGATGGTGTACAGCCGGATGGGTTTGGATTTCATGGCTCCTCTTCGAGGAGGGGAAACGGGCTGATGCTCACAGGGCGAACGATGGTCTTACAGCGCGTTTCAAGCATCAACTCCATCTCCGGTTCCACATACGTTGAACCACCGATGCACACAGATTAACACACAGCTCATCACGGGGTGTATCCAGCGGAATCCTACACGGCGGTCCGGGTGGGGTTCGGCGAAAACCGAAGGGAAACAAGAAGGGATATGATTTCCTTCAGCCCGTGCGGGGTGCGGCCCACTGCAACTCCGGGCGCGCGCTCAGAATCTTTTTCTGGAAACACAGGTCGCGGAACAAGGTGAGCCCCGCCATCTCCTCCTCGCCCAGAGTGTAAATGATCTTGTTTTCCAGGTAATCCCGCACCACGCTTGCATCGAGTCCGGTTTTCTCCACCTGATTGCGAACGATCGCGTCCATCGAAGCGCGGCCCCGATTGGGCGCGTCGGCAATGGCTTTCAGCATTTCCGGGGTGAGCGCCGCTTCCCGCCGCACCGCCACCACGGCGTGAACGAAAGCGCGTCCGGTTTGCTCCCACCAGCGCTGGCTGAGGTCGATCACCGTCCATCCTGCGTTGTGGGCGCGGGCGGAGAAGCCCTGGTCGCCGATCACCAGCGCCGCGTCGCAGGTGCGCATCATGTGTGCCAGGTCCGGGTGGGTGCGCGAGTACTGCACCTCCGGCGGAAACACCTCTTCAAACAAAATGCGCAAAAGTGTCGCCGAGGTGCGCGAGCGTTCGTCCAGCGCCACCGTGCGCACCGATTCCGCCTCCCCGCGCAGGACGAGCAGCACCGTGTCCACGGCGCCGCGTGAGGCGATGCACGCGCCGGGAACGAGGCGGTACTCGGCGGCATGGCTGAGGTACTCGATCGACGGGATCATGGCGAGATCGAGTTCGCCGGCGTGCAGGCGGTCCGCCAGGCGGGCCGGCACGTCCTTCACCATCTCAAAGTCCGCTTCGTGCGCGGTCGTTTCCAGCGGCACGAGCAGGGGTTGTGCGTTCAGGAAATCGTGGAATCCGAATTTCAATGTGGCAGGCATGACTTTGTGGGATAGAAAGGCACGGTTAAACCAAACCGGGTCAAGAAGCGAACGGCGGAGGGTTCCCACCAAATCTTACTACAAACCAGTGTGCGCCCGGCGACCCTCGCAGTTACCATTGAGCAGTAGCCCTCTGCTTCGGACGAGGTCCGAAAAAAAACCGGGATGGGCGAACCCATCCCGGTTTGAAGTCGAACAATGAAAGCGCCTCAGATGAACAGGGGCGCGAGCACCAGCGAGACGATGGACATCAGCTTGATGAGGATGTTCATCGCCGGGCCGGAAGTGTCTTTCAGCGGATCGCCGACGGTGTCGCCGACGACGGTCGCCTTGTGCGCGTCGGAGCCCTTGCCGCCCAGGTTGCCGCTTTCGACGTACTTCTTGGCGTTGTCCCAGGCGCCGCCGCTGTTGGCCATGTAGAGCGCCAGGAGAACGCCGGAGAGGGTCGCGCCGACCAGCATGCCGCCCAGCGCTTCCGCGCCGAGCAGGCCGCCGATGAGAAGCGGCATGACGATGGCGGTGACGCCCGGCGGAATCATTTCCTTGAGCGCCGCCTTGGTGCTGATGTCGATACAGCGGGCGTTGTCCGGTTTGCCGGTGCCTTCCATCAGGCCCGGAATCTCGCGGAACTGGCGGCGGATTTCCTCCACCATGGTGAAGGCGCCGCGGCCGACGGAGGTCATGGTCATCGCCGCTACGAGGAACGGAATGACGCCGCCGATGAGCACGCCGATGACGACGGTGGTTTCGGTGATGTTGATCATGGTCAGCCCCGCCGCCTGCGTGTACGCGGTGAACAAGGCGAGAGCCGTCAATGCCGCCGAACCGATGGCGAAGCCTTTGCCAATGGCGGCGGTGGTGTTGCCCAAAGCGTCGAGACCGTCGGTGATCTTGCGGGTCTCTTCACCCAGTCCGGCCATTTCCGAGATGCCGCCCGCGTTGTCCGCAACCGGACCGTACGCGTCCACCGACATGGTGATGCCCACCGTGGCCAGCATGCCGACCGCGGCGAGGGCGACGCCGTAGAGTCCCGCCGCTTTCGCGGAGACGAAGATGGCGATGGCGATGGTGATGATCGGAGCCACACAGCTTTCCATGGCGATGGCCATGCCGGTGATCATGACGGTGGCGACGCCGGTGGCGCTGGCCTCGGCGATCTTCACGACCGGTTTGCCCGCCGTGTAGTATTCGGTGATGAGGCCGATGGCCACACCCGCCAGACAGCCGAACGCAAGCGCGACGAACACGCCGGTCGGCAGGCCCATGACCTTGATGACGATGAGCGCAACCAACAGCATCGCGCCCGCACTGACGAACGTGGAGTAGCGCAGAACGTCCGCCGGATCCAGGCTGGTCATGGCGCGGATGGAGCGGATGCCGATGATGGAGGCGATCAGGCCGACCATCGCAATGATGACCGGAAGCGCCATGTACTCGAACTTCATGACCGTCATGCTGGTGGCGATGGCGATGGTGGCGATCATGGAGCTGACGTAGGATTCGAAGATGTCGGAACCGAGGCCCGCCACGTCGCCCACGTTGTCGCCGACGTTGTCGGCGATGACGCCGGGGTTGCGCGGGTCGTCTTCCGGAATGCCGGCTTCGACCTTACCGACGAGGTCGGAACCGACATCGGCGATTTTGGTGTAGATGCCGCCGCCGACACGGGCGAACAGGGCGATGGAACTGGCGCCCATGGCGAAACCGCTGATGACGCTGGCCGCTTCGCCGCGCGCGAACAGCGCGAACAGGCCGCCCACGCCGAGCAGCCCCAGGCTGGCCACACACAGGCCCATGACCGCGCCGCCGTTGAACGCGATGTCCAGCGCCTTGGACTGGCCGGATTCATTGGCCGCCGCCGCAGTGCGCACGTTGGCGGTGGTGGCGGCGTTCATGCCGAAGTAACCGGCGGCCATGGAACACGCCGCGCCGATGAGGTAGGCGATGGCCGTGCCGAGGCCGATCCAGAATCCCTGCTGGGAGCCAATGACAAAGGTGAGAACGAGGAACACACCACCGACAAAGTACGCGAGGATTTTGTATTCTCGGCCCAGGAATACCATCGCTCC